>NZ_ATVB01000009.1 GCF_000420505.1 Alloscardovia omnicolens DSM 21503 | reverse complement strand
ACCTATTTTCATAGTGACACGCCCAGTCTCGTCCGCAGTAGCAGCACGATCAGAACCAGCTGATTCAGACGGTGCTGGAGTGGCCGAAGCCTCACCAGGCTCAGCCGAAGTAACAGGAGCAGAATCAGATTCTACCTGCTCAGACTCACTACCCCCCCCCCGTCACATTCTCAGACCCAGTAGACGTATCCTGTTTCTTGTCTTTATCTGTCTGTTCAGTCGTTACCGCCGACGTATCCGACTCAGCAGAGACAGCCACAGCAGTACCCAACGGAGCAAACATAGCCACCGCAAGCACCGCAGATATAATCATCCTACGGATTTTCATCTTCCTCTCCTCCTCTTTGTAGTAGTTGGTTCGCAATCAACACGTTTTTATGTTGATTCACACGGACCTGCTTCTAGTCTAGCAAACTTCAAGCGCGCCCGTACCCCTCACATGCCACAATAAAAGTATGGTAAACACTCACACACGTTCTGTTTTATCCACTCCTTCACCAATCCATAGCCAGCCGCGAAATCTCGGCGCCCCTTATTCCTCGAATCCAGACAAGGTAACACGCATTATGTTGCTTGGCTCTGGCGAATTGGGTAAGGAAATTGCTCTCGAAGCCATGCGCTTAGGCGCGTATGTTATTGCAGTCGATTCCTACGAGAATGCGCCTGCACATCATGTGGCTCACGAAAGTCACGCAATTGAGATGAGCGATGAGGCTACACTGACCGCTCTTGTCGACGAAGTTCGCCCAGATATTATTGTGCCGGAAGTCGAAGCTATCGCTACCAGCGCCTTAACTACAGCACGAGAAAAGGGCATACAGGTAGTACCAAGCGTGACGATTGCTCAGATTTGCATGAACCGTGAAGCCTTGCGCGTAACCGCAGCAGAAAAGTGCGGTGTTCCCACCACTCCATATAAGTTTGCCGATTCCGAAGAAGAGCTCCTCAAGGGCGCTCAAGAAGTCGGTTTCCCATGCGTTATTAAGCCAATCCTGTCGTCTTCCGGTCATGGTCAGTCGGTAGCGCGCAGCCAAGCAGACATTGCCCACGCCTGGCAGTTCGCTCAAGACGATCGCCGCACAGCAGGCGATGGCACTGTGTCGCGCGTTATCGTTGAAGCTTTTGTTCCTCTGGCCTACGAGCTCACCATCCTCACCGTATCGTCCAGCGCGGGCGTGGTAACCTGCGCTCCTATTGGTCATATTCAAAAGGATGGCGATTACCGTGAGTCTTGGCAGCCTGCTGCCGTTCCTGCAGATGTATTAGAACGCGGACAAAAGGTAGCTCTTACTGTTGTTGAGCAGCTTGTGCACGACGCTCAAGAGGCAGGAGAAAAGGGCTGGGGCGTTTTTGGTGTGGAACTTTTCGTTTTGAACGATGGTTCTGTGCTCTTTAACGAGGTATCCCCTCGCCCGCACGACACGGGTATGGTTACTATGATGTCGCAAAATCTCAGCGAGTTTGCTTTGCACGCTCGCACTATTTTAGGCATTCCTGTAACGCAGGATTCTGTCAGCCTGCGCGATGCTTCCGGTTCTACAGCCAGCGCCAGCCGAGCTGTTGTTATTGAAGGCGATGGCGAAGTTATCTTCTCTAATCTCGAAACGGTTCTCGCACGTAACGGCACAGATTTGCGTCTTTTTGGTAAGCCTGCTGTGCACGGACACCGCCGCATGGCTGTTCTGCTCGCGCGCGATGAATCAGTAGACAAAGCACGCGCTAAAACAGCAGACATGCTCAGCGCTCTTACTTACGAAATCAATCAATAAAATCCCTGAAAAAACGCCATTCTCCTCGGCTTACAATCTCGAGGAAACGGCGTTTTCTTTACCCTTTTTTGTAGTAGCCACTTGGTACTGTAATATACGTCACAGCGCATCTCTAGTTGCATTTTGCAGGAAGGCCATCCATGGAAAAGCGCGAAAAACTCTATGAAGGCAAAGCAAAAAAACTTTATGCTACCGATAATCCCGATATTCTCTGGGTTGAGTATATGAATCAAGCCACAGCAGGTAATGGAGCAAAGAAAGAGCAGATCGAGGGTAAGGGCCGTCTGAACAACCGCATTACCTCTGTTATTTTTAGTGAGCTTCACTATCGCGGCATTGCAAGCCATTTTGTGAAGCAACTGAGCGAAACAGAACAGCTGAACCGCCATTTAACCATGTTCCCTCTGGAAATTATTGCGCGTAATATTGCTGCAGGTTCTTTTGCTAAGCGCTATGGCATTGAAGAAGGAACTGTGTTAAAGCGCCCTGTAGTTGAGTTCTGCCTCAAGGATGACGCTTTAGGAGATCCATTTATTAACTCGGATGACGCTATTGCTTTGGGCATTGCCACTGCAGATCAGCTTGATATTATCCGCGCAAAGGCTCGCGAAGTTAATCATGCTTTAACTGCTATGTTCGCAGATATCGACGTTACTTTGGTTGATTTTAAGATTGAGATGGGCACCACTGCGGACGGCACTATTTTATTGGCTGACGAAGTAACGCCAGACACCTGTCGCCTGTGGGATAAAGCCAAGACGAGCGGCGATCATATTGAACGTCTCGATAAGGATATTTTCCGTAAGGATTTGGGAAGCATTATTCCTGCGTATGAAGAAATTCTTGCTCGCTTAGAAAAGCTGAATGCTTCTCATGCCCTAGATGACTAATACATATATGCCGGTGCTTATACGCCGGCATATTTTTTTCACAGACAAAGGAATGCAGGCTCACCCGTAGCATGTACCCCCCCAACCCCACAACCCCACGACCCATTGCAATAAAGGACTGACATGGTTTACCGCGTACTCGTAGAGAAAAAACCTGGTTTCGATGTACACGCACAACAACTGCTCACCGAGCTGACTGAGATTGTTGGAGTGAAGAACATAGATAGTCTTCGCATTTTCAATCGTTATGATGTAGAAGGAGTAAGCGAGGAACTCTTCGCTTCCACTATTCCCACTGTTTTTAGTGAACCTCAAAGCGATACTGTTTACGAGGAGCTACCTGCAGATATTCTTAACAACGCTCGTGTTTTCGCTGTAGAGTCTCTTCCTGGTCAGTTCGATCAGCGCGCAGCATCGGCAAGCGAATGCGTGCAGCTTATCAGTCAAGGCGAGCGCCCAACTGTGCGTTCCTCTGTGGTCTACGCTTTGTATGGTTCTGCGCTCAGCGATGCAGATGTTGATGTTGTACGTCGTTATGTTATTAATCCTGTAGAAGCGCGCGAAGCACGTTTAGACAAGCCAGAGACTTTGCGCGTATCTGTGCCTGAACCAGCACCAGTAGAAATTATTGACGGTTTCCGTGCGTTTAGTCGCGAGCAGCTCGCTGATTTTATTAGCGAGCGTGGTTTGGCTATGGATGTGGCCGATATTGAGTTCTGCCAACAGTATTTTAGCCAGACGGAAAAGCGTGATCCAAGTATTACGGAAATTAAGGTTATTGATACGTATTGGTCGGATCATTGCCGTCACACCACTTTTAACACTCAGCTAGAGAATATTGATATTGCTGATGCTGCTGTGCAGAAAGCTTTTGAGCGTTACGTGGCTATGCGCGCTGAACTGGGCCGCGAACACAAGCCTATTTCTTTGATGGATATGGGTACGATTGGTGGTCGTTATCTCAAGTCTCAGGGCATCTTAAAGAATCTGGATGAGTCAGAAGAAATTAACGCCTGCACGGTAAAGGTAACCGTTGATGTTGACGGAGAAGACCAAGATTGGCTCTTCCTGTTTAAGAATGAAACACATAATCACCCAACAGAAATTGAGCCTTTTGGTGGTGCTGCTACCTGCGTGGGTGGAGCAATTCGCGACCCTCTGTCTGGTCGTTCTTATGTGTATCAGGCTATGCGTGTGACGGGTGCAAGCGATCCTCGCGTGCCGGTATCTCAAACTTTGGAGGGTAAGCTTCCTCAACGCAAGATTGTTACTACTGCTGCGGCTGGTTATTCCTCTTATGGTAATCAGATTGGCTTGGCAACTGGTCAGGTTCATGAACTGTATCATCCAGGTTATGTGGCCAAGCGCATGGAAATTGGTGCTGTAGTAGGTGCGGCTCCTCAGACGAATGTTCGCCGTGAAGTGCCTGCTGATGGCGATGTTGTGGTGCTGCTTGGTGGTCGCACTGGTCGCGATGGTATTGGTGGCGCTACGGGTTCTTCCAAGTCGCATAATGTGCAGTCCATTGAAAAAGATGGCGCAGAAGTGCAAAAAGGTAATGCGCCTGTAGAGCGTAAGTTGCAGCGTTTATTCCGCCGTAACGATGCTTGCCGCTTGATTAAGCGCTGTAATGATTTTGGTGCAGGTGGCGTATCTGTAGCTATTGGTGAGCTTGCCGATGGTGTGCACGTTGATTTGAACCGCGTACCAAAAAAGTACGAAGGTTTGGACGGCACTGAGCTAGCTATTTCCGAGAGCCAGGAACGCATGGCTGTGGTTTTGGAAGCCAAGGATGTTGATGAATTCCTCAGCTATGCTGTTGAAGAGAACCTCGAAGCAGTTCCTGTTGCTGTGGTCACTGAAAAGGCTCGTATGGTTATGCAGTGGAATGGCACCAATATTGTTGATTTGAGCCGTGAATTCCTCTCCTCGAATGGCGCTGCCAAGCATCAAGACGTGCAGGTACGTGCTGCCGAACTCGTTACCTCTCCATGGTCCGATGTTGCCGACCTTGCTTCAACCAACTTGCAGGAAGCTCTTACTACAGTGGTCAGCGATGTGAATGTTGCTTCTAATAAGGGATTGTCGGAACGCTTCGACTCAACTATTGGCGCGGCTACTGTGCTTATGCCTTTTGGCGGCGCACAGCAGTTAACTCCGTCGAGCGCTATGGTGGCGAAATTCCCTGTAGATGGTGAGACCACGACCGCGTCTGCTATGGCGTGGGGCTTTAATCCATTTATTATGGAGAAGAACCAGTTTACCGGTGCTTATTTGTCTGTGGTGGAGTCTGTTGCGAAGCTGATTGCTGCTGGTTTTAGCCGCGAAAAGGCGTATCTGAGCTTCCAAGAGTACTTTGAAAAGCTGCGTACTGAACCTGCTCGTTGGGGTAAACCAATGGCTGCTGTTTTGGGTGCTTTAGAGGCTCAGCTCGATCTGCATGTTGCTGCTATTGGCGGTAAGGATTCCATGAGCGGCAGCTTCGAAGATTTGGATGTTCCTCCAACATTGGTCAGCTTTGCTGTATCCACTGGTCATGTGGATAGCGCACTCTCCCCTGAATTTAAGACTCCAGGTAGCCAAGTGTGGCGCATTATTCCTCGTTATGAGGACGACGGTTTAACTCCTGTGTCAGACAGTTTAACTGCTGTTTTCGATGCTGTTGAAGCTCTGAATGCTCGCGGCGTGCTGCGCGCTGCTGCGACGCCAGGTTATAGCGCGACGATTGGTTCGCTGTTCTTGATGAGCGTAGGTAACCGTTTAGGTCTTCGCTTTGAGGAGAGCGTACAGCTTTCTTCTTTGTTTGATTATGCGTACGGCAGTTTTGTGCTCGAAACAGTTCCAGGCACCGTTTTGACTGCAAGTGAACTGTATACGCTCGAAAAGCTCGGCGAAACCACTGAGGACTATACCTTGGTTGTTGGCGATGAGAGTGTTGATTTAGCTGTTGTGCAAGAGGCTTGGGAATCGGGCATGGAGTCTGTGTTCCCATACCGTTCCCATGATGACAAGAAGAACAGCACTGTTGAGCAGATTAGCTACACAGGTGCTCCTACTTTGCTCCACTCTTCTCAGACCATGGCTCAGCCTCGTGTGATTATTCCTGTTTTCCCAGGAAATAACTGCGAGTACGATACTCTGCGTGTCTTTAAGCGTGCGGGTGCTCAGGCGCAGACTCTGATTATTAACAATCTGTCTGCTTCTGCTGTTGCGGAAAGCACACACCAGTTAGCTCAGTCGATTCGTGAATCTCAGATTGTTATGATTCCTGGTGGATTCTCGGGTGGTGATGAACCAGATGGTTCTGCAAAGTTTATTGCTGCCTTCTTCCGCTCCCCTGAGGTAACCGACGCGGTTCGCGATTTGCTTAATAATCGCGATGGTCTCATGTTGGGTATCTGTAACGGTTTCCAGGCTCTGATTAAGCTTGGATTAGTGCCATTCGGCGATATTGTGGATATGAATGAAGACTGCCCAACCCTGACCTTTAACACTATTGGCCGTCACCAAAGCCGTTTGGTCAATACTCGCGTTGCCAGCACGAAGAGCCCGTGGCTGAGCCGTACTGAGGTGGGCGATATTCATACCATTGCTATTAGTCATGGCGAAGGTCGTTTTGTGGCCAATGATGATGTTCTTACTTCTTTGAAGGCTAACGGTCAGATTGCCACCCAGTATGTGGACGCATCGGGGCAGCCAAGCCTTGATTTGAACGTGAACCCTAACGGTTCTCTCCTAGCTATTGAAGGTATTACCAGCCCAGATGGTCGCGTCTTCGGCAAAATGGGTCATACCGAACGCACTGGCTACGGCGTATATTCCAATGTTCCAGGCAACACATTCCAGCCTCTTATTGAGGGTGGCGTGAGCTACTTTACCGAGTAAAACAGGCAGGACTGAGGAGATACATAATGTCTGCAGAACTTGAAAACTTGCACGAAGAGTGCGGTATTTTCGGCGTATGGGGTCATCCAGACGCTGCTCGCCTCACCTACTTCGGTTTGCATGCCTTGCAGCATCGCGGTCAAGAGGGTGCCGGAATCGTCAGCAACGAAAACGGCCGTCTGCACAGCTATCGCGGTCTGGGCTTGCTCTCCCAAGTGTTTAGCGACGATACCCAAATCAACAAGCTCAAAGGCTCTGCTGCTATCGGTCACGTGCGTTACGCTACGAGCGGTTCGGGAAGCGTGGATAATATTCAGCCGTTCCTCTTCCGTTTCTATGATGGAGACGTGGCACTCGCGCATAACGGTAACCTGACGAACGGCCGCAGTATTCGCCGCACTTTGGAGGAAAACGGTGGTATTTACCATTCGAATTCCGACACCGAAGTGCTTATGCATCTTATCCGTCGCAGCGAAAAACCTACTTTCGTCGAGCAGCTGAAAGAAGCGCTCAACACGGTTCACGGCGGTTTCGCCTACATGCTCATGAAGGATGATTGCATGATTGGCGCACTCGATCCGAACGGTTTCCGCCCTCTCTCGCTCGGTCAGATGACCAACGGCGCGTATGTGCTGGCTTCCGAAACCTGTGCTCTCGATATTGTGAGCGCACAGTTTATTCGCGATATTCAGCCAGGCGAAATCATTATTATTAATGACGACGGCTACCATATCGAAACCTATACGGATCAGACGCAAAAAGCTATCTGCTCGATGGAGTTTATCTATTTTGCGCGTCCTGATTCCAATATTTACGGTATTAACGTGCATTCGGCGCGCAAACGTGCCGGCGCGCGCTTAGCTCAGGAAGCGCCTGTCGAGGCCGATATGGTTATTGGCGTGCCGAACTCGTCGCTGTCTGCTGCAGCGGGTTATGCGGAGGAAAGCGGTTTGCCGAACGAAATGGGTTTGGTTAAGAATCAGTATGTGGCGCGAACCTTTATTCAGCCAACGCAGGAGCTGCGCGAACAGGGTGTGCGTATGAAGTTGTCTGCTGTGCGAGGCGTGGTCGAAGGCAAACGTGTTATTGTTATCGACGATTCGATTGTGCGCGGTACCACCAGTCGCCGTATTGTTCGACTGTTGCGCGAGGCGGGCGCTGCCGAAGTTCATATGCGTATTGCTTCTCCTCCGCTGCGCTACCCATGCTATTACGGTATCGATATTTCGCGTACCAGCGAACTGATTGCTGCCAGCAAAACTGTTAAAGAGATTTGCGAGTTTATTGGCGCTGATTCGCTTGCCTACCTCTCCATCGATGGTTTAGTAGAGACTGTGGGGCTGCATGAAGATGCCCCTTATGGCGGTTTATGCGTAGCCTACTTTAACGGTGATTATCCAACAAGTTTGGGTGATTATGAGAAAGAATTCCTCTCCTCAATTACCGCAGAAGATAAGGAGCGTCTCACCCGTTTTGCTCAGGACTCCAGCCAATACTACGGCAATGAGTACGCGGGTTCTAAGGCTGAGTAAGACCTCGCCTAACGAAACGAAAACTTGTTACTAATTTAAGGAGAAAAAATGCCATCCGCATACGAAAACGCAGGTGTAAGTGTAGAAGCTGGTTACGAAGTTGTTCGCCGTATTCAACAGCATGTGGCGCGCACAGCTCGTCCAGGTGCTGGCGGTATTGGTGGCTTCGGCGGCCTGTTCGACCTGTCTATTCTCGGCTACGATGAGCCAGTTCTCGTGTCCGGCACCGATGGCGTGGGAACGAAGCTGCTCGTAGCTAAGGCTGCAAACAAGCACGATTCCATTGGCATCGACTGCGTAGCCATGTGCGTTAACGATATTTTGGCGCAGGGCGCAGAACCATTGTTCTTCCTCGACTACATTGCATGTGGTAAGAACGATCCTGTGCTGCTTGAGCAGGTTGTGAAGGGCGTTACTGACGGTTGTGTGCAGGCTGGTGCTGCTCTTGTTGGCGGCGAGACCGCAGAAATGCCAGACATGTACGACGAAGATGAATACGATGTGGCTGGTTTTACTGTGGGCGTAGTGGAAAAGAGCACGATTATTGACGGCTCTGCCATTCATGAAGGCGATATTATGATTGGCCTGCCATCCTCCGGTGTGCACTCTAATGGTTTTTCTTTGGTGCGTAAAGCTCTGTTTAAGGACGGCGGTTTGAACGTAAATGATACGCTCGATGAGCTGGGCGGCAAGACTGTGGGCGAAGTTCTACTCGAACCAACCCGCATTTATGCTCAGGCTCTCAAGCCTCTGTTTGCTAAAGGCAAGGGCAGCAAGCAGATTCTTAACGGCATTGCTCATATTACCGGCGGCGCTTTCGTAGAGAAGGTTCCTCGCATTATTCCAGAAGGTCTAGCTGCAAGCTTTGACATTACCTCATGGGATGTTCCACCAATCTTCCAAGTACTCGAACACTACGGCAAGGTTGATCATAAGGAAATGTACAACATCTTTAACATGGGTATTGGCATGGTGCTTATGGTGTCTCCTGAAAATGTGGCCGAGGTTGAGCGTATTCTGGATGAGAACGGCGAAAAGCATTACACCGTTGGACGTATCGTTAAAGATAACGGTGAGCGCGTAGAATTGCACGACTAAAATTATCTAATCGAGGAAGTGTGGCGCTGTGCGTTGTATAAAACGTATCGCGAGTTGTATAAGACCTAGCGTGCGTTATGTAAGGAGTGACTGAACTGCATTCCGTTTCTTGCACTGGTGAAGTAATGTCCAAGAAACGGGGCGGAATTCAGGCGCAGGGCGTGCAAGACCTAGCGTGGGTGAGATACAACGTAGAGCGAGTCGTATAAGACACAATAGAGAGCGACGGCAGTCGCACGAAACAAAGAGCGCGGCGGCAGTCGTGCGAAACCGAATATAGAGCGGCGACAGTCGCACATGAAGGAGAGCTCATGTCACGAGTTTTAGTTATTGGTTCGGGAGGACGTGAACACGCTATTGCTCATACCCTGCTGCGCGGAGAGCGAGTGAGCGAAGTTTTCTGTGCTCCTGGTAACCCAGGCATGAAGGCAGATGGCATTGTGCCAGTTAATCTGAGCCTGTCTAACCACAGTGCTCTGATTGATTTTGCTCGAGATAAGCAGATTGATTGGGTGTTTGTTGGCCCAGAAAATCCGTTGATTGAAGGTATGGTTGACGATTTCCAGGCTGCCGGCTTCCCTGCTTTCGGACCAACTCGCAAGGCTGCTCAGATTGAGGGTTCGAAAACCTTCGCAAAAGAATTAATGCAACGATACAACGTTCCTACAGCTGCTTATGCAACCTTCGATAATTTCGATGCTTCTATAACCTATGTTCAGGAACAAGGTGCCCCGATTGTGATTAAGGCGGATGGCTTAGCCGCCGGAAAGGGCGTAACAGTTGCAATGGATGAAGACAGTGCCATTGCTGCTTTGAAGGATATTTTCCTCGATCATCGTTTTGGAGCGGCCGGTTCGCGCGTTGTTATTGAGGAGTTCTTGGAAGGACAAGAATTCTCTTTAATGTGTTTTGTGCGCGGTGACGAATTCTGGTCCATGCCAATTTCACAGGATCATAAGCGTGCCTACGATGGCGATGAAGGTCCAAACACTGGCGGAATGGGAGCCTACTCCCCTGTTCCTCAGATTCCTAGTAGCGCTGTTGCGCAGGCAGAAGAAACCATTATTAAACCTGTTATTGCAGGCATGGTGGCTGAGGATAACCCATTTACGGGCATTCTGTACGCAGGTCTGATTGCCACGGCTGATGGCCCTAAGGTTATTGAATTTAATGCTCGCTTTGGCGATCCTGAGACTGAGGTTGTTTTGCCTAAGCTCACGAGTGATTTAGGTGCAGGCATTGAGGCTTTGTTGCATGGTGAAGGACCGGTATTCTCATGGGACGAAGAGCGGACGACTCTGGCTGTGGTGGTGGCCAGCGAGGGGTATCCGGATAAGACGGTGACGGGGGCTGCTATACATGAGTTCGATTGCAGCGCAACTCAGGCGGAGCATGGAACGCATGTGTATTATGCGGGCGTTGCCGATAGCGAAGATGGCGATGATCTCGTTGCTTCTTCAGGTCGCGTTTTGCTCGTGCAGACCACAGCAGGCACTGTTCAAGATGCACAGAATATTATTTACGATATTCTTGACCATACCGATACCACTGGCATGTTCTACCGTCACGATATTGGTTTTAAGGCGATTCAGTAATTAGTCTGATTGCACAGTGGGGCAGAGTATATTGATTCTCTGCCCCACTTTTGAATGCTGAATAGCTGTTATTCCCAACAACCACTGTTCTTGAATTCAGTCAGCAGTTCCTGCGTATCGTCACCAAGAACAGTTATATGACCCATCTTGCGATTATGCTTCGACTGAGCTTTACCGTAATCATGCACATGCCAATTTGGATGCAGTGCAGAAGCTTTGAAAACAGGTTCAACATGCTGACCTAACACATTAATCATAACTGCAGGGCTCAGCAGCTTAGGCTGAGGTAGAGACCATCCAGCAATACCTAAAACATGCATATCAAACTGATCAAAATCGCATGCTTCAATCGTGTAGTGTCCGGAATTATGAGGACGAGGTGCTAGCTCATTAACAATCACACGACCATCTGCACATACAAACAGTTCAATCGCTAATGTTCCAGCCAACTCAAAACCAGCAGCCAAAGTGCGTGCCAACTCATGAGCTTGCTTATTCACCTGTTCGTCTAATGCGCTCGGATGTGCACCGTAAGCAGGAGCCACGGTTGTATGCAAAATATTATTCACGTGATTATTCTTAACCACTGGGAAAGTAACGTACTCGCTACCATTACCTGACACTAAAATTGAGGCTTCATACTCAAAGTTAACGAAACCTTCGAGCACGCTCTGTTCAAAGTTCTCGCCCCACTGCTCATGCACTGACTGCACGTCGTCAGCGGTACGTAAAACTTTCTGACCATGACCGTCATATCCACCTTCAGCAGTTTTGAGCACAGCAGGTAAACCAATAACTTCTACTGCCTTCTCTAGCTGAGCAAAACTGCTTACTTCCTGCCATCTAGCAGTTTCGATACCGTGATTATTAATAAAGGTTTTTTCTGCTACTCGGTTTTGGGTAACACGCAGTAAATCTGTGCCTTGAGGAATGCGCACAATATCGCGTACAGAATCTAAAGCATCAGCGTCCACATTTTCGAACTCATACGTCAAAATATCGCTCATCTGCGCTATAGAGCGAATCGCTTCTTTATCATCGTAATCAGCTATCACTTGCTGATTGCACGCGCCTGCAGCAGGACAGCCTGGCGTTGGGTCAAGAACTACTGTATGAAAGCCCATATAACGAGCTGATAAAGCCATCATCTGACCGAGCTGACCACCGCCAATAATACCAATCGTTGCTCCACGGTCTAAACGTTTCATAACTTCTTTAGTTAAGCTTGGCATTAGACTCCTCTACCATCTCTTTCAAGTCTGCGCGATAATTCTCTAAAGCTTCAGCAAGATCTGGATTACTGGTAGACAAAATGCTCACAGCTAATAACCCTGCATTGGTTGCACCAGAATTTCCAATAGCTGTTGTTGCCACAGGAATTCCGCCAGGCATTTGCACAATGGATAGCAGAGAGTCAACACCGTTCAACGCGCGAGACTTTACAGGCACGCCAATAACCGGAAGAGTTGTTTGTGCAGCCGTCATGCCTGGCAAATGGGCAGCTCCACCTGCTCCAGCAATAATCACCTTAATACCGCGAGAACGTGCATTATGCGCGAAATCTGCCATAAGCTCTGGTGTGCGGTGTGCAGAAATAACTTGCTTTTCGTATGGAACATGGAATTTTTCTAAAATATCGCAAGCATGGCTCATGGTTTCCCAATCGCTACTTGATCCCATAATGACAGCAACCTGAGGCGTATTTTCAGCCATAGTTCGTCCTTTGCTCGACGCGAATGAATACTTTCGATTTTAACCTTATGCTTGGAATTGCAAGGCTTAGCGTCTGTTTTTTATCTCGTTATGACCTTACGGTACAATGTAATTCGCGCCCGCGTAGCTCAGCGGATAGAGCAGGTGACTTCTAATCTCCGTGTCGCAGGTTCGACTCCTGTCGTGGGCACTCATGCAATATCTCACGACATAATTCCTATAGTTAAGTTGACTATGTCGTGGGAGTTTTGTGCCATGCGCATATTTTGTCTAGTTTTATTTAGTTTCATTGGCTCTTCGGACTTAGCGAGGTTTAGTAGACGATGTTGCCCAGTAGGTTTCCAGTTGATTCCTCGGGATGTTATGTGTTAAGACATCGCCCGGTGTGAAGATGGTTTGGTTTATTTTCTTTTGTCATCATGAGTGAACAAACCCTAGTCATACATGAAGTCGATACGCGCAACCTAAAAACCCCGCTAAGTCCGAAGAACCTGATTACATTAACGCCCACCTGCACGAACAGTTTTATTCTTAGGACAATTTCTTTTTATAATCAGACTTCATATGTATTATAGCTATGCCCAATGTGATGTGAAATGGTTTGAGTTCAGTAATCTATGTTTACACTGTGCATCGTCTGCGCACCTGAGTATACGTAAAAATGAGAGCGGCTCCGTCAAGAAGCCGCTCTATGTTTTCAGTAGTAGGTAGAAGGAACTTACCTTGTCAACTCAGCGAAGTCGCGTAACGTCTGATGAATAGCCAGACGACGCTTATCGGTAATTCGTCCTCCAATTTCTGCACCGGCAAACACATACACAATAGACATAATGCCCTGCACAATGAAACTAATCCACAGAGCGTAAACTTCATCGTGAAGAATAAACCATGCAATAACTCCTGCACCAACTCCTGGAATAAGTAGTACAACAGTAACTAACATCAGAATCATTGGCATGAACATTTGGCTTATTGTACGTCCTTGAGGAGTTTTCATTGGCTGCTCTGCGCTAGGAACAGGGAACATAATCAGACCAGACATCATAGCTGAGTTAGCCACACCGGCACACAGAATAATAATGCCCACTGCTTCACAAATAAGCACAATCTCCCAAGAATCGCCAAAACCTTTGCCCAGAATATATGCGACAGCAAAAGCAATCGCCGTCATAATAAATTGCATAAGTAATCCTAAGCCAAGCTGGAAAGCGCTACGAGCGTACCAATCAACACGTCCCTTCAATCCCGACATAGTATGCAATATAAATGCTGGACCTTCGTATGCGAGCATATTCATACCCATAAGAGACATGAAAAATCCTGTTAATGGCACAGATATAACAACCATTTCTGGATGCCCACTCATAATTCCTTGTAGAGTAAAAATCACAGCAAAAAATACAGGCATCAGTAAAGATAAACCATAACGCACATCGCGTAACCAGATAGTTCCAATACGCGCCATAATAGCTGTTAAAGGTCCGCGTACAAAAGGTAATCCAAACAGTCCTAATCCGTAGGCTTTAGTGGTCTTCGTTTTCTTATCATCGGAAATCTCGGCACGGCCTTCAACAATATCGCGGTGTAAGCACCACTCAAATCCAAGACACAGTAGCCAGAAAACCAGAGCATACAAAGCAATCGAAGCAATAATAAAAACAGCAGTCATAAGCGTTGGACGAGCCATAACAAGAGGTGTTACTGCAAAGGATGCCAATGGAGTCCATTGCATAATCTGTCCACCGATTTCAAATGTTCCGTTGATTATTCCGTCAATAACAACTGAAAAACCGCGGCCTGCTGAACCTTCACTGTCTCTCAAACCAGCAATAAAGCCGCCGCTTTGCGATACGGCAACAATGAGCAGAACAAAAATCACAGTCAGAAGCTCGCGAGCGCGTCTGCTGCGGAAAAGAACGGTGGCAGCTGTGAGCACAGTGCAGTTAAGAAGAGCAGCAAAGAGCACAGCTAAGAACGAGGTGATAAAAGATAATACCCATACGAAAGCTTGGAGCATCAGCCCCTGTGCAAAGAATGCAGATACTTGCCCCATAATGCCGACGAGTGTGAGGTAAGATGCCACTCCGCTGGGAGTAAAGACCTGAGAAAGTACGAGAGCATTGCGCAGGGTTAAGCGAGATACACCCAGCAGATATAAGCTCTGCGCGTTCACGCTTTGTTGCCCGAAAGCTACGAGCTGGCAGAAAGCAACGAAAATAAGTCCGCCACCCCAGACCAAAGCAATAGTGTTCAGCACAGAGTTATAGGATATTGAGCTAGCAGAACCAGCAATTCCATGCAAAATGAACCATGTTAATACCCATGATCCCACAACCACACCTATATTTATTAAGCATGAGATAACAAAAGCTATGGCTTGCCATGCGGATTTATTGACTGTAGAAATGGTCAGCGCCCACCGCAGACGCACAACCGTCCAAATTTCGTTGAGCTTCATTACTGCTCACCACCTTGTAACCAATCCAAGTGGGCTGCATCATGACGACCACCAACGAGTTCAATAAAGCGCGTCTCTAATTCAGATCCGGCAGCTACTTCTTCGAGAGTTCCTGCTGCACGTACCTGACCGTCAGCGATTACAGCTACATGAGAACACATTTTTTCTACCAAAGACATAACATGCGAAGAAATAACAACTGTTCCGCCTGTAGCTACATATTCTTTGAGAATATCTTTCAAATTTGCTGACGATACAGGATCTACTGCCTCAAAAGGCTCATCGAGGAATAAAATACGTGGCGAATGAATCATAGCCATCGCTAAGCAGATTTTTTTCTTCATACCTGTGGAATAGTCAGATACAATTTTGGAAGCAGCATCAGCCAAGTCAAAAGCTTTAAGTAAGTCCTCTGAACGTCGCACAACTTCATCTTTATCCATACCACGCAGTAATCCTGCGTATACAAGAAGCTGCTGACCGGTAAGACGATCGAAAATTTCATCAGCTTGTGGCATCACACCCATCTGCGCACGTACAGCATCGATATTGCTCCACACATCTGTATCAAAAAGAGAGACGGAACCAGATGTAGGTAACAACATGCCTGTGCTCATCTGCAAAGTCGTCGTTTTTCCTGCGCCGTTCGGTCCCACCAAACCGTAGAAAGATCCTGCAGGAATATCTAAATTCAGAGCATTAACAGCTGTTTTCTGCCCGAAAGTCTTTGTTAAACCGCGTAGTGATAATGCATACGTCATACCTTGTCCTTATCTCTTGCATTTCTTGCACAATTTTGGCGCTTACGCCTTATACCTTTTACACGTCTACCCCACACTCCAGTGTGTTACCAACGTGTTTACCCCCCCCCGAGACAAAAAGCATAAACAATGTAACAGATTACAGCCTACAGAAAAGAACAGAGGAACACAACGACTGTGTTCCTCTGTAAGATAGAGATAGTTATGGACGAAATGTATCTGCGCCCTCTACTGGCAGCCTACTGGCAGCCTACTCTCCCAAACTGGCAACTGCCACAGTTTCCGTTGGAATATTGCCCTCAGTTGCCTTGGAATAAGGACAAATAGTATTAGCCAAATCAACAAGTTCCTGTACCTGATCAAGTTCCATATCTGGTACGAAAACTTCAATCTTAGCGCTTAAATCAGCAGTTTCTTCGTGCGTTAAGGTTACGTTCACGCGCACCTTAGACTTCATAATAGTCATAGCGTTCACACGCTTTTCCTTAGCTGCAGCCATCAAAGCGCTCTGATAGCATGCACCCCAACCTACAGCAAAGAGCTGCTCTGGGTTTACGCCTTCACCAGTGCCACCCAATTGAGCTGGAGCAGAAATATCGAATTCAGCATCAGGATTCACGCTTGTTGCATGACCTGCACGACCTCCAGTTACTGTTGCCACTGCTGTATATGTAGCCATACGTGCTCCTTTCGTTACACATACAATCGCTGTATGTTTGCCGTGTATACTCGCTTCTATTTTACGAGAACTCTCATCATTTTCCCAGATTTATGATGATTTTGAGCTCAGCGCAATATGCATAAACGATACGTAACCAAGGGGAAGAAAACCTTGATTTTTCAGGCTTTTATCGCTTGCTTGCGTAAGAAAAATCAAGGCATGTGGCGTTTCTCACACCGCTCCCACGCCTCTGCCACGCCGCTCTCACATCGCTCTCACATCGCAATTTTCCGATGCATGTGCTTCGTTAAAACACCCCGCAATACTAAGCCAAGAAACGCACATCTGTGCTTTCAGGCAGGTTGTACAGTAAAATACTCAAGGATAAGGAGTTTTTATGGGTCAATGGCTGCTCGGATGGGTCAAGAATGAGATTGTCCTCATTGTTGCCACACTTCTGGCTATCATCTCATGTTTTATCATCCCTCCAGACGCACAATATATGGAGTACGTTCATTGGAACACCCTCGCACAGCTTGTGTCTTTGATGCTTGTTGTTGCCGGCTTCCAACGCATTGGCGTTTTCCGTATTATTGCATCAAAACTTCTGCAGAAAGCATCCACGTCACGCATGGTGATGCTTATTTTGGTCTCTTTAACCTTTTTCTCGGGCATGATTATTACCAACGATGTTGCGTTAGTAACTTTCGTGCCTTTTGCTTTGTCTGTGCTCATTATGTCAGGCAAAGAACGTTGGGCGCCTATGCTTATTACATTGATGACTTTGGGCGCTAATTTAGGAGCAATGCTCACCCCCATTGGCAACGCGCATAATTTATATTTAAAAGCTCTTACCCAAATGCCATCGTGGGAAATGATTACCATTATGGCTCCATTTTCCTTAGCCTCTGCAATTATGCTCATTGCTGTTATCTGGATGTATTTCGATAACACCTCTATGGAGGAAATTACTGCCGAAGCTGAGCTGGAAAAATCCGTGCTCGCTCCATCTCCTCATAAAGATCAGCCAGATGAGATTCGCATTTTCAATTATGGCGCCGGTTATGCAGGATGGCGCACATGGGTATATGTTGCGCTGTTTATTTTGTGTATTCTCGCCGTCAGCGATTTAATTCCTCTGTGGATTATGGTGGCTATTGTGGTGGTAACGATGTTCTTTACCGATCGCCGCGTTTTCCGCAATATCGACTGGGGTTTGCCATTAACCTTCGCTATGTTCTTTATTTTTATTGGCAATATGAAGCGCATACCTGAGTTCTATACTGCAGCTCAGCAGTTTGTGCAATATTCGCCGCTCGATATTTCTGTGCTTACCTCGCAATTTATTTCTAATATGCCTGCCACCCTTCTTCTGGCCGGCTTCTCAGATGCTTGGGATGCGCTGATTGTGGGAACTAATTTAGGCGGTTTAGGTACGCTGATTGCTTCGATGGCTTCCCTCGTTTCGTATCGTAATATCGTTTCGCGTATGCCAGATAAGAAGGGTAAGTACTTAGGACTGTATACAGCTATGAACTTAGGATTTTTAGCTGTGCTCCTGCTTCTTGCTCATGTTATTTTATAAGCCGCGTTTATACGACTTTTTTTAGGCATATGTCATAGAGTCTGCACGCAGTTTTTCCAGCTGAGTGATGTGCTGCAAAATATCAAGCTTCTCTGATTCATCTGTTGAGCGATTCATCTGCATGCGAAGATGAGCAATAGCACGCATCATATCTGCGTCAATTAATCGCGATGCCATTTGAGTGGCAAACTCAATGTGTGCAGGACTTGGCAATGGTGCCCCACCCTGAGCTTCAGCTTGATATTGACGCGAAGAACTAACGGCTTCATCTTCCTGTGCAAGAGGTAATTGCATAACAGCCAAATCGTCGATAACAGGTTTAAGCATTGGACCAGCTGCTTTGGTGAGATTATGCATCCACAAACCTGCTGTTACATCTTTACCTGGCAATCCTCCAGCCACAATAATCGCGCGATATAAATCACGAAAAACAGGTATAGCAAACGCATGCTCAGACATGCGCTCAAAAATCTGAGCTTGCAATGCCCACGGCATTTGCACCAAAATTGCCATCATCTGCTGTTCAGAAATAAATACAGCATCATCCACACGATAATACTGCTGATTACGCGCATTATTACGTTCCACAGCTAAACGCTGTTCGGGCTGACTCATATCTGGCTGCGTATGATGAGCAAAATTAGAGCTAGTATGATTGCGAGCATACGCATCCTCATCATGTACACGTGTAGCG
This sequence comes from Alloscardovia omnicolens DSM 21503, assembly GCF_000420505.1. Lineage (GTDB taxonomy): Bacteria > Actinomycetota > Actinomycetes > Actinomycetales > Bifidobacteriaceae > Alloscardovia > Alloscardovia omnicolens. Next base: position 73,665 of record NZ_ATVB01000009.1, on the reverse strand, counting down.
CGGCGAGCAGCCATCACTTCATCGCGCATAATGGAAATATCCATGCCAATCTGCCGAGCAGCGTTACGCGCATACTCATCTAAAAGTGAGCGGTCACGCACTTGAGCAATCAAAGGAGCTACAGCTTTCATAGCACCCACACGACCTGCTGCATACTGCGTATCGAAACGTTCAATAGCTGTGCGAATAACCCACTCTACTAGAGGTTCTTTGGATTCAACTAACTCATGAATAGCTTGATTACCATAGGTCATACGCAAATCGCAAGGATCAAGGTTATCTCGCGCAATCGCTACAAAAGTTTGAGACAAAAAAGCATTATCTAATTGGAAAGCACGTAAAGCTGCTTTCTGACCTGCTGCATCACCATCAAAGGTAAAAATAACTCCTGATCCTTGCGTAGGACCAACTAAATTGAGAGAGCCTAAAGAAGAATCCGATATAAGCCGGCGAATAACCTTCGCATGCTCCATACCAAAAGCCGTTCCGCAGGTAGCCACAGCATTCGTTACTCCTGCTAAGTGGCACGCCATCACATCTGTATAGCCTTCCACCACTACAACCTGGCGCTTTTGCGCGATGCTTGTTTTAGCTAAATCAATTCCATAGAGAACACGATTTTTATGATAAAGCGCAGTATCAGCCGTATTAATATACTTACCTGGATTAGTGTCATCATCATAAAGTTTTCGCGCGCCGAAACCTATAACCTGACCAGTGGTATCGCGAATAGGCCATGTAGCACGTCCGCGGAAATAGTCATACGCTCCACCGTTCTGATTCGGTCGCGCCAATCCTGCATCAACCATTTCTTGCACAGTAAAGCCATGCGACGATAAATGACGTACCAGCTCGTCCCAGCCTCGAGGAGCGTAACCGCAACCGAAACGCTCACAGTCAGCCTGAGAAAACTTACGACCTCCCAAAAGCTGACGCGCTGGCAGAGCTTCTTGAGTCATCAGCTGAGACATAAAGAATTTCTGAGCAGCAGCATTTGCCTCTAAAAGACGTGAACGTGTTGTGCCGCGAGGACGGTTGTCGTTGCGCGTAGACTGATCATAATGCAACTCAATACGGTAACGGTCAGCCAAAAACTGCACAGCTTCAGGAAATTCAATGCCTTCAGCACGCTGCACATACTCAAAAATATCGCCGCCTAAACCACAGCCAAAGCATTTCCAGCGGTTATTCACTGTATTGACAGTGAAGCTCGGCGTTTTCTCGTCATGGAACGGACACAACCCTTTATAAGAGTTAGAACCAGCGCTCTGCAAAGTCACGTGGGCAGACACAATATCGTAAAGATCCGCGGCATCGCGAACTTTCTCAATATCATCTTTAATAATGCGCCCAACCATAAGTCCTCCGCTTTACGTGCCGTTATACTCTCACAGTATCGTACAGTATCTCACAATATCGTAGTCTCCAAGATGGAATCGCTACAGTAAGTATTGCATGAGTTTTTCTGTTCGTATTCTACTATTACTGCTGGTATTGCACTATACGCGTGGAGTTCTGAGCAGAATGCTGTGTGAAGCGTCTGAAGTGTGTGAAGCGTCTGAAGTATCTCGGGTTTTGAGTGGAACTGATTTTCAGTGCTACGCTGGTTTTAAGTGGCTGGTTGTTGAATGGACTCGCTCTCTACGGGATGGCTGTAACGCACGACACATCGAACGCGTTATATCTCACCACAGCCAAAACCTTTAAGTCAGCCCTAGTAAAAGCAATAGCACACGCAACTAGGGCGTGTCAGGGTTTTTGTGTAGATGGTGGGTTGCCCTATGGTGAGTTCTATTTAGGGCTATTGAGGCTGGTCGCAATGAGGTTGTGCTTGACCTTAGGCTATCTTGGTTCATCGCACAGTTAATCAAAAAAGGTTAGCCGATATGCTGTGCACACCATAACCTTTCGTCTTTCTCGTGCAGCACACACAACCATAAGAAGTATTACTCTTGATTTAAGAGTAATACATGGCAACAAACCTCTCCCAGTGATGCTGCGTTCAACACGTCATGTTTGAGAACAGAAAAACAAGCAATAATCAGGCTGAAATATGCTCCCAGTGAAGCCGTGTTCAACACGTCATGTCTGGGAGCATACAAAATCGCATATCCGACAGAGGAACCTGGCTCATCAAGTACCACCTCACCTACGCACCGTTGCATAATCAAACCCTGCGCCTGCGAGCCAGATCCAACAAAACCACATACACAAAAACCTGACACCCTCCAGCCAAAGCTTTTATATCAAACCTGGCAAAAGCCATAGCACGTACAGCTCGCACATGCCGTGTGCTGTCTCTCCCAAAACGAATCGTCTGCAGTCTCCATCTCAAAATGTGGCACATTTCACACAACTCACCCTTGACTATGTTGCGGATATTTTCCTTAATTGTTTCGCATTTAATCATTTCGTAACAATACTCGTAACCAAAAAAGGGGTACACTATGAATAAATATTCATTTGAATGCATAAATAACGCATATTTACCTTATATTTACGGGTTTATTCGTTGGTTTATGCATAACTCCATATCGCTTCGGGAAAACCACAGAGCAGGAGGGACAATCTATGGTAGATACACAGACATTGCACGTCGGCAATCAAACTTTGTCGTATTACAACATTGCTGATGCATGCCAATCACACGGCAAAAACGTCGAAGATCTGCCCTACACTCTCCGCATTCTTCTCGAAAGTCTGCTGCGCAAAGGTTCAGGAAGCGCAGAAGATCAGGCAGCAATTGCGCGTTTAATCGCTTATAATCCAAGCGATCCTGAGGGTGAAGTTCCGTTTAAGCCAAGCCGCATTGTGTTGCAAGATTTCACCGGCGTGCCTGTGGTCGTGGACCTCGCATCCATGCGTGATGCCATTGTTCAGCATGGCGGCAAGGCAGGCGATATTAACCCAGAAATTCCTGTGGATCTGGTCATTGACCACAGCGTTCAGGTCGATGTATCGGGTTGTGCGGACGCTCTGCCGTTGAATATGCAACGTGAATTTGAGCGCAATCAGGAACGTTATCAGTTCCTCAAATGGGCAGAAGAATCTTTCGACAACTATCGCGTAGTTCCACCTGCTACGGGCATCATTCATCAGGTGAATATTGAGTTCTTAAGCGATGTTATTTTGCATAAGAATGGCGTTGCTTTCCCCGATTCCATGTTTGGAACCGATAGTCACACCACCATGATTAATGGCATTGGCGTACTCGGCTGGGGAGTCGGCGGTATTGAAGCTGAGGCGGCTATGCTCGGCGAAGCGTCATACTTCCCTGTTCCAGAAGTCATTGGCGTGCATTTAACTGGTCGCTTGCCAAAAAGCTCCACTGCAACCGATTTAGCATTGCGCATCACGAATGCGCTACGTCAAGAGAAGGTTGTGGGCAAATTCGTGGAATATTTTGGCGATGGATTAAGCTCTCTGAGCTTGGCAGATCGCGCAACAGTGGCGAATATGGCTCCTGAGTATGGCGCTACTTGCGGCTACTTCCCTATTGACGAAGAAACGCTGCGCTATATGCATTTAACCAACCGAAGCGAAGAAACTATTGCTCTGGTAGAAGCTTATGCGAAGGCTAACCATCTCTTCTACAATACACAGCACACTCCACGCTATACCAAGGTTGTGGAATTAGATTTGAGCACGGTTATTCCTAGTATTTCTGGCCCGAAGCGTCCTCAAGATTTGATTTCTTTGTCTGAGGCTAAGCAGGTATTTCGCGATAGCATTACTCGCGAAGCAGGGGTACAAGGTTTCGGTTTAGACGCTAATGAGATTAATAAAACCGCGACTGTGACTATTGATGGCGCGCAATACACTATGCGAACGGGGCATGTGGCTATTGCTGCTATTACGTCGTGTACGAATACATCAAACCCGTATGTGCTTATGTCGGCAGGTATTCTGGCTCGCAACGCTGTAAAGAAGGGCTTACATGTCAATCCGACAGTCAAGACTTCCCTAGCTCCAGGTAGCAAGGTGGTTACCGGCTACCTTAAGAATTCGGGCTTGCAAGACTATTTAGACCAGCTTGGCTTCCACGTTGTGGGTTACGGCTGCACCACATGCATTGGTAATTCTGGTCCTTTGGGTGAGGAAGTGTCGCAAGCTATTACCGACACAGATTTGCTGGTCAGCGGTGTGCTGTCTGGTAACCGCAACTTCGAAGGACGTATTAATCCTCTTGTAAAAGCAAACTTCTTAGCTAGCCCTCCTCTGGTTGTGGCGTATGCTCTGGCAGGTACCACCGATATTGATTTAACTACTGAGCCTTTAGGCACAGATAACGATGGCGATCCTGTGTATTTAGACGATATTATGCCTCAGCAAGATGAAGTTGCTCAGTTTGTGCGCAAATATGTTACGCGCGACCTTTTCGAGCAGGAATATAGCAAGGTATTCGATGATAACGCGAAATGGAATGCTATTGAAACCGAGGCAAGTGAAACATACGCATGGAACGAGCAGTCCACGTATATTCAGAATCCTCCATACTTTGACGCTCTGTCTGAGCCTTTGGGAGTAAAGCCATTAAACGGTTTGCGCGTGCTGGCAAAGTTTGGCGACACAGTTACCACAGATCATATTTCTCCTGCAGGTGCGATTGCATTAAAGTCTCCTGCCGGTCAATATCTTACTGACCATAATGTTACGCACCGCGATTTCAATTCCTACGGTAGCCGCCGCGGTAATCATGAAGTTATGATGCGCGGTACTTTCGCCAATATTCGCATTAAAAATGAGCTGGCAGGAGGTCAGGTAGGCGGCTACACCACGTACAATGGCGAGCTAACAAGCATGTACGAGGCAGCTATGGCATACAAGCAGGCAGGCGTTGGCACGATTGTTATTGCCGGTAAAGATTATGGTATGGGCTCATCGCGCGACTGGGCAGCTAAAGGCACTGGCTTGCTGGGAGTTAAAGCTGTGTTGGCAGAAAGTTTTGAACGCATTCACCGTTCGAACCTCGTAATGATGGGTATTTTGCCTTTGCAGTTCTTGGACGGGGACTCTGCTGCTTCCCTTGGATTAGATGGTTCAGAAAGTTTTGATATTGCTTTGTCTGATACCCCAGGAATTCATGATGTTGTTGGTATTACAGCTACTCGCGCTGATACAGTTATCCGCTTTAAGGCACTGGTTCGTTTTGACGCTGCTGCAGATATTGATTACTACATGAATGGCGGAATTTTACCAATGGTTGTACGTAAGAAGTTAGGAGCACACAATGACTAATGATGTGAACGGCCTGAAAGACATGATTGCATGCCAAACACGTATTAGTTCCATTATTGACGATCAACTCTCTTATGCAGGCTATAATATCTCCGAGCTGATGGATAATAACGCCAGCTTCGAAGAAGTTATTTATTTGCTATGGAATCTGCATTTGCCTACGCAGATTGAATATAAGCATTTTGTCAGCGAGCTGAAAGCTAACTATGAAATCTCGGATGCTGTGGAGCAATGTATTCTGATTCAGTCGCGTCGTCATTTGCATCCTATGAGTGTTTTGCGCTCTACCGTCAGCCTTTTGGGTGTGTATAACGTTCAGGCAGAAGATACTTCTGTAGAAGCTCGCTACGGTCAAAGCATCCAACTGATGGCTAAAATCCCAACGATTATTTCTACTTTTGCACGTCTGCGTCAAGGTCTCACTCCTATTGCACCGCGCACAGATTTGGGGTTTGCGGCTAACTTCCTCTATATGCTTACAGGCGAAGAACCAACACCTTTGCAGGAAGAAGCATTAAATAAAGCTTTGGTTTTGCATGCTGACCATGAGCTGAATGCTTCTACTTTCGCCGCCCGCGTATGCGCATCTACTCTGAGCGATATTTATTCTTGCGTAACCACTGCTATTGCCACACTGAAAGGACCTTTACACGGTGGCGCTAATGAGCGCGTTTTTGAGATGCTCACTGAAATTCGCGAGCATGGAGACGTTACCTCGTATCTGCAAAAGAAGTTAGATACCAAAGAAAAGATTATGGGCTTTGGCCATCGCGTATACAAGACGCAAGATCCGCGCGAAAAGTATTTACGCACGATGGCTGAGCAGCTTACGGCGGGTACGGATAACGAAATCTGGTATCAGTTATCTTTAGAGATTGAAGATTACATGAAACATACGAAGGGATTAATTCCTAACGTTGATTTCTACTCTGCTACCGTATATCACGTTTTGGGTATTGACCGCGATATTTTCACGCTGATTTTTGCTATGAGCCGCGTATCTGGTTGGATTGCACATATTCAAGAACAGCAGAAGAATAATAAACTTATCCGCCCACGTTCGCAATATGCGGGGGCTATAAATCTCGAATATATTCCTATGGGAAAGAGGTAAAAGTGACTCAGATTCGCATGATTGACGGCCACTTAGATGTGCCAAATACCCCGACCCTTCCATTTATTGTAGGAGATGGTATAGGTCAAGATATTTGGTCGAGCGCACAGCATGTTTTCGATGCTGCTGTAAAGAAGGTCTACAATGGCGAGCACCAGGTTGACTGGTTGAAAGTTTTGGCTGGCAAAGAAGCTTTTGCCTCGCGGGGAATGAGTTTGCCAGCTGAAACTATTGATGCGATTACCGAGCATCTCGTAGCTATTAAAGGCCCATTAGAAACTCCTGTGGGCGAAGGTATCCGTTCCCTCAATGTGGCGTTGCGTCAAGAACTTGATTTGTATGCATGCGTTCGCCCTGTACGCTACTTCGAAGGTATTGAAAGCCCTGTAAAGCATCCAGAGCGTACGGATATAACTATTTTCCGTGAAAATACAGAAGATATTTACGCCGGTATTGAGTGGGATGCTGACAGTGAAGATGTTCAGCGCGTTATCGATTTCTTGCAGACCACGATGAAGGTGTCGAAAATTCGCTTCCCTGAAACGAGCAGTATTGGTATTAAACCAATTTCTCGTGAAGGTTCGGAACGTTTAATCCGTGCGGCTATTGAGTACGCTCTTTCCCACGGTCTCAAGCATGTAACTCTTGTGCATAAGGGCAATATTCAAAAGTTTACTGAAGGCGGTTTCCGTAAGTGGGGTTATGAGCTTGCTCAGCGTGAGTATGCTGATCAGCTTGCTAATGGTTCGTTAGAGATTAACGATATTATTGCCGATAACTTCTTACAGCAAATTTTGCTGCGACCAGAACGTTTTGACGTGGTAGCACTAACCAATTTGAACGGTGATTATGCCAGTGACGCTTTGGCTGCTCAAGTAGGCGGTATTGGCATCTCCCCTGGCGCAAATATTAACTATGTAACTGGTCACGCAATTTTTGAAGCAACACATGGCACTGCTCCTGACATTGCTGGTAAGAATATGGCTAATCCATCGTCTCTTCTACTTTCAGGCTGCATGATGTTTGATTACATCGGCTGGAATGAGGTAGCTGATGCGATTCGCCAAGCTATGGCTCAAGCTTTTGCTGCAGGTCAGTTTACGGTTGATTTAGCAGGTGCAGACCGCACTCCTTTGAGCACAACTGATTTTGCTCACGCAGTCATTTCTCACCTGTAAATAAACTGTGGCTGGGGAAACCCCAGCCACAGTTTAAGCACACACAATACTGTGCAAACTCATAGCAGAGTTATCGGTTAAACTTGCTACCTGATCAATAGCAACACGCAAACGTTCATCATCATTCGTAGCTTCTTGCCAATCCATTACAAAAGCTGGTTCCAACATAGAATGAGGTGCTGAACCGCCCGACATAAGCACGTCAACAAGATCTTCAATAATTGCCTGTTGCGTATGATGGAAACTTTCATGTTCTCTCGGCTCCATAACAGCAAAAACAGCAATGCCTTTTAAGAAAGCAATTTCATACGCTGTGTCTTCAGGAATAACAACCTGAGCATTATATCGAGTTAAATGCCCCTGACCATAGGTGGCGCGCGTTTCTGCTTCTACAGAACTGGCAAAACGTCCAATAATATTTGAGGTCATATTTTTAAGCATAGCTAAATCACGGCGTGTGGAATCAAAACTATATGGCAATAATTTAGCCATATTTAAGCGTTCATAAGCATTAATAAGTTTATCGCCATACCATTTATCGCCATACCAACTATGCACACACTCAACCACAGCATCAATAACGTCGTGCGCATGTAGGTCTGCAGCTTCAATAGATTGACCAACAATCGCATCTTCTACGTCATGCACAGAGTAAGCAATATCATCAGATAAATCCATAATGTAGGCTTCCATAGGCTTAGCAAAAGCAGGTGCTCCGTTGCCTTCTTTAAGCCATTGAAAAACAGGCAAATCGTCTTCATACACGCAAAACTTATTGCCTTTGGAACCATCAGGATGATGCAGACCCTGCTCATGCGTCCACGGATATTTCGTTGCAGCATCTAAAGCAGCTCGTGTAAGATTTACGCCGGCTGAACGACCATCCGCATGAAAAACTTTCGGTTCTAAACGTGTGAGCAAGCGGAAAGTTTGAGCATTGCCTTCAAAACCGCCAATAGAACGAGAAATATTCATAAGCACGGTTTCTCCGTTATGCCCAAAAGGAGGATGCCCTAAATCATGGGCTAAGCATGCGCAATCAACAACATCGGGATTGCATCCAAAAATCTCAGCGATTTGACGACCTATCTGAGCTACTTCCAAAGTATGTGTTAAACGTGTGCGAGCAAAATCATCAGTTCCTGCCACCAAAACCTGGGTTTTAGCTCCTAATCGGCGCAAAGCAGAGGAATGGACTAAGCGAGCGCGATCCCGCTCAAAAGCTGTGCGGTTGCGTGATTTGGAATTTTCCTGCGCCCACCGCTGCTCATCGTAATCCGTGTATCCCGCTTCGCGCACACTCATGAGAGAATTCTTTCTGGAAGTTCGTGGTCAATAAGAGCACAGTCAGACTCACTCAACACGTCATGCGCTCCAAGGTATAAACGTGGAATACGGTTGCGTAGGCAAGTGAAAATCTCATAACTAATAGTGTCTGCACTACGCGCCCAATCGTCTGCTGTTGGTTCACCGAAAACAGCACCTCGACCAGGGCCAAAAAGTTTAACGGTATCACCTTCGCTTACGCCCATCTCCTGAGCATTACCCTGCAAATCTAAAACAGCTTGATCCATGCAGACGCGACCAGCAATATGCACGACTTTTGTTGTGCCATCAGCCATACGCACAGCAACCGGACCGCCTCGATGGGAGGTACGTTGAGATCCGAGTGGATTAAAACCAGAGGCACTGCGATGAATACCATCCGCATAACCCACAGGCATATCGGCTGTGCTGGTATCTTGTTCCGTAATATAGGTGCGACCGTATGAGATACCATGTCCTGCCGGGAGATCTTTAATCGTGCCAAGCTGGGCTTGAAGAGTCATGGCTGGAGTCAAGCCAAAATCAGATGGCATGCCCATAGCTTTATCTGGTTCATAACCGTATAAACCAATGCCGGGACGAACCAGCTCGAAATAAATATCTGGTCGGGTTAAGGTCGCTGCAGTATTAGCAAGATGACGAATGCGCGGATTAATACCTTCTGTCTTCATGGACGCAACCATGGCATTGAAATTATTAATCTGCATATCGGTAACGTCGCGGGATTGCCCGTCCTGAGGAGCATCTGCTACTGCCAGATGACTCATTACTCCAACAACATCTACCAGTTCTGCCTGTTGTGCATTGCGCAAAGCAACCATAGCTTCACTGAGTTGTTGTGAGGTAAAACCGTTGCGCCCAAAGCCTGTTTCAATCTGCACGTGCACGCGAGCCGTTTTATGCACATGCTTCGCAGCATCACACACAGCTTCAATATCGCTCACAGAACCAACAGCAATATCAATATTATTGTCAATCAGCTCATCAAAAGGGGAACTAAGAGCAGAGAACATCCAACACAAAATATGTGCTCTGCTCTTATCAATTCCCGCGCAACGTAAAGCTAAAGCTTCGCGAGCTTGAGCCACTCCCAACCATGTAGCTCCGCCAGAGAGCGCTGCTAATGCAGAAGGAATTAAACCGTGCCCGTAGGCATCTGCCTTAACCACACCCATAATTTGTGGGGCTTCTACCCCAGCAACGCGAGCATGTTCAGCTGTCATCTCCACCATATGAGCCATATTATGTGCCAGCACATCGAGGCGCACTAAAGCCTGAGCTGGATATTTACGCAATGTAGCATTATAAACGTGGCGACCAGCATCAGATAATTCGGGAAGATCAACAGCAGTTAAACTCATGTATTCAGCTTCTTATGAAATGGTTTTACTCAACTACGCGACGTTCGAAAGCATCGGAACTAATGCCCTGGCTCAAAATAAGCTTGCACCACTCTCGAGCTGTGAACAACGAATGATCTTTGTAATTACCGCAAGTTTCGATGGTGGTAGCAGGGACATCTTCCCACTGTGCCTCAAAAGCAATAAATTCCAAAGATTCTTTCACGGCGCGGGCAACGTCTTGCGCAGAATGTTCACCCCACGCCAACAGATGGAAGCCTGTTCGGCAGCCAAAAGGAGAACAATCAATATAGCCAGGAATGCGCTCACGAAGCTTCACGGCAATAGTGTGTTCAATCGTATGCAAGCCACCGGTAGGAATAGCGTTTTCATTAGGCTGCACTAAGCGAACATCATAGTTAGAAATCACGTCACCATGTGGGCCGCTTTGCGTGTCAATCAAACGCACATAGGGAGCCTTCACAGCAGTGTGATCAAGGCTGAAGCTTTCTGGCATATTTTCAGGAGTTGATTCAGTCATATCTACCTCTCTATGTCTTTATGAGCACAAGCAAAGTCGCCGTGCATGAACTGTTCCCATTATAGAGCGCCTACTCAACCTTCAACTCACCGCGCTGCAGCTCTGTATAAGCAACGCTTCCCACTGTATGAATGAAGTGGGAAGCGTTGGGTGGAGAGGAGAAAAGAAGATTACTTTATTCTTTTACTGTGTAACCCTGCTGCTGTGCGTAGCTGACCAAATCAGCCTGCCAATCTTTAACACCATCAGAGAGCTTCTGGTCGCCAGTGAAGGACTTGCCAACAAAGTCGCCGAACTTACCGCGAGCATATACTTCGAATGGTAGGAACTTATAGCCTGCACGCACATTCTTTGCTGCCTTAGCAAGTTCTTCATTAAACTTCTGACCGCCGAAGTATTCATGAGCCTTACCATCAGCATCGGTAATAGCGGTTTGGTTCAGGAAGTCTTCAGACGACAAGCTGTTGTTATCTGCTGGGAAAGCACCACCTTCAACACGTACCGCTACACCATCCTTGTTGTGGGTAACGTATTCAAGATACTTGTATGCTGCTTCTACCTTCGCCTTATCATCAGACTTGATAACTGTTAAGGACGATCCGCCAGATTCAGAACCTGCTGGCTGACCATCAGAAGTCGGCATCTGGGTAATGCGCCACTTACCATCACCGTTTGGAGCACCAGTCAAGAGATTGTATGGCATCCATGCACCAATAAGCAAAGAAGCAATAGAACCGTTATCTAAGCCCTTATTCCAATCATCAGTCCATCCTGCAGTCTTGGTGTCAATGAGGTCTTCATCAATAAGCTTTTGCCACCAATCTTCGAATTCCTTTACCTTTGGATTGCTGGTCAGCTTAATAGATACAGTCTTTCCATCCTTTGAAGTTTCAAATGGAACTGCACCGTTTTGCCAAGTCATGGAATCAAAGAAACCTGCATCGCCGGAATCAGATGTAATATAAGAGCCGGTTGCGCGCACTTTCTTAGCCGCTTCGTAGAACTGATCCCAGGAAGTAATCTGCGTAGGGTCTACACCTGCTTTATCGAAAACTTCCTTATTGTAGAACCAAGCCATAGGACCAGAATCCATTGGCAGACCGTATACGCCGTCGTTAATATTGACAGAAGCCCAGGTACCTGGAGTATAGAAGTCACTGAAATCTTTTGCACCTAAATCTGCTACGTTTTCTACATATCCGCGAATAACGTACTCAGGAAGAGCATAGTATTCAATCTGAGCCAAGTCTGGAGCACCAGAACCAGCTTGCATAGCATTGTTTAATGCAGTGTACTGATCTTTTGAGGTACCAGCATTAACCAGCTTGATTTTAATATTTGGATTAGCTTTTTCAAAGCCTTTAATAGTGCGACCCATGGTGGAGTCCCATGCCCACACAGTTAACGTCGTTTTACCAGAAGAATCCGAGCTGTTAGCGCTACCAGATTGTGAGCCGCATGCTGCAACAGATCCCAACATCGCTGTTGCACCCAGCACAGCAACAAGCTTCTTACCTAACTTCATCTTGAGTCCTTTCTCAATGATTAGAACGACAACACTATTTTTCTTCCTCTACATATTCATGAGTGCAAGCCTCCATTGCTTGCGGTAACACCTCCCCGTGAACAGCGAGAACATTGTGTTATTTTCGTCGTAGTGTACACGATACCACTATTAAAATGTTTACGCAAACATTTTTGATTTCGTGTCGTTTTTTGATTTTATGTATTGTCGTCATGCTTTCTCTAGCATCACAACTACCTCCGCATAGCAGTGTGGCTGAGACTTACATGAAGCTCAGCCACATCACACACAGGATTTAGTTTCTTACTCCTTCACAGCACCTGCAGCCAAACCGGACTGCCAGTACTTTTGCAAGCAGAGGAAAGCGATAACGAGAGGAATAATCGTGAGCAAAGATCCCGTAATAACCAGATGCTGAATAGGCACACCACCCGATGTTGCAGCCTGATTCTTCCACTGGTTCAAACCAATGGTTAATGGATACCAGTTCGGGTCTTTAATCATAATCATTGGCAGGAAGTAGTTATTCCATGTGGCAACAATAGTAAATAATGCCGTAGTAACAATACCTGGAGATAGCAGAGGTAAGGAAATCTTCCAGAAAGTATGCCACTCACTGGCACCATCAACACGCGCTGCCTCTAAGAGTTCAGTTGGCACAGACTGCTCAGAGAAAATCCACATCAAATACAGTCCAAACGGCGAAATAAGTGATGGAATCAACATAGCCCATGGCGTATTTGTTAATCCTAACTTGGCAAAGAGCAGGAACTGCGGAACAGCTAAAGCAATACCTGGAACAGAAATCGAGCCGATAATAATAGCAAAAACAGCTTTACGTCCAGGAAAACGGAACTTAGCCAATGCATAACCGCCCATAATCGCGAGCAAGGTTGCTCCACCAGCACCCACAAGCACATACAGTAAGGTATTGAGTAGCCAGCGAGTAAAAATGCCGTCGCCATAAGTAAAGACGCCCACAATATTATCAATCAAAGCAAAGCTATGCCCTGGCCCTAAACCGAAAGTGGAGTTAAAATCTGGCTGCGTTTTCGTTGCATTAATCAATAAATATGCAAACGGAAAAAGGCAGTAGATAGCGAAAATTGCACTGACGATCGTTAAGGTAATGCTGCGTCGAGGATTGTTAACATTAGCAAAACCTGCTTTAGCACTGCGTTTACGTTCAGCTTTCTCGTCTGCCAAAACACGCTTTTGACGCAGTTTTTCAGCTTTCTTAGCAGCACGTTCTCGCCGACGAAGACTCATTGTTGAACTTGTTGTTGTCATTGCTCCACCGTCCTACTTCATCTGATCTTTCATACTGCGCAGCTGTACTGCGTAAGCAATCGCCATGGTAATAATGGCCATCACAATAGCCATTGCAGCCGCATAATTACTTTGGTTACCAGAGAAGCTCAAATTATACGCATACATATTTGGCGTAAAGTTCGTGGTAATCGCATTACCTGGAACCATGTTCTGCAAAATGCTTGGTTCATTAAACAGCTGGAAAGAACCAATAATGGAGAAAATAACAGTAATAGCTAAGGAGCCGCGCAGTTCAGGAAGTTTAATAGACTTCACAATTGCCCACTCACTTGCTCCATCAATAGAGGCTGCCTCATAAAGCGAATGCGGAATAGTTGACAGGGAGCTGTAGAAAATCAGCATGTTATAGCCCGTGTATTCCCATGTGACGATATTACCGATGGATGCCAGCAACATATTAGGAGCAAAAGCATCAAAATGCGTATCAAAGAAGGAATTAAAACTTCCCACAAGACCATATTTTGCACCGTAGGCAAAACCCCAAATCAAGGTAGACACCACAGCAGGAACTGCGTAAGGCAAGAAAGTTCCAATGCGGAAAAACTTTGTGCCATGTAACTTCATAGAGTCAATCGCCAATGCCAAAGCAGCTGCCAAGAACAACATAATAGGAACCTGCACGAGAGTAAATAGACTTACGCGCATAACTGCTGCCCAGAACTGCTGGTCTTTAAACAGACGCGCATAATTATCTATTCCTACAAAAACGTTACCACCAATCAGGCGCTGCTGATAAAAGCTAATATAAATGGCGTAAGCAATAGGAATAATAAAAACAAAAGCAAAAACAGCCGCAAAAGGCCACATAAACTTCCAGCCACGCCAGTCTGCCTTATGACGATTAACAGGCACATGACTCATGCGTGTTTGTGCAGCTGTAGCACGCGATCGTTGTGCACTCACCTGACACTCCTCCTCATTAAGAAATATGGAACATTTAAGAACTGCTGAAACGTGAAATCTCGTGTTGAAATCTCTGGCGGAATTCCCCGCGAAATTTCTGACGAAATCTCTCATGAAAACATCGACGTTCCCATTTTTTAAGTTAGTTTCTCAAGAAATCTTTTGAAACTTAATGCATTTCTCAAATGTTTGCGTTATCATAATAACATTACAACGGAACGAACGCAACACACATGCACACAGACATGATGTGAAGATTTTCGCTAAAATGGCATATATGCCATGAAATACCAGTGCAACAATGCCGCTGTACTCGATGAAGTAAGGAAGTGGGACTATGGCACGCAAATCACCTGTGTCTTTACAGGATGTTGCCAAAGAGGCAGGAGTTTCACCACAAACTGTTTCGCGCGTCGCTAATGGTAGCGATGCCGTAAAACCTGATACTAAACAACGTGTGGAACGGGCTATGGATAAGCTGGGATACCGTCCAAATTATGCTGCCCGCGCGCTCAAGTATCAACAATTTAACAATGTTGGCGTTATTTTGTTTGACACCTCCACTTTTGGTAATTCACGTATTCTTAGCGGTATTTCTGCCGCAGCAAGTCAATACGATTTTGCTATTACTATGTGCACGCTTCTCAACCAACAAGAACGAACTTTGCAGGCAGCAATGGAGCGCATGAAGCAACTTCCGGTAGACGGCGTAATTGTGGTTCTTGAACGTCGCATTCCTGATTTTGAAACTTTTGCACCGCCGTCAAAACTTCCAGTGGTGCTTATTACTGACCAACCTTCGGCTCATTGCCCAACAGTAGATGGCGACCAATACGGCTGCTCAACTGAGATTGTGGATTATTTGATGCGCAAAGGACATAAAACCGTGTATCACATGGCTGGACCTCTTGATTCTCGCGCAGCCCAGAGCCGTGAACGCGGATGGCGAGACGCTTTGCACGCGCATGGCATAACTCAGCTTCCTCCTTTATATCGCGGAGATTGGTTGGCAGATAGTGGATATCAGGCGGGATTAGCATTAGCTCATGAGCCAGATTGCACTGCTGTGTATGCTGCGAACGATCAGATGGCTTACGGCATTATGCTTGGTTTACGCACAGCAGGTAAGCGTGTGCCCGAAGATGTGAGTATTGTTGGCGTGGATGATTCCTTAGTGGGCAATGTTCCTCGCTTAAATTTAACCACGATGCGCATGCGTTTTGATTTGATTGGCCGTGAAGCCTTCTTAAGCGTTAAGGCTTTAATTGATGGGCAGAAAGTAGAAACAGGGCGCGAAAAACTGATTGCCTCCACTTTTGTAGAGCGCAGTTCTGTACGTGATTTAAATGCTCCACACAATACAGCGAGCGCGAAGGGTGCCGATACTTCAGCTGGCATTATTGCCTCGTCTGCGACTTTACCCTCAGGATCTGCACCTGACCTAGCGTTGAGTGTTCTTCAAGAAGTTCAAGCCCCACCCGATGTGGCAGACAATGCGGGTAGCGCAGACAGTGCGGACAGCACAAACAGCGCAGGTAACGCGAAAAAGCAAGTAACGCAAAACGCGCGAAAAGTACGAAAAGTACGAAATAACAATAATTCTTAGTAGAACTCTCACTCAAAGAGGAGTAAATCATTATGACAATCGAATTTCCACATAGTATTCATGCAACTCAGCCAAGCGAGCAATGGCTGACTGACCCATCTATCTGTGCAGTTAATCGTTTAGATGCCCATAGCGACCATGCAATCCGTGGATCGCAGGGCGAAAGTTTGCGCCATAGTTTAGATGACTCTAATGGGACATGGCATGCCAGTGTTGTGTATCACGACAGCAGCTTGCTTGAACGTATCAGTCAGGCAAGTATTCAAGCCAGTGCCCGCGAGTTTTTGACTGAACTCAAGGAGCCTATTTCGAAGGTGCGTGTTCCTGGACATCTGCAAACTGATGAACTGTTCCCTCATCAATATGTTAATCAGCAGTATCCATGGGATGGTCATGCACAGCTCGATGCTCCCGACATTCCTGAGCACAACCGTGTGGGCGTCTACGCCCGTGATTTTATGCTTTCACCTCGTGAGATTGCTGCTCTGCTCAATTCGCGTGACGGCTTAGGCGAGCGTGTGCATCTAACTTTTGATGGCGCGGCTATTGCTCTGTATGTGTGGGTTAATGGTGTGTTTATTGGCTATGCCGAGGATTCTTTTACTCCAAGCGAGTTTGACGTCACCGATGTGCTTCGCGAAGGTGTTAATACAGTAGTTGCTGCGTGTTATGAATATTCCACCGCGCATTGGTTAGAAGATCAGGATTATTGGCGTTTGCATGGTTTATTCCGCAGTGTTCATCTAGACGTTATACCTGCTGTGCATGTGCAGCATGTGCACGCTGCATCTGATTATGATTGGCACACTTCGCGCGGCTTGTTATCTGGAACTGTTTACGTAAACAGTTCGCAGACAGCGCATGTTCACATTGAACTGCTTGACGCTCGCGAAGAAGTAGTTTATGACGAACAATACATGCTCGAACAAGGAAGTAGCACTTTTGAGCTGAACGCAACCGTGCAGAATGCTCAACCATGGAGCGCAGAAGATCCATATCTGTATGCTTTGCGTTTCACCGTGTTAGACGACACTAATACGGTTATTGAGAAATCCCACACTCGTCTTGGATTCCGTCATTTTGAGCTTGACCCTCAGGACCACATAATGAAGCTCAACGGCAAGCGCATTGTATTTAAGGGAGTTAATCGCCATGAGTTTGGTTCTGACTGTGGTCGTGCGCTGAGTGAAGAGCAGATGCTCTGGGATATTAAGTTCCTCAAACAGCACAATATTAATGCTGTGCGCACAAGCCATTACCCTAATCAAACGCGATGGTATGAGCTGTGCGATAAGTACGGCATTTATCTGATTGATGAAACTAACTTGGAAACCCACGGTTCTTGGTGCGATGCTTTTGGTACCGTTACCGAACACCGCGCGGTTCCATCATCACGTATGGAATGGCTCAACCCGTGCATGGATCGCGTGAACTCTATGTTTATGCGCGATGTTAATCATGCTAGCGTTCTCATATGGTCATTGGGTAATGAATCATACGGTGGCGAAGTGTTCGTGCACATGAGCAACTACTTCCATGAACACGACACACGCCCAGTTCATTACGAAGGCACCACATGGAATCGCGAGTTTGAGCACGTTACCGATATTGAGTCACGCATGTATGCGCGACCGCAAGACGTTGAAGCCTATTTAACTGGCTCTTCTGAGCTTGGTCAGCCTCGTAAACCATATATTTCTTGTGAGTATATGCATGCGATGGGTAATTCTTTGGGCGGTATGAAGCTGTATACCGATTTAGAAAAATATGACCTGTATCAGGGTGGATTTATTTGGGATTACGGCGATCAGGCTTTAGAACAGCAGCTAGCAGACGGCTCTACCCGTTTAACCTACGGTGGTGATTGGTATGACCGTCCAACTGATTATGAGTTTAGCGGCAACGGCATTGTTTTTGCTAATCGTAAACCAACTGCTAAGGTTGCCGAAGTTAAATTCCTCTATGCTAACGTGAAGATTAACATCGCTGAAGATTTATCTGTGCACATTGTTAACGATAATTTATTTACGTCTACTCAAGATCATGTTTTTGTGGCGCGCGTTCTTATTGATGGCGTAGAACAGTGGACGCACAATTATCGTTTTAATATTCCTGCTTTAAGTGAGCAAACAGTAAGAGTTGATTGGCCTGATGCTCAGCTTTTCGACGGTAAAGAGATGGTTCTTGAGCTTGCTTATACACTCGGCGAGCATACAGCTTGGGCTCATGCTGGTTACGAGATAACTTTCGGTCAGCGTGCAATTGCTTTACCAGAGCGGCCTGTGAGCGAAATTCATCCATCTGCTCATATTGTTGAGGATTATTGGAATATCGGTTTGCGCACAGCTCAGGCTGAGATTTTGCTGTCACGTCAGCATGGTGGACCAGTAAGTTTTAAGCGACTGAATCAAACTGACGATATGGTTGTGCGCACTCCTAAGCTCACAACATGGCGTGCGTTAACTGATAATGACCGCGGTTACCAAGCAGGTTTTACGCGCGCTCAATGGTTTGCTGCTGGACGTTTTGCGCAGATGTCAGGAAAAGATTTTGCGATTGACCGCAAGAACGGAACAATAACTGGTACATATACCTATACTTTGGCTACAGCTGCTCATACTCCTGTAACCGTCGTGTGGGAAGTCGATAGTTCTGCTCGTGTTCATCTGACTGCTACTTTCTCTGGAAATCATAACGAGCCTTCAAATCCTTTAGCTTTCGGACTTGAATGGATGCTTCCTGCTTCCTATACGCACACACGTTTTTATGGTTTAGGGCCTGAGGAAAGCTATGCTGACCGTCACAATGGAGTAAAACTGGGCGTATGGTCTACTACTATTTTCGATGATGTTCAGCCATATCTTCTTCCTCAGGAAACAGGAAACCATGAAGATACGCGCTTTGTAGAGCTTACTAATCAGTTTGGTCATGGTTTACGTGTAAGCGCTCATGCAGGCAGTACTTTTGCTTTTAGTGCCTTGCCTTATAGCTCCGCCATGCTTGATGAAGCCACCCATCAGGAAGAATTGCCAGCACATACGCATACCTTCTTGCGACTTCTTGCAGCCCAGCAAGGAGTAGGTGGCGATGATTCTTGGGGATCTCCAGTTCATGATGAATTCCAGATTGACGTGACGAAGCCTGTGATTCTCGATGTGGATATTGAATTAATCTAATTGGTATACAAGCGTTCGTGATATTTCACACATTGTGGCTTATTGCGAACGCTTATGCGCGAAAATAGTAGGGACGTTATTTCTGTCACTAAAGAAGGAGAATCATGGCAATTTACACTCTCCCTGAACTGCCATATGACTACGCAGCACTCGAGCCACATATTTCTGGCAAGATTATGGAGCTTCATCACGATAAGCATCATGCAAACTACGTAGCAGGCGCTAATACAGCTCTTGAGCGTCTCGAAGAAGCACGCGATAAGAACGATTTTGCTGCTATCAACTTGTGGGAAAAGAATCTCGCTTTCAACTTGGGTGGTCATATTAATCACACCTTCTTCTGGAACAATTTGACTCCAGAAGGTAAGGGTCGTCCTGATGGTGAATTCGGCGAAGAAATCACCAAGCAGTTCGGTTCCTTTGAAAAGTTCCAGGCTCAGTTCACTGCTGCTGCTTTGGGATTGCAGGGTTCTGGTTGGGCTGTTCTCGCATGGGATGCTTTGGGTGACCGCTTGGTAACCTTCCAGCTCTACGATCAGCAGTCTAATGTTCCAGTCAACATTGTTCCACTGGTTATGCTCGACATGTGGGAGCACGCATTCTACTTGGATTATGTGAATGTAAAGGCTGACTACGTGAAGGCTTGGTGGAATATCGTCAACTGGGATCACGCAGCAGAAACATGGGCAAAGGCTAAGGGCTTAAAGTAACAATAAAAGCCACGTGGGGGTACAGAGTTGAATAACCTGTACCCCCCACTTTTGTTTTCGCCTAGCTTGCGTTTTGATAGTGATGGCGTGCTCTCATACGTTCCTGAAAGTTGCTAGCGTCGCACGCACACAACGCCCACGTCCACTTTAAGGATTGCAGTCTTCGTGCCGTGCATGAATCATGGAGTACTATACCAAATCAAACCACCCCCACGAAACCCCAAGAGCAAGTTTGCCTACATACGTGAAGTCGATACGCGCAACCGATATGCCACTTGTGAAGCCATTTTTCCGCATCAAAACTGGCATAACAGTGTATTAATCGGTTAAGCAGAATGTGTAAGAGTAATAGCTCTTCGGATGTAACGCAGTGTGAAGGTTAATCGCACAGAACAACTGCTAGTCACTCACCTGCAACCTCGAAAACCCTGCTAAACCCCCAAGAACCAGAATACGTCCTCACCATCGCGCAGCATCAATCAGTTGTTTTGTATATTCATGTTGAGGATGCGCAAGAATCTCGCGTGTAGAACCCTGCTCAACAATACGCCCGCGATGCATCACAACCAGAGTATCGGAAACTTGTTGCGCAACACCTAAATCATGCAGAACGATTAAGGTAGCCAGATTACGTTCGCGCTGAATCCTTGCTAAAGCCTCAATAATATGCTGTTTTCCCAGCACATCAACAGCGCTCACTGGCTCATCAGCTACCAGTAGGCTCGGATTACTCAGCAAAGCACGTGCAATTGCTACGCGCTGAGCTTGCCCACCTGAAATATCGCTCACATACCGTCCGAGTAATTCCTCTCCCAAGTCAATGCTGTGCAAAGCAGAAATCACATCAGAGCGATCCACCTGAGTCGTTGAGCCTTCACGCACAATACGTTCCACAGTCCACCGTGGGTCAAGAGAAGTCAGCGGATTTTGAAAAACTAAGCCTGTGCTCGCTGGATCCGCAATCTCCACTTCCCCAGCTTGAGGAGTAATAAAACCGAGCGCAATATTCAAGACGGTGGTTTTGCCTGAACCAGACTGACCGACAATTGCTACACGCTCCCCCTCGCTCACACTCAGGCTGACTGCATGAACAGCAGGCTCATGCGCACCTGCAAAACTATGAGAGACCTCACGTAAAGATAATAAACTCATGATCACTCCCCCTCACCGCGTACAGCTATACTGCGTGCAGCTTCAACCAATTGACGGGTGTAGTCCACGCTCGACTCGTATAGTTCCTCTAAACGTCCACTATCTACAACCCCACCGTTATTAATCACATAACAGCGATGAGCTACCCGAGAAATAACAGCAAAATCATGACTAGCAAATATTACGCTCAAATTCTGCTTATCAGAACGTTCTACAAGCACATCCATAATCTGCTTTTGCACAATAGAATCAACAGCAGTAGTTGGCTCGTCAGCAATAAGCAGTTGAGGATGTGCCACAACAGCCTGCGCAATAGCTGCTCTCTGCGCTTGCCCTCCCGATAGTTCTGAAGGGTAACGCGAGACTAAATCACTGTCTAAGCCAACGCTTTCTAAAGCTTGCTGCACGCGGTGCAAACGTTCCGCAGCACTCAAATTGTAATGCAATGTAAGAGGTAGCTCCACGTTAGCACGCACAGAAACTACCGGGTTAAGAGCTGCCACAGGATTTTGGAAAACAGCAGTCATATACGTACCGCGCATAGCTGCACGTTCATGCTCACTGAGTTCTAAAACATTAACTCCATCAATAAGAATTTGCCCTTCAACCCTCATAGAACGTGGAAGAGTTCCTAAAATTGCTTTTGTTATTAATGATTTTCCTGAACCCGAGGCACCGATTAAACCGATACGTTCATGATCTGCTACGTCAAGATTCACGTTATGCAATAACTGGTTATTGCATAAACTCACAGAAAGATTTTTAATCTGTACACTCATATTATTGCCTCAATGCTTCGTTCGATACAGGATCACTTGCTTCTCGCAGAGCGTCGCCCAGTAAGTTCACGCTGAGAACTGCAAGAGTAATAAGTAAACCTGGCCAGATTGCTACGCTCGGATGGACGGTAACATAGCTGACCGCGCTCGCTAAAGATCGTCCCCATGATGCAATATGACTTGGCACACCAACTCCGAGATATGTTAAACCTGATTCCGCAAGCATTGAGGTTGCTGCAGCCAGAGAAACATTAATAATAACGGATGGCATGATTTGTGGCAGAATATGTTCAATAAAAATTCTGCCGTGTGATTTTCCTTTATACCGCGCGAAAGTAACGTAAGGCGAGCGCGCGGCAGCCACTGCTACAGGACGCACAACGCGCATAAGATTAAGACTGTATGCGAAAGAACATGCGATAATAATGCCTGCAATACTTGCTCCGAGAGGAGCTGCGCATAACAATGCTACAACAATGGTTGGTATGGAAATTAAAGCATCAATAATAATGACGCTGAGTGTGCGCACACCAGTATGACGGCTAATAGTCACAGATACTCCTGCAATACCTACAACACATGTAATCACAGACACAGCTATAACAATAAGTAGCTCTGTAGCAGATCCTGCCAGAAGCCATGATGCAATATCTGCACCTGCTCCATCTGTTCCCAGCCAATGCGCAGCAGATGGCGAGCTCCACACATTGTAACCATCACTAATGTTCAAATCGTATGGAGTCCATACCAGCGAAACGAGGGCAGTAATAATCCATAACGCACAGAAAAGGCAGGCGAATAAACCGTCTGTGCGCATAAGAATGGAGCGGATAATAATACGTAAAGTTCTTAAAGGTGTTTTTTCTGTGTTTTTCATTATTGATCCCGCCTCTTCGTATCCACTTCTATCGCTTGTGTTGCGCGAGTATTAGTGCTGTGAGCAGAGGTTTTTAGACGAGGATCGAGCATACGCACAATCGTGTCAATAACAAATCCCACAATGAGGAAGAAAGCTGATAAAAGCAATAGCTCAGTTTGCACAGACGCGAGGTCTCGCTCAGATAAATCTGTCATGAGCATAGTAGCGAGTCCAGGCAGATTAAAGAGGGTTTCTACGGTCAGAACGCCGGTAATCATGGAGGCAAAAGTAACGCCTGCAACCGATGCAATCTGCGGGGCAGCTAAACGCAAACCTGTGGTGCGCACAGCCTGAGCATAGGTCATTCCTGAAGCCATGCTCCACGCAATATAATCAGATTTTTCTACGTCAACAATTGCAGAGCGGGTGTAGCGCATAAGATGTGCTCCCGTAATAATACTCACTGACAAAGCAGGAATAATTAACGATGCAGCTGCACTCACCACATTCGCAGGTGAACTCAAAGGATTGGATGGGAAGCCCTGCGTTGGTAACACGTTAAGCATTCCGTTGCCTTTTCCAAAAACAATAATAAGAGCTAAAGCTGCCCACAATGCAGGAACGGCGCCCAAAATCTGAGAAATCACACGCAGTCCACCGCGCACCCAAGCGTGCCGTGAAGTGAGCGAGTACACGGCCGTAGGCAAAGCAATCACTAGGGTTAAAACCATGCTCACTACGATGAGCGGGAAAGTCACCGCCGCACGCGTGAGCAATCGCGTGCTCATAGCTTGCCCAGTGAGCAAAGACGTGCCTAAATGCCCGGTAAAAATAGAGCCTAACCATTGCCCATACTGCACAATAAGAGGCCGATTGAGACCTAACTCAGCGCGCAACTGCTCATATTTTTCTGGAGTTGAATTCGTTCCAGCCATAATAGCTGCAATATCGCCAGGCAAAACACGCAGGGCGAAGAAAATAACGACGGATACAATCCACAGCATAAGCAGGAGCACAGCGAAACGTTTGAGGGCAGTTGCGACTTTTGACTGATTCTTTGCCTTTTTTGCCTTTTTCATCTTTTTCGGCTCCGTCGTCGTGCTCGCCTTCGTCATCTCTGTCTTCATCTCCGTCATCGCACACTCACCTCCCACAACGGCAAAACGGTTTGATTCAAATTCACAGGGAATCCTTCTACATTTGTGCGCCATGCAGAGACCACACGGAAATTCATAATCCAATCAGCTGGGGCATCTTCGCTTACAATGCGAGCAGCCTTCGCCAGCAAGGTATCGCGCTGTTCATCACTCAGCGCTGCCATAGCTTCGGCATAGAGCTTCTGAACTTGGGCATTATTGTATCCGTAATAGTAATCTGGCGTAGCCCACTGCTTAAAGTCATGACTATCGTTATGGTCAACCATTGATATGTCGAAATTGTGCTGCTTGTAGACTTGCGCAAGCCATGTGGCAAATTCTGTGCGGTTAACCGTTAAATCTATGCCAATTTTGGCCAGCTGGCTGCGTAATTGTTGACCAATTTCTGCTGGGTAAATATTGGCGTAGGTCAAGGTGAGTTTCAGTGGTGTGCTTGGACTGTATCCTGCTTCTTGCATTAACGATTGTGCTTTTTTCACATCTGTAGCGTATAGTCCTGTTAAATCTTCATAGCCAGGATCAAGGCTAGGAATAGGCCCGCCGAGAAGAGCATCCGTTCCTCCTCGCGAGGCGATAATGGATTTTTCGTCGATGGCATAGCGAATTGCTCGGCGCACACGTTTGTCGGTAAAAGGCTCCTTGCGATTGTTGAATGCCAACACGTATTTGTCTGTGCCGTCGCCTGCTTGAACCTGAAAACGCTCGTCTTTTTCGATGGTAGAGGCAAGTTGTGAGCTGATAGGTGCGAGGACTTGCACATCGTTCGATTCCAGAGCGTGAAGAGCAGCCTGAGGGTCTACGTAATAGTTGAGCACAATAGTGCGTACTTGCGCTTTGTGTGCGCTCCCCCAGTAGTTCGGGCGAGCTTGGAGAGTAACGGATACTCCGGGATTGTATGCGGCAATGGTATATGGACCGGAGCCTACGGCTTGGGTCTTTGCGTCGTATGTTGCATCTTTATCGTAGACCACACCTGCACGGCTCGACAGATTCCACAAAAGTTCGGAATATGGGGCGCTGAGGCGTAGCACAACTGTGTGAGCATCGAGCGCTTTTACCGATTCAAAGTTCGCCAGAGAAACCGCGCCTTGCAGTTGCTTATCCATCATAGTTTGGATTGACCAGGCCACGTCCTGAGCATCTAAAACATGTCCATTACTAAAACTCATATTCTTATGAAGGTGGAAAGTATATTGCTTACGGTCAGCACTGACCTCCCATGACTGCGCTACACCGGGAGACACGCTGTTATCAGAATTGCGCGTGAGCAAAGCCTCATATACATTACCTATAAGCAACTGCTCAAGTGCTGTTCCTGAGGTTGTGCGTAAATCTAAATTAGTTGGCGCTAAAGTAAGACCTATAGCTAGACGATTACTCGTAGTACGCTCAGATAGGTTGATATAGCCAATCGTCACTCCCGTCAGTGTTACAACAACAGCCAGAGCAGCTGCAATCATGCTCCACCACGGTTTTATTTTTGCTTGTAATAATGGTTTTCGACGAGCATTAAGCTCATCGTCTAAACTTTGGACAGGTATGCTTAACTGCCCACGTGAATTGTTTTTCATTTTCTCCCTTAAGTCCCCGCGTCCAAGACGTCGTTGCTCGTAGAGTTTCGTGGTATGTGCACAACTATACTCAGCTGTTCCTACATGAATCACAGATGAATTTCTCACGTCTAAAAACACACGCTCCGTCACGCAAAGCACGTACAATCAAATACAGTTGAACATTCGCGAAGGAGGTTTCTATGCTCATCGCTGTTGATATTGGCAATACCAATATTGTTTTAGGCTTTATGCAGGGTCCAGATATTACGCATAGTTACCGTCTCACCACATCGGGCGTGCGTACGAGCGATGAATACGGCATTCATCTTCTACAGTTTCTCTCTCTAAGCGGTTATACAACCGATGACGTAGAAGATGTGATTGTGTGCTCTGTTGTTCCGAGCGTTATGCATTCTTTCCGCGGTTCGATTGAAAAATTCTTAGGCAAAACCCCTATAGTTGTAGGGCCAGGCATCAAAACAGGTATGGCTGTGCGCATTGACGATCCTAAATCTTTGGGAGCAGACTGTTTAGTAGATTGTGTAGCTGCTTCTGCTTTGTATGGCACGCCTTGCTTGGTTATTGATATGGGCACTGCCACTACTTTCAACTATGTAGATACGAGCGGAGCGATTACGATGGGCGTTATTCAGACGGGTTTGCTCACCTCTGCACGCGCTTTAGCAGGTAATACTGCTCAACTTCCTGAAGTAGAGATTGCCTCGCCGTCAACTGTTATGGCGAAAAATACGTTTAGTGCTATTCAAACAGGATTATATTACGGTTTTATTGGCGGTATTGAACGCATGATTAAACAGTGTCGTGAAGAAACTGGCACTGATTTTACGGTAGTAGCTACTGGAGGTTTTGGGCGCGTTATTGAACACGATAGCGATTTTATTGATATATATGACCCTGATTTGATTTTTAAGGGTATGCGCATTATTTACGAGAAGAATCACTAAAACTCTGTCCGCTCACATCCAGCGGATAGCGTGATTCAAATCGCATAGTGCGATGCGAATACGGATCAATAAACTCTAAACTGCGAGCCACAAGCTGAAGAGGATGAGTAAAATCCGTATCGTCACGTTTACGCATAACTGGGTAAAAATCATCGCCTAAAATCGGTAATCCTAAAGCGTTCATATGCACCCGCAGCTGATGCGTTTTCCCTGTACTCGGATACAGAGTGTAAGCGCGATACCCTGCTCGCACAACATCTGCAGGCTGATTACCAGAAACTTCTATGCGCGTATGAGCATTAACTTCGCCAGGCTCTTCAAATGCTTGCAAAATATGATGCACTTTCACTATATGCGAGCGTCTTTCGAGAGGAAAAGGTGCTGACGGATTATCGCGGCGGACGGTTCCATAACGCGGCGTGCAGATAGGAGACATCGGCGCTAAGCATTCATACACTTTTCTTGCTTTTTTATTTTGGAAGAGTAACTGATATTTACCGCGTGCTTTAACATCGCGCACAAAAACAACGATGCCTGCGGTTAAGCGGTCTAAACGATGTGCCGGCACAATATCGTCTTCGCCAAAAATGTCACGCAAACGCATAAGAGCAGTAGATTTATACCACATACCGCGCGGCATGGTGGGTAAGAAATGAGGTTTATCTACGACGATAATATGCTCGTCTTCGTAAAGAACAGGTAAATCAAAGGGAATATCTGGTTCATCGGTAACGAAGGCATGGGCACGCTGCACTCGATGATTACGATGACGGCGGCGAGACACTAAGCAGCACCCCCCTTCAGTTGCGCTATAGACTGCGGAATGAGTTTTGTCATATCAAGCAGATTAAGAGCATGTTCTCCCTGACCAGAAGCAATGTGTGCTGCTACCGAGTGCACGCGCACTGCTGCAGCAGCTATGCGCACAAGATTATATTGTTGTGCTCTCAGTTCTTGAGCATGTTGAGCAATTACACCGCCCATAAGTCCTGCTAATACATCTCCTGTGCCAGCAGTAGCCAACCAATGCGTAGCAGGAGGACATACGAATGTTTCACAGCCATCGGATACCACAGTCTGAGCGCCTTTCAAAACCATTGTGCAGCCCAGTAATCGCGCTAAGCTCTGTGCTGTATCTTCAGGATTATCAGCACATTCCTGCGCAGAACGTGCGTGCCCCAAGGCAGAAAAAACTCGGGCAGCTTCACCGGTGTGAGGGGTAAGAACGCAGTGAGCACGTTGCTCATCGCTCAGATCCATCGTGGTAAAACCTTCTAAAGCTCCTGCATCAATAACAGCATATTGAGCATCGAGATTGCGGATTATCTCGTCAATAAGCGGGTTACTTCGCGCATCCGCATAACCGCTTCCCAGCACCCAGCAATCTACATGGTTGTGAGAAGAAGCAGAAAACACTACTTCGGGATGCAAACCAAGTAATGCCTGCACAACTGTGCTTGGACCACTATAGCGCACGTATCCAGCACCGCACGAGGCAGCCGCGCTTACAGACAAAACACCTGCTCCAGGATACTCTTCACTGCCCGTAACTAAGCCCACTACTCCCCGTGTATATTTGGAGTCTTGAGCGGACGGAGGGGTAAAAAGTCCGTGCAGGTGTTCGTCTGTGTACAGCATTATCTACTCGACGGTTACAGACTTGGCGAGATTACGTGGCTTATCAACATCAAAGCCTTTCAGCTGAGCCATATTCATAGCAAATAATTGCAGCGGAATAACATCAACTAGAGGGCTCATGAGTGTTGGACACTGCGGACGCCAGAAGACCACATCAGCATAATCGCGTACGTTGTCGTCACCTTCTTCTGCAACGGCGATAGTATAAGCTCCACGAGCACGCACTTCTTCAATGGCAGAAATAACCTTGGAATGCAAAATATTACGACCACGTGCTGGTGGCACAATAACCACAACAGGTTCGCCAGAATCTACTAAAGCAATAGGACCGTGCTTGAGTTCCCCAGCTGCAAAACCTTCAGTAAATGTGTATGCGATTTCTTTGAGCTTTAATGCTCCTTCCAAAGCCACTGGGTATCCCACATGGCGTCCTAAGAAGAGGAAGGAATGCGCATCCAACATTTTTTCTGCAGCTTGCTTAATAGTGTCTGACTGCGTATCGATAACTCGTTGAATCTTATCTGGCATAGCGCGCAGTTCTTCAATAACATCGCGGATTTCGTCACGATACATAGTGCCCTTAGCTTGAGCTAAATACAGGCCAATCAAATAAGCGGCAGTAATCTGCGCAACGAAAGCTTTGGTCGATGCCACAGCAATTTCTGGCCCTGCATGCGTGTAGAGCACAGCATCGGATTCACGAGGAATAGTCGAGCCTTGTGTATTGCAAATAGCCAGTACTCGTGAGCCTTGTTCACGAGCGTGGCGCACAGCCATCAAAGTATCCATCGTTTCGCCCGACTGAGATACAGCCACAACCAACGTACGTGGAGTAAGAATAGGATCACGATACCTAAATTCGTGTGCTAATTCCACTTCAACTGGAATTCGCACCCAATGTTCAATAGCGTATTTTGCCACTAATCCCGCGTAAGAAGCGGTACCGCATGCCACCACAATAATCTTGTCAATAGAGCGGAACACATCTTCATCAATATGCACCTCGTCGAGATTTAAATCTCCGTTGAGGTTAAAGCGTCCGAGCAGAGTATCTGCTACAGCATGAGGTTCTTCATGGATTTCCTTATTCATAAAGGAATCCCAACCGCCTTTATCTGCGGCAGACGCATCCCAATCAACAGTAAATGGACGAAGTTCAACATCGTTGCCATAAAAATCGGTTACTGTAACGCTATCAGGAGTAATCTGCACGGCTTCATCTTGACCAAGTTCTAAAGCGTTCTTCGTATATGCAACGAAAGCAGCTACATCAGAACCGAGGAAGTTTTCTCCCTCACCCAAGCCCACAACTAATGGCGAATCATGACGAGCACCCACAACCGTATGTGCTTGGCGATTATCTACTGCCAAAATAGTAAAAGTTCCTTCAAGCTGACGTGCTACGCGACGCACAGCTTCGAAAATATCTGGTGTACCTGTTTCGGCAATAATATCGTTTGCAGTTTTCCCAATCAGTTTCGCAGCTACTTCTGTATCTGTATCAGATTCAAAAGTATAGCCTTCATCGAGCAGTTGCTGCTTAAAAGCTGGAGCATTCTCAATAATACCGTTGTGAATAATAGCCACTTCCCCATCCTGACTCAGATGAGGATGTGCATTCGTATCGCTTGGAGCACCGTTAGTTGCCCATCGCGTATGACCAATACCAGCCGTTGCATCAGGCAGAGGATTATTGTGAACGCTAGTTACTAAATTATCGAGGCGTCCTTCCCTCTTTCTAAAAGCAATAGTATCTAAGTCAGGAGAGCTTAAAGCCACGCCCGCGGAGTCGTATCCTCGATACTCCAAACGTGCCAAGCCTTGCAAACATACTTCTAATGGCTTACCGCAAGCGGTACCACCGCCTGCATATCCAACAATTCCACACATAACACTTCATTATATAGGATGGGTGCACGTTATGCCCAGAGCCCTTGTACGAAGAGCGCCACTATGAATATGTGCATGAGCTCACGAGCCCATGCACACACAAGAAGGTTTACATCCCCAGTTGTTCTACAGTACTGCCTGTAGGAATTCTTGGAAACGATCAGTTTGTGGATGATCGATAATATCGGAACTACCTGATTCTACAACCACGCCACCGTCCATAAACACAATTTGATCGGCAACTTCTTTAGCAAAACCGATTTCGTGAGTTACCACCACCATAGTCATCCCCTCATCGGCAAGGGTGCGCATGACGTTAAGAACTTCACCCACCAGTTCAGGGTCGAGAGCAGAGGTTGGCTCATCGAAAAGCATAATATCGGGATGCATAGCAATTGCACGAGCAATAGCCACGCGCTGCTGCTGACCACCAGAAAGCTGAGATGGGTAATGGTCCACACGATCAGACATGCCCACTAGATTCAAGAATTCACGTGCTTCCTTCTCTGCTTGGGCACGCTTCATACCTGCAACATGGATAGGAGCTTCCATCACATTTTCTAGAACCGTCATGTGCGGGAAAAGATTGAAACGCTGGAATACCATGCCAATGCGTGAGCGTTGGCGAGCAATTTCTTTATCCGACAAGGTCTGTAAAACAGTGCTACCGCCTGCTGTTACTTCCTTATATCCAATCATTTCGCCATCTACATCTATGCGACCGCCGGTAATAGTTTCCAGCTGATTAATCATGCGCAAAAGAGTTGATTTACCAGAACCGGATGGACCTAAAATAACGGTTACTGTGCTCGGCGCAACCTCGAGGTTCACTCCTTTGAGCACATGAAGATCGCCATATTCTTTGTGCACATCGCGAATAACGATTTGTGCTTGAGTATTCGTTTTAGGCATTGAGACCTCCCCAGAAAGCTTCGTTCTGCTTCTTCACATCGTATTGCGTTTCACCGCTTGTTTTACCTGGTTTTTGTGCACTCTTCGCGCGACCTACAGGCTGCTCGTCGAAACCCTTACCAAAGTACTTTTCTAAATAAGATTGACCCACCATAAGTACGGATGTAATAACCAAATACCACAGAGAAGCTACTAAAAGCAGAGGAATTGGTTCATAAATGCGGTTAGCAATATTATTCGACATATATTGCAAATCCATGGTGAATGGAACTGCCAGAACAAGAGATGTGGTTTTAAGCAAACCAATTGCCTCATTACCAGTTGGAGGAACAATAATACGCATTGCTTGAGGCAAAATAATACGACGCATAATCAAAGAGTGGCTCATACCCAATGCTTGAGCAGCTTCAGCCTGTCCGCGGTCAACTGCTTCTAAACCAGCGCGCACAATCTCTGCCAAATATGCGGCTTCATTAAGCGCCAAACCTAAAATAGCTGCTTTACCTGCAGTAATAATATCCTGAGTATCCCACGTGTATACTCCCACAGAAATCTTAGGAATAAGAACAGAAATCAAACCCCAAAATGTCAGCTGCGTATACACTGGCGTTCCACGGAAGAACCAAATAAAGAACCAGCTGACCCAACGCAACACAACATTGGTGCTCTGTCGCATAATTGCAAGAGTAACAGCAAGCACAATCGCTATTGCCATAGATACAACCGTGAGAATAAGAGTCCAACTTACACCCGTAAGAATATGTTCATTAAACAGATATTTCCACACAGTTGGCCAAGCAAAATTCTCATTAGTAATAACGCCATGTGCCAGAAAAATAGCCAGCAGCGCTACAATAATGCCCGCCACAATAGGACCGGGTTTGCGCACTGGACGTGCATGAATACGATTTGGAATATTATTTGCCATTATCTTGTCTCTCTCGTCCCTTACAACCGATAAATTTTAATCAACCTTCGGGTTAATCACAGCTTTATCAATAGCTCCATCTTCTACACCCCATGCTTTCAAAATACGCATGTAAACGCCTGAATCAATCAGTTCTTGTAAAGCACCTTGAATAGCATGAGCTGTTTTATCATCACCCTTCTTAACCACAATGCCCTGAGGCGCAATATCGTACGGCTTGCCCAACAGTTCGAGCTTACCCTTAGTTTGCTTCACAGCATATGCAGATACAGGAGTATCGGAATACATCACATCACTGCGTCCTGTAATCAGTGCAGTTGTAGCCTGAGTCTGCTGTTCATACACTTGCAAAGCTATGGCTGGCTTTCCTGCTTTCACACAGGCAACCGAAGAATCCTCTAAAGCTGTTTCTTCAGCAGTACCCACCTGCACAGAAGCGCGCACACCGCATAAATTATCTGAATCAATATTCTTCGGATTACCTGCACGCACAGCGTAACTCATACCAGCTGAATAATGTTGCACAAAAGTCACAGCTTTTTCGCGCTCAGCAGTAATAGTAAAGCCGGAAATACCCACATCAAATTTCGAACCAACAGAAGGAATAATCGTAGCAAAAGCTGAGTCCACAACTTTTACTTTCAGCCCCAAAACCTTCGCTACGGCTTTAATAATATCAATATCAAAACCAATAACTGTTTCGTTATCTTCTCCCGTAAACTCTGCAGGAGCCCACGTAGCGTTACTACCCACAGTAAGCACGCCATCATGAGAGACTTCAGGAGAGACCATCGCGGCTAATTGTTTATTTTCGTGCACATCGCTCAAATCAATATTGGCTTGCTGAGCGTCCAAGCCATCGCTTGTACCGCACGCCATCAGCGAGGTGCAGACTGCCAGCGCTACCACTGTAGCCATAACAGCGCGACCTGCACGCTTCAATCCGCTAGAAAGCACCATAAATCTCCCTATTCTCATTCTCTTCTCACAGCGTGTGAAGGTTATACCAGCTGACCGTTTACCAGCTAATCGTTTGCCAACCGAAGGTTTACGCATGCGTGCGAGCATCTTCAAGCGTATGAACGCACTACCGTTCTACCGCAAATTATGTTCACGCATGGCACGCAATGCTTCACGCTTATCTTGCGCCTCTTTGAGAGCTTGACGCTTATCGTATTCGCGTTTACCCTTCGCCAAGGCAATTTCTACTTTGGCTCGCCCATTCTTAAAATATAAGCTTAATGGAACTATCGTATAGCCTTTGGCTTGCAAAGCACGAGCGAATTTCTCTATTTGAACCGCATGTAAAAGCAGTTTACGCTTACGCTTAGGCATGTGATTATTCCACGTTCCGTTTAAATACTCAGGAATATTTGCGCCCTCAAGCCACATTTCATTATGCTTATCGATGCTCACGAAAGACTCAGTTAAGCTTGCTCGTCCTTCACGCAAACTTTTTACCTCTGTACCGGTAAGAACAATACCTGCTTCTTCTGTATCTTCAATTGTGTAATCATGGCGAGCGCGACGGTTTTGCGCCACTACACCGTTGCGCGGATCTTTCGCTTTTTTCGCTGCCATATAGTGTCCTTTTTCTAAGTTTTATTTTTGATTTTATTGTATTACTGTCCGTTTTTACTGCTGTTTAGTCTACACGTAAAACGCGCCACCTGAATAGGTGACGCGTTTTTGCAGTGCGTTCAAGGCTGATAACAGCAGCTTTACCTTTTAATAATGCACGTACTGGTAAGCATTCACATTACCCAAGGTACGTGTTACAGAACGACCCTGATATACAGCACCTGATTCAGAGATAAGGATTGTTCCGTTAGCATTAACACGTTCTACAACAGCAACGTGACCATATGTGCGGTCTGCACCTGCTTGACCTGGCTGGAAGACAACTGCTGCACCAACATGTGGAGTGTTATTCACCACATATCCAAGACGGCGACCAGTATTAGCCCAATCTCGACCGTTACCCATATATGATCCAACAGGCAGACCTAAAGCAGTACGACGATTATAGGCATACCACGTGCACTGACTCCATGGATATGCACCACCCAAAACAGCGGTACGCCCTGTTGGATGACCGTAGCAGCTTGTTGCTGTTGGGCCACAGTTACCAGGAACTGAGTAATCGCCAGCAGAAGTTGCAGCATAGGTTGGTGCTGGAGCTTGTGCAGCAGAGTTGTTACGTGATGCTGTGTATTGTGAAGTTGCAGCATTTCGTCGTGCTGCCGCTGCTTGAGCCGCTGCCTGAGCAGCAAGTTGACGATTATATTCGGCTACTTGAGCTTGGGCTTGAACAATAGCAGCCGCTTCTTGAGCAGCTTGAGTCTGCAGACTGGACTGTTGAGCAGATAACTGCTTTGATTTTTCCTCTGCCTGAGATTGCAAGTCATTTAATGAGCTGACCTTGGCTTGGGCAGCTGTTGATGCTTGAGCGGCGGCCGCAGATTCGCTGTCTGCTTGATTCTTCAAATCACTAATGCGTTGCTCAATAGCCACAAGACGGTCAGCACGATTCTTACCCGTATTTAATTCAGTTGCAGAATCAGATGCTGTTTTTGCTTCTACACGACCGACAGCAGCATCCGACTGCATGGATTGAATAAAGTCAGATGTAGATTTTGAGCCAGTAACAACGCTCATCGTTTTCGACGCGTTAGAACTATGGAAACTTTGACGTGCTAGAGCAGCCACGTTTTCCTTAGCTGTTTCATTACTTGCCTGCGTATTTTGCAACTGATTTTCGAGCATAGTTTTATCGTTCTGTGCTGCGCTCAGACGCTCGCTGGCTTCCTGTGCGCGCTGAGCTGCTGCCTGCGCTGCATCTTGAGCTTGCGATGCTGCATCTTGAGCTGCAGGTATTTGATTATTCACTAAATCATCTAAATCAGTGATGAGACGGGCTAGTTGATTATTAACACCAGCTAACTGAGCCTTCAGCTGTGCTTGTGCCTGCTGATGTTGAGCTAAAGTCTGATACGGTGTAACCGCATACGCATCAGTAAGAGGAGATACGTACCACGATACGATACTTCCTGAGACCAGTGAAAGAGCGACGGTTCCTGCTGCCACAGCTGCTTTAAGCTTGGCACGCATATTTTTCGTTGGTGCTTTCATATTGTCCTTCAATCTTCTCGGTTTAACCGCTTATATACACGCTAATACACGAATACTGGACGGTCAAGAATTATGCGTGTAGATACTTTCGTAGCGAAATTGAGGAAGCGATAACAGACAGCACAATAGATCCCAGAAGAATCCACGGCGCAATCCATAAGACGCTCGTCATATTAATAAAAGTCATCCATGTAATCTGTTGTGCAAGCCAATCAGTAACGAAAATCTTTACAACAGCCATCAATGATCCGATAGCGAGAAGAGAGCCGAGAACCGAGGCTAAAACGCCTTCCAAAATAAATGGCATGCGAATTGCCCAATTGGAAGCACCTACATAACGCATAATCTCTGTCTCTTTACGTCTGCTGGCTGCGCTCATACGAATAGTTGTGCCCGTGAGCAAAACCGCCACAATAATCATAACGCCTGCCAAAACACTTGCTACTACTGTTCCGCGATTCAGCACAGCAAAAACAGGATCGAAGATTTCTCGCTGATCTTCAACCTGTTCCACTCCCTTAGTTCCGCTCAGCATTTCAGAAACAAGCTGATATTTATTAGCATCTTTGAGCTTCAAACGTAAAGAAGCTTGCATATCTGCAGCAGTAAGTGTTCGCCCCTCATATACTCCGTCAGGATACTGCTTCACAAAAGTATTCTTAAAGAAGTCTTCTTTAGACACATAACGGATAGAAGAAACAACTCCCGACAGTTCTGTTTGAATTTTGGCTTCAATATCAGAAACTTCACCGTCAGTTAGTGCTGTTCCTGAAGCACAGTTAGCGGATGTGCTCTTACCATCTGGGCATAGCCACACCACAACTTCTACCTGATCGTACCAATCGCCTTTAGCCTTTTGAACCTGCGTCTGCATGAGAGCGGCAGAACCAATAAAAAGGAAAGAAATAAAGGTTACCAGCATAACGGAGATAATCATGGCTCCGTTACGCTTAAAATTCGTCCATGTTTGAGACAAAATAAAACGCGAACGCATGATTATTCGCCATCCTTTGACTGTTCAGTATTGTTGTTGAGTGTATTTTTGGCGTCTTCCATCAGGAATGCTGGAGGAACTGGAGGAACTGCAGATTCTTGTGCAGATTCTTGCGTAGGCTCTTGCGTGACCTCGTTACGTTGCTCGTTCTGAGGAGGTGCCGGAACGGAGTTCTCTTGTTTGAGTCCTCCGCCCCAGGTGAGTGTTTCTTCTGCTGAGGCAAAAGCCTCTCCGAAACGACCGCGGCGACCAGCATGAACACTGCGCGCTAAGCGTGCAATACCATCAGATTCTTCAGAATTATTAGATGTGCCATGAAGAGCATCCATATCGACGACTTCTTCTTCATAATTATCGCTTATCGTTGTTTCTGGAAGAGCAGCAGTCAGCGAATCAATAGCCTCTTCAGTTTGCTTTAAATGAGTTTTCTGCGCTACTTCTTCATCAGGGAAATACAAAGCAGAATCATACATACCGTTTTCTTCGTCACGAACAATGCGACCGTTATGCAACTCAATAACACGCTTACGCATGGAGTTTACAATTTCTTCGTTATGCGTAGCCATAACAATCGTTGTGCCGGTGCGGTTAATGGCTTCAAGCACTTCCATAATGCCCACGGATGTTGTAGGATCAAGATTTCCTGTTGGCTCATCTGCCAGAATAATAGCTGGATGATTAGCGTAGGCTCGTGCAATAGCCACACGTTGAGCTTCACCACCAGACAGTTCGTGAGGCATACGGTTTTCTTTACCTGTTAAACCAACAGCTTCCAAAACCTGAGGAACAATAGATTTAATAGTAGAGCGCTTCGTGCCAATCACTTCTAAAGCAAAAGCAACGTTCTCCCACACTGTTTTATTTTCCAATAGCTTATAATCCTGAAAAACAAAACCTATGCCACGACGATAATGCGGCACGCGACGATGAGAAATACGACGCAAATCATTACCCGCCACACGAATTTCGCCCTCGCTAATTTCTTCTTCGCGTAGCAAGAGGCTCAATAAAGTTGATTTACCAGCACCACTAGCGCCTACAAGGAAGACAAAATCTCCTCGATCAATATGCACATTCACATCTTCCAAGGCTGGACGTGATGCATGCTCATAGACTTTGCTCACATTCACTAAATCAATCAGTGCCATGGTCTTCCCTTCTTGTACTTGCTCAGTTTAGTTTTGCTCTACTTAGTTTTGCTCGCTGTAGCCTTGCTTGGCTCATTCCTGCTCAGCAAGCGCTTCACGACGCTGCTGATGACGCCAACGAATTCCTGCATCAACAAAAGCGTTCAAATCGCCATCAAATACACCTTGAGTATCTGAGGTTTCATAGCCAGTGCGCAAATCTTTTACCATCTGATAAGGGTGGAGCACATAGGAACGCATCTGGTCTCCCCAACTAGCTTTAATATCGCCAGCTAGTTCCTTACGTGTTTTCGCTTCTTCCTCATGCTTCATAACTAGCAGACGCGACTGCAAAATGCTCATAGCAGCAGCACGATTTTGAATCTGACTGCGCTCGTCTTGCATGGTAATAACAATACCAGTGGGAATGTGGGTTAATCGCACAGCAGAGTACGTGGTATTTACACCTTGACCGCCAGGACCAGACGACATATACGTATCGATGCGAATATCTGCATCTGGCACATCGATATGGTCTGTTTCTTCTACCAAAGGAATAACTTCTACAGCAGCAAAGCTCGTTTGACGACGCGACTGGTTATCAAAAGGAGAAATACGTACAAGACGATGCGTTCCGCCTTCAACGGAAAGCTTTCCATAAGCATAATCGCCTTCAATCTGCATTGTTGCTGACTTAATACCAGCCTCTTCTGCATATGAAGTATCTAAAATCTTGACTTTATAGCCGTTACGTTCAGCGTAACGCACATACATGCGCAACAACATGTGTGCCCAATCGGCAGCATCAACGCCGCCAGCACCAGAACGAATAGTTACCACAGCTGTGCGGTCATCGTAATCGCCATCTAGCAAGGTTTGAATTTCGATTTCTTCGAGTTCTTTTGTAGTGGCAACGAGTTCGGCGCTTGCTTCGCTCATGCTGTCTTCATCGTCTTCTTCAGACCCCAACTCGTAGAGGGTTGCAATATCATCCAAACGTTGAGCCACCGCGTTTAATTTGCGCAATTGCGCCTGGCTTGCCGATAACTTTGCCGTCACTTTCTGTGCGTGTTCAGGATTATCCCATAAGTTTGGCTCACTGGCTTCGCGCTCTAAATCCTTAATCTGTGTACGCAAAGCATCGAGATTTACTGCCCCAGCAATAGTCTCGTATTTCGCGCGTGCTACTTCTAGATCTTGAGAAAAGTCATAATCTGCCACGTTTATTTAGCCTACGCTTTTGGGAGGTCTAGTTCAGCTGTTTTGCTCATGCCTTAACAACCTAGGCACATTTACGGGGGTGTTGAGTGGATGACATGGTGACTTCTGAGATGTTTTCTGGGATGTTTTTTCTGAGATAGATGACGCGCACTGTATACAGTTTTTAGCCTATTTACTCTATTCATAGCGCGCTGCGATTATAGTAAGCGATAGTAAGCAGAAGTAAACAAAAGAGTTCGTCGCCAGAAAGTGAGACAACATGACAGAAGAAATGACTCAAACACAGATTTCAACACAGTCTTCATCCCAGCGTGTGGCATACGGTTGGGGTTTAGCTTCGATTGATGAAGCAGGCGATACCTTGGATGTGTGGTATCCGTCTTTGACACTTGGTACGGCAGATTCTGTTCCTTCTGAAGGCTCACGCGGTGCGCACGGTTTTGGCAATGCCGCTTACGATTCTGCTGATGCGCGCGGGGTGCGTCGTGTGCCTGTGTTTACTGTGTCGTATCTTGATGAGCCGATTGTGGATGCAGCTGACGCCTATGCCCGATTGCACTTGTTGTCAATGCGTTTGGCGATTCCAAACTCCGTAAATCTTGATGGGATTTTTGGCGCACTCAACAATGTTGTGTGGACGAATTATGGCCCGTTTGCGGTGGAGAATTTTGCTGTGCGCAAGTTGGATGTGCTTGCTGATGCGCGTGCGCATGGTCATATTGCGGCTGATGTGAACGTGCTGTCTATCGATAAATTCCCGCGCATGGTGGATTATGTGGTGCCAACAGGAGTGCGTATTGGTAATGCTGACCGTATCCGTTTAGGCGCTCATTTGGCTGAGGGCACAACAGTTATGCATGAAGGCTTCGTGAATTTTAACGCTGGTACGCTCGGCACATCCATGGTTGAAGGACGCATTTCTCAAGGTGTTGTTGTGGGCGATGGCTCCGATATTGGTGGCGGCGCTTCCATTATGGGGACGCTCAGCGGTGGCGGTAAGCATCGTGTATCTATCGGTCGTCACTCTTTGCTCGGCGCAAATGCTGGTATTGGTATTTCTTTGGGCGATAACTGTGTTGTTGAGGCTGGATTATATGTAACAGCTGGCACTAAGATTAGCGTATACGATAAAGAACGTTTGACTGCAGGAATGAGCTTAGAAGTAGTTAAAGGCGCTGATTTAAGCGGTAAAGATAATATTTTGTTTATCCGCAACTCGGTAACTGGTGCGATTGAAGCTCGTTCACGCGCTCAAGGCAAGCTGGGTATTGAGCTCAACTCCGCTTTACATAAAAATTAATGATTGATGAATAGAGGCTGTGCATGAATGCACAGCCTCTATTTTTTACTCGTCGCGAGCTGTTAAGATAATCGGATCTCCATCAGTAATTGCAATAGTATGCTCGGTATGAGCGCCACGTGAACCGTCAACAGAACGCAGCGTCCACCCGTCATTCTCATCCTGATAAATCTCATCTGTGGTAGCTAAGAACCATGGCTCAATAGCAATAACCAAACCTGGACGTAAACGGTAACCGTGGTGTGCGCGACCGTTATTTGGCACGTGTGGATCTCCATGCATAATATGCCCCACGCCATGGCCGCCGAATTCTAAGTTCACGTCATAACCGTAGCTAGCAGCAACGTCACCAATAGCAGCAGAAATATCCCCCAAACGGTTGCCCGAGCGAGCCTGTTCAATACCTGCAGCCAAAGCTTCTTCAGTGCTCCTAATCAAGCGCAAATCTTCTGGATTAGCATCTCCTACTACAAAACTAATAGCGGAATCTCCTACCCAACCATCAACGTTAATTGCTAAATCAAGGCTGAGCAGATCGCCGTTCTTCAAGTTGTAATCATAAGGAATACCATGAAGCACAGCATCATTAACTGACGTGCAAATATAGTGCGCAAATGGTCCAGTTCCAAAATCTGGAGCATAATCAACGTAGCAGGATGTTGCTCCCGCGCGGTTTTCAATAGCGTTCTTAACGAAGTTGTCAATCTCCAGCAGATTTGTGCCTACTGTCGTCATTTTCTTCAAATCAGACAGAATCTGTCCCACAAACTTTCCTGCCGGGCGCATCTGCTGAATTTCTTGAGGAGTTTTCAGTTCAATCATGCTTTTAGAATACGCCCACACCCAAACAGTAGAAAAGTTATTACAGAAGTGCCTTCACTCCTAGTAAGATAAGCACCAATCCTCCGCCTACTTCAGCGCGACGCTGCCATTTTTGTCCAGCAACATCGCCCAAGCGAAGTCCTAGGCTTACAGCAAGAGCTGTTACTATGCCAAGCACAAGCACGCTTACACCGTACGGCAAACTTCCCGATAATCCTACACTCGAACCAACTGCACTAGCATCGATACTGCACGCAAAAGCGAGCGGCGCTAAGGTTTTCCATTGCAGTGGAGGAATCGATTCCATACACTCATCTTCTTGAGACGTTGCAAAAGCCGAACGGATCATAATAGCGCCAACAATAACAAGCAAAGTAAAAGATACCCATGCTCCCACGCCATTCATGACACGAGCTAAGGAATCTCCCAAAAGAAAGCCTAAAGAATACACAACGGCATGTAATCCAGCAAACCAAGCAATCGCAGTGCGGTAATGCTGAGGCATCAAAGCACTATGCATGCGTGCACCAATTGACATGCTTACCGAGAGCGCGTCAACGCTCAACGTACCAGCCAGAAGCACAGCTCCTATAAGAGTAGTTGCCGTACTGAGCATGTGCGCCTTCTTTCTGCACGGTTGGTTTTGTGCTGATGTTAAGAATCTACAAGCTCTTTTTGCGAATAACAGCTTTTTAGGCGTATTCGTTATAGTTTCGAGGGGTCGAACTTATGTGGTTCTTTTGTTTTCTCTCAGGTGAGTTTTCGAACATTTTCAGTTTCCTCAGCTGTTGTGCGTTACCCTTATAGGTATGACTTTTATGAACCGTTCTACTATTTTCGCGCTTTCACGCGCGCGCTCCGTCCGCTCTGCTGATTCAGTCAGCTCAGGTATTGATGTAGAGTCTTTATCGTCTACCGTTCCTGCTCAGGCTGATTTTTTCCGTCACGTTAATGGCACATGGATTGACTCGTACGAACTGCCTGCAGATAAGGCTCGCTACGGCTCTTTCGATAAGCTTGCTGATGATGCTGAAGAGCAGATTCATGAGATTTTGGAAGAAGCTCACCCAAGCAGCCCTAAGTCTGTGGCTCTGTACCGTTCCTTTATGGATACGGAGACTATTGAGCGTGCGGGTATTAATCCTATTCGCGAGGATTTGAATCGTATTGATGAAGTTACCACAAAAATTGGTTTAACTCAGGTTTTGGGTGCTATGGATGCAGCTGGCGGACCTTCTTTATTCTCCCAGGCTGTGTTTGCAGACCCTGGAAATCCTACGCATCATACCGTTCATATTTTCCAGTCTGGTTTAGGTTTGCCTGATGAGGCATATTATCGTGAAGATAACCACAAGCCAGTGGTGGAAAAATATACTGCTATGGTTGCACAGCTTCTTCTCTTAGCAGGCTATGTGAAGGATGAGAAGCAAGGTTTGCGTTCTGCACGTAAGTTTGTGGATATTGAGCGTTCTATTGCCTCTCATCATTGGGATGTTGTTGCTTCTCGCGATAGCGATAAAACGTATAATCCGCGTACTTTTGATGAGTTTGCTGCTGCATTAAATAGTTTCAACTTGGAAGCATGGGTGGATGCATGGCAGGAATCATATAACAATTCTGAGGCTTCCCATGCACAGCCTTTGTCATTACGTTCTGCACTATCTCATGTTATTGTGTATCAGCCAAGCTTTATTGATGGTATTGATCAGTTCTGGTCGGATGCCGATGTTGATGACGTGAAGCTCTGGGCACGAGTTCATGTGCTTATTCATTGGGCAAGCTATTTACCATCTGATTTTGAAAATGCAAAGTTTGATTTCTATGGCAAGGTTTTGCGTGGAACAACAGTACAGCGTGACCGTTGGCGTCGAGCTGTAGCTCTGGTAGATGGCGTGTCTGGAGAAGAAATTGCTCAGGAATATGTGAAGCGTCACTTCCCTGCTTCTTCGAAGGCACGCATGAGCGAGCTAGTAGATAATCTTATTCATGCATATGAGGTCTCTATTAAGTCGAGCGCATGGTTGGGTAAAGATACGCAGGAGAAGGCCTTAGATAAACTATCTAAGTTCACACCAATGATTGGATACCCAGATAAATGGCGGGACTATTCCGCTTTGGATATTCGTGAAGAATACAGCCTTATTCACAATTTACGCAATGCAAGCTTGTACGAAACAGCTTATCAGTTAGCTAAAGCAGGTCAGCTGGTCGATAAGCGCGAATGGCTTATGACTCCACAAACTGTGAATGCGTATTATGAGCCAACAACGAATGTGATTGTATTCCCTGCTGCTATTTTGCAGCCTCCTTTCTTCCACGCTGATGCCGATGATGCTGCTAACTACGGTGGCATTGGAGCAGTTATTGGCCACGAGATTGGTCATGGTTTCGACGACCAAGGCAGTAAGTATGACGGCGATGGAAATCTGAAAGACTGGTGGACACAAACAGACCGCGAAAAGTTCGACAAGCTGACGCATTCTTTAATTGACCAGTACGATCAGTTCACCCCTCAAGATGTGGCAGACAAGTATACTGCTCAAGGTAAGGCTGACCAGATGCCACACGTCAAAGGTGCCTTTACTATTGGGGAAAATATTGGTGATTTAGGTGGTGTAAATATTTCCTTAAAGGCTTATGCCTTGTCTCTTGGCGCTCAGAATGATTCCGATGAAGAGTTAACGCGCGCACTAGATTCAGCTCCTGTTATTGATGGCTTCACTGGTGTGCAGCGCTTCTTCCTCTCGTATGCATCGATTTGGCGTAGCGTTATTCGTGTGGAGATGGCAGAGCAATACCTGCAGATTGATCCACATTCTCCTGCTGAATTCCGTGTGAACGGTATTGTGCGCAACGTTGATCGTTTCTACGATGCTTTCGATGTGCATGAAGGAGATGCCATGTATTTGGCTCCTGACCAGCGCGTACATATCTGGTAAGCGATATACATGCATTATGCCCCTGTTTCTCTTGCCTCGAAGGAGGCAAGAGAAACAGGGTTTCATATATTCACGGGAGCATCGACGATATCGTGTGCACTCGATTCATTCTCAGAAACTGCTGCCTGAGATGACGAGTTTTGAGAAGGAACAGAAGGCGCAGACTGCGTTTGTTGTGGGGTATTTTTTAAG
This sequence comes from Alloscardovia omnicolens DSM 21503, assembly GCF_000420505.1. Classification (GTDB taxonomy): domain Bacteria; phylum Actinomycetota; class Actinomycetes; order Actinomycetales; family Bifidobacteriaceae; genus Alloscardovia; species Alloscardovia omnicolens. Next base: position 30,116 of record NZ_ATVB01000009.1, on the reverse strand, counting down.
CTTTCATCTTTTTTAAACATGCCATCGCCAAAACTGAGATTATGCCCAATACTGGTGGCTTCTATAGTGGGAATAGTATGACGTACTCCATCTTTCTCCCATGAATCTATACTCAAAGCACCCACAATAATAACGGGATCTCCTACACTTAATGATTTCATAGCATGGGTGGCGAGATTTCTGAAAGACTTGACCTGTACCCATGTGGTTTCTGCAGATTTCCATTGATTTTCTTTCGTGCTGAAATAGCGACGTGTAGAGCCAACGCGGAAGTTACACACTGGTGTATTAGAATTCGTTGTCCATGTTTTTGGCTCGGTTCCCACATAACCAGTAAGCACTATCTGAGCTGAGTTAGTCATCATATCTCCTTCGATACCTTTTCTCTCAAGCTTTCTACTTGAGACTGTAGCTCTACTATGCCAAGATTAGAACCAAAAATCATCTTGTCACGTATATGTGAACCAATGTGAATAACTCGCCTCAGCTTGACAAATCATATAAGCCACACATAAGTAATCACAAAAGCAAAAGAGACCGCACTTTCAATGCGATCTCTTTAACTATCTAAAAGTGTAGCCACATATTATAGAGCGTTCACAGCCTCAATAATTGCCTGCGCAGCCTCTTCAATCGACACAACCTTGGTATCTGAACCATCACGGAAACGAATTTCAATAGTTCCGTTATTTACGGTATCGCGACCGCTTACTGCAATCAGCGGCATACCCAAAAGTTCGGAATCCTTAAACTTAATACCTGGAGATACCTTAGCGCGGTCATCAAAAATAACTTCAATACCTGCAGAAGCTAACTGCTCAACGAGCTGTTCTGCCGTATCAAAAGCCATCTGATCGCGACCTGTAGCAATAACATGCACCTGAGCAGGAGCTACTTCTACTGGCCACTTCAAACCGTTCTCATCGTTGAAGAATTCAGCAATGCAGCTCATCACACGAGACACACCAATGCCATAGCAGCCCATCCATACAGGCACAGCTTTACCGTTCTCGTTCAAAACAGTCAGATCCAGAGCCTTCGAGTATTTCAAACCGAGCTGGAACACCTGACCAATTTCTACGCCGCGCTCCAAGCTGAGCGGACCTGAACCATCAGGGCTCATATCTCCAGTGCGTACTTCTACAGCCTCAACGAAACCGTCAGCCTCGAAATCGCGTCCATACACAGCGTGGAAAACGTGTGTATCAGCTGCATCTGCACCAGTAATCCATTCGGAACCTCGAGCAATATGAGCATCGAGCAGATACTTAATGCGTGAATGACCTTCTTCATCGGTATTCTGTGGTCCGAGCACGCCTGGCCCAATATATCCCTTAACGAGCTCTGGGAAAGCAGCCAAATCTTCTGGTGTTGCTTCTTCAATCTCAGCTGGGGTGAAGCTAGCTTCCAAACGCTTCATATCTACCTGGCGATCCCCTGGCACGCCAATAGCTACGACCTCACGCTCACCTGTTGGATGCTTCACAGCAATCATCAGGTTCTTTAACGTGTCTTCCGCTTGCCACGAACGACCATCGCTACGAGGATGCAAAGCATTAGATTGATCCACCAAAGTTTCAATAGTTGGTGAATCTGGTGTTTCCAAAGCCACCATAGCTTCAGTAGAGCTAAAATCAACATCCTGTGGCTTCACTGTAGTAAGCGCTTCCACATTCCATGCTGCGCCAGAAGGAGCCAAAGCGAATGTATCTTCGCCAATAGGCATAGGCGACAAGAATTCCTCAGAAGCAGAGCCACCCATCGGGCCGGAGGTTGCATGAACCATCACATAAGGCACGTGTAGTCGCTGGAAAATACGCTCATAAGCATCGCGCTGAATCAGGTAGTTCTTCTTCAAATCCTCTTCGGTCATGTCGAAGGAATATGCATCTTGCATCACAAATTCGCGTCCACGAATCATGCCTGCACGAGGACGGAATTCATCGCGATACTTGGACTTAATCTGATACAAAGTAACAGGCAAATCCTTGTAGGAGGAATACATATCCTTGACCATCAAGGTGAACATTTCCTCAGCAGTAGGCACGAGCAAATAGTCTGCATCATGACGATCTTTTACACGGAAGAGGTTATCTCCATACTCTTCCCAACGGTTCGTAGCAGTGTATGGATCTTTTGGCAAAAGCACAGGAAATTCAACTTCCTGAGCGCCAGTTTTCGCTAATTCCTCGCGAATAACGTTTTCAATTTTACGCAGAACTTTTAAGCCAAGAGGAAGCCACGAGTATAAGCCTGGTCCTACTTTGCGAATATATCCTGCCCGGATAAGCAACTTTGCTGAATTAACATCTGCGTCCGCTGGATCGTCGCGCAATGTGCGCAAAAACATCTGGGACATACGTAATACTTCTGAGCTCATAAAACCCAAGATTATAGGCGCTACCCGACTTTACAAGTTACGTTTAGAACCACGTGAAGAGACCGACTATAGGAAGGACTAATATAGGAGCAGCTACTTAGAACAGTGCTCCTTGATTGAACTCATCTTCAGCCTCGTTCAACGCAACTGGACGTTGAGATTGGAGAACTGCCTGTTGCCCTTCTTTCTCCAGTAAAGCGCTTGCTGTTTCAGACTCAAAGCGCAACTGTGCATCTAAAAATACTGCTTGTTGAGACACGAGGAAGGCGCGTTCAGTCAAACCTTGCACGAACAAGCCTTCTAATCCTTGTACTCGCGACATAGCTACATATCCCATCCCGGGAGCAAATGTGCGACGCAAATCCATAACAGAGCGATCTAAAGTCATTCCTTGTGATTTATGAATAGTAATAGCCCACGCACAGCGCAAAGGAACTTGAGAAACTACGGCAAGAACAGTGTCCGCATCAGTAATTTCCCAATCTGCTGGCTTCATTGTAACCACATGACCGTTTTCAAATTCCACGATGGGCCATCCGCCTTTAGATTCAGAAGCAAAAGATTTTACGATGCCCAGAGAGCCATTCACATATTGTTTATCGCTGTCATTGCGCAGAGCCATAACTGTAGCTCCCTCTTTAAGAACAAGAGTTTCTGGAGCAAGCATATTCTTCTTTAGACGGTCAACCAGCTGCTTAGATCCCGATGATGTCGCTACGAACGCATGTGCATCGCCACGCAATAAAGCCAAACGAGTGTCATTGAGCGAATCTGCTTGTTTATTTGAAGGGAACAGATGCGTAATAAGATCGTTCTCATCAAAAGAAGCAGACATGCGTGAAGCGATTGTATTGTAATCGTTTTGATCAACCGAACCGTCACGTATAGAGCTGAGAACGCTGAGAAGTTGACCGTCATCTTGACGATGCTGTTCTGTGAGATAACAGATAACAGGACGAAGCGCATCCCATGCAAAAGATTCGGTAATAAAACCGTTCATATCTTTGCCATGCGATGCGTATTTGTTTTGCATGATCACAGCTTCTGGCGACAGTCCCAGAAGATCGGCATTTCGCGATGCCACAGACACAGGAGGTAATTGGAAGAAGTCGCCAGAGACCACAACTTGCATGCCACCGAAAGGTAAATCATTTTTGCGAGCGCGCCTGCAGATTTCATCTACGAGGTCGAAAAGCCATGCATGAATCATAGATACTTCATCAATAATGAGAATATCGGTGTTCGCAATAGTTTTCTTGCGTCTGGTGAGAATACGTTTCGTTACACTTTCTGTGAGATACGTATTTACGCCTAAACCGCTGTATGAATGGATAGTTTGCCCGTTAATATGCGTGGACGCAATACCTGTAGAGGCTGTAACTGCGACTATTTTACCTTCTGTACGCGCTCGCTTAATAAATTGATTAAGAACGTAGGTTTTACCTGCTCCCGGTGCACCTGTTAGATATGCAGATGCACCAGAGTTGAGAATCTGTAGAGCTTGACTTTGTAGCATAGTAAGGTCCTCTTCTCAGGCAGATTAGGGGCGTAACTTTCCGTGAGTTTTACACAGCTGCATACGCTCAGCGTTTTAATAATCGGCTTTTTCTGGCGTATCTTCGCTTGTTAAAGCGTTGCCGTTCTTTTCGTACTCACGCAGCAAACTAGTTTCTTCTACATGCTCAGCACCTGCTTGAGCTTCTTGAGCGCTTGGCTGAGCTTGGACGAACATCATATCTCGGTAATAACGCAGTTCATCAATAGATTCAATAATATCTGCCAAAGCGCGGTGTCCGCCATGCTTAGCAGGCTTATTTTCGTACACAGCTGGATACCAGCGGCGGCTCAGCTCTTTAAGAGTGCTCACGTCAATAATGCGGTAGTGCAGATTGCTCATGAGTTCAGGCATGTATTTGTCGAGGAATTTTTTATCGGAATGAATGGAATTTCCTGCTAAATGAGCTTTTCCATTACCATCGGTTGGCAAAAAACGCTGTACGTATTCAATAATCTGCTGCTGCGCATCAGCTAGGCTTAAACCGTTATTCCACTCGTTGACTAAGCCGGAGGATGTGTGCATATTGCGCACAAAATCATTCATATGATCCACCGCTGCTTGACTTGGCTTAATTACTAAATCAATGCCTTCGTCGAGAACACGTAAATTAAAGTCAGTAGGGACCACGGATACTTCGCATAGCTCATCGTTATTAATATCTAAACCGGTCATCTCGCAATCAATCCAAATGAGTCGAGATTCTTCCGCACTCAAAGCCGTTTCCTGCGCCATATTTATCTCCCCTCAACGCACATGCACTGGTCTTCTGTTGCACTTTAGTACGCTGTACGCATTGATTCTATCATGATTCTATGTCGCTTCTATTGTTGCACGCACGGCAAACCTTGGCGCTATCTTTATGCAGTATCTTTATAGCGGCTTTATTCTGCGCACAGATTCTCGATGAATTTCTCGCTAAATTTTTGCTCTGTTTTTCCAGTTACTGCAAAATATCCGCAGCAACACAGTTTACCTAATTTTTGCAAACGATATCATCAAGTATTTCCATGCCGTACAGCACTTTTACATGCGACTCGCCGAAGATGGCAAACGCTTTCATATTATATGCAAAATCATATATACTTTCTCTCGGAAACAAAATGGAAAACGGTTACATTAGTAAGGGTTATATGCAAACCGTACCAACCAAAACTTAAAGGAGAGTTTTATGGCAGAAATTCAGCGCTCCACTGACGCTTTATGGTGGCAGAACGCAGTGGTGTATCAGATTTATCCTCGCTCCTTCGCCGATAGCACAGGCTCAGGTTTAGGCGATATTCCAGGCATTACCGCGCATATGGATTATCTCGACAAGTTGGGCGTAGATGCTATTTGGCTCTCGCCTTTCTACCCATCCGCTTTGGCCGACGGCGGTTACGATGTGGACGATTACCGCAATGTAGATCCTCGTTTGGGAACGATGGATGATTTTGACGCCATGGTTGAAGCAGCTCATGCTGTGGGTATTAAAGTTGTGGTCGATATTGTTCCTAACCACAGTTCCAACCGTCACGAGTATTTCAAAGCTGCTTTGGCAGCCGGTAAGGGCTCTCCAGAGCGCGACCGCTACATTTTCCGCGATGGTCGTGGAGAAAACGGCGAACTACCTCCATACGATTGGGAATCCATTTTTGGCGGCTCTGCATGGACGCGCGTTGAAGACGGTCAGTGGTATCTGCACATGTTCGCTCCAGAACAGCCGGATTGGAACTGGGACAATCCAGATGTTCATGAAGAGTTCATTAAAACCTTGCGTTTCTGGTCCGATCATGGCACGGACGGCTTCCGCGTAGACGTGGCTCACGCTTTGAAGAAGGATATGAATTCCCCAGAGATTGCCGAGGTCTCCCCTCGCGATGGAGCTAACCGCATTGACGGCTCTCACCCCCTCTTCGACCGCAATGAGGTGCACGAAGTTTACGCTGAATGGCGTAAAGTGTTCAACGAATACGATCCTCCTCGTTTTGCTGTTGCTGAAGGTTGGGTGCGTCCTGAACGTCAGTATTTGTATGCCAGCAAAGATGATTTGGGACAGATTTTCAACTTCTCTTTCGCAACCAAGCTTTGGGCGCGCAATAACTTCCATGAAGCCATTGAAGCAGGCATTGAAACTGCTGAACGTTCTGGTTCGAGCGCAACGTGGGTTTTGAGCAATCACGATATTATTCGTCACGCAACACGTTTCGCTTTGCCTCAAATTCCTGCTACTGACCAGCATCAGATTGCTGTTGATTGGGTTTTGCGTGACGGTAAGAGCTATACCGAGAACCGCGAACTAGGTACGAAACGCGCTCGCGCTGCTCTGCTTTTGGAAATGGCTTTGCCAGGTTCCGCTTATATTTATCAGGGTGAAGAGCTCGGACTGTTTGAAGTTGCCGATATTCCTTGGGATCAGTTGGAAGATCCGAGTGCTTTCACAAGCCAAAATAATGGCGTATTAAAGGGTCGTGACGGTTGCCGCGTTCCACTTCCATGGGTGTCTGCCGATGCGGATGGTTCCTTCGGCTTCTCTCCTGCTGATGCTTCTGAAAAGCCACATCTTCCTCAGCCAGCATGGTTCGCTGATTTCTCTGCCGATGTTGAAGCAGATGATGCTGATTCTATGCTCAGCTTATACCGTGCTGCTTTGAAGTTGCGTCACGAATTCCAAACTAATGATTTGAGTTTGGAATGGCTTGAGCAGGATAAGGAAAGCGGTTTGACAGATGGTGCTGACGGCAATCCTGGCGGCATTATTGCCTATAAGCGCGCCAATGGCTGGGCTAATCTGACGAACTTCTCCGCTACCCCTGCCGAACTTCCTGCTGGCGAAGTTGTGCTCGCTTCTGGCGAACTCACCGCTGATGGCAAGTTACCACAAGACACCTCGGTGTGGATTAAGCTAGACTAGTTGAGAATAAGTATTCTTCACTATTCAAGGAGATAGTATGCAAGCAATTATGCACACTACACACGGTGATATTACACTCGAGCTGTTCCCTAACGACGCTCCTGTAACCGTAGAGAACTTCGTAGGCTTAGCAACTGGTGAAAAGGAATGGACTGATCCTTTAACCGGTGAAAAGTCGCACGAGCCTTTCTACAATGGTCTCACCTTCCATCGCGTTATTAAGGACTTTATGATTCAGGGTGGCTGCCCTTTGGGTACCGGCACTGGTGGTCCTGGCTATAACTTCGATGATGAGATTAATCAGCATCGTTTTGACGAGCCTTATAAGCTCGCTATGGCAAATGCTGGTCGCCGTCCAAATCCATTCACGGGTAAACTCTCTGGCACTAACGGTTCCCAGTTCTTCATTACAACAGTTCCAACCACATGGTTAGACGGTAAGCACACAATTTTTGGTGAGGTTACAGATGAGGCTTCGAAGAAAGTTGTGGATGCCATTAATGAAGTAGCTACCGATGCTCGCGATAATCCTGTTGAGCCAGTGATGATTGAAAGCATTGAGATTATTAAGTAGTCTACTGCATAGCTCTCTATAATGAAGGGGTCGCAGCTCAGTTCACTGAAGCTGTGACCCTTTACTATTGCTAGGGTTTAGTGTGTGGCGTGGTGCGCCGCAAGTTTGACGGTTGCGCTTTGTAAAACTTAGCACAGGATTAACCAGTATTGTGTCCTATCACCAAGCTTTAACCTAATGCGTTAAGACCAAAAAACTATTCTTTAGCTTTTAGTAACTCTTGGGATTTTAGCGGGGTTTTGGTTGGGGCTGGCTTATTTCATCTGGTTATTATTGCGGCGTGTAGGAACTTGAGTGATGCGTGAAACATGACTTGCTCTAGCGTTCCATGATTCATGCACGGGTGAGGATTTCAATCACTCTTAACGATGGACGTGAGCATTGTGAGCGTTCGGCGCTAACAACGTCTACGTATCTCATGAGTGAGAATTGAGAGGGTTTTTCAAGCGCACACATTGTCAGCGTTGTGCGCTGACAACTTTCACGCACTCGTGAGCGCTGATTTCATCTGAATTATGGACGTGGGCGTTGTGCGCGTGCGACGCTAGCAACTTTCAGGAATATATGAGAGCTGATATGACATGAAAAAATGACCGCACAGCGCTTACACAAGAGAAAACACAAGAAGGCCCGCACCAACGCAGTGCAGACCTTCTAATGTTTTTACAACTTTTTACTCGTGGAAACCAGAGTAATTTGGAGCTTCCTTGGTCATCACAATATCGTGTGGATGTGATTCACGAAGAGCAGCATCCGTAATACGAATGAACTTGCCCTTAGCCTGAAGCTCAGGAATAGTGCGAGCACCTGTATAGAACATAGACTGGTGCAAGCCGCCAACCAATTCATAGAGAACGTAGTTGAGTGGTCCACGGTATGGCACTTCGCCTTCAACACCTTCTGGAACAACCTTATCACTGCTAGTCACGTCTGCTTGGAAGTAACGATCCTTAGAGTAGCTCTTCTTACCACGAGGAGCCATAGCACCCATGGAACCCATACCACGGTAGACCTTGTACTGCTTACCGTGCAACAGAACCTTCTCACCTGGAGCCTCTTCAGTTCCAGCCAAAAGTCCGCCAAGCATAACGGTAGAAGCACCAGCAACCAAAGCCTTAGCAATATCACCAGAGTAGTGAATACCACCATCAGCAACCACTGGAATGCCAGCTTCACGTGCAGCCAAAGATGCCTCGTAAACAGCAGTCAACTGTGGAACACCCACACCAGCCACAACGCGAGTGGTGCAAATAGAACCTGGGCCAACACCCACCTTCACAGCGTCAACACCAGCGTCAATCAAAGCCTGAGCACCTTCGCGGGTAGCAATATTGCCACCAATAATCTCGATGTTCTTAAATGCAGAATCAGACTTCAAACGCTTAATCATGTCGAGCATTAACTTCGCATGACCATGTGCGGTATCTACAACGAGCACATCAACTCCTGCATCTGCCAAAGCAGTGCAACGCTGCCATGCATCACCAAAGAAGCCAACAGCAGCAGCAACGCGCAAACGACCTTCGTCATCCTTCGTAGCATCTGGATACTGCTCAGTCTTCACGAAGTCCTTCACAGTAATCAAGCCAGTCAGCTTACCTTCAGCATCAACCAAAGGCAGCTTTTCTACCTTATACTGAGCCAAAAGCTTGTGTGCATCGTCCTTAGAAATATTAGAAGGACCTGTAATCAGCCCTTCGCTGGTCATCACGTCCTTCACTCGTAAAGAATCAAATTCTGCTGGATCTACAAAACGCATATCGCGGTTTGTAACGATACCAAGCAAACAATCGTCGTGGTCTACTACTGGCAGACCAGATACGCGGAACTGTGCGCACAAACGATCCAAATCGGTTAAGGTAGCGTCTGGGTTTACGGTAACAGGATTGGAAATCATACCGGATTCAGAGCGTTTCACGGTATCGACCTGTGTTGCCTGATCTTCAATACTCAGATTACGGTGAATAACACCAATACCACCGTTGCGAGCCATAGCAATAGCCATTTCTGCTTCGGTTACGGTATCCATTGCTGCAGACAGCACTGGAGACTTCATGGAGATATTTCTGGTGAGCTGAGTAGTGGTATCTACTTCTGATGGAATAACATCAGTTTCGTTAGGAAGAAGCAAAACATCGTCATAGGCGAGGCCAAGCTTCTCAAAAGGGTTTGGAAGTGGTTTGTATGTTTCTTGAGCCATAGCACCACTGTATTCAGTCTGCGCGACTTTTCAGGGTGTTTATACGCTCTGCGAGTGTCTTTATCTCACTGCTGTTTATAAGATCTGCGCGGTAGCAGTAATAATAAGGTTTTTAATAGTGCATACAAAAACAGTAAAAACGAGAAGGAAAAAGAAAACAGCTGTTTTCAGCGATACGAAGCTTAAGAAAATAGCTCCTAAAGCGCACACAGCAATAAGTTTTAGCCCCCATAACTGAATAAGAAAAATAATATACTGTTTACTTTTGATTTTGAGCGCATCGAGTATAACAGTTATAACCGCGTTTGTTTCCGAAAAAACAATAGCGAGAATCCATCCGCACAGAGCTGAGAAAAAGCCTGACCAGTTCGCGTTCATAAAGCCAGCGAAAAGACCGAGAACCAGCATAACCGCGTCAATAATAATGCTGATAGTAGAGGTGCGCGCAAAAGCAGATCCGAGCGTAAAACCTAAACGTGATTTTTTCATGCGTCACTTCCTTCACCACTACTGCGTTCTGAACCGTTCACATCATGCCGTTGCGCGTGTTCAGCGCGAATTTCTGCAATGCGTACACGATAATACGGCAACATAGTAATAACTGCCAAAATCAGTGCAGCTATGCAAAATCCTGCGAAAACATAACGCATACGGAAGAACAGTAAAAGAACCGAGGAACATGAAATAAGAGCAGCCCAGCTCCACAAAATACCTACAGCTCCCCGCACGGAATGTCCAATCCTCAACATGCGATGATGTAAATGCATACGGTCAGGATGCATAGGAGATAAACCTTTACTTACGCGGCGCACAATAGCAAGAATCATGTCGAGCACAGGCAAGAACAACACTAAAATCGGCAGCAAAATAGGAATAAAAACAGGCAAATACACGTTCACATGATGTGCATTAGGGTCTAAACGGCCGGTCATAACAATCGATGCGCACGTTACCATATAGCCGAGCAACATCGAGCCGGAATCGCCCATAAAAATACTTGCAGGATGCCAATTATGCAGAAGGAAGCCCACGCATACGCCCACAATCACCACATCAATAATAATTGCTACAGAAGCAAAGTTCGCTGTGGAACGTGCCAGCATATAGGAGTACACGGCAAAAGCCACACCTCCAATACCCACAATACCGGCTGCTAAACCGTCTAAGCCGTCCACAAAATTTACCGCATTAATGGAGGCAACGAGCAAAAACGCGGAAATAGCAATAGACCAGCTGGTAGATATGGAATACAGATTTCCCAGTGGTAAAGAAACGATTTGCACTCCTCCCCACGACACGAGCAGAGAAATAAGGAGCTGACCAGACATTTTAAGCATCCAGTCCAAATCAAATAAATCGTCAAGCACTCCTACGGCGTTAATCAGCACAGCACCCAGCAACACCACCCAGAGCTGATGAGATTCATCAAAAAGATTATCAACCCACGGCAAACGGCTGGCGAAAATAAATGCAACAATAACGCCGGTCAGCATGGCAACACCACCAATACGTGGTGTGGGCACTGTGTGCACATCGCGAGCGCGCACTTCCCCCACAGCTCCAATACGGAAAGCGAGTTGACGGATTACAGGCGTCATAAACCAGACAACCGCTCCTGCTATGGCGGCGATAAAAATATAGATTCGCATAGTGCCTCTATGCTAACACAGCGCGAATCTGTTGGGCAGTTATTGCTCCCTCGCGCAAGAATATTGGCTGTTTATTCAGCTCATCCCACGCAACAACTGTGCTAGCCACTGGGCCAGGCGTAGAACCGCCATCAAGATAGAGACTGACCGTATCTCCCAGTTGCGCGTATGCTTCCTGGGCGGTTGACGGCGAAGGATTACCGCTCAAATTAGCGCTTGAAGCCGCTAATGGTCCTGTAGCACGCAAAATACTGAGGCTAACAGGATTATTCGGCAAACGTACCGCTTGCGTATATGAACCGTCTGCTTCTTCGCGTACGGTTGCTAAAGTTTCCAAGCTTTCCGAACGGTTAACGGTAGCGATAATACTGACTGCTCCGGGCATAAAAGTGCTGACAACAGGGTTCAGCGCTTGCGGCACACGCACACCATAACGCTGTGTATCAGTAAGAGAGGCCGCAAGAATTTGTACACTTTTTTCGTGCGGACGGTGTTTAACAGTAAATATTTTTTCTACCGCTTGAGCGTGTACTGGATGAGCAACGACACCGTAAACTGTATCGGTGGGAATAACCACAACCTCACCTTGCTCAATAAGAGATACTGCTAAAGCGATTGATTCCTCATTTACCGGCTGAATACCGTATGTATGCGTCATATATATGCCTCGTTTAGATCATATTAACTGTTAGACGTATTACTGCTGCGCTCACAAGAACAAGAGGATACGCCCACCATAAGAGCCATTGATTGCCTTGATTTTTACTGTGAGAAACGTGTCCAATTAACCATACGCTCACAAGAGGTGTTATGCCTGTGCCCACAGCCGTCATAATAAGAGCAGTTTGCCTACTGATGCTTATAGATTTCCATGTGAACTTCTCGTCAACTGGCCACACTAAAAGAAGCAGAGTAAAAAGAACAATACTCAAAAGAACTTGGAAAGCGAAGGACCATACAACTGCCACAATAACTAAAACTAAGCGCACTATCACAGTGGAGGGCATAGAATCGGATTCAATATTCCACACGCTACATGTGACAAGAGCAATAATCACCGCCCATAAGGGATTTTGTGATGAATAATCCCACCACTGACCTGAACGCGCATAGTCGTACGGCGCTTCGCACAACAGAGCCAGAAAAGTCAGAACCGCAATATAGCACCATAACACGACTTGAAAAGGAACAGTCATAGTACGCAAGGCACGCACCCGTCGAGCTACAAACCATGCAGGAATCGCAGCCATACTCCATGAGAGCACTTCTAGGGCGACGGATCCGTACAGCCATATATCAAAAGACTGCACAGCCCCATTAGGATCTGGCTCTATAACACGTGCCACTATAGACAGCACAACCCCTAGTAACGCACAGCATGCTAAGGTAGTGCGCGTTATTCCTTTTCTCTTCATATATGTCAGCTTAGTGCGCACCCTAACTTTATGAATAAAATGCTTGGTGCAAACTACGCAGACTGTGCGGACTGTGCAGGAATAATTCTCGCAGAAGTATCGTCACCCTCAATACGCACAGGAGTCTTACACAGCCATGAAAGCACAGCCTCATAATCAGCACCCTCTACGTTCAACGTAGCATGCTCGCTACACGCCGGATCTCCAGGAACAGATAAAGGCGTATGCAGATAAATCGCATCCATCTGAACGCCCCGAGCGCCAAGCACATCGCAACCAATTTCATTGCCCATATACACAACCTCATGAGGACTCAGCCCACACTCATCTAAGGCATGCTGGAAGAAACGCGCATCAGGCTTTTTAATGCCGAAATCGGACGAAAGGAAAATCCTATCGAAGTATTCAGTAAGATGATGAGACTTCAAATCTGGGCGAGTATAGGAAGCTTGAGCATTCGATACGAGAATCGGGCGCAATCCCAAGCGCCGCACGACTGCTAAAAATTCACGTGCTTTCGAATATGGCTCAAGAAGACTCATACTTGTCTGATGGAAATACGTTGACGTGCTGTAGGCTTCCTCGACACTCACCTCTGCTCCAGAACGCTCATACAGTGTTTTCCATACAGGAACGAAGTCAATTTCCACATGAACACCTTTATCACGCTCGCCCCGAGCCTGCGCTTGGTTCATCTCATGCAGATAATTCTCATACAGATCAGCTCCATTGACATAGTGTGTTCCCCTGTCGTTCATATATGCACGCATCTCCTCCCATACGGAGGCATCATCTTCATGCGTAGAAATATCGAAAATCGTTCCATATAAATCGCAAAAGATTGCTTTGTATGGGCATGAAATGGGAAGCATGAGGTCTCCTTCTTCCTTGAAAGACTTCCGTAATAGGCTAATTGCTGTGTTTATTCTAAGAAATAATTAAACACTTTATTCAGTACGTCCACTGAATGAACACGTAAACTTACTTATGTTCTATTAAGCCTACAAGTTCATGTGCCACATATGGTTCACTGAGGTAATCAACATCAGTCTGAGTTAATTCAACGTCACCATAGCGCACAGCATCTGCAAAATGACGTGGCGAAGTAGCGCCCACAATAGGTGCTGTCACTCCTTGCGATGCCAACCATGCTAGAGAAATTTGTGCCATAGATACGCCATAACGGAGAGATAACTCATGTACTCGCTTAATAATCTGTTCATCATGAGCGCGAGATGCATCATATTTTGAACGCGCTACTTTATCGCTCATACTGCGCTCAGATGCGCTATTATCCCATGTGGAACGTGTTAAATGCCCTGCTGCAAGAGGGCTATATGGCACAAGAGAAACTCCATACTGTTTGCACACTGGAATAAGCTCACGTTCATCTTCACGGTAAAGCAAATTATAGTGATTTTGCATAGTAGAAAACTGAGTCCACCCATTCTTTTCAGCAATAATCTGCATATTATGGAATTGGTACCCATACATTGCAGAAGCTCCCAAAGCACGGACTTTACCAGCTTTTACAAGCTCGTCTAAGGTTTCCATAGTTTCTTCAATAGGCGTATCGTAATCAAAACGGTGAATCTGATAGAGATCTACATAGTCAACGCCTAAACGTTGAAGGCTTCCATCAATTTCTCTTTTAATTGCGCTGCGGGAAAGTTTTCCCTCATTAAAATACACTTTTGTTGCCAGCACCACATCTTCACGCTTCACACCTAAAGTTTTCAGTGCTCCACCAATAAATTCTTCACTTGTGCCATGCGCATACGTATTAGCGGTATCTATAAAATTAACGCCTAAATCAAGAGCCTGTTTAATCATTTCTGTAGTGCTATCTTGGTCGAGCGTCCATTGATGAAAATCCTCGAAACGTTAACCGAAAGACATTCCACCAACGCATAAACGTGATACTTCAATACCTGTTTTCCCTAGTTGCGCATACTTCATATGTCCTCCTTAACAGTATTAGGTATACGCAAGGTGTGTGCGGCTACGTTGCACTGTCTTTATTTTATGGCACGCAGATAACGTTCTTTTCCAGCGAAATCTCGGTGCGTTTGTGCACTACTAAACCCACAGTTTCGTGCCTGTTCACAGGTACTCTTTCCCTGACTCCAGTCATGCTCCATTAACAGCAATCCCCCAGTTTTCAGCAATTGCGATACTCGTTGAATAATCAGAGACGGAATTTTCATACCGTCATCGCTTGCTCCATACAGCGCCATATCAGGGTCGGATTCGCGCGCCTCAACTTGCTCAGGAATATCGGTAAGAGGAATATACGGTGGATTACTCAGAACTATATCTACTGTTCCGTTTAAATCTTGCAAAGTCTGTTCAAGCGTGGCATCGGCTTGTATAACTTCATAATTACGCGCTTGGACTCGCCGGCTATTTTTCTGCGCATACACAAAGGCTTGTTCAGACAGTTCAACAGCCCACACATAACTCGAATCAATCTCGGTTGCAGCAGCTAATCCCAGAGCACCGGAACCCGCACATAAATCCACAATGCGCACAGCTGCGCTGGAAGATTGAGAAGACCGCAGCGAACGTACATATTCTAAAGCCTCATCAATCAGCAGTTCTGTTTCCGGTCGAGGAATAAAAACGCCTGGGCCTACAAGTAAATCTAAGTAACGAAATGGAGCGCGCCCCACAATATGCTGCAATGGTTCGCGCTTCTCACGACGCTCTACCCACTTATTAAAACGCTTCAACTGAATAGCAGTTCCCAGCTCTCCCAACGTTTTACCCATTAAAGAGGCGGCTTGAATATCGCGCGCATTCAGTCCGCAAGCTTCAGCCAGCAAAACCGTCACCTCGTGACGGGCTACTTCAGGCTGTGTATCAGAGAAATCTTGCCCTACTCCAGCTGCACACAAGCGCTGTGCGCACTGCAATACAACAGTGCGCACATCAGCATTTTCAGCATAATCAATCACGAGAAAACTCTTATCAGTATTGTGCTCGTTAGTGTGCCAATTGGTGTGCTGGTGATGTGCTGGTTGTCGTTGAACTGGCCGTTATATCAGCGAGCCACTACCAACCAGCACTGCCCTAGCAATCGTTTTAGTTTTCGCCGTTCTGGCTGGCAAGACGTGCAGCCTCATCAGCCTGGATATCAGAATCAATTACTGCTTGCAAATCACCATCAAGCACAGCATCCAAGTTATATGCCTTGTAATTTGTGCGATGATCCACAATACGGTTTTCTGGGAAGTTATAGGTGCGAATACGCTCAGAACGATCCAAAGTGCGTACCTGAGAATGACGCATATCTGCAGCTGCCGCAGCTTCCTCTTCATGCTTCATAGCCAATAAACGAGACTTGAGCACGCGCAAAGCAGCAGCGCGGTTTTGAATCTGAGACTTCTCATCCTGCATAGACACCACAATTCCAGTTGGAATATGAGTCATACGCACAGCAGAATACGTTGTGTTCACAGACTGACCGCCGGGACCTGAAGACATGAAAATATCAATCTTCAAATCTTTCTGATCAATCTCAATCTCATCATTGTCGTCTTCTGCTTCAGGGAAAACGATAACGCCTGCTGCAGAGGTCTGAATACGACCCTGCGATTCGGTTACTGGAATACGCTGCACACGGTGCACGCCACCTTCATATTTGAGGCTTGCCCACACACCATCAGCAGGAGCAACAGTACCCTTGGCGCGGAAAGCAATCTGCACATCCTTCACGCCACCCAATTCAGTGGCATTTTGCGACTGAATTTCGTACGCCCAGCCGCGCTTTTCTGCATAGCGCATATACATACGTAGCAAATCACCCGCGAACAAAGCAGCTTCTTCGCCGCCTGCGCCTGCCTTAATCTCCATAATCGTATCGGAGGCATCATCTGGATCGCGAGGAATCAAAGCCTTACGCAAGTTTTCTTCAACTTCAGGAAGCTCAGCCTGCAAACGCGCTGCTTCTTCGGCGAAGTCAGGGTCTTCACTGGCAAGCTCTTGGGCGGCTTCCAGGTTCTCGGTTACGTCCAGGTACTTCTGGTAAGCCGACACGATCTGACCGAGCTCCGCATGGCGACGGCCCAGCTTGCGAATCTTATCTGGATTGGACGCCACGTCAGGCTGGCTCATCTCAGCTTCGATATTATGGTATTCCTCAAGAGCAGTTTGAGCTGCTGGGAACTGATTCTCAGATGCCACTGGCTGTGCCTTTCCTCAAAGTCCGTTGCGCGCCCGCTCCAGCCAAATCAAACTGCCTGCGAAACGAGCCGCTTTCTTAAATCTCTATAACAATCAAAAATCTGTATTAAAAAACGCCAACCAGCCGCCTCGCCGCGCGTGCAACCGAAAGCCGCACAGCCCGCGAAAGCGCTGGATGACGTTTTAAAAGAGCTAGTTCTTCTTACCGTAGCGTGCTTCGAAGCGAGCCACACGACCACCAGTATCGAGAATCTTCTGCTTACCAGTGTAGAAAGGATGGCAGTTAGAGCACACGTCTGCAGTAATATGACCGCTCTTTACGGTAGAACGGGTAACGAAAGTGTTGCCGCAAGAGCATACAACTTCAGTTGCCACATATTCAGGATGAATGTCCTGCTTCATAATATCTCCTAGGGAATCTAAGGAACCCGGGTCGCATAACCTTGTGTTAAGCGTGAACCGGAGAACCTAACATATTATACTCACCTCGCCAGACGAGAGCAAGCCAGAGCGCAGGCAAGCTTCGCACACAGCGAAGCGATTCGCCAGCTTAGACCATCGCCTTGTTCCAGCCCATCTCCCAGAAATCAAGCTCATACTGCGAGCAGCGGCGGAAGATTTCGCTGAGCTCAGCCATCTGCTTGTCGGAATAATCGACAGCCAAACGGTTAAAAGTCTCGGTGAGCGAGCGATTGTTCGCAGCATATTCCTCGCCCGAATAGCAGCTAACCCACTCGCCGTACAGTTCGTGTTCAGTAGCCTTCGGATTGTTCTTCACAATATTGTTCGCAATATATTCGTAGCTAATCGCGCACGACAAAATTGCCGCAAGAATCTCCACCTCGCCGGCCTCGTATGCCACGCGCAGCATGTACGAGGTGTACGAAAGATTATCGAGACTGCGTGAGCTATTGCCCAGCTCCTGCGGCTTCACATTGAACTTGCCCATATATCCGTTGTGCAAATTCATTTCCACATGCGTAATTGCTGTAAGAATTCCCGAGAAAGTCTGCATAAGCTCATGCGATTTTGCCTTGGCCACGCCCACTGCGAAAACCTTGGCATACTCCTCGAGATATAGATAGTCCTGCAGAATGTAGAAACGGAATTTGTCTGGATCGAGGTCGCCGTTTTGCAGTCCTAGAATAAACGGATGTGTGTAGTACTGATCCCAAATATCTTTGCTGTCTGCCAGTAAGCGTTCTGTTGCGTTCATTATTATTCCTTTACTTCCTTATATGTGCCGTTCAGATTGAAATTGTGCTGCATCGGACCGCTCCCCTTGCCCAGGTCGAGCATGGCGGCGAGCGCGTCGCTCAGATAGTTTTTCGCGCGCTCAATAGATTCGTCGAGGTCGTATCCCTTCGCCAGGTTCGAGGCAATTGCGCTCGAAAGCGTGCAACCAGTTCCGTGCGTATTCGTGTTATTTATGCGCTGACCGACGAACCACGTTCCCTTATCCGCGTCCACGTCGAACAGGTAGTCGTTCGCATCGTTTACGCGATGACCGCCCTTGACCAGTACCGAGCATCCGTACCGTTTCGCGATATCTGCTGCCGCTTCTTCCATCTGATTGGCAGTGTCGATGTTCTTGCCCCACAACACTTGCGCTTCGGGAATATTAGGCGTTATAACGGTTGCGAGCGCGAAAAGCTGATTTTTCATCTCCTCGATAGTGCTGCTCGTCGACAGCGCACTACCGCTGGTAGCCACCATCACAGGATCCAGTACAATATTGTGCGCCTCGTATTCGCGCAGTTTTTTCGCGATAACATCGACGAGCTCAGGTGAGGAGATCATTCCGATTTTTACCGCGTCGAGCGCGATATCCGTAAAAATACTGTCGATCTGCTGCTCAAGGAAGGTAGGCGTCACCTCCATTACCGCTTGCACTCCGGTCGTGTTTTGCGCGGTCAGCGCGGTGATCGCTGTCATCGCGTACACGCCGTTCATGGTCATGGTCTTCAGGTCCGCTTGGATACCGGCGCCGCCGCTGCAGTCGCTTCCGGCAATGGATAATACTGTTTTCATTTATTCTTCTTTGTTTATGATTGATTCGTCCGCGATTTTTAGGCAGTCTGCCCACTGATTCGCGTTTGATTGATCGAAAACCGCGACCGTATAGAAACCCGCTTTATGCGCGGTTTCGAGCGCATGATACGCATCCTCGCACACGGCTATATCGCTCGGTTTGACTGCCCAGCGCTTGGCTGCTTCCAAGTAAATCCTCGGCTCGCGCTTGCTCGTCTGCAATGTTTCGCACGAGAGTAGAAAATCAAAATGATGCAGCACACCTAAGCGCGCTAAACACGCTTGAATAAGCGGTTCTGCTGTGGCGGATGCCACGCACATGTGCACGTCTTTTCTGCTCAGACAGCGCAAAGCTTGCTCGACGCCTGGTTTAAGAACGAGGTCTTCGCGGTAATGACGCTCTAGCAGCGCATCAATCTGCTGCTCTATAGCGCGCGGACTGCCTAAGCGAGGAAAATGTTGGGATAACAAAGCTGTTCCCTCGCTTACGGTCAGCATATCTAACTGCTTCACGAGCTGCGCGTGATCTACGGGCGAAATGTCTTGCGATTCCAAGTACTCGCCAACCAAATTGGTCCACATCTCCATAGAATCAATCAAAGTTCCGTCCATATCCCACACAACGTAGCGTTTAAGCATGCTCGGGCACTACTTTCTCAGCGAGCGCGCGCAACTGAGCGGTGGCTGCAGCCGAATCGTCCGCACCAAAAATGGCGGAGACGACCGCTACGCCATCGATACCTGTGCCTTGCAGAAGCTGAATATTTCCTGCGTGAATGCCGCCAATAGCAACGGTAGGAATATTCACAGTCTCGCAAATTGCACGTAGCTCATCCATACTGAGGTAGTCGGCATCTGCTTTGGTGGATGTGCTGAAAACAGCACCCACTCCCACATAATCTGCACCATCTTTTTCAGCTTTAATAGCTTCCTCAAGGCTTGATGCAGACACACCTACAATCATGGAACTGCCTACGCGAGCGCGCACCTGTGTGGCAGCTTCGTCACTTTGACCAACGTGAATACCGTCAGCGCCACAAGCAATAGCTACATCAACGTTGTCGTTAATAATAAACGGAACATTATAGTGCTTGCATAAAGCGCTCACTTCGCGAGCTTCAGAGAGAAAATCCTCGTCACTCATATGTTTTTCACGCAGCTGAACGCACGTCATGCCGTTATCTAAAGCTTCTGTAATGCGCTGTATAAGCGGGTAATTACTTGACCACGTGCGGTCAGTAACGCCATACAGTAGCATCATATCTTTAACGGCTTGCTTGCGGTTATCGAACTTCATAACGTGCCTTGTTTTCAAGCTGCTGAGAAGTTAAGCGCTGAACAGCGTCAATAATATAGTTGCGATAGCTGGAGTTACCGTCTACATCAGTCATGCGTTCATGACCAATCTCACCGCATACACCCATAACAATAACTGCAGCAGCGGCAGCATCTAATGGAGTCGTTGGGTTAGCACCCAAATACGAGCCAAGTAAAGCAGAAAGCTGGCAGCCAGATCCTGTAATCGTAGACATTTCAGCGTGACCGTTGAAAATGCAATACGCTTTTTCTGTATCTGCTACTACATCGATCGCACCAGTCATAGCAATAACCGAGCCAGTTGCGCGCGCCATAGCCTTCGCAAAAGCTGCTGCCTCATTGAGGTTGTCTTTCGTAACCTTATCTTCATCGCTGGCATCTACTCCACGGCTTTGAGACGCTGTATTTACATCGAGGCCAAGCAAATCAGCAATGAACTTAATTTCGGAAATATTGCCGCGGATAACGCTAAACTGCACTTCTTTGAGAAGCTGAACGATAGTCTCGTTACGCAGAGTTGATGCTCCCACGCCCACTGGATCGAGAACCACTGGATGATTAACTTTATTCGCTTGCTTGCCCGCACGAACCATTGCTTCGCGCGTTGCATCGTTAAGCGTACCAATATTAATGTTAAGCGATGCGCAAATTGTTGTGATTTCTTCTACTTCATCAATGCCGTCTGCCATGATTGGCGAGCCACCACTAGCCAAAACGATGTTGGCGCAATCGTTCACAGTCACATAATTCGTGATGTTGTGAACGAGCGGATTGTGTGCTCGAACATTCGTGAGCATTTCTGTGAGCATTACTTACCCCTTTAATGTAACTCCATGAAAGTTTCTGAAGTTCCCGGAACTTTCTGAAAGTGGGAAGGAATGCGGCGATGCAGTAGCTGTTCTCACGGAGGCGAATGTATGAGTATGAGCACACATCGCCACATTTCTTCGTTTCCTGTTGTTTATGAGAGGCCTGAAACGGAACGTTCCGCGACGAAATGATATGCACTGCATTTCCCTACGTTGGCATTATCCACATCAGGTTCAAGGGTCGATGGTCGTACCATCCTCTCAGCCTGTTACACAAGCTCCCCGTGGTGTACATCATACAGCAAGGGGAATAAAAGGTGGAATATAGGCGAAATAAAAGAGATTTTAGGTTTTAGGGTTTATATAGCAGACTTATATAACAGCTTCTGATTCAAGTAAGCTTTTCAAAGTACTGCTACGCAGGTGAAAATCGGAATATTTTTTCATCGAATACCTCACGAAGCGATTGTAGAGATCTGTTGGATTGAGCAAATCATTCCACTTCACACGTATAAATGAATATCCCAAAGACTCAATTGCATTTTGCCTATTGAGCTGGGCGTGGAGAGCATCATTAAATTCTTGTTCGTTTGTTCCCATTTTTCCCACGCCATCAAATTCAATAATGAGATGCACTTCTGGAACTGCAAAATCTGCAAAATAATCATGACCGTTCATGTGAATCTTATACTGACTCACCAAAGCGTCTGAGAAAACCGCATATAAAATCGGTTGTAATGCTGCTTCTCCTGCTGATTCACAAGCTGCATCGGCTACGTTTATGAGTACTCTTCCTCTGTCATAATTACCTAACTTTGGGTGTTCTTTCTGTATCTTGTCTAAACGTACAAGAAGTGACTGTTTCACTTGTTTTTCTAACGAACGCGAATATTGCCATTGAAAATGCGAAAATCGCGTAAGCCTATGCAGAATTTGGGATACCGCAACCAACGCATCAACCGCTGGACGAGAAATAACCATACGAATAGCAGTATTTTCCAGAGACTCAACCGGAAGATTGTCGATTGTTAGATACTCATCGCTGCGTTGCAGGCTAAAGGTTGGACGAAATTCTCTTGGTTCAAAAACCTCTGTGTTAATCGTAACTTTTGGTAACGTTGTTTTATGCCGATTGCTATTGGTAGCAGCATAAACTGAAGGCTCTACGTTCCACGGCGAAAGGCCATGTAAGAGTACGGCAGATTCATGCGTAAAGTATTGCAGGTTTTTCCGTGTACGATATACGCCCACAATTCTTGCCAAATTTAGTGCATAACGAATCTGCCAACGCGGAGTTTCTGCTGAGAACGACTCAATGTTCATAACCACGGACCGCAGAACAGTAACATGGGGATAATGTACTCGTCTTTTCTCATTCGCTCGTAAACTCGATATGTTCTTCTGTAAATTATTCATACTATCGATACTGGTTTTTCCTTCTGAGAAAATCAATTTTTCAAGACATTGTGAACCAATGTGAATAACTACGTTTATTCGATGACTTATGCACTCACAACTACCTTGGAACTTATGGTTGTGCTCGCTGTGATTATTCGCTTGGATTCGCTTAGATTCACTGAACTCGTGTCCTCTCATTCGTGAACCTTGAAAGCTTAGCTGCTCTGAAATGGATTGGTATGGGCTTTATCATTCACATACGCTGACTTATGTGAGTGTTACAGCGGAAAAAGACCATTTTTAGGTCGTGGTAAAAGCTTTACCACTCACGCATGTGGACTTATGTGAGCCTTACAGCCGAAAATACCTCTGAAATCAGGGTGGTAAAGGCTTTACCATTCACACATCTTGACTTGTGTGAGCGTTAAAGCCGAAATATGCCATTTTTACCCCTTGGTAAAAGCTTTACCACTCACACACGAGCTCATCTGTGAGCGTTACAGCACAACAGTCAATCCACACCGATTGTCTTTCCTTGATTTTTCAACGAAAACCGAACACCTGCTTCACCACGATATGCTTTACCATTCACACACGCTGACTTATGTGAGCGTTAAAGCCGAAATATGCCATTCTTACCCCTTGGTAAAAGCTTTACCACTCACACACAAGCCCATCTGTGAGTCTTAAAGCAAAGCAAACCAATACACAGAAACAATACGCAAAACAGCGTCCCCCCCCCCGATAGCATTCTGAATTAATTAGCAGTCTCCTCATGTACGCAATTACGCGATATGAAACCTGTTTTCCTTATTGCATTGCGCGTATTCAATCAGACTACTAACCGCTATCTCACGAGAGAAAAGAGAAAACGATGAGTGATACTCCAGAAGTAACTCCAGTAGCGCCTCAGCCTGAGCCACAGGTTGCAGCCCCTGCCCCACTTCCAGCACAGGAAGCAAAATCAACGAGCGGTTTAGCTATTACAAGCTTGGTGCTCGGTATTACTGCAATAGTGTTGTCTTTCATTCCTATTATCAATAATCTCGCTTTTATCCTTGGAATTATTGGCGTTGTATTCGGCGTAATTGGTCTTGTTGCCACAGGTAAACGAGGTAAGAAAAAGGGACACAACATCGCTGTTGCTGGTGTGGTATTAACTGTTCTCGCTATGGTTATTACCATTGCTATGCAGAGCGCATTTTCAAAGGCGATTTATGACGCTACTAAGGAAACAACTTCTTCTGCAACAGCTGAAAGCACAACTGAAAAGCCACAGAAATCCGAGGCAGACAAGTCGAGCGAAAAGGCTGAAGAGAGCGCAGACGGTTCCGTAAAGATTGATAACGGGAACTACACAGTCAAGATTGTTTCCGCTGTTAAGTCAAATCCTGATTATGAAGGTAAGCCAACAGTACTCGTTACTTATGAAGTAACAAACAATAAGAATAAGAATTCTAACTTCATGGAGATTCATACGGAAGTTTTCCAGAATGGTAAATCGCTCAATAATGCTATCTACATGGATAATCCAGAAGGTTACGATCCTAACAGCGCGATGACTACTCTCCAGCCAGGCGCAACAAATACGGTAACACAAGGATATGTTCTTGAAGATGAAACAAATCCTGTAACCGTTGAGGTTAAAGGCACTATCGATTTCTCTTCTGGTGACGAAGCCAAGAAGGAATTTGCTCTGCAATAAGCGATTTATCGCCTTCTATAAAACAAATAATAGTCTCCTCGTAACTTCTGTTTGAGGAGACTATTTTATTGTTCCATCCACAAAAATTTCATATGCATATGAGCTTCAGATCCGATGGAAGTTTTCGCAGAATAATAATCAACAATAAACACACAGCATATGACTATCAAAGAAAATGCGGAGGAAAACATCGGAATTATGCCATAACACCACACAACATAACACAACCACAAAAAATAAAAAATCTCACGACATAGTTAGCGCAACTATGTCATGAGACATGACACGGTAGGGCCACAGGGACTTGAACCCTGGACACAACGATTATGAGTCGCTTGCTCTAACCGACTGAGCTATGGCCCCATCCTTGCAACTGTTTATCGCGAGCAGAGGGTCAAAGCCATGCGCGCGCAGTCACGTGTTTTAGTGTAGCGAGAGCGCTCGAAAAATCAAAACGTTTCGCCACGCGCCACAAAACAGCACCACAAAACAGCACCACAAAACAGCACCACGCGCATACACCAGCAACTTCCGAACCGCCCCCCCCCGCACGAACTAAAGCAAGCGAATCAACTTCTACTGCACTACGGCTTCTACGCCCTACTCCGCCTTCTCCAGCTCATAATAAGAAGGCAATCCCATGTAGTTGAATTTCACGGTCTTCATCTTTTGAGCTGCTCCAGCCGACACATTGTCATACCATAGCGGAATCACAGGCAGATCCTTCAAAAGCAGCCCCTCAGACTTCTGATACGTTGCAATTGCATCGTCCAAATTCGTTTGAGCAGCGGCAGTATCCATAAACTGATCAAATTCAGCAGACTTGTAATCACCATTATTCAAGCCCTTACCATCAGCCGAAGCCGAATCATAAGCCTGGAAAAGGTACCCTTCCGGGTGAGGATAATCAGATTGCAATCCTGAGCGGAAAGCACCATGCGTCTCACGCTTATTCACCGCCGTAGCAAAATCCTTACTCGTGGCATAGGAGTCACCGCGCGCTTCAATACCCAAAGCATTGGAAATCGAGTTTGCCACAGCGTCAATCCATTCCTTGTAAGGACCGTCAGCATTGTATCCGATAGTAAAAGTGCCTTCCCAAGGCGAAATCTCATCAGCCTTCGCCCACAGTTCTTTCGCTTTCTTCGCGTTATACTTCAAAACCTCAGAGCCAGTCAAATCCTTAGAATATCCAGCGATAACAGGCGCCAAGAAATCGGCTGCAGGAGTTGCTGCGCCACTTAAAATTTTCTTCGTAACACTTGAACGGTCAATCGCATAAGAAATAGCCGCGCGACGCAAAGCGCCCTCTTCCCCACTAAAATGAGCTAAGTTCTGAGGAATGGTAATCGACTTAAAAGCAGACGAGCGATCAGAGAAAGCCTGAATACTGCGATCATTCTTATACTCACCCAGAGCAGATGTTGGAATGGAATCAAGAACGTCTAAATTACCGCCTTGCAAATCTGCGTAAGCGCTGTCGAGAGAATCGTAGACCACGAAATCAATACCCGCATTTTTAGGCTCGCGCACACCGGAATACTTCTTATTCACACGCAACTTAATATTCTCATTGATGTTCCATGCGTCCAATACATATGGACCGTTCGAAACAGTTGGGTTCTTACCGAAAGCGTGAATATCCTTATATGCCACAGATGGAATAGGCAAAAATGCCACGTCTCCTACTTTGTAAGAGAAAGAAGAGTCTGGAGCGTTCAGCGTAACTTGGAGAGTGCGATCATCAACTACCGACAAACCCGACAGCTGAGCATTTGGATCTACACCCTCAGCCTGCAGCTCATCGTAACCCTTAATAGTTGCGAAAATAGAAGCACCCACCTGCGCGTTTGCAGCATTGGCAGCATAAGACCAAGCTCGCGCATAGGTTTGAGCAGTAATAGCTTCACCATTGGAGAACTGCAAGCCCTTCTTCAGCTTGATGGTATAGACAGACGCATCCTCGTTGGGAGTAATAGATTCCGCTTCGTCCAGAACTAGCTCACCTTTATTTGTGAAGGTTACCAGACCGTCGAAAAGCTGTGTAGCAATTTTCCAGCTGGCAGTATCAGATACATTTCCGGGGAGTAATTCACCAGTTGGTTCCACACTGTTAACAGTGATAATTGCGGAACTATCGACGCCTTTACTCTCGGTTTTTGTGTTACCTGTTGACGCGCATGCCGTTAAAGCAAAACTGACGAGAGCAGCAATACCAGCGATAGCAAGTTTTTTGAGTGCACTTTTGCGTGCGCGTACTTCCATTTTCTCTCCTGAAGATATATGAGATGATTATATTTTCTACCCTTAATCCTAAGGAATACACACGTCCTACACCATGATTATGTCGGAAAATTGCCATCGGCATAATTTATAGCGCGCGTATGCCTGAGAAGGCGAGATGAACGCTCGGTTTTGCGTTAAAAGAAACACTTCCATCGACAAGTAGAGCAAGCAAAAAGAACGTATGCATATAACGAGAAGCAGGATTAATGCCCTTTTAAACGTCGCCCTCTACTATGATCAAGAAACAGCTTAATGTTTAAGCTATTGGTGTATAGTACACTTTTAGAAACAACACACCAATATAGCTCAGACTAAGTCTACACAGCAAGCATATTCGCGTTAATTTGATCTATTACACGTTTTATGCCAATCCATATTTGCATATCCGTAAATATGTCGACGATACTTCCTTTGTCCGTAAAAGGAGTTTCTTGAAGAACATGCATATCTTTGAGCATTCCGTTGCGCACTACATACTCAATAATTTGATTCACAAAGTAAATTTGCCTGCTATCCATATACGTTTCATCAAGATACTGTGCAAAAGCAGCCTTTGCAGCATTCATGTCAAGCCCAACAATTTCACGCACGAATTCACCTAACGGTTTATCACCGTACTCCGCTTCATAATCTTGCTGAGTACCAATTTCATTCCAAAGAATTGTTTCCAATGCACTAATATCATCAGCATGTAGTGGGACGTTGTTCTTCAATTTAGTAACTACTGCATTATCCTGATGCTGACGAATATAGAATTCTGCCTTCGCCTTGTAATTCTTCAAATCGTCACTCTCGAGTTCAGCTTCTTTCCATTCCATAGAAAGAATCTCATCATCGAAGTTTGTATCGTAAGTCCTACCTTTTCTTGGCATATACTTCATCAAATTACGCAGAGACTTACGAATATGCTCAAATTCATGAATATCGGCATTATCCAGATAGTCCGTATGCAAAAGCTTCACGAGTAAGTCCGACTGAGCAGCTATTTCTGAAATATTTGCAACTTCATATATTCCAGCGACTCGATAACGAACATCACGTTTTGCTCGCTCGTGTTTTTCCCCTATCAAACACGCAAGTTCAATCCCATACATAAGAGCATCAAAGCGGAGCGCAGCAATATCATCATCATCATCCGGCTGAATGAGCGGCGCCAACTCATCTTTAACCACAAGAGTATCTTCATAAGTAAGCGCTTGATAACCAGATACCTGAGCATACTGATCTACATAGCGCAAATGTTGACGAACAGCGAAATTCTCACGGTTAAGTTCTCCAACTTTACCAACCATATAGTCCACAAGTTCATTGCGATATTGGATAAGATCATCAGTTTGATACTGTCCATCTTGCAATTTATATGCCATATCAAAGTGAAGATTAAAAAGTGCGCTCTGAAGAGAGGGTTTATTTGCCACAGCTTTACCCTTATTCATGCGGAAAAATTCAAAGTTTCGACAGAAATCAAAGATGTAAAATTGCTTTTTATCTGCACCATCAATCAACTCTGGGCACACTCTCGTTCCTCGCCCAATCATCTGCCAGAATTTCGCCTTGCTCATAACCTTTTTGAAGAACACAAGATTCAGCACCTCAGGAACATCAATTCCCGTGTCAAGCATGTCAACGGAAATCGCGATTTGAGGTAGTTTGCTCGGGTCAGAAAACTCATCAATAGCACTCTGTGCATACGTCATGTAATTATCAATGACCTTCGCATAATTGTTCA
The DNA here is from genome assembly GCF_000420505.1 of Alloscardovia omnicolens DSM 21503. Taxonomy (GTDB): domain Bacteria; phylum Actinomycetota; class Actinomycetes; order Actinomycetales; family Bifidobacteriaceae; genus Alloscardovia; species Alloscardovia omnicolens. The sequence continues at coordinate 1,990 of NZ_ATVB01000009.1, read as the reverse complement.
AATGAGGATATTCCTTATTAAACACTTCAAGAATCTTCTCAGCATGCCTATGATTTTTGGCAAAAATAATTGTTTTACCAATCTTATTCCCATAGTCAACCTTCAAGCCATTTGTCATGACAACGTTGAGCACTTCACGAATGGTATCTGTATTAAAAATCCATTCGTTGAGTGCAGACGAACTAATATTTTCAGGCATTACACCGTCTTCATCTTCAAAAGTTTCCTCATATAACTGCTTATCTGCATCAGATAAGTCATCGTAAACAATCCCATTTTCAATGAATTTCAGTGTCGTCTCCACCGATATGAAATCAACAAGATAACCATCTTTCACTGCCTGAGCAAGTTCGTAACCATAGGTTGGAACGCCATTTTCAAGCTCAAAAACTTCATAAGTGTTCTTATCAATTTCGTCTTTAGGAGTAGCAGTTAAACCAACCAAAGGCGCATCGAAATAGTTAAAAATCTCTTTATATTTGTTGTAAATAGACCTGTGAGCCTCATCGCAAATAACGAGATCAAAGTGCCCTGCAGTAAAGAGCTTCCCCTCATTATCGGAGACTTCATCAATGCAATTCATCATTGTTTGATACGTGGAGAAAACACAATGTGCAGCATAGTTATCTTTTTCTTCACTCAAATTAGTAACGGATAGGCTAGGTAATAAATTAACAAAATTACGCTTCGCCTGCGTTACCAATGAAGTTCGATCTGCTAAGAAAAGAATATTCTTTACCCAGCCTTGCTCAAGAAGTACTTTACATAAAGCAATTACTGTACGCGTCTTCCCAGAGCCCGTTGCCATGACAAGAAGTGTCTTACGACGGTTCTTTTTACCAAAACCCTCGCACACCGACTTGATAGCTGCTTCTTGGTAATAGCGATCGGCAATATTCTTATCAACTCGAATATTTTGAAGACTTGAGCGCGTACGTTGCAAGTTAAAGAGTTTTTCCAAGTCGCGCTTGGAGTAAAAAGCAGCTACTTTACGCTCAGGATATTGGTTATCAATGATTCGCATATCGAAACCATTTGTAAGGAATACAACTGGACGACATCCCTGCCGCTGTGCAATCAAATCAGCATAAAGTTTTGCCTGTTGACGACCCTTTGCCACGTCAACACACGTTTTCTTCGCTTCAACAACGGCTAGAATGCTTCCATCATCGCCACACAGCACATAATCCGCAAAACCAACTCCAGACTTATTTGGCATTCCTAGAACTTCATATTCATTAATCCAGTTCTTGCCCTCAATCCAGCCTGCATCTTCAAGCATCAAATCTATATAAATCTTACGAGTTTTGAACTCAGAAAATTCTAGTGGCTTCGGAGCATAAGTAGGTTGCTGCTCTTCGCGCTTACTGGTAAGTTGCTCACGTAAATCAGCATTTTCCTTCATGAGCTGTTCGAGTTTTATCTCTACATCAATTGAATGATTAGACGTTCCTGCAACCGCAACTGAACCAGATTCAGCCTTACCAATACTCTCATGTGAAAAATTAGGCTTTGTATAATTATCGGCGTAACAGTATGCAACAAAATCCATAAAATAGAAAAGATTTTCTAAACATACCAGTGCCGCATCTTCCGTAATCTTCTTATCGCCATGTGCTGCAGAATTTCCTATTTTACGAATGAAATGCATGCGGGCGAGTAACTCTGGGTCAACAATACCTCTGAAATCATCAGTACTCATCAACGTAGCAAGCTTTTCATCCCACGGTTTATTGAGATATGTATCAACAGAATACATCCATTTAATTGCAAGCTCCATTGCACGACGACATGTAACAGCAGACGATTTCACATCTATCGGCAAAATCTTTTCAGCAGAGATTGCATCATCTGAAAAGCTATCAAATTTTGGCTCTAATTTTAGAAAATCAAAATTCGTCATGAGTATCTCCTCGTCGCTTTTCAAACTTCATAGTTCTTTTATCATGATAAACCAGTTGGTGCATTAAACAACTTTTGATTTGTCGAC
>NZ_ATVB01000008.1 GCF_000420505.1 Alloscardovia omnicolens DSM 21503 | reverse complement strand
GTGAAGTCGATACGCGCAACCGATATGCCAGTTTTGAAGCCATTTTTGCGCATCAAAACTGGCATAACAGGTATATTAATCGGTTAAGCAGAATGCGTGAGAGTAAGAACTCTTCGAATTTAACGCAGTGTGAAGGTTAATTGTGTCCAGTTACGCACCCGCAAACCTCGAAAACCCCCACTAAGTCAGATGAACCTCTATGGCATTTGTTTGAGCTTGTTTATGTAGATTGTTAGACTAAGTGGCTACAACGCAGGAGATTGTAATGCAGCTGCCATGTGCTTAACGGTTTCACTGGGCAACTAGCACAGGCAACCAGCACAGTCGAGTTCGAAGGCGAAGGAATATATTAAGGAATATTATGGGCGAGAAGAATCAGCATTATGCGCCAGAAATCCATTCAGCATCTACCTCAGCGTCTCCATCAACGCGTGCAGCTACGGATGCACGCAGTGCTGATCAGCCTGCCCAACAGCGCGGTCTCTCTGTTGCTGGTATTAAAACCATCGCTTTGGTATTCACTTTCTTCTCGGTTCTCGCCACCGCGATTTTCCCTACCTTGTTTGGCATAGAAAATATGGTGGGGTTAACCTTGGCTGTCGTCTCAGAAGTGCTGTCTTGGCTGGCTGTGCCTCTTATAGCATGGCTAACCGTTCAAGGCATCAAACACACACGCCATATGAACGGCTATCTTGCCCGCGTTTTTGTGCTTGCTCTGCTCAGCGAAGTGCCATACGATATGGTAACCACCGGTAAAGCATGGGATTTCAGCTCACAAAATCCGGTATGGGCAGTATTTATTATTATTTTCACCTTCGGTATGCGCGGCGAGATTATGAAAAATGTTTCCGCGAAAACAGGCAAAGTATTTTCGAAGCATTCGCGCAATACCCTCGTATTAGATACTGTTATTTTTGTGCTCGCTGCTATGTGGATGCTGATGCTTCGCGTGGGCATTCGTCAGCAGTTAGTTCCGTTGGGACTGATTATGCTCGTTTTCGCTTATATTTATTACTTCCTCGGTCTTAAAGAGAATACGATGATGCTCTTATCGGGAATTTTCGGCGCGATGTGCGTGATTACTCCAGGTATTGGCGCTGTTGTTTTGCATTACCGCAATGACTACAAAATGGGATATAGCCGCGATAATCGCGTAGTGCAATTGGGGTGGTATGGAGCATATTTGCTTATTCTTGTTTTCGGAACGCTGTTCGTCGTTTTCTAAAGTCGTTGCGTTCTTCCTTCGCTCTGTCTGCTGTATGCCGATGTTCGAAAGATGTCGGCATACAGTATTTTGTCCATTTTATGAGATAATAAATAATGTCAAAGGTACTTCTGTAATATTTCTTGAGAACGTTCCCAAATGGCTTAAAATAATATATTTTCTTACGTTCAAAAAGCAAATCCAAAAGCTAAAGTCTTTCTATATAGTACTTTTTCTCATCATTTACTTGTTTTCGGCAAATAAAACTTGCAAACGTATGCAAAACGGATATACTCAGTTCTAGTAACAAAGAAGAAATGGGCGCGGTGCTCGCACTTGTGAACGCAGTTGTTCATTGCTTGAAGTTTGTTACCTCGATAGAGATCCGTTTTTTTGGGGGAGGTCAATGATGACGAAGTTTGCAAAGGTATTAGCTGCTGGTGCAGCTGCTGCCATGCTCTTAGGCGCAGGCGCATGTGGTGCCTCGAATTCAGGTTCTGGTTCGGATTCTAAAACAGCAACCATTACCGTATGGTCTGCTGCGGAAGATCAGGCCAAGAAGGATTCCTGGCTGCAAACTATGGAAGCTGCATTCGAAAAAGAACATCCTGAATACAAGATTACTTGGAAGAACTCGGTGGTCACGTCTGCAGATGCAGCAACCACTGTTAAGCAAGATCCAGCGGCAGCAGCAGACGTATATCAGTTTGCAAGCGATCAGCTGGGTGCTTTGGTAGATGCTCAAGCTATTGGTGAGCTGTCTGACGATGCAACCAAGCAGGTAAAAGAGCAGAACGACGAAACCTTGGTCAATTCGGTTACTGGTACCGATGGCAAGCTTTATGGTGTTCCACTCTCGGGTAACACCTGGTTTATGTACTACAACAAGTCCAAGTTCAGTGCGGACGATATTAAGTCCTTCAATACAATGCTCGAAAAGGGTAAGGTAACCTTTAATATTGCTAACTCATGGTATTTGCCATCCTTCTATGTGGGCGACGGTATGACCATCTTTGGTAAGAAGGGTACAGATGCTAAGGCTGGCATTCAACCTGGTCCACACGCTGCAGAAGTTACTGAATTCCTTACAAGCCTTATGAAGAACCCTAACTTCGTTCTCGATAATAATGCAGACAATGCTGGCTTAGCTGCAATGAAGAACGGCACTGCAGATGTCTACTTCTCTGGAACCTGGAGTGCACAGGACATGAAGGAAGCTTTGGGAGATAACTATGCAGCAGCACAGCTGCCAAGCTTCACTCTTGATTCTGGCACATACCAGATGAAGTCCTTCGCAGGCTCTACTTCTATAGCCTATAATCCTAACGCCAAGAACGCAAAGATTGCGGCTCAGTTTGCAGCATTCCTTGGTTCAACTCAGGCTCAAAAGAAGCACTATGAGATGCGTCAGATTATTCCAGCAGACAAGTCTTTGGAGAGCATGGTTGCCGATGATCCAGCTGCTAAGGCTCAGATTGACACTTTGGCTAATACTTCGATTATTCAGCCAACTCTGACAGAGATGAGCAACTTCTGGGATCCATGCGAAAACTTCGGTACTGCAATTACCACTGGTGATGTTACCGCAGCAAATGCGGCTGAAAAGACGCAGGCATGGTTCGACGCATATAAGAAGTAAATATGCTTAAAACCCCTTACAGTCATTGATGCGTTTCTCCTTCACTTTCTCACGCATCAATGACTGTGGGTGAGTTTTTATAGGCAAGATAATTTTTCTGTTATCTGATTTTCTATTATCTTGCTGGCTGTTTTTCGGAGGATGGATATTACTATGAAAAGCTCGGTTTTTGGGCGCACGTGGGTCAGTGGTGATATTTTTACCAAACTCTCCTACATTATTTTTGGCGTGGGCAATCTGGCGCGCAAGCAGATTGTTAAAGGCTTATTATTTTTAGCTTCTGAGATCGCTATTATCTCGTACTTTGTAACTACTGGCTCTACGTATCTGTCAAAAATTGGTACTTTGGGCACGGTTAAGCAGGGACGAGTAAAGGTTGATGGTTTCTGGGAATATACTGCAGGCGATAATTCTGTCGTTATTTTGCTGTACGGCGTTATGGCTATTTTCGCTGCTATTTTGTTCGTATGGCTTTCCGCTCTGTCTGCACGCAGCTCGCTCAAAGCTGAGCATGACGTTGCTGAGCGCGGACGAGCAACAACAATTCGTGAAGATTGGCATGATATTTTCGACACTCGTGCACAGATTGGTTTAATGTCTTTGCCGGTGTTGGGCGTGGTTGTTTTTACTATTTTGCCATTGGTATTTATGATTTCCATGGCTTTTACCAATTACGATAAAGACCATGCAGTGCTCTTTGATTGGGTAGGATTAAAGAACTTCGGTCTCTTCTTTGGACAGGGCAGCAAAGATGTAACGGCAAGTATGTTCTTTGATGTTTTAGTATGGACCTTGATTTGGGCGTTCTTTGCTACCTTCTTGAACTTCTTCCTCGGCATGTTTATGGCGATGATTATTAACCGCAAAACCACGAAGCTCAAGGGTTTCTGGCGTGCATGCTTCTCCATGTCGATTGCTGTGCCTCAGTTCGTATCTTTGCTGGTTATGCAGACCATGTTGCGTCAGGATGGTGCAATTAACCGCTTACTGCTTGACTCTGGCTTGATTCATCACGCCTTGCCATTCCTCACCGATACTTTGTGGGCGCGCGTTACCGTTATTGTTATTAACCTGTGGGTGGGTATTCCATATACCATTATGCAAATTACTGGTATTCTGCAAAATGTTCCAGCAGAACTTTACGAAGCTGCAGAACTGGATGGTGCAAACTGGTGGCAGCGCTACGTCAACGTGACTTTGCCATATATCTTCTTCGTTATGACGCCTTACCTTATTACCACCTTTACGGGTAATGTGAATAACTTTAATGTGATTTATCTGCTCACCGGCGGTGCTCCAACCCCTGTGGGGGCATCTGCAGGTAAAACAGATTTGCTCATTACCTGGCTGTACAAGCTCACCGTGGATAAGAATAACTACAATCTCGGCGCTGTTATTGGCATTATGACCTTTATTGTGCTTGCAGTGGTATCTCTGATTACCTACCGCAGTTCCGGTTCCTACAAGAATGAGGAGCGTTTCCTGTAATGAATACTCAAACAACGAAGCACGCAAACGATAAGATTCCATTTTGGAAGAACCAAAAGTATCGTCGCATTCTTACGGATACTATTACGCATATTTTCTTGGCGCTGATGGCGGCAATCTGGATTCTGCCTGTGGTGTGGGTGTTCCTTGAAAGCTTTAACAAGAATACGGCGGCATATCAGCCAACCTTCTTCCCAACTGAGTACACCTTCAACAACTATATTCAGTTGTTCACCGAAACAAGCGTGATGAACTTCCCTCGCATGTTTATGAACACGTTGATTATTGCAATCTTCACCTGCTTAATCTCGATGTTCTTTGTGCTGGCTGTGTCTTTCTGCATGTCACGCTTACGTTTCCGCGGGCGTAAAACCTTTATGAATATTGCCTTGATTTTAGGCATGTTCCCATCGATTATGTCGGTTATTGCCATCTACTTCATTTTGAAGGCATTTGGATTGACCAGCGGATCGTTGGTTATTATTTCCCTCATTTTGGTATACTCTGCTGGATCGGGTATGGGATTCTATGTGATGAAGGGGTATATGGATACTATTCCTATGTCGCTCGATGAAGCTGCGTACCTTGATGGCTGCACGCGCTGGCAGGTTTTCGTGAAGATCATTATTCCTATCTGCAAGCCTATGATTGTGTATCAGGCTATTGTAGGCTTCTTGGGGCCGTGGCTTGACTTCGTGCTGGCAAAGGCTATTGCCCGTACGCAAGACAACTATACGGTGGCTTTGGGGCTGTGGCAGATGCTGCAAAAGGAGTACGTGAATGAGTGGTATGCACGCTTTGCAGCTGGAGCTGTGTGCGTATCTATTCCGATTGCGATTTTGTTCATTCTGATGCAGCGCTACTACCAGCAGTCCATGTCTGGCTCTGTTAAGGGATAACCATAAGATTTCTCCTCCAGAGAAAACAGTACGGCGAGATTCTTCTTGGAATCTCGCCGTTTTACTTACAGGTTGGTTATTCTTCACGCGTCTGTGTTGTATTGAGAGTTCTGACTGTTCCGAGAGGTAACGCGTTGCACGGCATCATAACCTACGGCATGCGGATTGATAGAACCACCTTTGTAAGGAGTCTTCGGATTTTGGCGAGTGTTTCGGTTGTAGGGATGTCAGCATTGTTAGCGCTGAGTTCGTGAATCATGGAACGCTAGAGCAAGTCACGCTTCATGAACCATTCCGTCAAGCTATGAGCAAGCATGAAAGCAAACCAAAACCCCACTAAAAATCCAAAGAGGCGGTTTTCTTCGCGCAGTTGGCTATCGCTTATATCAAAAGCGCCCAGTATTTACTCCTTAGAACTGTTCTTCTTACAACGTTCCGGAGCAGGAAATTCAACTGGTTTTTGAACTACAGTCGTCACTCCTGTATCAACAACCTTCTTCTTAGCAGCAGAAGCGCCCTCCATAGCGTTATCTACTAACGGTGTGCGCAAAATCTGAGTAGACACTAAATCAGGCAATTGAATATTATCGAGCGGAACTGTAGAAGCTGTTGGCTCACCGCTATCTGGTAAAGCAGAAGCAAGATATGGCTTACCTGCCAAAGCGCGTGCAGCACTGTCATGAATAACTGAGTAAGCAGTGCGTTCTTTTGCATATAAAACAACGTTTGCTTCAATGCCGTACGCAGTAAAACTGACTAAACGCACAGTAGGAGTTGTGCCCTTGAGCGAGTAATTAAGCGTTGCGGTCTGAACTGTGCGCACAATATCGGCAACGGTGGAACGCACATCAATAGAAGGCTTTAATAAAATACGTAAAGTGGTATACGCCTCGTTTGAGCGCAAAATCTTTTCCAAGCTCGCAGTGTTGAGCACAGAGTTAGGAATCCACATTTCGTTACCGTTGCGCTCAATAACAACTGTGTGTCGCCAGGTAACATCCTTAACTGTGCCGTGAATATTGTTAATAACTACGCGGTCGCCCGGCTTAATGACGCGACCCGCCATAAGGCCGAAACCGCTGATAATGTTGGAGATAGTGTCCTGCATACCCAAGGAAATCGCCACACCACCAACTCCCAGAGCGGTAATTAAGGAATTTGCCTCAATGCCGAAAACGGGTTTAAGCACAATAATAAAAGCAATCACCCACAGGGCAGAACGGGTAACGTTAATAAATAAGCTGGCGCTAGGCAGAGGAGAACGATCAAGCAGAGCGTGCATAGCCTTTGCTACAAAATGCGAAATTAAGACAGTAACTACTATCGTGATGGCAAGAAAGATAAAACGGTCTGTTTGGTTATTTACCCAGTTTGTGAGAAATTTAATGATGCTATTCATGGTCGTCCTTGCAGTAGTGTGCGCTCTAGGGTTTAGGCTCTAGGCACGACTGTATAGCAAAGAGCGAGCAGCACAAGTTGCAGGCTAAGATTTTCACAGTGATTTCAAGACAGACACAGCGGCTGTTAGCTCACAGCGCAGTATGCTTGTCAAGCATGTCCGAGGTTTGCAAAGGTCTGCATCCTTGTGTATTATAGAGAAGTTGTTTGCTCTAGGCGCATTGTGCCTATTGGTTGTGTCTATTGGCATAGTGGTCGCAGAGCACGGAAGATGTGAGTTTTAGACTTATACAAACAGAGGAGTCCAAGATGGCAGCTCGTTGCGCAGTATGCGGTAAGGGTCCACAGACCGGTTATAGCGTATCGCATTCGCATATTCGTAATAAGCGTCGCTTCCTGCCAAACCTCCAGGCTGTGCGTACTACTGTTGATGGCGAGAATGTTCGCCTCCGCGTGTGCACCTCTTGCCTTAAGGCTGGCAAGGTTCAGCGTCGCGTGGCATAGTTAAGCCACGAACTAACCCCGGGAGGAATCCTGGGGTTTTTATTGCCTGCGCGCTTAGCTGGCAATAGGCAATAAGTTTGTGCGAATTGGGTTCTTACAAGCTGTACTCGCTGAATTTTTTGCAACTCATCCCGTTTCATTATCTTTTGTAGCTCGTATTCGTTCGACAAAATGGGACGACCTGCAAAAAATAAATTGGAATTGATCAAAAGTAGTAGATTGAAAATCGACTGTAAGACTGGTATACATATAGCATTGCGATTACAGTAAGATTAAACCAAGTTATGAAATGAAACGTGAACCAGTCCAAAAGATAGCACGAGTACAGGGAGCTACAATGGTTGATATTCATTCAGCAGTATCTTCGGTGCTGACCAATAAGCGCCGCATTGGAGCTCTTAAAAAGCTGGGCGTCGTTACCATTGCTGATGCGATTGGGTATTACCCTTTTCGCGCGACTAAGCGTGTGTCTGTACGCAAGATTGATGATATTAAAATAGGCGAAAATGTAGCTTTCAGTGCGACAGTATTGGACACGCGTGTGACTCCAATGTCTGCTCGAAATGGGCACCGAGTGGAAGTACGTGTGGGTGATGGTTCTCGTCTAGAAGCACGTCTTGTCTATTTTACGTATAAGAAATATTACGTCTCTTATATTACGAATCGTCTTAATGAAGGTGCGCAAATTGCGGTGCAAGGAATGCCGAGTGAGTATGGTGGTTTTATTCAATTTACGCATCCGCAAACGTGCATTGTCCGAGATAATTCGTTAGATGTCCCAGGACCGGGTGAAGTGGACACAATAGAGGAAGCAATCGATCGATTGAGCCGTCCACGGCCTGTTTATCATGCGAATTCAACGATTTCATCCGAACATATTCACGAATCAATTGTGAGTATGCTTAAAGCCCTCGCAGGTGAAATACCAACGATTCAACGAGAAGAGGAAGCGGAGCCTCAATCGCCTGACGAACCAATTATCGATATCGATAAGCTTCGTCATGCTATTCCTGATGTTATACCTGAAGCTGTCCGAATTCAGCGGAATTTGTTGCATAAAGCGGAAGCGATTATCGCTATTCATCTGCCATCTGATGAGCAGAATTTTAATCATGGTATAGAAACATTACGTTATGAGGAAGTACTCATATCGCAAACTGCCATGGTCAAAATGCGTGAGGATAATTCTTCGGCTCGTGCATACAGTTGTGCCGACGAGCGGGGGTTTGTGGAGCGGCTTATTTCCTCTCTCCCATTTACGCTTACGGGCGGGCAGCAGGATGTTATTAAAGAAATCACGCGCGATATGTCGTCCGGAAAGCCTATGAGTCGACTTCTCCAAGGTGAGGTCGGCTCGGGGAAAACCATCGTCGCACTTGCAGCACTACTCCAAGCAGTAGGAGCTGGTAAACAAGCCGTCATCGTCGCACCGACACAAGTTCTTGCGCAGCAACACATCGCAAGTATCTCCAGCATGCTTACGGCAGCCGGGTTAAGCGAGATTCCTATCGTGCTTTTGCACAGTGGTATGAAACTCGCTGAACGTAGGCGCGCATTGGCAATCCCAGCGTCAGGTGTGCCATGCATAGTGGTAGCAACGCATGCCGCTTTTGGAAAAACTTTCCAGGCACCTCATTTGGCAACCGCTGTTATTGATGAGCAACATCGTTTTGGTGTCGAACAACGTGAAGTGTTGCGCTCCGAAATTAACCAAGATGGTGTGGTTCCTCATATGCTTGTGTTGACAGCAACTCCTATACCTCGCTCTGCAGCTATGACATGGTTTGGCAATCTTGATATTTCATGGCTTACCGAACTTCCGGGAGGAAGAAAACCTATCCGCACTGTGCTTGTTCATGAAAATGATGGGGCAACTATGCGCAAGGTCTTTATTCACGCTCGTCAAAGGATTGATGCGGGAGAACGCATTTACGTAGTATGCGCCAGAATTGATGAAGATGAAATCGACGAAACGATGGATTCTTTTGCCGACGAACTTTTTGATCCACAAACTGGTGAACCGATAGAACGTTCTGCAAAGAAGGTACTTCATTCCGTAAGCGAAATTTCGCAACGTTTGAGCTCTCTTCCGCAATTTTCTGGAATTGAAATTCAAACGCTTACAGGGCGTGACGATGATGAGACGAAAAATTCTGTAATGGAGAAATTTGCCCGTGGAGATGCTCCTGTACTTGTAGCTACATCCGTGATTGAAGTGGGAGTGGACGTCCCACAAGCAAGCTGCATTATTATTTTTGATGCGGATAATTTTGGGCTCTCGCAGCTCCATCAGTTGCGTGGTCGAGTAGGTCGCGGTGGCACACAATCGTGGGCATTCTTAGTTCATAATGCACAACCTGAAAGCACTGCTGAGGAGCGCTTAGACGTTATTAAGAATTCTTTGGATGGGGCGGTGATTTCGCAAGCGGATCTTGAACTTCGTGGTGCGGGAGACGTGCTGGGGGATTCTCAATCGGGTCTATCTACATCGTTCAAATTGCTTAGGGTCGTTCAAGATGCGGATATTATTGCGCAAGCACGTGAAGACGCTGAAGAACTTATTCATCACGATAAAAAGCTGAGTGAGGATCCAGAATTATTGGGAGCTGTGCTTGATTTTGAACGTGATACGGCGGAGTATTTGAAGAGTTCATGAGTGCTGTTAGAGTAGCGCTAATATTCAAATAAACCCCCAGTGCTAAGTTATCAGTATGCGCATTATTGCAGGCCGATTTAAAGGGCAAGAGATTAAAACTCCGAAGAATGCTTCAACGACTCGTCCAACGACAGATCGTGCGAAAGAAGCTATTTTTTCACATCTGGAATCACAGGGCGTGCTCGATAATACGCGCGTAGCGGATATTTATGCAGGCACGGGTGCGTTAGGATTCGAAGCGCTAAGTCGGGGAGCAGTTTCGGTTACTTTTGTAGAATCCAATGCTCAGATTGCACGTTTAATTGCTCAAACTGCGCAGGGTTTTAAAGGCTATCATGCATGTGAATTATCTATTAAAATTATTCGTGCGCAGGCGGAAAAATATACGCAAAAAGTAGCAGGAAGCGCGGAACTTTTCGATCTCGTTTTTATGGATCCTCCGTACGCTGTGGAAACAAATGTTCTCAACCATCAGATTGAGTGGATGAGCACGGTACTTTCTGCAGATGGCGTCATTATGGTTGAACGTTCGATTCGTTCAGACGATATCTATGCGCCACAAGGTTTCGAAATTTATCTGCGTAAAGATTATGGAGAAACGACAGTGTTCTATTTACGCCGTTTAGTATAAATGTGAAGAGCTAAGACAATTCCGAAAAGAATAGTAATACCGTTAAATACAATTCCTAGTACCGTGATATTGCTATAGAAATTCGGGATGAGAAGGAAAGCGATACCAAATATCGCATAGAGAGACCTGATAATGGTATCAACACTGCCTAGACGTTGGTGATCATATGAGCTAAAAAGCATTTTGCTGAAATAATTACCAGAGATGCCGATAACAAAGTAACCGATAGCAAAAGTGATAATTTTTGCAGGAATCCATGGCACAACAAAGACAAGTAACAACGCAGTTCCAGAAATAATATAATCCCAGCAGAAGAAATGCGTAGGTCTGATGCGGATAAACGGCGCGCATACCGAGCCGAGTAGATCAGCACCTTGCTGGATAGCGATGACAAGACCTAGCCATGCGATATCGACATGAATAGAGACAAGATAGAGCGGCGCCAATGCAAAAAGAACATCGAGCGCGCCGCTCAGGAAAGCTTCACATACGATAATTGCCGATGGTACACGTTGCTGAGAAAAATAACGAATGGAATCTTGAAAACTGTATTGTGTTATATCGGTGGAATTCTCAGATGGTGAAGTAGTTTCGCGAACAGAAATTTTCATTCTCCAAAAGAAATAAATGCCAGCAATGAAGAATGGAATGCTGAGATTTAAAACAATGAAATAAGTGATAACGCCCAGGAGAACGGATGCAGCGAAATTAGAGGCAATATTTAAAATATTTCCTGTTAGATACTGAATATCGACAGAGCGTTCGATGAGTTTTTCATCGTCATTAAGCGCTTGAGGAACGATACTGGTGTCAAGTGCACCCATGACAGATGTTAAACAATAAAAAAGAAAATTAACAGTACACAGTATCGCTATGGGAACGCGCGTATACATGCATATAATCATCACGATGACAAGAAGGACATACATGCTTTGACATGCGATAAGCCAATTTTTCTTCGCTTTTATTGCATCTATCCGTGCGCCGAACAGAAATCCAAACATTGCTGGAATCATGGCGATAAGCGTGAAAGTAGATAACTGCCCAGCTTCAATATGGTAGACGGATACCAACCCGACGGAAAGTGCTACGGCATAGAAGCTATCAGCGATATTAAGTAGGCTTTTGCCATAGACGAGTTGGCGGAAATTGAAGGGGAAACTTCGCCAACCTGTATGTAATATTTGCATGTTACTCATTTTCTTTAGATTTGGAGCTCAAGCTGATATCGTATTGATGAATATCCCAAGTTAGAACATCAATTTGAATACAGTTGCACATATTGTTTAATCCTGTCAACATCGCGAAAACTTTATAACTGATAAGACCAGCAGCCATAAAAGTAATGGGTGCTATAACGCTGGTTGACACTTTATCAGGAATTAGGTGATCGTCGGTAATTTTATTTTCCGCGTAGAAAGTATGTAAATCAACCGTGATATTAGGAATTATGCATGCGTAATTTATAACGGTTGAAGCGTATGAACCTGCTATAAAAGGAATATTATATTTAGCAGATAAATCGTCAAACCAGAAATCTATATCTTGCGGTGTATCAGCACTACATATTGCAAGATCAAAGATGTTGTCAGTGTAGATTTTTTCTAGATCCGGTTTAGTGCTAATCTTTTGCGTTATGACTTCAATGTGAGTTTCACCTATACTGTGAAGATAATTTCGAGCTGCTTCGATTTTTGAATGTTGAATATTCTCGATATTATAGATACTCTGACGTGTGAGATTAGATTCATCAACAACATCAAAATCGACAAGTATAAGTTTTCCGACTCCCAAGCGAGTTAAAGACTCAGCAATAGTTCCACCTATACCCCCAATACCGACTATAAGCACAGAACTGTTAAGGAGTTTTTCTTGATATGATGCGGGAGAAATATTACTACTTTCATCAATCCATTCAAAGAAGTTGATATTTCTAGAATATCGAGAGTCGTTGTATGGATTATCTGTTACTAAACCCAAATTTTTAAATCTGTCGAGTTCAGATGTAGTTGCCACTTTTTCAAGGTCTGTTGAAAGTAAAAGCGAACGATTACGCGGTGTATCAGGGATTTCGCGGATAAGAGTAGAATTACCAAAGCCAAATTGAATTTTTCCGTTATAAGCATAGGGTTGAAGTGTTCTTTTTATTTTTAGCATGATTATTTTCTTGGATATTTGAAATATATGTGTGAGCTGATAATAATTCATTAGTAGGGAGATTCCTTCACGGATCCTTTGAAGAAATCCCTACCCCCTCATTATTCACGCGCTAGCGTTGTCCTACTCGGTAAGTTGGGAACATCGTAGTCACCTTCTTTCGTATGCAATAGGTAATTACAGGATGCTCTGTAAATTCCTATGTCAATCAATTCTTACGGTGTTGTAAGAATTGATTGACAGCCTAATAATGTACGTAAGTGAATGCTATTTCTGTCCAAATAGTGGATAAATTTTCTTATTCTGTATTATATGAATTGATTTTTATTACAAAATATGCATATCGCTAATAATGTAACTTATGATATATATTATTGAGGGTATAGTTTCTGCAAGAATATTTTCGACAACTTGTTCATACTACTGATAGTAACTACAGAAAGTATAAGAGATGGTGTCAAATTTGAGTAGCTTAAGCTCGCTTTGTGCTTTTCGGGTATATTGCATGCAGATAGTTGCTAAAAAATCATGTTGGTTACTGGTTTAATCTCTTAACAACTACTAGGAGTCGTGATTAACTTAAGTATCGTGGGAAATCACCAGAAACATTCCAACCAAGTTCCATGAGTAGCTTCCGGTCTTTTTTATCAAGATTACGGCAATTGAGTTTTTCAATAATATCTGGACGAAGTTCTGAGGTGCGGCGCAATTCTTCATCACGGCGGAAACGATTAATGTGTGCATGGTGACCAGATAATAAAATTTCAGGGACATCCATACCGCGCCACGATGCTGGCTTAGTGTATTGACGATGCTCCAAAAGTCCTTCTGAACCGGTGTATGATTCGTCTTCGATGGATGCGTGGTTTCCCATAAAACCATCAATGAGACGAGTAGTAGCTTCTACCATCACTGATACTGCTACTTCTCCGCCGTTGAGTACGTAGTCGCCGATAGAGTACTCACGAACGTCAAATCCTTGGGCTTTGTAATATTCTGGCAAACGACCATCATAACCTTCATATCGACCGCATCCAAAGATGAGATGATCTGCGTGAGAAAGTTCTGTAGCATCTTTTTGAGTAAAGGTAGGTGCTGAAGGATTTGGAAAGACAAGGATAGCATTGGAATTTTTCCCGCGCTCAGAATCTGCATCACGTATATCGGTAAGCGGAGGGATGCTCAGTAAATCGTCTAAACAGTTTGCCCAAATTTCTGGCTTCATCACCATGCCGGCTCCACCTCCGACAGGAGTATCATCGACGCTATGATGAACATCGTGTGTCCAATCGCGTAGAATATGTACCTTGAATTCCAATAATCCCTTGTCTTGAGCTTTGCCAAGCAAACTCAAGTTGAGTACATTGAAATATTCTGGGAAAACCGACACGATATCAATGAGCACGAGACACCTTACGAAATTTTAGAAGGGGAAACTTTATGTATGAGAAGTATGAGCAGATAATTACAAATCTAGCAAGCCCGCTGGTGGGTCGATAAGAATATATCCTTCATCAATATCCACGATAGGCACGATTGGCTCTACGAATGGAATCAGAGGTTTTCGACCATCATCTAACCGAAGCTCAAGTAAATCTTGCGCAGCATTATTAATAACAGCAGAAACTCTACCGATAGGATGTGCGTCAACACCATCATAGTCAGCAGAACGTGCAGCTTGCGAGTCATCCACCTGCAAAACTTCTAGACCTACGAGATCGTCTAAATACCATTCATCTGATTCAGAGCTATCAGCCAACTTAGCAACAGGAGCTTCATGAAGTACATCTGGGGTATCGGCATATAACGCATCATCAGAATGTTTGGATTCAGGTGCAGGTGAGGATGCAGATGTACGGTCTTTTTCAACGAATAAATCAGTGCCATTTAATACTTCTGAAACATTACGATCTGTTACACCTTCAAAGAGAACAATCCAACGGCTCTTATAATTACGTGATTTAAGTACAACGAATTCGCGACCATCACGTGTAAGAAGGATAGAACCTGAGGCAAAGCGATGCTCAGGATCATCAGTAAAAAGATGAACATTGACTTCGCCCTTTAGACCCTGAGCTCGCCCAATACGACAAACCCTCAACAACGTGCGCTGTTGAGGGTTTGTGTGCGTAGAATCAGCGGCGCGCATCGATAATATCAATTCGAACGTTGTGGTCCGCAATAGCTTGAACGACGGTTCGGATGGCGGATGCCGTGCGACCTTGACGTCCAATAACGCGACCAATATCTTCGGGATTAACGCGAACGCGAATGTGCTCGCCTCGAGCGCTGTCATGAGACTTTACCGATACATCGTCTGGAAAATCAACGATGTTCTTAATCAAATGCTCTACCGCTTCAGTCAACATTTTACTCAGCCTCTGCTTCTGGCTGTGTTTCTTCAGCTTCAGCAGCAGCTTCTGCCTTAGCCTTTGCAGCAGCTTCAGACTTTGCAGCCTTAAGCTTCTGAGCTTCATTGTCTGCAGCTTCAATACGTGCAGCAGCATCTGGACCAGCTTCAGCGGTGCGCAAAGTACCTTCTGCACCTGGCAGGCCCTTGAACTTCTGCCAGTCACCGGTAATCTTGAGCAGGTTCAAAACAGGTTCGGATGGCTGTGCGCCAACGCCGAGCCAGTACTGTGCGCGCTCAGAGTTAATCTGAATGAGGGAAGGTTGCTTGTTTGGATCGTATACACCGATCTCCTCAATAACCTTACCGTCGCGCTTTACGCGAGAATCTGCTACAACTACGCGATAGAATGCGTAGAACTTCTTACCGAAACGCTTCAAACGAATCTTAGTTGCCAAGATGGCTCTCCTTGTATCATGAGGGTGTTGTTCAGGTCATCCGTGTGGGGCACGCAATCACTGAGCAACGTGTAACCCCGCGCATATTGGAATTGAGGGCGCCAACATACGCAGATAACGCGTTCTAGTTTATCGGAACGGCTCGATTTTTGCTACTTGTGAGCACGCTGAGCTGCCGCAATATCGTCGGCAATAATGCGGTCCACGATGGAGTGCGGAATATACTTGCTATCCGTTTGAATTTCGTACTCGCCGTTGGCTAGCTCTAAACCGTTTGCGCGGCTAAAAGTTACGCGAAAAGTTGCGGTTCCCGACAGCCTGGCCACATGAGCGCGTACTCCCGAAACGTGCGTAAAATCCCACTCGTCGCTAAAAGTTACTGCTTTTTTCTTTGCCATTTCTTCTCCTTTGTCCTGTTAGCGCCAGCTGAGCGTGCAGATAAGCGCTTGATGATCAGTTCGCGGTATAACAGCTGTACGCACGCTGACCGCTTGCATTTCGCGCGTATGGAGCACATGATCGATTTCGATAACGCTCGGTAAGAAAGTCCATGATGATGGGAAAGTAGGGTGCGCTCCGCGATGCACTTCCAAAGACGAGTCTAGCAAGCCTGTATTGATGGTTGCGCGCAAGCTTGGATGGAAAGTGCTTGAATTCATATCGCCCATCACAATCGTCGGCATATCTGCACCACTGGTGAGCTGGGTCAGAGCTGCAATATCGTGCTGCCATTGCTTCGTACTGCGCTGCGGTGAATACGGGTGCGTGGAGACCACGCGCACCGCATTATTATTCACTTGAAGAGTGATCCATGGGGTATTCGAGCCCATATTCTCCAGCAAAGTCGCGCCGGAACTGGTGGCAGGGTAGCGCGACCATACAGCGTTAAAACCGCCGTTATCACTGTCTTTTTTCTCGCCCAACTGTTCATACGCCATAACCGAGCTTATGCCGGCGTCGTGCAAGCGCTGAACAAAATCAGCGCTCACTTCCTGAACAGCTAAAACATCAACATTCATCTGCTCAATGGTGTGCAGAATAACGCTTGTATCTGCGCGGCCATAGCGAGCGTTTACGGTCATGACTGTTAATTGCTGCGTGCTGTTTGCGTGCGCGGAACTGCTCATCGTTTGACGTGGCGAGCCCAAAACAGGCATCATGCCCGCCGGAATAGGAACGAAAAAAGTGAGCGACCAGACCAGGTGCACAACAAGCAGAGCAATACTCGCCCATACTTGCGCGCGGTTATGCGTAAGCGCTGCCAAGCCCAGCGTGCCGACGAGCGGAACGGCCAGCAGAGGAATCAGCGCAATCGCAAAGGGGAACGGACCGAAAGAATCCCATCCGGCAGGCAGATAGCGCAAAGCCATCCACAAGGCAATAACGCCCAGCAAAATCCAAACGAGCATATGACCTCTTTTCGATGTGCGCGAAACAGACGAAGCGCGCCTCCGAGAAGAAGACACGCTTTTCTTTTGTGCTGTGCGGCGAGACTTTTTAGTTGCCACCGAGCAAACTACCTAATCCGCCGAAACCATCGGGAAGCTGAGGGATATCTGGAATCTCCTGCTGCTTCATAAAGGATGCGCCCTGCGGTGCTGCCGGCTTCTTACCAGCTAAACGGTCGCGTAACGCCTGCTCTTCTTGAGCGCGCTTCATAGGGTTACCGCTCTTAGACTTGTTCTTCTTTTTCTGAGCAGCCTTAAGCTTCTTGCCCTTACGCGAGTTCGCGGAAGGAGCGCCCATGCCCATAGCGCCACCCATACCTGGAATGCCTACGGAATTGCCCATACGCTTCATCATCTTGGCAGCCTGCTCGAAGCGCTGCAAGAGACCGTTCACCTGCGTAACGGTTACGCCAGAACCGTAAGCAATGCGGGCGCGGCGAGAACCATTAATAATCGAAGGGTTGCGACGCTCTTCAGGAGTCATCGAACGAATAATAGCCTCGGTGCGGTCGATTTCCTTCTCGTCGAGCTGCTCAAGCTCCTTACGGTGAGCGGCCATGCCAGGAATCATGCCGAGCAAAGACTTCATCGAACCGAGCTTACGCACCTGCTGAAGCTGAGCCAAGAAGTCGTCCAAACCAAAAGTGCCCTCGGACATTTTGGCTGCAGCTTTCTTAGCTTCTTCCTCGTCAAACTGCTTTTGCGCCTGTTCAATCAGAGTGAGAATATCACCCATATCGAGAATGCGCGAAGACATGCGGTCTGGGTGGAAGACCTCAAAATCCTTCAAACCTTCACCGGTAGAAGAGAACAAAATTGGCTTACCAGTGACGCTCGCCACAGACAGGGCAGCACCACCGCGCGCATCGCCATCCACCTTGGAGAGGACTACACCAGTGAAATCAACGCCTTCGTCGAATGCCTTCGCCGTAGCCACAGCATCCTGACCAATCATGGCGTCAATCACAAACAAAATCTCATGAGGATTAACAGCATCGCGAATATTGCGCGCCTGCTGCATGAGTTCTTCATCAACACCCAAACGACCTGCGGTATCAATAATCACCGTATCGTACATTTTCTGCTGAGCGTAGCTAATCGAATCGCGAGCCACCTGCACAGGATCGCCAGCGTCCTGACCTGGAGTGGCAGTTCCTGCAGCTACAGCTTCCGAGGAAACACCGCGCTCAGGCGCGAAAACTTCTACGCCGGCGCGCTCGCCCACAACCTCCAACTGGGTAACAGCATTTGGACGCTGCAAATCAGCAGCCACCAGCAAAGGCGTGTGACCAGTATCTTTAAGCCAATAACCAAGTTTTCCCGCCAAGGTAGTCTTACCAGCACCCTGCAAACCGGTCAGCATAATAATTGTTGGCGGATTCTTAGCGAAGTTGAGTGGACGATCAACGCCTGCACCCAAAACAGCAGTAAGCTCTTCGTGCACAATAGACACCACCTGCTGAGCAGGATTAAGAGCATCGCTTACCTCTGCGCCCAGCGCGCGCTCGCGAATGCGTCCGGTGAAGGAACGCACAACGTCCACGGCTACGTCGGCATCGAGAAGAGCACGACGGATTTCGCGAATAGTGCCGTCAATATCCGCTTCAGACAATTTACCCTTCGAACGCAGGTTCTTAAAAGCGTTCGACAGGCGATCGGTGAGGGAACTGAATGTAGCCATAAGTCCTTAATCTTTCACTTTCCAGGTGGAGCCTTGCGGGCCATCTACAATAGTAATACCTGCTGCGTTCAGAGCGTCGCGAATAGCATCGGCCTGTGCAAAATCTTTGGAAGCGCGAGCTTGTGCGCGGGCTTCGAGCTGAGTTTTGATGAGAACATCGAGAGCTTCGTGTTCTGCGCTGTTCGTGGAGTTCGCGTTGGAAGAGGTCGATGTCGCCCATGTCTGATTCTCGGGGTCGAGACCGAGAACATCTAACATAGCGCGCACAGCGGTTACGGTTTGTGCTACTTCTTGTGCATTGTTGTTCGCTACAGCAGTGTTTCCTTGGCGAACCGTGCTAAAGATAGCGGCCAAAGCGCCAGGAATATTAAAGTCATCTGTCATGGCCGTAACGAAAGCTTTTGGCAGTTCGTCGGCAGTTGTGTGCGTGATGTCTTCCGTGGTTGCTGGCTCAATATTGTTGTTTTCTAATAGCTCGTGAGCACGGTCGAGGAAGCTGGTAATGCGTTCGTATGCAGCGCGTGCTTCTTCCAAAGTTTGGTCGCTCCACTCCAACATGGAACGATACTGCACACCGCCCAAAGCGTAGCGCACAATCCATGGGGTATAACCTTCGAGAACATTGGCCAAGCTTAGGCCGTTGCCCAGCGACTTGCTCATCTTTTCGCCCTTTTGGGTGACCCATGCCGAGTGCATCCACACGTGAGCAAAACCCCAGCCGGCAGCGTGAGACTGTGCTACTTCATTCTCGTGATGAGGGAAGCGCAGGTCCAAACCGCCACCATGAATATCGAAATCATCGCCCAAGTACTTGTGACTCATCGCTGAGCATTCAATATGCCAGCCCGGGCGGCCGGTGCCAAATGGCGTCTCCCAGCGAGCAGTGAGCGGATCGGAGTCCTTAGGGGCCTTCCACAAGGCGAAATCGCGAGGGGAGTGCTTGTCTTCCGATAAGTCTGCGGCGTCTACAGGATTGTACTTATCGTCGCCGGCTTTATCGATGGACGGAGCGGCGGCTTCGACGTCTGAGTTTGCTGCGTTTGCAGCGTTTGTGCTCGCGCTCTGCGTGCCGGCTTCCTGATGCGTCAGCTCGCCGTACTTGCTCCAACTTGGCACGTCAAAATATACGTTGCCCGAAGGAGTGCCGTCCTCGTTCGGCACAACGTACGCGTGACCGCGCTCAATCAAACGCGAAATCAAATCAATCATTTCTGGCACATGACCAGTCGCGCGAGGTTCGTACGTCGGCGGCAGAACGCCAAGTAGATCGTAGGATTGCGTAAACTCGCGCTCGTAAATGTACGCGCGCTGCCACCACTGCTGACCAGCGGCCGCGGACTTGTCGAGAATCTTATCGTCGATATCGGTAACGTTGCGCACGAAAGTAACGTCGTAGCCCAGCTTTGTGAACCAGCGACGGATAATATCGAACGCAACGGCTGCGCGCAAATGCCCGACGTGCGGCGAGCTCTGCACGGTCGCGCCACACACATACATGCCTACGTGTCCAGGACGCAGCGGTTCGAACGGAATGATGCTGTGCGTCGCCGTATTATAGACCTTTTGTGAGGCAGCTACCTTCGATATTTGTGTACTCATATATTAGAGATTATTAGTCTTGCCCGACAGATGGGCGTAATTTCGCCGATTGTGTAGTGGGTGTTTCTGTTTTCCGCGCGGTTTTTTGCTGTAGCTTTCGTAGATGATGGTTAGCGCTACTTGGTAAAGCTTTTACCACCGCTGGTTTAGAGGGGCAGAGAGCTTTAGCGTTCATCGAGGTCATTAACTGATGAAAGTTAAAGCAGCGCGTAAAAGATGGGAAATCAGGTTCTCACAGCGGTACGTTTTACACGAAACGAGATGTGCAAAGGCTGCCACAAAGTGAACGTTCACAAACGGTTGTTTTCCGTGGTAAGTTTTACGCACGCGCTCACGTGTAAAAGATAAAACGCAATCAGCTGAGGTGGCCTTTGCACATGCAATCAAGCGTAAAGGCTACAACAGCAAACCGAGCGTAAAGCAGCCCCGAGCACACACTCAGCAATCAAAACACCTCGTACTACACAAACAAGCCAAAACTTTTGGCTCAAGCTCGTAGTATCAGGTGAATTGTTCTCGTTCACGCACCCCACTCGCGCCCCACTGCCAACCCCGCGTGGCACAATAGCACTATGACTGAAACCTCAAAGCCGTATGTTCTTATCGTGCAGCACGCGCAGTGGGAACGCCCTGGTCATATCCAGGACAGTTTGGAAGAAGCCGGCATTCCTACACGCGTTATCTCGATTCTCAACGAGAAGAAACCCAATCTGCCAGCGTCCGAGGAATACTGCGGCGTGGTGCTTATGGGCGGTCCGATGGGAGCACTCGATTTCGACGAGTATCCAGGGCTCAAGACTGAGCACAAGATTGTGAAGGCTGCCGTGCAAGAGCATAAGCCGGTGCTGGGCGTGTGCTTGGGGCATCAGATTATTGCCGCGGCTTTGGGCGGCAAAGTGAAGAAGGGCAAAGAGCCGGAGATTGGCTTTGGTCATATCGACCGCGTGAACCGTCACGATTTCGCGCCGATGGATTCGGCTGGGCTCGCGGTTTTGCATTGGCATAACGACGTAGTTTCTGCTCCGGAAGGCGCAACAGTTATTGCGAAAAGCGATGTTACGAAGGTTCAGGCCTTTGCTTACGGTTCAGCGCTCGGTTTGCAGTACCATTTAGAGGTTTCGCCAACTATTTTGGAGCAATGGTTGGAGCAGCCAGAAATGATTAAAGGGCTGAAGAAGTCTCAGATAAAGAAGATTCGCGAGGACTTCCGCGAAAATGAAGCCACGCTGCATCGCGTGGCCGATACCGTTTTTTCCTCGTTCGCGGCTCGCTGCGCAAGTTTTTCGCGCGTTCTGCAGGAGAACGCTTAATAATTTTTTAGACTGGAGATTTTGTTCGTGCCTGTTCATGACATTGGCTTAGAAAACGTATCCCTCGATTTTGCGACAAAAACCATTTTCCGCGATGTAACGCTGGGCGTTGTTGAAGGCGACCGCATTGGTATCGTGGGTAAAAATGGTGACGGTAAGTCAACGCTTTTGCGTATTTTAGCGGGACTTCAGCCAGTTGACTCTGGGCGCGTAACTAAGCGCGGCGGTTTAAGTTTAGGCATGCTCGATCAACGCGACAGTTTAGACGATAACGCAACCGTTGCGCAGGCTGCTTTAGAGGGTCGCGAAGAGTATGAGTGGGCAGCGGATGCCTCATCGCGAGCAATAGTAGAAACGCTTTTGCTCGATATTCCTTTAGACACGCTTGTTGGAACTCTTTCGGGTGGTCAGCGTCGTCGCGTTGATTTAGCGCGCTTACTGCTGCATGATTGGGATATTTTAGTGCTCGACGAGCCAACCAATCATCTGGATATGCCGACGATTCACTGGCTTGCAGCACACTTAAAAAGTCGATGGTCTGCCAATGCGGGCGCTCTGCTCGTCGTAACGCACGACCGCTGGTTCCTCGACGAAGTGTGCACGCGCATGTGGGAAGTGCATGACGGAATCATTGATCCTTTCGAAGGCGGATACTCTGCCTACATGATGCAGCGCGTAGAGCGCGAACGTCAGGCAGATGTAGCCGAAACGAAGCGCAGAAACTTAGCGCGTAAAGAGTTAGCATGGCTTACTCGCGGTGCTCGTGCTCGCTCAACAAAGCAGAAGTTCCATGTAAAAACTGCGCAAGAGCTGATTGCCGACGTTCCTGAACCTCGTAATGTTGTGGAGCTGAAAGCTATGGCTACTTCCCGTTTGGGTAAGCAGGTAGTCGATTTAATTGACGTAACGCAAGTCTATGAGCAGAGCGAAGCGGAACAGACACCTCAATCTGTCAGTGTTGACATTACGCAAGACAGCGAAAGCGGAGCGGCAGTAACGCGCACGGTTACCGGAAAGCGCATCCTCGATAACGTTACGTGGCTGATTGGCCCTGGCGATCGTTTCGGCATTGTGGGTGCTAATGGTGTTGGAAAATCAACGCTTCTCAAGATTATTGACGGCAGTTTAGCGCCTACTGCAGGGCACGTAAATATTGGTAAAACCGTTAAGTTTGCTGTGCTATCTCAGCGACTAGACGAGTTAGAAAAGCTCGGAAAGTATCGCGTAAAAGAAGTTTTGAGCCGTTATAAGCCAAGCTATATTGTTGATGGAAAAGAAACAACTCCTGGTCAGCTTATGGAGCGTTTAGGTTTTTCTGCAGCGCAACTGATGACTCCTATAGCAGATTTATCGGGCGGTCAGAAACGTCGAATGCAGTTGCTGTTAATTCTGCTCGATGAACCGAACGTGCTGATTATGGATGAGCCGGGCAACGATTTAGATACCGACATGCTCACAGTTATGGAAGATTTACTCGATACCTGGCCAGGTACTTTGATTGTTGTTTCTCATGATGCGTATCTGCTAGAGCGCGTTACGGATCACCAGTTTGCTATTTTTGACGGTAAAATCCGTCATTTGCCAGGCGGCGTAGACGATTACTTCGCTTTATTAGAGGGCAAAGAGATTGTTGATAATCCTATTTCTGGCGGCATAGTGAGCACAGGTAATGAGTCCGTGCTTACTTCTGCAGGCGTTCAGACGCAATCATCACATACTGCTGACGATAAAGCGGCGCGTATTGCTAAACGTGAAGCTTCCAAGCGTATGAGTGCTATCGAACGGAAAATCGCTAAACTGCAGGACGAGCAAAAGCAGCTTGAAGAGCAAATGGCTGCGCACAATCCAAGCGATTTTGTGGGGCTGAACGAGATAAACATGCAGGTTGAAGCTGTGCGCTCACACATTGACGAGCTGGAAATGGAATGGCTCGAAAAGAGCGAGATTGTAGAGGGATAGGGCAGGCGTTCTGGTTAATAACGAGTTCCGTAGAAGAAATATTTCTCAGCAACTGAATCATAAAAAATAACCAGAAGGCTCTCATCTTTAATCGTTATTTTCTGATAAAGGATATGAGAACTTTCGGGCTGTGCATCAGAGATGTGAAAGGCTGTATTAACGTCTTTAACCAACTGAGAGACACGTGTATCTGAGGTATTTTTCAGCGGAGTAAAATTCACAGTATTTACCAAGCCTGTGGAGCTACCTTTGTGTGCATTCAAGGTGCCATATGATAAACGACCGTCCCAATCTGGTTGTGTGCGAAAAGAATTAATCTTGACGGTCGAAGGTATTTTTACTCCAAAAGTATCGGTGACGTAGTGCAGCGGTGAATTCAATCGCACGATTGCTAGCGTAATAATGCCTGCCAAAGCGATGAGGATTCCAACGAGTGCTAGGGCGAGCCACGATTTTTTCATTGCTGAACCTTAAATTAAAAGCTGAATGGAGTGATTTTTCGAGAGGAAGCAGGAAAGCGCTGTATTCAATTATTTTCTATTAATATTTTAGTCAATTGCGTGCGGAGGACTTGTGAACAGCGTGCACGGCGAGGTGTTAGCATTGGCCTAGCTGAGGCTTGATTGTGTGGAGGCAGAGGAGACACGGTTTTCAGCAAGCTATATGGGCAGACTTGAGCTTATAAACATGCTGTGTATGTCAATCTGTTTTGTAGCGTATGACGTGTTGAATGTGTCTTGTCTCATAACCCGTCTCATAACCCTCCTCGCAACCGTGCCCGTTAAACCGCCCGCCCCGCGCCAACTTGCCCGATATACCTAGCGCACGATACACTAAAACCATTGGGCACGGTGCCCGAAATGTTGCGATTATTAACTTACATGGTAGAAAGACCATAATGGCAACCCTCGCAAAGAATCTCAGGCGTTGCAGTTTAAGCGCGCTCGCCGTGATAATTTCATTTTCTGTCTTGATGGGTTATTCCTCACATACTGCTCATGCAAGCTCTATGGAATACAAAGATCAAGATCTCTCCATTGAACGTGGACATGTTGATGTTTTCTATCCGTTTATTCAAGGTGGAAAACTACTGCAGGGATTAGAATATGGCAATACGCTGTACAATCCCAACCGCTCAACGATTACAGTTCCAGTAACGGCATATAGCGAAAAAGATTTAGGTCATCCTGAACTAAAATACGATACGAGTTATGGCTACTGGTTCTTGGATCAATCTCAAAGCGATATGAATGTTGCTCCTTATCCTGGTTGGGATACAGGAGAAGGTCGCGACGCTGTAGGCGCTCGCACCAGTCATGACGCAACAGCTGACATTGTTGTCACCCGCGTAAGCGCTCCTGAAGATGGAAAAGTTTTAATTTTCGATTCAGGTGAGATGGGTGGAGCTGTTAAATCTTTTGAAAAAGATGACAAAGATGATACGGAAGAAGAAGGCAGTCGCTTTGCTATGCCGGGAATCCTACATCAGGATTCACTGTCTCATCAACACGCTAACTGGATGTTTACTGCTGCCGGTACGTATCATTTAGATGTTAAAACGATTATTACCTCTAAAACAACGGGTAAATCCGTAAGTACTGGAGTGGTGCGCTACACTTTCATCGTCAAAGATAATACGGGCAAAGTGTATTCAGATGAAGACAATATCGTTACTGAACTGAGTAAGGTTCCGTCCTCTCAGCCAGATAATCCGTCCGAGCCGACCCAGCCTACCGATAATCCTTCAAATCCAAGCTCTGAGTTTAAAATCCTCGGTAATCGCGATAAAGGCGCTCACGCTCATTTTCACTCGTATGAATACAGCGGTTTGAGCTTGTACGTTCCGCAAGACAGTATTCCTAAGGGAACACAGAACTTGGAATGGCGTTATGTGCGTGCAGATGAAAAGCCTGACGAAGGAACGACCCTATACGCGCGCAGTTTGGAGCTTCCTGCTGAGCCAGCGATGAACAATATGATGGTATATGTGCGCGCTTTAGACGGTCACGTGAATGAATTGGCATCGGCGAAAGCTCATATTGCTGTTGACGATCATGGTTCAGATATGCGTCCTGTTGTGCGTGCGATTGCTGATGAGCGCGTGTATAAGCCGGGCGAAACCGTTCATTTTACCTCGAAAATTTATAACCCTCGCGTGCCGACTGATGCTGAAGGATTGGGCTTGAGCAATCCTGTTGGTACGATAACGTCAATTGTTCAAAAGCGCGTATGGCTTATTAAGAAGAAGGGCGAAAAGACCTTCACAAAGATTGATATTCCTCGCGATACCGACGCTGGGGATGGGACACTTACCCGTCAGATTGACACGAATTACGATCTTGTTGTTGATGAGTCTATGGACGGCGCAACGGTGAGAGCTTCACTTGAGTTTGAGGATGGCACGCTATATCGCAACGAGAAATTTGATGATTTTGGCGATGTTATTTTGAGCGTAAAGTCTCAGACTCCTTCTAAGCCTGAGACTAAGCCTGAGACTAAGCCAGACAAAAAATCTGACTCCGCAGTTACGGTTCCACCAGCACCAGTTCCTACAGTCGTTCCTGGAGATGCTCCAAAGAACTCTGGCGTGTACGACACATCACACAGCGGTGCGGGTTTGTCGTCCAAAACCAATGCATTTACTGGTAATTCTGCCGCGGTAACACCTGCAACATTGAGTCCTCAGGTCTCAAACTTTGCTGCTCCAGCAAGCATTGGTGCAGGTGCTGGCTCCATTTTGTCAACAGGTGCGAGCGTTGCTGCTCCATCAGCTCAAGACGAGGGTAATAAAGCGGAAGAAGCTGCCGGTCAGTCCACGCTGTTAGACGCGCAGGAGACATCCTACAAACCTCTTAAGGATAAGAAGAAGCAGAAAAATCATACTGTGGCAGCACAGAAGACGAATACTGCATCAATTCCGTGGGTTCTTATGGTGTCTGCAGGCGTATTAACTGTTGCTTTGTGCGCAATGGCAGTGGTTGCCACCATTCTCGTGGTCAAGCGTCGCATAGGGTAGTAAGGCATTATCTTTCACATTTTTCCAAGAATATAGCTCCTTGCGCGTGCAAGGAGCTTGGGGCTGTGTAAGCCCTCATATGCGAACAAATTTCAATTTTCTTAGTGTGAGCAAGGTATGCCTTCTTTTGCTATACCTTGTTTGCGGTAGTGAAGGACTTATTATGACTACTCGTAAGCGCATTGTGCTCTATGTAGCTGTGCTGTGTGCTGTCATCACATGCTTGTGTGCAGGTATAAATCTCAATATTGCTCATGCCGATACGCAGAAAATACTTCTGCAAAAGGGTCATGCTGATTTTGGTCCAACGTTAAGCGAAGGCTCATGGAAGCTCAAAATCCGTGACGATACCGGCGATACTCCTGTATGGCGAAATCCTGATGATGTGGTGGTTGAAGTATCAGATAAAGCTATTATCGCCATGCCGAGCGATGCCGCATACAGCTTTATTGGCGCTCAAACAGGCGAAAAACTGTACGTTATTCCTCAAACTCAAAATCCTGAAGTCATGTGGCTGGGATGGAATACTCAAGAAAGTCAGGTAGTCAACGAACTGGCTGGTGGCGCTAACCTGAGCTTAGATAAGGTAGAAGGGCCAGGAAAGGTTCACGTTTACCTCGAAAATGGTAATCTTCAAGCTCCTCAGCAGCTGTGGAGCTCTGATGCTGCTATGCCTCAGAAAACGTGGATCGAAGCCAATACGCATACTCATGCGAACTGGGTTTTCTCTCAAAAGGGCATTTATCATCTTACTTTTACCATCTCTGGTCAGCTCAAAAACGGTCAGAGCGTTTCTCACACAGCAACGCTGAACTTTGCTGTTGGTTCGGGCGTAAAAGCTCAAGATGCTTTGCCTCAGAGTAACGCTGCGCAAGACGTGGAGCAGTCGGATGCTCAGGAAAGCGCTCAAACTGCTAATAACAGTGCTGCTGAGGTAACTACTCCTGAGAATAATTCCGAACGACTGTTAACAGTTATTGTTGCGTGTGCGGCTGTGATTGCTGTTGTGGCTCTTATCCTCATGATTATTGTGATGCGTTTTTCTGCGTCTGCAAAGAAAAAAGCGCTTGATGATTTCTCCAGTAAGAGCGAGGTAGAGGGAGAAAAGAACTGATGAGGCGAACAACAGTACGAGCATATGCGGGTGTGTGTGCCTGCTTATGTGCAGTGATGATGAGCATGACAGGTTTTGCGCATCCTCAGACAGCTGTTGCCAGTGAGAATGCGCAGGCTAATCTTGCGTTGTGCGATAACGCTCGCCGAGCAAATACGGACTCTGCAACATCGGCACAAGAATCTGCACAGATTCCTGCTTCTGTCAAATGCCGTGTGGGAGCTGTTCATGCAGATGCTTTCGCAGCTTATGTTGATGCTTCGGGCAAGATGGTTTTAGCCTCGCGTGCTGATGAGATTGATTCGCGCGCAGAGAACGGTGTGCGTTATGATCCGAGCCGTCTGATTTTTGTTGTGGACGATACTGCGAAAACAACTGTTGCGGCTACTTTAGATTCGCAATATGATTTTTTGCGCAAAGCTACGGTGAATAATGAGTTTTGGCAGATTCCGTTTTCTCGTCAGCCAGGAATGTTGTGGGCAGGATTCAGCAGTGAAGCGCTAACTGGTCAGGCTCAGGGGTCTTTGTTGCTGAATATGGAATCCATGTCTGGTCCGCAAGATGGTGCTGTGTATATGTGGACATGGGATGGAAGAAATGTTGTTCATCCTAAGATGGCATCTCCTAATGTTGCTGTTGCGGGCGCTCCAGCAGACCAAGGGCAGTGGTCTACTCAGCATCAGTTGGAGATTAGTCAGCATGAACATGTGCAGTGGGCGTTTACTCGTCCAGGAACATATGTGTTGACGATGAAAGCAACTGCGCAGATTAACGGACAGGTGCAAACTGCTGTTCAGGCGTACACTTTTCAGGTAGGTTCAGCTTCGTCGGCAGGGCAGGGCGAACACGGTGGGCAGGGCGAGCAGCCTTCTACTCCTTCTACGCCTTCGACGCCGGAGCAGCCAAGCACACCAAGCGCTCCAACTAACCCAGCTCCATCACAAAATTCTTCTGCCCAACAGAACTCTCCTACCCAACAGAACGCATGCCTCACGCTGGCAGATCTGAGAAATAGGGGACGCCAAGCCATGGTCATAGAGCATGGTCATGTGGATATTGCCGCATACACGCCTGTGGGTGGCGGTTTAGCTATGGCAGTTCAGGAAGATTCTACGGGTTCGCATGTGTTGCGCGATACATCTGGAGTAGTTTTCTGGGTGCACGGTTCGCAAGCGCGTAACGGTTCGGGATATTCTATTCCGCAGTCTGCGGTTGCGGGAGTTCCATGGTTGGGATGGAATAATCAGTCGATGAAACCACATTTGCCAGTATCTATGACCTTATTGCGTGTGCAAGGTCCTGGTTCAGTGCACGTATGGCTTCAAGGAAACTTGGGACAAGCAAATACCACCGTGGTTTCTACATCTGGCCCATACAGCTACACGATGATGCGCAATACGCATACTCATGCGAATTGGGATTTTAGTGCTCCTGGCTATTACACAGTAACTTTGGCTTATGCAGCATTGTCTGGCACAGTAACGCGCAATATTCATTTTGCTGTGGGAGATGTTGACCCGTGGAAGATGCCGATTGCCTGCACAGCTCAAGCTCAGTCTTCTGCTGGGCGAGGGGTGGCTCAGGCTGCAGCTACTAGCTCTGCCCACGGTTCTCGTGGAGGTCTGCCAGCTTTGAATTCAAACCTTGATGGTGATGCAATCGCCAACAATTCCGCCAAATTAGATGAGGAGAAGAAAGACGCTGAAAATGCTGACGGCAAGAACGCTTCAGATGAAAACTCTGCTTCAGCTCAGGCAATCCGCGCAGTCAAAGGAAAACAGAAGATGCCTTTACTCGCCGGAGTCTCTGAAAGCTCGCTGCCTCTTCTTGAGTGGATGATTATTACCTGCGCAGGCGTTATTTTAAGCGTGCTGTGCACATGTGCTGTTCTGCTCGTAAAAAGGAATGCTCATGCGTAAAGTTCTTCGTGCTCGCATTATGGTAGGTATGGCAGTCATTGTATCTCTTGCAATGAGCGCCGGTTTGTGCGCGGGATGCTCGCGCACAGCCGCTGTCTCGTCATCTGTTGCATGTTCAGCCCGTCGTAGCGACAAGATCTGCGTAGTAACGACAACGGGAGTTCTGCGCGACATGATTGCTCATGTTGCTGGAGATGCTGCAACCGTGGCATCAATCATCCCCGATAATGCAGACCCGCACTCCTACGAGCCGAGCCTTGCGTCAATTCGCAATATTGTGTATGCCGATATTGCTTTTAGTAACTATATGCTACTTGAAGAGCACAGCATTATTACTGCTTTGGATTCCAACGTTCGCAAAGGCGTGCCGAACGTTCAGTTAGCTGAGGAAAGCGTTAAAAACGCGGCGGATATTATTCCGATGATTGAAGACGTTTCACTTGACACGATTTGGTTGGGATTAGCCACGGAGCGTGTGGAACGTTCTGTAACAGAAGGAACGCAAACGCAGGGCAGTGGAAATGCTGTGCATGCAGATATTTCGCGTTCTGACCAGATCCGCTTAACTGCTACGAAAGTGCAAGGTCCAGGAGATTTATTTGCCTATTTGACTGGAACTTTTGGCAATGTAGACGTTTACTTTAACTCTGCTGACGGTATTGATGCGCATGATTATGTTGATTTGCCAGCTGACGCTCATACGCATTTAAGTTGGGCGTTCTCCAAGCCGGGCGTATACAGTCTCGATATTCGCGCTGACCATTACAACGCACAAGGCGAAAAACTGCAGTCTTTAGGAAGCACACGCATCACTTTTGCCGTTGGCGTGAACGCTCTGCAGGTCGCGAAAAAACGTGGCGCATCAGTCGTGCTGAATCAAGGACATGCTGACCTTGCTTATAATATCGTGTCCCAAGATTTCTCTGTGCGAGCAGATGACGCGCAATCCTCGCGTAGCGCTACAAGACAGCGTACCTATTACGCGCCAAAAGAGGTTATCGTAGAAGTTCCGGCCCAAGCTATCAAAGAAATACCTGCAGGCGGCGGATACTCTTTCTTAGGGTCAAAAAAATCAAAAATCTATCAGCTCCCGCAAGCCGTACTCGGAAAGCACGTGCATGGCGATATTGACCCGCATTTGTGGCAGTCGGTGAGCAACGGTATTGCATACGTAAAAACTATTGCCGATCGTCTCACTCAAGTAGATCCAAAAAACGAGGCAACATACCGTCGCAACGCGGCGCAATATATTGAGGAGCTGATGGATGTGGACGATTACGTGCGTTCAACAATCGCTTCCATACCTGAGGAACGACGAAATCTCGTAACTACGCACGATGCTTTCGCGTATTTCGGCAAAGCGTATAACGTGAAAATTGCCGGCTTCGTAACGATTAACCCATCGAGTGAGCCGTCGATTCAAGATAGAAAACGTTTAGCGCAAACTTTGAGAGACCTTAAGATACCGGCTGTATTTTTGGAACCGAACCTTATTTCGCGTTCCTCTGTGCTGCAACAGATTGCGCACGATAACAATATACAGATTTGCCCGATTTATGGTGATGCTTTTGACGCGCACGTGCATTCGTATGTACAGATGATGCGTGAAAATGCGCGGTCGCTTAAGAAGTGTTTGGGGTGAGTGGCGGTGTTTTTGGTGATTGATGGTAGCGCGGGAGTTTCGGAAAACGGAAGCTTGGAAGCGTGTAAGTGTTTGCGAGTGAGAAAGCTGAAAGCTTAGGCGTTGAAAGTGTGAGGAGGGTTTTATGAAAAAAGTTGAGAAGGAGCAGATGCTGGAGGAATGTGCTGTGCAGAACGTGGAAGAGCGGAGTATTAGCGCTGTGCAGGTACCAAGCGCGCAGAGCGCGCAGTCGTCAAATGCGCAGAACTCGCAAGAGCGGTCTGTGCACGCACAAGAGCAGCCTGCGCACGTGCCCGGCGTAGAAGTCAAAAATCTGCACGTATCTTTCGGACAAAATCACGTGGTTAATAACGTATCTTTCCGCGTGATGTCCGGCGATTTCGTGGGTCTGCTCGGCCCGAACGGAGCGGGAAAAACGACGCTTTTCCGCACAATTATGGGGCTGCAGAAGTCATGCGCTGGCGAGGTTCTGTTCCATACCGAGCACGACAAGCACTATCGCACGCGCTATGTGGGGTATGTGCCGCAACGTCATGATGTTGCGTGGGATTTTCCGATTTCCGTGCTCGACGTGGTGCTGATGGGTCGCATCCGTCACATCGGTTACGGCAGGCGCGCTCGCATAGAGGACTATCGTGCCGCGCTCACCGCGCTGGAGCGCACGGGAATGCTTGGTTTTAAAGACCGCGTGATTGGTGAACTTTCGGGCGGTCAGCGTCAGCGCGTGCTCGTAGCGCGAGCGTTGGCAGGTCAGCCACATATTTTACTGCTCGATGAGCCGTTCACAGGCTTAGATATGCCGAGCCAAGAGCTGCTGACTGACCTCTTCCACAAGCTAACCGACGAAGGCGAGTCGATTATTATGAGCTCGCACGACATCGTGGGGTCGATTCAGTCCTGCTCACGCATTTTACTGTTTAACGGCTCGATAGTGGGAGACGATGTTCCGAGCGCTTTGACCGCAGCTCAATGGGCGCAAACCTTTAACATTCGCGAAGATTCCTCTCTTATCCGCTTGATTACGAAAGATATGAACCATGCTTAGTCCTCTTGATTTTCTTTTAGACTTAACCAATCCAGACCTGTGGTTTCTTCTTAAAGCGCTTATTGTTGCTTGCATGTCGAGCGTGATTTGCGGCGTAGTAGGATGCTACGTTGTGCTGCGCGGCATGGCTTTTATTGGAGATGCCGTGGCGCATTCCGTTTTCCCCGGTCTTGCCATCGCCTTTATTTTGCAAGGAAACCTTCTGATCGGTGGAGCGCTCGCAGGCATTATTACTGCGATTATTGTGGCGCTTTTTAGCCAAAACAGACGGTTGCGCGAAGACTCCTTTATTGGCATTTTCTTCGTTTCAGCTTTTGCCTTGGGTATCGTTATTATTTCTAAAGCCCAAGGGTACGCTGGATCGTTGGAATCATTCTTATTTGGGTCGATTACTGGTATACCTAATTCGGATATAGCAGTGATTGCTGTGACTGGGGTGCTTATTTTGAGTCTGCTCTTCGTGTTTCACAAAGAGCTTGTGTGCGTGTCGATGGATAGAGAAACGGCGGCGGCAAGCGGATTGCCTGTGCTATGGCTGGACGTAATGCTGTATGTGACGGTTGCTGTGGCTGTGGTGGCGTCGGTGCAGATT
This sequence comes from Alloscardovia omnicolens DSM 21503, assembly GCF_000420505.1. Taxonomy (GTDB): domain Bacteria; phylum Actinomycetota; class Actinomycetes; order Actinomycetales; family Bifidobacteriaceae; genus Alloscardovia; species Alloscardovia omnicolens. The sequence goes on along the minus strand of NZ_ATVB01000008.1, from coordinate 60,269 downwards.
ATTGGAAATGTGCTTGTGTTGGCGCTGTTGGTGGGGCCGGCGGCGACCGCGCGATTGTTGACCGACAAATTGACTGTGATGATGCTCTTGTCGCCGATTCTGGGATGTGTTGCCTCGGTGCTGGGAATGTACTTCTCGTGGAGTCTGGATTTGGCGACCGGTGGAACAATCGTGCTGGTGATTACAGGATTGTTCGTGATAGCTTGGATGTTTTCGCCGAAGCATGGGGCAGTGAAGAACCTTGTGCAGCGTGTGAGGCAAGGGTAGTGGGCGGTTGGCTAATTGACGTGACGTGATTGCGCGGAGTTGGGCAGTTGTTTGTGAGGGCGTTGTTTTGCTTGACTTTTCGAGCAGGCAACGCCCTTTTGCGTTGTATGGCGGCTCTTGGGACTTAGAACAACATTTGGAAGGGTGTCAGAAATTTTGTGTAAATGGTTGGTTGCACTACGCTGATTTTTATTGTTTGTTTTAGTGCTGGTTGGCTGACTATGCTTGCTGTGAGGGTTCTGCCTGGTGTGAGACAGGATGCGTTCGACGTGTCTTGTCTCACCACATGCCGATTGGCAGAACTGAGATGTGTACACCCGCACTAAGTGCGTACAAGCCTTGTCACCCGTCAACAGCCACCTATCAAGCCCTCGTGTCGCTAAGGCAAATTCGCCAATAAAACCACATACACAAAAAATCTGACACACTCAGGGATATTCATAATATCGGACACAAACGCATTGAGCTGCTCTTGATTTTTAGTCGAGGCAGCTCGTTTTATGCATCTTCAAGAATCCGAAAAGTATTTCTATACTTGTTGTACATAACTTCTATACCTTGCGCCATCGTTCTTTCACGAGTTGGGTAATTATGTACGTCATCAGAGGCAAGAATATTCGCGATGCTAATCACCTTATTACGTGTACCATCATACGTGTTCTTCCAAGCACTCTTCTTTTCCCTATGTGAATACGCTACAAGATCAGAAGCTGTTAAAAAACCCATATTTATCAGCGACCGCATCGACTATCTGGTTCATGTAAGAATCATTTTTTACCTGCATCGCAGGGCTGGTAATTATCAAATTTCTCCACTCATGGAAAGCGTAATACACTTCTGGCACAACAGGTCCGTATTGCTGTGCTTGGATTTCAGAATCGTACAAGGGCTTACCAGTCTGCCGCAAGCTTTCCACCTGTGCAAAATATACGAGCTTATTCAAGGAAAGATTCGAAAGAAACAAGCTTGGGTGACGCGCGATAAAAGTATTCGCAACATCTAACGCTGTTATTGACATTTATCTTCCCTCCTGAGCATAGAACTTTTTTAGAATAAGAACAGAATTACACATGGTTTCTAAAGATGCCCAGGCTTAGCATTGTCAGAAAGACTTTTATAAAGACTGAGTCGTTCAGCTCCGGCTTTTCTTGCAATTTCCGTCATACCTTGTGCTCTCGCTACTGTATTCAAAGTGTGGATAAGGGTAGTGGATCATCCATCTTGATGGCTTCGTTTAGGAAGATGGCAATGTCTTCTGATGTTTCTAAATGCGAACGTGCGTCAAATTTTCTTATGCTCAACATTGTTCGTTCTCTTTCATACCTTGTGGAAGATTTCCTTTCTCAAGTTATTGTTTCTTCAGATTTTAGTAGGGCTGTGTGTTCCGCTTGTAAGGCTGACAGTTGCACTTCGCTATCAGTTATATAGCAGGATTTAATGCTTTCATGATTGGTTTTTGTGATGTTGTATCTTTTACGCACAAGCTCAAGGGCAAAACTTATCACACGATTAACCGAGTAGAACGAGCTATGTCAAACCAAAACCTCGCTCAAATCCGGTGAATCAATAAAAGTCCCCTGAAGCTCCGTGAAAAATCGCCTCGTCCCGAACAGATTTACTCCCCAAATTTACTCCCGCGTCATTGTGCGCTATACTTAATATACTATGAGTGGTACACAGGTGTACCACTCATAAAATCAAGGGATGTGTCGCGACGTTTCCTTAATCAACTATTCAATGGAGCAAGGAGAATAAGGGATGACTAAACAAACGGCCCATACATACGGCCGCCGACTCGTGGGTCTCGCTCTTGCGTGCGCTCTCAGTTTCGCTGGTTTATCTGCGGCAGTTACAGCACATGCTGCGCCAAACGAATCAACAGCAGTTCAAGCAGATATTAATGTTGAAAAAATCGGGGGTCTATCAAATGACTTCATTAAAGGCGCAGATGTTTCGACCGCAGTAGCTTTGGAAGATGCAGGTATTCAGTTCCGCAATGCACAAGGCAAGGTAGACGACATTTTTAACATTCTCAAAGAGGGCGGAACAAATTATGTGCGCGTCCGCGTATGGAATAACCCAGTCGATAAGCAGGGAAATACGTACGGAGCGGGCAAAACAGATGTAGACATGGCTGTGCGCGTGGGTAAACGAGCTACTGCGGTTGGCATGAAAGTTCTAGTTGATTTCCATTACTCTGATTTTTGGGCAGATCCCGGTAAATACAAGGCACCAAAAGCGTGGGACGGCATGAGCTTAGAAGAGAAGTCCGCTGCTTTAAGCGATTTTACGCAGAGTAGTTTACGCAAGTTTGTTGATGCTGGCGTAAATGTGGGCATGGTTCAGGTTGGCAATGAAATTAACGGTGGTACGGCTGGTGAAAAATCTGGTTCAGCTGCATATTTCGCTCTTTTGAAGGCAGGAAGTGCTGCTGTGCGCAAAGTCCTTCCGAATGCTTTGGTAGCAATTCACTACGCAAATCCTGAAAAGGGTTTAGTGAGATGGGCAAAAAACTTAGATGCCAACAAAGTCGATTATGACGTATTTGGTAGCTCATATTACCCAGCATGGCATGGAACAACGCAGAACCTTACTAAAGAGTTGAACGCAATTATTAACACTTATGGCAAGAAAGTTATGGTAGCTGAAACCTCGTGGAGTTATACCTTCGATGACCCTGATGGTGGCAATATGATTAAGAACACTCAAGGTATTGCTACGCCATACGATATTTCCGTGCAAGGTCAGGCGGATGAGATTCGCGATGTTGCTCAGACCGTACACAACCTCGATAAGAATGCGGGTTTGGGATTGTTCTGGTGGGAGCCTGCTTGGTTGCCGGTAACTCCTGACGCTCAGCATACCGAAGGCAATAACTATGTTTGGAACACCACAGGCGGCGGTTGGGCAACTCAATATGCTGCTGAGTATGATCCGGGAGCGCAGAACGAACAGTATGGCGGATCAGGTGTAGATAATCAGGCATGGTTTGACGATAACGGATACGTTCTTCCATCGCTCTATACGTACGCTTATTTGAGCACCGGAGCTGTATCATCGACTGTAACTCCTGAAAAACCTATTGAAGACGAGGCTGTGGAAACTGAGAAGCCATCAGAAGATACCCGAAACCTCGTTAAGAATCCAGACTTTGCGCAGGGTGAGGAGAGCTGGACGGTTAATAGGGAAGTTCCTACGCCAGGAGATGGGCAAACGGGAGTATGGATTGGTAAGACCAATAATGCTCTGCCTGCAGACGGTAATTCAATTAATTTTTGGAACGATACTGCGTTCTCTGGATACGTGACGCAACGCATTGAAGGGCTTCAGCCAGGTTCATACGTACTGTCGGCAGCTCTGTATGGTGGCGATAGTAACGACGGAACTGTCGCTCAGCTGATTGCAAGTACTTCAGTAAAGCCTGATTATGCTCAAAACTTCTCTTTTGAGGGCTGGCAGAAAGCCTCGCAACGTCAACTTACGATTGACGTTGGGCAGGATGGTACCGCAACTGTAGGTTTCCGTATTGATTCGAAGAACGGTAAAGAATGGGGTTCAGTAAATGCTTTCCGTTTAGTTTCGACCGCTGACGCTACACAACCTGAAGAGCCTGCTGAGACTGAGGCGAAGCCAGAACCTGTAGGACCGTGGGCGCATGCAATTGATAAAACTGCGTTGACTGCCGCTCTTGAAAAAGCAAAAACTGTAGATACAAGCCTTTACGAAAAGGCTGGGGTTGATATTCTCAGTCTTGTTCGTGCTCATGCTCAGCGTGTGCTGGATTATAAGGATTCTGCAGGTCGAGACGCTACTCAAGCATCAGTGGACGTTGCAACTCGTCTGCTTATGAACGCTGTGAATGCATTAGTAGCACTACCGAGCGAGGAAGAGCCTAAGCAGGAGACGTCTACTGATAAAGAGAATGCACAGATAGTGAGTTTTGCGACTCCACAGAGCTCTCAAGCAACGAAGGCAAGGTTTGCTGCAACTGGTTCGTCTGTTGTTGCAACCTGGGTTCTTGCGTTTGGTCTTGTTCTTACTTCTGCAGGTGCTTTCTCTTTCCGAAAGATAACTCTTAAGTAAGAATAGTTAAAACTGTGGCAGAGTTTTTCTTCTCAGCCACGGTTTTTCTATACTCCATTAAACAGAAGCAATTTTGACCTAGAGTCCAGAAATTGAGATTTATTTTGCAGAAGAATCAAGCGGTATTCATGGTGAGGATGGGAATCCCATGCAATGTGGGACTCTGGTTTCAGACAGTCCTATAATATGAAATTCGCTGGCTATAGTATCTCGATAAAATCAGATGGAAAGACTACAGAGGTATTCTTCGGCACTCTCGTTGACAACTCAGTAAATGAATCACAAATGAAGTTTGTTCTCGATTCCTTAGATACTCAGGGCATCAAGGTCGATAATGATTACTTCTAAATTATCCTCTCAAAACAGTGGGGGCAGTTCAAAATGAACTGCCCCCACTGTTATATGCAGTCAGTTTTTACCGCTCGTTAATCTCCGAACCTGCTACTTTATCGCTCAAAGCGCGCGGCCCGCGGTTGACGGCTACCGATCCTGAGCGCACTAATTCAAGCACGCCGTAAGGGTAGAGTAAGCCGAGCAGAGCGTCGATTTTACCGGCAGCTCCGGTAGCTTCAATGGTGAGGCTTTGGGGGTGAACATCCACCACGCGCACGCGGAAGAGGTTCACAATCTCTAAGATGTCTGAACGGTTCTGTTCAGTGGCTGCCACTTTAATCAGCACGAGTTCGCGCTCAACTGTGTTGTCTGGGTCGAGTTCCACAATCTTGAGAACGTGCAGCAGCTTATTGAGTTGCTTAATAATTTGCTCAAGAGGAGCTGGCTCCACCATGGCGGTGACGGTAATGCGTGAAATATCTTCGCGTTCGGTAGGAGACACCGATAGTGAGTCGATGTTAAACGAACGGCGTGCGAACAGCGAAGACACGCGAGCGAGCACGCCCGGACGGTTTTCCACCAAAACAGACAAGGTGTGACGGGTAGCTCCTGGCTGTAAAGAAAGATTATTAACCATTACAGATTGGACCTTTCTGCGCGGGCATTCTGCACTGCTTCTTCAGTTTCTGCTTGAATGCGTGCGGTCTGTGCGGCAGCAGCTTCGCGCTGCATTGCCACGTTCTTCAAAGGCTGTTCGCCTTCGCGATAGTTCACGTTGTCGTTGGAGTTTCCAGCTGGAACCATTGGCCACACCATAGCATCCTTCCACACGCGGAAATCAATCAATACCGCGCGGTCGTTAATGCTGTTCGCAGTTTTAATGGCTTCTTCAGCCTCTTCCTGCGTGGTAGCGCGCAATCCCACGCAACCATACGCCTGAGCAAGCTTCACGAAGTCTGGAACGTCAAAGAATTCTTCAGTGCCAGCATTGCCTGCATGTTCATCGCCATCATGCAGCATAGTGGCGGAATAATGTTCATCGAAGAACAGCGTCTGCCATTGGCGTACCATGCCATACACAGAATTGTTCAAAATGGCAATCTTAATAGGCGCATGCTCCTGGAACAGCGTAGCCATTTCCTGAGAAGTCATTTGGAAGGAGCCATCGCCATCGATAAGCCATACAGGCTTCTCACCATTAAAATCACGCTCGGATGCTACACGAGCACCCAAAGCTGCTGGCAGCCCATAGCCCATAGTTCCAGCGCCTGCAGAAGACAGCCACGAGCGAGGCTGAGTAAAATCAACCAACTGGCTTGCCCACATTTGGTGCTGACCTACGCCAGCCACCCAAATAGTGTTCTTGGCTGCTTCATCCGACAGCTTCTTGACCACCCACTGAGGCGAGAGGCTACCATCGGTAGGAATATCTTCCTGACGAGTGTAATCCGTTGGATAATTGTTACGCAACGAGTTGAGCAGATTCCACCAATCGCTCAAATCCACAGCGCCTTCAGCTTCCTGGAGAGCCTGAATTTCTGGAATCAAATCGTCCAAAACCTGCGCCACATCGCCCACAATCGGAACGTCTGGCTCGCGGTTCTTGCCGATCTCAGCCGGATCAATATCGATATGAATCACGCGCGCACGAGGAGCAAACTCAGACAGCTTACCGGTTACGCGGTCTGAGAAGCGCGAACCGATAGCGATGAGCAGATCCGAGTTCTGCACGGCACCCGTGCCGGCGATTGAACCGTGCATACCAATCATGCCGAGGTTATGCGGATCCTCATCCGAAACAATACCGCGCGCGTTCAGAGTTGTAACCACTGGAGCGTTGGTAATGTTCATGAGTTTGTCTACCTGAGCGGACGCGCTCGAACGCATCGCGCCACCGCCCACATACAAAACCGGGCGGAAAGACTGCTGAATCAAGCGAGCAGCCTGAGACAAAACCTTGCCATGCGCTTTCGTTGTTGGCGCATAACCAGGCAAAATCATGCGCTGAGGCCAGGAATAATACATGTCTCCTGTTTGCGCAGAACGGGTTAAATCAATCACTACAGGACCAGGACGACCAGTAGTAGCGATATGGAAAGCTTCAGTAATAACGCGCGGAATATCTTGAGCGTTCGTTACCAGATACGAATGCTTAGCGATTGGGTACGTAATGCCCACAGTATCGGTTTCCTGGAACGCATCCGTACCAATCTGATGCGCACCCACCTGACCAGTAATAACAACCAGTGGCACCGAATCCATCTGCGCGTTCATAATCGAGGTAATGGTGTTCGTCGCACCCGGACCAGACGTAACAATCGCCACGCCCGCCTTGCCCGTTGCCAGCGCGTACCCCTCAGCCGCATGACCTGCGGCCTGCTCATGACGGGTAAGAACGAAGCGGAACTTCGTATCCTCGTTAATAACGTGATATACCGGCAAAATAGCGCCGCCAGGAATACCAAAGACGTCCGTAACGCCAATGTCTTCCAAAGAGCGGACAAGAGCCTGAGCTCCGGTCATTTTCTCGCCTTCAGACACGGTAGAGTCAGCGCTATTCTTAGGAAGAGCGCTAAAAGCTTGTAAAGGTGTTGGCAATGCCATAGAAACCTCTTACGATAGTGTGTTCATTGTGTTCACTGTCCGTAACCGCTTGTGGCGGTATGTTGCTTAATACTATCGTAAGAGGCAGGAAATACGCCCCTTTTTGTCCGCTATGTGTACGGCTATTATTTGTTTGTATTTTTTAATGCGTTTAGTGCTTTCCACGCATGCTCGGCAGCAATCATTTGCGCTTTACGTTTCGTTGACGCCTCGCCCTGCCCCAGCGGCTTGCTCGCATCGATACCAAGCGCTCGGCTGCGTTCGTTTTCTTCCAGTTGAGCGTAAGCCGTAAAGACTTGCGCAAAGTCCGGTCCGCCCACTTCCATGCGGTAGGTGAGTTCATTGATTTTTAGCTCGTGAGCGATTTTCATGAGAGAAGTTTTCCAGTCCAACGAAGGGCCTTCATGACTGACTTTTTCGAGAGATGCGTCGATGAGGCGGTGAACCGTTTCGCGCGCGGCATCGATACCGTGCTCAATAAAGACAGCGCCAATTAAGGACTCAACAATATCGCATAAAATTGAGTCTTTATCTGCACCGCCGTCATCGGCTTCACCGTTACCAAGCAAAATCATCGGTCCGACGTTCAGCTCGTTACGTGCGATTGGCGCTAAAATCTGCTCAGATACTGCTTTTGCGCGGATTTTCGCCATCTGACCTTCAGAATAATCAGGATGCTGAGTGAACAGACTTTCCGTTACAACCAGTTCGAGCACAGCGTCGCCCAGAAACTCTAAACGTTCGTAGCTGACCGTTCCCTCATGCTCGTGCGTAAACGAGCGGTGGGTGAGAGCTTCTACTAAATGCTCAGGAGTGAGCGTATGACCTAGTTTTGCGAAAAGATTTTCCGCAAAACTGCTGACGGGAGCGCTGTGATTGTTATGGTTTCTGTTCTTAGTCATGATGCTTATTGTAGGCATATGCGTGAACGGGTGGGGTGGCTGGGTCGCTACGGCGTCCCTTGTTTTACTGAATTGCTTTCCCTAGTCTCTTTGTTTTCTTGTAGCGATTAAGTTCAGATTGATAACTCTTTTCGCGGGTTAATTGCCAAAGAGCGCGTGACGAGATAGTTTACGTGGTTCTGCGGGCTAGTTTTTTAACTGCGTTTCGGATTTCAGCAGGTTTCGGCTTAGCTCGTTTTTCTGTTGTTTCTTTCATAGCTGTGTTTAGCAGTGAAAGGTAAAGCTTTTACCAGCTACGATTTATGTGGTTAAACAGTTGTAACGAGTAGCACTATTGATAGCGGTGAAAGATACAACACACGAAGCACAATGAAGAGTATCAGATTTTGTGTAAATGGTGGGTTCACTAGGTTACCTAGTATGCTGTGCACACCATAACCTTTCGTCTTTCTCGTGCAGCACACACACAACCATAAGAAGTATTACTCTTCTTTAAGAGTGCTGCATGGCAACACACTGCTCCCAATCAGGCTGCGTTGAACACGTCATGTTTGGGGACATACGAATCCGCTAAAACCCCAAGAATCACTAAAGCAACAAGACCAATGACAAGGGGCGCCATCCCCAGGGGGCACTACTGTTACTAGCCTCCTTACACCCCAACAACAGGTACGTAAACATAAGAAAATCCTCCCTTACCCGTCGATAAAGGAGGATTATGAGCGCTTATAGCGCGCAACAACAGTTTAATTACTGTTATTAATTACTGCTACAACCTGAACTACTGTGCCAAACCTGGCTTGATAGCAGAGCGGTATGTGCGGCCACGGTAAGAACCGCAGGTTGGGCAAGCCATGTGTGGGTATGCAGGTGCACCACAGTTCTGGCAGCTAACAGTTGCTGTTGCGGATGCCTTCCAGTTGGAACGGCGAGAATGCGTGTTTGCACGCGAGGTCTTATACTTTGGCAATGCCATTTTATTATCCTCTGTTCGAATCGAATATTTGCTTAAGCCTTGTAGAGTTTAATATAACCTCTCGTCATTCGCAAATTTTGCCGATAATGAGAGGCGATAACCGCTGAATAAACACTACAATACGCCCCGTTTATTCCTCTTCCTGCGCTTCTAATTGCGCCTTGAATCCTTCCAAAGCCGCCCACTGAATGTTCACCACGTCATGCTTATGATCAGGGTTTTCGTTCAGATTTAATCCGCACTGCGAGCACAAGCCCAAGCAGTCTTCGCGGTCAAGCGGTTGCAGAGGCAGTGCTTGAGCGAGTTGATCGCGAATCAGTGACTCTAAATTCAAGTAGATAGAGTCAGGACTCAACGGATAAGTGTCGTTACTCTCGTCCTGCGAGGCGATAATATCGACCTCCTCCTCGCTTGACGAGCCTGAAGCGCCTGAAGAGCTAGCAGCCGACAAATCCTTCTCATACGTGTAGAACACAACGGAGTTTACTGTAATCGTTTCATGAATTGGCTCTAAACAGCGCATGCATTCGCTATCAAAGTCAGCGCTGATAGTGCCGGTCAGCAAAATACCGTCGGCTAAAGATTCCAAACGAGCGTTTACGGTAACGTCTGAACCTTCAGCAATGCCTACCAGAGAATCGCCAATGCCGGATGGGGCAGGAACGACGAGGTCGCTAATGTCCTGCGAGTTACCTGGCTTGAGTGATAACTGAGAGATAGAGACAGACCATGGTGTGGCGTGTTCGCGTGCCATAAAACCTCCTAAAACCTCGTGAAGCGCGTAAAAAGCGCGTGAAAAAGTGCGTGAGAACTGCGTAAGCAAGTGCCTGCGATAGCCCTAGCAAAGCCTCTAATCCTGCGGATAATCCTCTGGCGTAATATGCGGCAAATCGTGTAACGCCACTTGTTGACGCTCCTGCAAAACCTGCAATCCCGTGCTAATACTGTGTCGCAACTCAACCAACTGATTGTCCAGCGCGCGCATGGAATCAGCAGTGTAATCGTTTGCACCCTTGGTTAGCGCGTTCGCCTTCTCCTGTGCGGAACTCAAAATAGAGCGCGCCTGCTGCGTTGCCAGCGAAACGACGTTTTCCTGCCCAGCTAAGATGCGCGCTCGATCGTTCGCATCGCTAATAATAGACGCTGACTTTGCCTGCGCATTATTTACGATAGCTTCTGCCTGACTTTGCGCGTTTTCCAAGCGACGCTCGGCTTTGCGCATTAAATCGGATGCGCGCTGTAACTGTACTGGCAGAACGTCTTTGAGCTCTTGAAACAGACCATACACCTCGTCATAATCAATTTTTACTTGATTTTTGGAGAAAAACAGGCTTGGCGCGTTGGAAAGCAGACCATCAATTTGATCGATAATGTCGTAGGCAGTGGAGAACTGTTCTTCGGTGCGTGCGTTCAGTGCCTCGGCATCTTCTGCATCAGGAATATAGGCGTTGATTGCTGCTTGAGTTTGCGGGTCAACCATATGCTTTGGTTCGTCCTCGTATGCGCTGTTCTCAGCTGGAACTCCTTCGTACGCCTCGGTTGCGATGTCGTGCGAGTTCGTGTCGTCATCCTCGTAAACCGAAGCAGCGGAAGCGCCCGAAACTCCCGCGTTCTGCGCAATCTTAGCAGAGCCAGTTTCGTCGTCCTCGTAACGTGCGTCTGGATCGTAATCATAAGCGTTCGTCATTAGAACCCTCCTCATGAACTGCGTTGATTAAAGCGTTATACACTGATGATGGAACCATGCCGGTAATATCTCCACCATGACGTGCCACATCTTTAACGATTGAACTAGAAATATGCTCGCGAATAGGATCGGCAGGAATAAACATGGTTTCCACGCCTGCAAGTTGACGGTTCACCAAAGCCATACCAAGCTCGGCCTCGTAATCACCGTTTTGGCGCAAACCTTTAACTATTAACGAAGCGTCGACCTGCGTGCAATATTCAGTAATCAGACCGTTTGTGCTGGCAACAACAACGTTGTTCACGCCGTCAGCCTGCAAAGCCTGCTTAATCATGGTTATGCGTTCCTGTTCGCTGAACATTGGTTTTTTGGCAGCATTTACTGCCACCACCACATGAACTTCCCTGAACAGCTTCGAGCAGCGTTCAATGACGTCAAGATGGCCCGCGGTTACTGGATCGAAAGAGCCGGGACATACTGCAATTGTCATGCTTTAAGAGTAACGCAACGACTAGAATGAGACTATATATAACTTGTTCTTGATAGAATGTGTGCAGGTCAAGGAGGAAAGAAATGTTTGATGCTGATCAGCCAGGTTTCGCTAATCCGAACGAAGAAGGCGGCGCTGGCGTATCGACGCTTGAACGCACAGAAACCGTTACTCAGGAAGACACGCAGCTCAACGATAACAGCGATAACGACCGTTATGCGCATTATGTGTCGAAAGAGAAGATGGAACGAGCCCGCATGACGGGTAGGCCTGTTGTAGCTTTATGTGGCAAGGTATGGGTTCCGAAGCATAAACCAGACGGACATCCTGTGTGCCCTGAGTGCAAAAAGATTTACGAAAATATGATGAAATAATATAATGAAATACGGAAAGCCTGCAGCTGTGGTTGCAGGCTTTTTGATTTTGGCTTTACATGTGCATGACCCTGTTCCGTATATCCCTATTGGTTGCGACAGGTAGGATTTAGGGTTATGCGTAATCAGGCTTCACACTGCGTTAAATTTGAAGAAGTTTTTACTCTCTCGCATTCTGCTTAACCGATTAATACACTGTTATGCCAGTTTTGATGCGGAAAAATTGCTTCACAAGTGGCTATCGGTTGCGCGTATCGACTTCACTCATAAAAGTAAACACATTCATGCTGGAACCTACTGAGCAACATCGTCCCTAAACCCCGCTAAGTTCGAAGAGCAACTTTGGCGTACGAGCGAGTGGGAATTTTAGCTCATATTTGGACGCACGGATTGTAAGCGTGACGCGCTAGCAACCTCTACGCACTGCTTACGCTTTGATTCATAACTGAGATACCACATCATGCTTCGCAACGGATTTGTCTAATTTTTGTGGGCTTAAATAAAACAGCCAGCCATGCTAGGCTCTGCCTAGCATGGCTGGCAATACATTTATCAGATTTTTAGCACTCACAGAGTAGCGCGAGACAGTACGAATAGCCTCCTTAAAAGCCAACTACTCCACAGTAATAACTTCAGTAGGAATAGCTTGCTCGCCGTCACTAAGCGACAAAGCGTTTACTGGCAGTTCGCGCAAGGCTTCGTAATGGTAATTGCGGGCAGCAAAGAGTGCCTCGCGGGTGGTCAAGGACTCGTCAATATCGCCGTGATCAATAGCAACAATGCTCAAGTCCTTCAAATCGCCATACTGATCGCTCGTCCATGATTGCACAGCCTGTTCAGAGCCAGCCAACACCAGCTCACCTTGAGCCAGACCATACTCATAAGCACGCAAACCGCGCTTGCGCCAACCGTCAGTTGTTTTACCAAAGCTCTTCTTCGCCACAGGATGCATAGCACCGTCATTGCCTTCACGCTCAACGAGCTTGTAAACCATAGAACTGGTAGGGTGCCCAGAACCAGTAACCAAACGAGTACCCACACCATAGGAATCAACAGGAGCAGTGGCAAGAGCAGCAATAGCGTATTCGTCTAAATCGTTCGTCACCGTAATCTTGGTAGAAGTAGCGCCCAAAGCATCTAACTGATGACGAGCTTTCTGAGCCATCGAAGCTAAATCGCCAGAATCAATGCGAATACCGCCTAAATCAGTGCCTGCAACTTCAACAGCTGTGCGAATAGCTTCTTCCACATTGTATGTATCAGTGAGCAGCGTTGTGTTCACGCCCAAAGCAGCAACCTGAGATTCAAAAGCCTCGCGCTCGCTGTCATGCACCAAAGTAAAAGCGTGGGCAGCCGTTCCAATACATGGAATGCCATAAAGTTGAGCGGCAGCCAAATTAGCAGTGCTCACAAAACCGCCCACCACAGCGCTACGGCTGGCAGCAATAGCAGCGCTTTCATGTGCGCGGCGACCTCCCATATCGGCACATGGTCGAGAACCCGCGGCAGACGTAATGCGCGAAGCAGCAGATGCAATCGCACAATCATAGTTGAGCACGCTTAAAATAACGGTTTCTAAAAGCGTACACTGCGCAAAAGTTCCCTCAACCTGAACAACAGGAGAGTTAGCAAAAAACATCTCACCTTCGCGATACGCGCGAATAGTTCCCGAAAAATGGAAGTTTTCTAGCCACTCAATAGTTTCTTTGCTCACAATCTTGTTATCGCGTAAGAAAGCAAGCTCCTCTTCGCTAGGACGAAAATCCTTAATATACTCAATAATCCGCCCTAAACCAGCAACCACTCCATAGCGGCGGCCAGCAGGAAGATGACGGGTGAACACCTCGAAAACGCAGGAACGGTGAGCAGTTCCATCACGTAAAGCAGCATCTACCATAGTGTATTCATACATATCGGTAAGCATTGCGGCAGTAGACATAGTGCCCTCTCTTTCGCCTAAATTTGTTTTGAAATTCGTACTCTGTTGCGTTCGTAACCTAACGCCAACAATCGCCACCTAGCGCACCTTCTTCAACCGCGCGGCATTAACCGATGAACCTGTTAAAACAGTGCGCTTTGGCAGTGCTTTATCTATCAGCACAATAATGAGAGCCAAAACGAAGAAAATACCTAAATAAACAGCGCAATTGATAACAAAATGTTGCAGTCCTAGCTTGTCGAGGTTAATAAAACCGTAAGGATATGGGCTACCATCAGCTTCAGGACCGACCGCGTGGAAAACTTTCGCGCGAATAACAACGAAAGCCAGGTACACAGGGAAGTAAATAAGCCAAGTGAGCGAGTCAAGCAAGATGAAACGGCGATGCTCATCGAAAAGCAGAAAATCGACGGTTGCCATAATCGGCACAATAATGTGCACCATAGTGATTGTTGGAATGCCGAAAATATATAGCTGTTTAGACATGTCCGGCGCTGGCAAAACGAGCCACGCAACCAGACCGGTAATAATAACGTTCAGCGTTAACGCACCCTTAACCCATGCAGGGGGCTGCACGCCGCGCAGCAGACTGGCGCATCCTGCCCAGATAAAGATGGCGGCAATGAGCAAGTTTGTTTGATGTGTAAAATACACCAGATTTTGAGTTTCGCCGAAGAACCAGGTTTTAGAAGTGCCTGCTAGTGCGAAGGAAGCTGTAGCAAATCGAAAAAGCGCAACAAATAACGTCATACTATTACTGTATACGGCAGGTGGGGCAAATGTGCTGGGTGAATGCGCTGGCTGAATATGCGAGGCTTCGTTTGGTTAATGCGTTTGGTTACTCTCCGCTTAACTCCGCTTCACTTGACCGATAAACAACAACCCACACGTATATAGCGCATACAGCCCAACAGCCAGCGCTCCCACACCGCGCATGCCGCTTTCCCCCGCCTTGAGATACCTGCACGGTAGGATACAAGATATGACAGAATTACACACTACTGAAAGTGCCGCCCGCTCCGACGGACGCCACACAGATGAATTACGCCCCGTAAAAATTGAACGCAACTGGACGGACGCTCCCGAAGGCTCTGTGCTCATTCAGTGCGGAAACACCCGCGTTTTGTGCACAGCCACGTTCACCGATTCCGTTCCTCGCTGGCGTAAAGACTCCGGTTTAGGCTGGGTAACAGCAGAATACGCCATGCTTCCACGCGCTACAGCATCGCGCACAGACCGTGAATCCACTCGAGGAAAAGTGGGCGGACGCACGCACGAAATTAGTCGTCTGATCGGTCGCGTTTTGCGCGGCATTGTGGACATGAAGGCTCTGGGTGAGAACCAAATTCAAATTGACTGCGACGTTCTCCAAGCCGACGGTGGCACGCGCACCACATCGATTACGGGCGCATATATCGCGCTCGCCGATGCAATTGAATGGGCTAAAAACAACAAACTTATTGCCCGCAACGCCAAGGTTCTCACCGATCAGGTGTCTGCCGTATCTGTGGGCGTGATTGACGGCACTCCCATGCTCGACCTGCCTTATGAGGAGGATTCACGTGCTCAAACAGACATGAATATTGCTATGACGGGTTCAGGTGAGTTCATTGAAATTCAGGGCACAGCAGAGGGAGCGCCTTTTAGTCGCGCAACCTTAAACACTCTGTTAGATTTAGCTGAAAAAGGCAATAAGGAATTGCAGCAGTTTCAGCGCCAGGCTTTGAGCGAGTAACTTGAACACGATTGAGGAGAGAGCATGGTTCAAAAAGTAGTTGTTGCCACTCATAACGCAGGAAAACTTACGGAAATTGCTCGCATTATTGGCGAGACAGTAGAAGGATCGCAGTTTGAATTCGTTACGTCTGGTCAGTTGGATTTGCCTGACCCTGTAGAAGATGGCACGACTTTTGAAGCAAATGCTTTGATTAAAGCCCGCGATGCAGCTTCTCGCACAGGACTTCCTGCTTTAGCTGATGATTCGGGTCTTATTGTTGACGTTATGGGTATGGCTCCGGGAATTTTATCCGCTCGTTGGAGCGGACGACACGGAGACGACGCTGCTAATAACGCTTTGCTACTTGCTCAGTTAAGCGATATTCCTGATGAAGAGCGCACTGCTCGGTTTAGATGTGCAGCAGCTTTTGTTATTCCAGCTCAAGTAAGCACTGATGGTCAGGCACATGAGTTCGTGCAAGTATGCGATATGGAAGGCGTTTTACTGCGTGAAGAGCGCGGAGACAACGGTTTTGGTTACGACCCGTTATTTGTTCCGCGTGACCAAGAAGGCAGTTTGACCAGTGCTGAGATGACCGCTCAAGAAAAGAACGCTATTTCTCACCGAGGAAAGGCTTTGCGGGCTATTGCACAGTATTTTCATGATTTAGTTTGATTTTGTCGCTTACACAGCATGTGCAAATCCCCAAGAAGCGTGATGTTTGAACACCTCTTGGGGATTTTCTTATGCTCAACTTTTCGGCGTGTTGACCGAGCCATAACCTCCTAACTGGGAGAATTTCGGGCGTATGGTTATGGTGAATGAAACTCCTTGAAAACCAAGGATTTCGCTGGGGGTGGCAGGTTAAAATGACCTTTAACTATGTATTTTTATGGTGAGAGAAGAAGGGAATATTATGTCTAGGCATAAGAAGCCTGTGTGAGGTGTGCAAAAGCTTCGTAAACCAATTGGTTTCATAGCTGCTGTAGCACTTGCCACCGCTGGCTTAGTACCTCTGGTGGGTAGCTCTGTGTTTGCACATGCTGACCCTATTACTGCCGAATATAACGGCACTACTTTTACTAACGACACTCAGTCTAAGGATTGCGAGCGGCGTAATGAGTCGAACAACAATGGTCAGTTTGTTAATGGTGATAGTAGCTATTTGCCTGAGTCTAATCCTCTGACCAACACTGCGAACGATACGACGTGTCTCCGAACGCATGATCCTCACACCCCTCCGTATGATCGGATTACATATTGGCAGAAGAACTTCATGCAGAGCGATCCGACGAACGAAGCTGGTTGCCCAACTGGTCCGCAGGCCGCAAACGTTAAAGAACTGGCATATAAGACCTTGAATAAGTTGAGTTCCAATGTGCCTGATTCAGTTGCCGCTGCTGATGCGAAGTTCGGCTGGCGTTCGATTGCTGACAATGGTTACGTATCGGCGATGCGTAATTTCGCCTCGAACTCGCCTGGCAACTACAAGAACGATGTTAACTACTTCGCGTTGGGCAACTTCAATGGACAGTCCAACGGTTTGGTAGATACCCGCAAGGAAAGTTATAAGGGCCTCTATCAGGATAATGCTGTGAAGAATGGCACCGTTGATCTTAGTATTGGGCAGGAGATGCGCTTCAAGGCTACGCCTGCTTCGAATATTACTGAAGTAACTTCGTACCCTATTACGGGTCAGCTGAACTACGCCTTGTGGGTCAAGGGTAATGCAATCGCGGAGGATCCTTACAACGGTCGCACAAACATGTACTGGACGCCGACTACACAAGGAGCGCAGATTGGTATTTCAGGATATAACAACTCCGGTGGTTCTTACGGTATGTTCGAGAATGCTGTGGATAGCTCGTCTAGAGGCACTACAAACCGGCTGGATTCAGGTCTGCTGATTGCTTTACCACAGCCAAAGCCTAAGGCTGAAGCAACAAACGTTGCTAAGGGCGCTTCTTTGGGTCATGCTGAGGACTTCATTACTAACAAGGATAAGGTCACTGCTGACACCACACTGATCAGCCGCTATGGCATAACCACACCCCAGATCAAACAGCGCCAACAATTCCACACACTTACTAGCAAAATCACTACCATACGCACCCATACAAACACTCCCTAAAATAAAAGAACCAACCATACAGTCCAACAAAAACGGAGCAGCATAAAAATGGCTTCACAACTGGCATATCGGTTGCGCGTATTGGCTTCACGTATGAAAACAAAAAATCTCACGACACAGCTCTCCAACTGTAGCGGAACTATGTCGCGAGACATGACACACGTGCGCGAGAAGGGACTTGAACCCTCACTCCAGTGGAACAGGAACCTAAATCCTGCGCGTCTACCAATTCCGCCACTCGCGCAAAGTAATTCAGAGTAAGAATGTGTAAATAGGTAGTCAGAGCCACTTGCCGGAATCGGACCGGCGACCTTCTCATTACGAGTGAGACGCTCTACCAACTGAGCTAAAGTGGCAATACAATCAACATGCTTGCGCATGCGTCGTACAAAAGTAAGAGTGTAGCATAGATGCGCTAGAAAGTGCAAGCCGTCCAGTGTCTTAATAAAGCACAGAGAAACGCGAGCCGCAGAGCCAAAACCAATCCCTCACTGCACACGTTTGCAAGGATTTTGTGTGCATGCCCGCACACAAGACTCAAACAAGAGCAAAAAATCGCGCACGTGTCCTTTTCACCTACTAATCTTTATTGTTTAGGTACGGAGAATCGTACGTTATACAAGGTATGAAAGGACCGGCAATGGCCATCAATCCACCTATTGATGCAACTCAAACACCAGCATGGTCTGCTTTGCAGAATCATTTCAATCAGTTGCAGGCTGAAGGCATTAACCTGCGCGAGTGGTTCGCAGCCGATGCAAACCGCACAGCTAGCTTAAGCTTTGAAGCTGGAGATTTGCACTTCGATTTGTCTAAGAACCTCATCAAGCCAGAGACACTGCAGTTATTTGCAGACTTGGCTAAGGATGTGAAGCTCGAAGAGCGTATTCAGCAGCAGTACACCGGTGTGCATATTAACAATACTGAAGATCGCGCTGTTCTTCACACAGTTTTGCGTCGTCCAGCTTCCGACGAAGGTAAGTTCATTGTAGACGGTCAGGACACCGTAAAGGATGTTCGCGAAGTTCTCGACCGTATTTACGCTTTTGCTAACAAGGTGCGCTCCGGCGAGTGGACTGGCGTAACTGGCAAGAAGATTGATACCGTGGTAAACATTGGTATTGGTGGCTCTGACTTGGGTCCAGTTATGGTCTACGAAGCTTTGAAGGCATACAACGATTCAGGTATCTCTGCTCGTTACGTCTCCAACATTGACCCTAACGATATGGCTGAAAAGCTCAAGGGCATTAATCCAGAAACTACCTTGTTCATTGTTGTGTCTAAGACTTTCACCACTTTGGAAACCTTGACCAACGCTCGCTCTGCACGCACTTGGTTACTTGAAACTTTGAAGGCTCAGGGCGCAATCGACGGTTCGGACGAAAAGAATGCTGAAGCTGTTGTAAAGCACTTCATTGCAGTGTCTACTGCACTCGACAAGGTTGCTGAATTCGGTATTGATCCAAACAATGCTTTCGGTTTCTGGAACTGGGTTGGCGGCCGCTACTCTGTAGATTCCGCTGTTGGTACTTCTATTGCTATTGTTTACGGCCCAGAACGCTTCGAAGACTTCTTGCGCGGTTTCCATGTTATCGATGAGTACTTCGCAAATACTCCAATCGAAAAGAACGTTGTAGCTTTGATGGGCTTGATGAACGTTTGGTATGTGAACTTCTTCGGCGCACATTCCCACGCTGTTTTGCCATACAACCAGTATCTACATCGTTTCGCCGCATACTTGCAGCAGCTCACCATGGAGTCCAATGGTAAGTCTGTGCGCTGGGATGGCACTCCTGTAACCACTCAGACCGGTGAAATCTTCTGGGGTGAGCCAGGAACTAACGGTCAGCACGCTTTCTACCAGCTGATTCACCAGGGCACTCGCCTCATTCCTGCAGACTTTATTGCTTTTGCTAATACTCCAAATGCAACAAAGGATGGCGATCAGGACGTTCACGAGCTCTTCCTCGCTAACTACTTGGCTCAGACCAAGGCTTTGGCATTTGGTAAGACCGCTGAAGAAGTTCGCGCTGAAGGTACTGACGAGGCTATTGTTCCTGCTCGCGTATTCACCGGTAACCGTCCAACCACCTCTATTTTGGGCGACACGTTGTCTCCATTTGCTGTTGGTGAGTTGATTGCTCTGTATGAGCACATTACCTTGGTTGAAGGTACTGTTTGGGGCTTGGATTCCTACGACCAGTGGGGCGTAGAGCTCGGTAAGGTTCTGGCAAAGCAGATTGCTCCTGCTATTTCTCAGGATGACGCTGCTTTGGCTCAGCAGGATCAGTCCACTCAGGCACTGATTAACTTCTACCGCGCACACCGCCACTAAAAGCGCATAACTGCAGGCTCGCTCACTCTCGTTTTTCGAGATAGAGCGGGCCTGTTTTGTATTTAGTCCAGCAAGTACCGTATAGTTTTACTTCAGTTCGTTATTTTTACGAAATTTCAATGTAGATACTTTCCCACACAGTTTATAGTCCTCGGCTATGTGATGACTGATGTAGAGGAATTGTTTTTTACTCACGAAAGGTCACACACGTGGCAAATACTAATCTTGCTGATATGAAGCTCCCTGAGCTGCGCGAACTTGCTAAAGAAATGAAATTGCGCGGCACTTCTACTATGCGTAAGCCTGAACTGATTGAGCGTATTAACGAAGCGCGTCAATCAAGCGCTCCAGCTTCTGAAGCACCTCTTATTGAACTGTCAGAAATTAA
Organism: Alloscardovia omnicolens DSM 21503; assembly: GCF_000420505.1. GTDB lineage: Bacteria > Actinomycetota > Actinomycetes > Actinomycetales > Bifidobacteriaceae > Alloscardovia > Alloscardovia omnicolens. Next base: position 40,043 of record NZ_ATVB01000008.1, on the reverse strand, counting down.
AAGCGCTCCTGCACGTTCTCGCGCAGACAAGAAGGCAGATAAAGTTATTGACTTGGGCGTAGAACTTCCTGTTCGTAGCCGCCGTAAGCCAGTCGCTGTCAGCGAAGAAGAGCAGGCTGAGCGTGAAGCAAGCCGTCATCAGGCTAAAGCTGATTTGAATGATATTCTGTCCGCTCTTCCAGACCGTTCAGAGCGCGAACGTGCCGAAAGCATTGCTCAGGCTGCAGCTCAGCGCGAACAGCGCGGTGCAAGCCATGCAGACCGTCGCAACCGTATCTCTCGTGTAGATCGCGCACGCTTGGACGAGGAATCCGAAAAGAACGAGCGCCGTTCACGTCGTTATGATCGTGCAGAAAGCACAGAAGAGTCAAACGAGGACGACAATAACGAGCGTTTCGAGCGCAATAATCGTCGCAATAATAACCGTAATAATCGTAAGAACCGTGCAGAAAATCACGAAGAACAGCAGGTTCACGAAGAGCAGCAGCCAGAAGAAGAACTCATTCGCGTTGCTGGTATCGTAGACATTCTCGATTCTTATGCTTTTGTGCGTACCTCTGGTTACTTGCCAGGTCCAAACGATGTGTATGTATCTATGGGTCAGGTGAAAAAGTACGGTTTGCGCAAGGGTGACGCTGTGCGCGGCTTTATTAAGACAAATCGTGATGGCGACCGTCGCAATCAGCGCCAAAAGTTCGTTCCACTGCAGTCGGTGGAAGCTATTAACGGCTTGAGCCTGGAAGAGGCTGCTCAGCGTCCTCAGTTCTCCAAGCTCACTCCGCTGTATCCACAAGAGCGTTTGAAGATGGAAACAACGCCGGTGAATATGGTGGGTCGCATTATTGATATTGTTTCGCCAATTGGTAAGGGTCAGCGCGGTCTGATTGTGTCTCCACCAAAGGCTGGTAAGACCATTACTTTGCAAAACATTGCAAACTCCATTAAGGCAAATAATCCAGAAGTGCATTTGATGGTGGTTCTCGTTGATGAACGACCTGAAGAAGTTACCGACATGGAGCGCACGGTTCAGGGTGAAATTATTTCTTCCACCTTCGACCGTCCAGCTTCCGACCACACTATTGTTGCTGAGCTTGCTATTGAACGCGCAAAGCGTTTGGTGGAGCTTGGTCAGGATGTTGTGGTGTTGCTTGACTCCATGACTCGTTTGGCTCGCGCCTACAATATTGCTGCTCCAGCTTCCGGACGTATTCTTTCCGGTGGTGTGGATGCTCAGGCACTCTACCCTCCAAAGAAGTTCTTTGGTGCTGCTCGCAACATTGAAAACGGCGGCTCTTTGACTATTATTTCCTCCGCTTTGGTGGAAACTGGTTCGAAGATGGACGAAGTGATTTTCGAAGAATTCAAGGGCACAGGCAATATGGAATTGCGCTTGTCTCGTGAACTTTCGGAGAAGCGACTCTTCCCAGCAATCGACATTAACGCATCTTCCACTCGTCGTGAGGAACTTATTACCGATCCAGGTGAGATGGCGATTATCTACCGCTTGCGTCGTGCTTTGGGCGGATTAGAGCCAGAGTCCTCATACCAGCAGCTGGTAGGGCGTTTGAAGAAGACGCAGACCAACGCTGAGTTCTTGCGCATGATGGCGCAGCAGAGCAATTAGTTTTTCGTTCTGTTTGAGCGTTGCGGGCGGTTTCTCTGATTTTTGGAGGACTGCCCGTTTTGTTAGGGTGAGGATATGAACGTAGACAAGAGCGCAGAGAATACTGAGATTTCGTCCGCAAGTTTGGGCGCGGATGCTTCGGACGCGGTTATTGAGGCCACGCGCGAGATTGAGCACTTGCGCGAGAACATAGATGAGATTGATGATGAGATTGTGCGCTTGCTTGCACGCCGCTTTAGGATTACTGAGAAAGTTGGGCAATTAAAGGCAGCGGCTGGGTTCGCGGCTTTGGACGCTGCTCGGGAGGAGCGTCAGCTGGCACGCATGAGTGGGCTCGCTGTCGATTGTGGGTTAAGCCCAACGATCGCGCATGCTTACCGCGATTTTGTGGTGACCGCGTCGAAAAAGCGTCACGAGGATATTGCGGCTGGGCGCTAAGAAACCCCGCATCGGGCTCGGACGCGATTCAGGAGGTCTGTTTCTTCCAAACGCTGTGTAGGAATTGGACGATACAGAGTTTTGAGGGTCATCGATTTCTTTGCAGAATAGAGAATTAAATACCGTCACATCGCTGCTTAACGTACTTCCAGAAAAACAGGCAAAATCACCCAAAACAGGGCAGTAGCGTATGTATCGTCCCCACGGTACATACGAAAACACGGAAAACAAGAGGGGGGGGGAGGATTCACACGAATCCTCCCCCCCCTTAGGCTAATAATTTACCTCTTCCGTGCTGGAGCTTCTCCCAGCTCAGAAGTGGTAATCGTAATCTCGTCAGCGTTAGCGTTGTCGGCAGTCAAATCTGCGGCAACCCACTCAACTGTGCCCGTTACCTTACCGGCTTCGTAAATGTCGCCAGATACAGACTCAATCAAAGCGATGGCCTTCTCATCAACAGCCAAAGTAGCGCTTAAGATTGGAGTCTTCATCGAAACCTTGGCTTCGGACTTAATCTTGCGCAAAGCAGCCAGAGCGCGACCTGCCCAGAGCAGAACATCGTCATCGGCGTCGCCCGCAGCGGCACGATACAAGCCCGCCTCAGGCCATGCGGCGCGGTGAACCGAGCCAGCGCCGTCATGCATCCAAGAATACACTTCCTCGGTAGCGTAAGGCAGATACGGAGCCAAGAGTCGTGCGAACGCATCCAATCCTAAGCCTAAAGTAGTGCGAGCAGACAAAGTTTCTTCTGCAGTTGGCAACTTGCCAGTCGCATCAGCAGTGCCATATGCGCGGTTCTTAGCCAGCTCAATGTAATCATCGCAGAACTGCCAGAAGAAGCTCTCAATGGTTTCCAATGCCTTCGCATGGTCGTAATCATTCAGCGCAGCAGTAGCCACCTCAACAACAGAAGCCAACTGAGCCATCACAGAACGATCGAGTGGATGAATCACATCAGCAACATTCCATGTAACAGAAGTATGGTCAGCAACCTGATGGTTCTCGTCTTCGCGTCCAATCGCCAAAGCAAACTTCGTAGCGTTCAGCAGTTTAATCGCCAAACGACGACCAATCTTCATTTCGCCAATCTCGTACGCAGCGTCAGTACCCAAACGAGCAGACGCAGCCCAGTAACGCACAGCATCCGCGCCAAACTTCTCAATCGGCTCAGATGGCACAACAACGTTACCCTTAGATTTACTCATCTTCTTATGGTCAGGGTCCAAAATCCAACCAGACAAACCGGCATGAGCCCAAGGAAGCACACCATTTTCTAGATGTGCGCGCACAACAGAACTAAACAGCCATGTGCGAATAATATCCTGACCCTGAGGACGCAAATCCATAGGGAAAGTAGCCTTGAACAGGGCTTCATTCTCTTCGCCTGGCTCCGCCCACTTCGTCACAATCTGAGGAGTTAAGGACGAGGTTGCCCATGTATCCATAATGTCTTTTTCAGCAGTAAAACCGCCAGGAACATCGCGCTGATCGTCGGTGTAGCCTGCTGGAACATCAATAGTTGGATCAATCGGCAAAATATCTTCTGCAGGAGTCAGCGGGTTATCGTAATCGACGGAACCATCAGCATTGATTGGGTACCACAATGGGAATGGCACACCAAAGAAACGCTGACGAGAAATCAGCCAGTCGCCGTTCAAACCATTCACCCAGTTCTCATAGCGCACGCGCATAAAGTCAGGGTGGAAGTCCAGCTCTTTGCCGCGCTCAATCAGTTCAGCATTCAAAGCACGGTCTGTTCCACCGTTCGACAAATACCACTGACGAGAAGTGACGATTTCCAAAGGCTTATCGCCCTTTTCGTAGAAGTTCGTCATACGCTTCGTTGGCGTTGGCTCGCCATCTAAATCGCCGGATTCACGCAAAGCGTCCACAATAATCTTGCGAGCAGAGAACGTGGTCTTGCCAGCAATCTGTTCGAACAAATCCACACCCTCAGCAGAGCTAATCCATTCAGGAGTGGTCATAACAATACGACCGTTACGCTGAATAATAGAACGTGTTGGCAAGTTCAAATCGCGCCACCACTGCACGTCGGTCATATCGCCGAAAGTACAGCACATAGCAATACCCGCGCCCTTATCCATCTCTGCAGCAGCATGAGCGACAACAGGAACTTCTACGCTAAACAGAGGCGAATACACAGACTTTCCGAAGAACTTCTGGTAACGCTCATCGTCAGGGTGAGCAATCAAAGCAACGCAAGCAGGAAGAAGCTCTGGACGAGTGGTTTCAATGTATATAGGTGAACCGTCATCTACCAAGTGGAAAGCAACCTTGTGATAGAAACCATCGTACTCGCGGCTTTCCAACTCAGCCTGCGCAACAGCAGTCTGGAACGTAACATCCCACAGACCAGGAGCCTGCTTCTGATATGCCTGACCGCGCTGCAAATTACGCAAGAAAGCCTTCTGAGCCACACGACGAGGATGCTCGCCAATCGTGTGATACGTGTTCTTCCAGTCAACAGACAGACCCAGCGTGCGCCACAGCTTCTCGAAAAGCTTTTCATCTTCAGTAGTTAAGCGCTCGCACAGCTCAATAAAGTTCTGACGAGATACAGGAACCTGATCTTTTGCCTGAATTTTCTTGCCCTCAGTACCTTCGAAAGGAGGCTTAAAATCAGGATCGTATTTAAGCGACGTATCTACGCGAACACCGAAATAGTTTTGCACACGACGCTCGGTTGGCAAACCGTTATCGTCCCACCCCATTGGATAGAACACGTCGAAACCGTTCATACGCTTAAAACGCGCAATAACATCGGTGTGCGTGTAGGAAAATACGTGACCTACATGCAAACTACCGGAGACGGTTGGAGGAGGAGTATCGATAGAATAGACAGCCTTACGGTCGCGGCTGCCTTGGAATGCGTAGGTTTGCTGTTCTTCCCAAGCGGCACCCCACTTCTCTTCCAAACCCTCAACGCCAACCTTAGCTGGCAAAGGGGTGAGAGAAGCGGAAATGCTTGTCTTATCTGCTTCATTAGTCATGCACACGAGTTTACGTGTGTTGCAAGACACGCCGAAGTGGGGAGCAGAAGGCAGGAACTTGCACAGACAGAGGCTAAGCACAGGTGAGCTACAAGTGAGCTACAGGTGAGTTAAAGGAGCGGGAAGCCGATGCGAGAACCCTACTCCTTCACAATATTTTCCAGCTGCACATATGAATCCGCCAGAGCCTTAGGCATGCCAGTAATTCCAGCGCGCTCAGCAACAATCGGCTGTTCCTCATACGCCCAAATTATTGGCGAGGCATCAGCAATCTGATTGCTTAAGGCTGTCATTGCTGCCGTGTATTCATTATCATTCGCAGCTTTTCGCGCATTATCTAAAGCGGTATTCGTGTCAGGGCTTGTGTACTGAGTTATGTAATCAGGGCTGGCAATATTTAAGAGGTCATGGCTACTGCTTAAATCGATAATCGCCATATCAAACTGTTTGCCCTCTACAATCTGAGACTGCCATTGATTATCTGGAACAGCTTGAGGTGTAACCGTTCCGCCTACTGCAACCAACTGCGAAGCTACGGTCTGAGCAAAAGCGTCACCTATGCTTTGCGGATACGACAAAGTAAAGTTTCGCGCATACCCATAGAAGCTCAAATATTGACGAGCCTGCGCAATATCCACATGATATGTTCCCGTTAAATCCTGGTATCCCGGATCGAGAGAAGGAACAGGGGCAGACAGCGCAACTGCGCTTACTCCCAACGCAGAAATAAGCTCAGACTGGTTAAGCATTGCGCGATAAGCCTGACGAATATGCGTGTCAGAGAACAGCGAATCCGCAGAAGTATTCAAAGCAATAGCCCAACGATGGGTGCTCGCGGTTGTAGCAACAGTTACGTCTTTGAGCTCGGAAAGCTTTTGACGAGCAGCCGCCACGTTAGCGGTTGCAGGGGAATTAGCCAGCGGTAAGATCGCATCCACTTTTTTCGCTTCGAGAGCATCCACAGCTGCATTCGCATCAGGGTATGCAACTAGCTTGATAGTAGAAAAACCCTTGATTTTCTTACCATAGTGAGGATTAACTGTTAAGGTAAGCGATTTGCCGGCTTCGAAGGCTTCAACCTGATACGGGCCAGAACCGACAGCAGTTTTCGCTGCGTCATACGTGGCTTGTGAGTCGTAAATAATTCCAGCTCGCGTGCTCAGCGCCCATAGAAGGTTTGGATCTGCTTGAGATAGCGTTATTTCTACTGTGAGATTATTGCCGTTCACGCTTGTGACGCGCTGCAACCGCGTTGAATCAACCGTTTGCTTTTCGAGCGTCTGCTTCAGCGAGGCGATCACATCGTCCGCATTAGCAGTATGACCGTTCGAAAAGTTCATACCTGAGTACAGCTTAAAAGTGTAGGTTAAACCGTCTGGAGAAATGCTCCAGTTTTTGGCTAAACCAGTGGGCACAGGCTGATTTTTTTCATCGCGACCGACCAAAGTATCGTACACATTATGCAGTAAAGCTTGATCAAGAGCAGAAGACGTATTAGAGGTCATATCAAGAGAGCTGATCGGTTGGGCGGTTGCCACTGTAAGGGTTTGACCGTTTCCTTCCGCCCCACCTAAGACGGCAGGCAGCTCTACCTTATGATTCACAATTGCCCATCCGCCCGTCACTATAAGAGCGAGCACAATAAGCGTAGCAAAGAAAATAAGACCTGAACGTAATGATGACTTCTGACTCATAGGTCGTAGTCTACGTCACAAGGCTAACGAGTATACATGCCGAAGCTCGGGCAGCTTTGTTTGAGCGGACACATATCGCATTCAGGTTTGCGTGCATGACACGTAGAACGCCCGAATAAAATAAGACGATCCGACACGTTTTTCCACTCGGATGGTTCAAAATATTGCGTTATTTCTGACTCAATATGCACGGGATCTGGATGAGATGAACGCCAATCTGTGCGCCAACGCAAACGACGTGTTAACCGAATAACATGCGTATCAACCGGAAAACCGGGTTCATTAAAAGCATGACCGAGCACAACATTTGCAGTTTTACGACCCACTCCCGGAAGAGTTACCAGCTCCTCCATTGTGCTAGGCACTTCGCCATTAAAATCACGGACTAAAGATTGCGCTATCTGCACAGCTCTCTGGGCTTTTACCCGCCAAAAACCGATGGCATGAATAATCTCGCCAATCAGTTCCACATTGCCCTCAGCCATCGTTTCAGCAGTAGGGTAGAGCGCAAAAAGTTCAGGAGTAACCGAGTTAACGCGTACATCCGTGGTCTGAGCGCTCATCATCGTGGCAATCAGCAGTTCAAAAGAGTTACGAAAAACTAAACCTGGCTGAGGATTCGGTATTTCTTCGCATAAAATCGCGTACTCCTCATGAATGCGTTGCGCGCGTTGCTGTTTGGTCTCGCGAGGCATGTTACTCTTCGTCTTGCCCATCTCCATGAGAACGAGCGCCCTGAGGAGGGTCAAAACGATAACCCACGTTACGCACAGTTCCAATCACAGACTCAAACTCAACGCCTAACTTAGCGCGCAGACGACGAACATGCACATCAACCGTGCGCGTACCGCCGTAATAATCGTAGCCCCACACTTCCTGAAGTAAATGTGTGCGCGTAAAAGCGCGGCCTGGGTGCAGTACTAAATACTTGAGAAGCTCAAACTCTTTATACGCCAAATCAAGCGGATGTCCATGCAGCGTAGCGGTGTAGCCAATCGTATCTACTTCCAAAGCGCCGCACGTAATCACGCCGTTTCGAGACGATGCAGACGAGGAATTCTTCTCATCGTCTGAAGTATCTGACGTGTGCATAAGACCAGGATTAACCAAGCCGCCCATAGACAGAACGCGCGCGCGAGTTTCAACTTCTGCAGGGCTGGCAGTGTTGACCACGAAATCTGCAGCCTTCCACTCAGCGTTAAAAGCTAAACAGCCGCCCTCACTTAAAATAACGATAATTGGAAATTGAACGCCCGAGGCAGCTGCCATCGAGCAGAAAGTCTTTGCAGACGCAACATCTTCGCGAGCATCTAAAAACACAATACTTTCATCAGGAATGCGCACAAGCGAGGATGTTTCTGTAGGCAGAACGCGCACACGATGTTGGAGTAAAGCTAAAGCAGGCAACACGGAAGCGGGATCAGTCGATTTTGTTAGCAGTGTGAAATCGCTCATGACTGTCCTTCCGAAAAACGCATACTGCGCGCTTCGATTTGCGATTTGTGTGTTCATATCGATAGCGCATGAAGTAACAAACAACGGCGTGAACAGAATGCCCTGCTAAACCGTTACTATGAATAATAGTAAACGTTATCTACCGCATTCGTCTATTTGCGGTCAAGGAGTGAAAATGTCGAAGGAACAAGCCGCTGGTGTTCAGGGTGGGAATGTGGGTGAGTCGGGCGCTGCTCGGAGTGCGCGTGTAGCTGGTGTTCGTGTGGCTGGTGTACGTGTAGCGGGGGCAAGCGCGGTTGTATGTGCGCTTATGTTTTTCCTGATTGCATCCATGTGGCATGTGGGCGGTGTTCTTTTGTATGCTCTGCCTGTGTTTATTGTGGCGGTGGCAGGTGTTGCGGCTTGGCTTTTCCCTGCTGAACTGTATACGCCTACTCCTCATGCTTCACGTATTGCAGCAGTTGCTATGAGCCTCGCGGGAGTCATTGCCGCTTTAATCGCAGCCGAACAGCATTTTGGTGCGGCTCTGTTTATGCTGATGTCCGCTTTGATTGCTGGCGGTTTCTTATTTGAAATGTTGCGAAAAGAACGCACTCAGTTAATTGAGTCGCTGGCAAACATTATTTTGATGGGAACTTTAGGTTTGGCATCGTCAGGCTGGATGGTTGCGCGTTTTGCGCGTGCGGCTGGTTTGGCAATCAGTACTACTGCTTTCGTTGCTATTATTGCCTTCATCGTTATCGGAATTCTGTGCATTAGCCTGAGTGTGGGAGCTTGGTCACGCGATGCCGTGCGTGCATCTCAAGCGGGTGGTTCTGGAGTGAAAGCCCCTCAAGCGGGTGAGCAGTCAAGCGATGGTAAAGCGAACGAGGCTTCGCAACAGACTGAAGAAGCGCGTAATCTCTCTCCTGTTTGGAGATACGCAGGATTAGCAGCAATGCTCAGCGGTATTTTGCCACTGATGATTTTCCTTATCAGCTTTATTGTTTGAGTGTTCTTAGTGTGCTCTAGGCTGGCGTGGTTCTCGGCTCGCGTGCGAAATTCGTAAAACTGACTTAATGAAACGGTGTAAGTTTTACGTGGTCTGAATGACTTGAACCTCTGCAAGTGTTTTGAGCTATGACGCAGGCAGTATGTCATGTTTGGCAATGTAATTCGTTCCAGTTTTAGGTCTAAAAAGCAGTCAGCCACGGCAGAAGAAACCTGCCATGGCTGACATTTTTATCCGAGCAGTAAAGCAAAACAAGCAAAACCTGTTATGTCAAACGATGTTCGGAACTCATCAAGTCTTAAGAGTTGTTACTCTCACACATGCTGGTTTAACGGATTAATACACCTTTTATACCAGTTTTGATGCGCAAAAATGGCTTCAAAAGTGCCATATCGGTTGCGCGTATCGACCTCAGTCATGAAGTCAAACCAAAATGTGTCAAAACGCCAAAACGATGTCGTGACGCATGCCATCCGGAGGAACGAAGTGGAACTTACTGGGCAACTTACTCCTCGAAACATCGCTAAAATCTGAAGAACTAGCAATCGCAATATCTGCGGAATAAAAAAGTCCTCGGAAGTCCTAAAAGACGTTCCGAGGACTCGCTATATAAGCAGTAAGCGGTCTACTGAAGTTTACTCAGCATCTGCCAAACGCTGACGAGCAGCAACGATTTCTGCCTCAGCCTTGTCAACAGTAGTCCAGTAAGAACCTGGCATAACTTCCTTGCCTGGCTCCAAAGCCTTGTACTGGTTGAAGAAGTGTTCAATTTCCTTCTTGTGGAACTCGTTAACGTCGTCAATATCCTTGATGTCGTCAAAACGAGGGTCTGCAGGAACGCACAAAATCTTGTCGTCTCCACCAGCTTCGTCAACCATGTGATACAAGCCAACAGCGCGGCATTCCACAATGCAGCCAGGGAATACGGAGTTTGGAATCATAACTAAAGCGTCGAGTGGATCGCCGTCTTCGCCCAAAGTACCTTCAATATAGCCGTAGTCATCTGGGTAGCCCATAGAAGTGAACAAAGTGCGGTCGAGCATAATGCGGCCGGTCTCGTGGTCTACTTCGTACTTGTTCTTAGAACCGCGTGGAATTTCCACCAAAACATTAAATGTTTCTGCCATTTTTTCTCCTCAAAGAGATTGTGTGTGGCGCTGATCAATCAGCACTCTCAGCGTCTAGCTTACTTGCTGCGCAGTATAAGCGAGAGGTATGGGTTCGTTATGAGTCGGGGAAGCGAGTGGTATAAGCGAGTGGTATAAGCGAGTGGCATGGTGATGGAGCGGTGGACGTGTTTAGTGTGAAAGATATCGCTTACGTGGCATTAGACATGAGATGTCTCCGCTGAAACTGGGCGAGTTATCCACATTGGTTCACATATTCATTTCAATAGTGGTTTTCGCGCTCGCATCAGTCATGCTGGAAGAACGACACCGTAGTCGTAGAAATAGGGAAGGATCATACGATGAAAAAATTATTCAGGAGAAGGCTTAAGTGCTCGGATAGCGCGCTCGCGAGAGAAGAGCGTCAAGCGGTTTCGAAAGAAAAACGCGCAGAAAATAACGTTGTCAAAAATAGAGTTGAAGAAAATAGCGTGCGGATGCTGCGTTCGTTGAGATCGGAAAGAGCACAAATGCTGCGCACGTCGCGAGTTGCGCGCATTCTATCCCTCTTGTGGGGGATGCTACTGAGCGTTGCGCTGCTCGTGATGCTATGTCTGAACGTTCAACCGCAAATTGCATCAGCGAAACCTGCAGGCGGTCATCTGGCGAGACCGTCAAAAAGCCTGTTCATGCTTTTGCCGAGCTTTAAAGGGTACGTTTTGGGCGTGATTGGCGTCAGTGAGAACGGCGATTATCTGTACTGCCATCAATGGGGCGTGGATTCTACGTGGACGTTTAGCAACAGTCGGCAAATTCCTGACTCGCCGCAAACGCGATCAATGGGGTATCTGTTGGAGAGGTATCATAACTCGTCAAATCCCTTGGATCATGCGGCTTTAGCAACGCTTATTCATGATCATTTTGATTTAGATTCTTCGCGTCCGCAATGGAATGCGAGCCGAGCGCGTGTAATGTCGGATGCTCCTGGGGTTGAGCAGCGTGCGACCGAATTATGGGCGGAGGGCACGTCGCATGCTGTTGCGGGCACGGAGGTTACGATGGCGTATTCGCAGGCAAAGCGGCGTGGTCGGGTGTCGGTGCGTGTAACGAATGCAAGCGGTGAATCTCTCAATAATGTTCCTGTTACTGTGCGATTGCATGGTCCTGCGCATTTTGAGAGTAATAATTCGGATTCTATTACTGTTACGAGTGCTACCGATCCGGTTGATGTGCCATGGGTTGCAACGGGTGAGGGTGAAGTGAGTACCTCGCAGAGCGTCTCTGTGCAGACCTTAGATGATGTGGATAGTGCGCAAAATTTTGTGCGCTTAGGCGATAATCATGAGGCGGTTTTTCAGGGTATTCGCTTCGATGTGCGTAAGGTTTTTCAGCCAGAAATTCGCACTCAAGTTCCTTCGTTGATTGACGAGGCGGGTAATGCGATGAGCGATAGTGTGCAGGTGGGCGTTATGTCAGGCGATGCGTGGGAAAAGGGAGTGACGCTAAAAGCGACCGGTTACGCGTATACGGGTTTGACGCATGAGAAGGTTGCGCAATTGAGCGCAGATGAGAAAATTCAGGTGCGGGATGGAGAAAAAGCCGCTGATTATATTGCTCGTTTACGCGAGTTAGGGCTTGAATCGGTGGGAACAGAGCAGATAGAGTTTACTGATGCGGGCCAAACGCGCGATGTGCACAGCTCTGTGATTACTGATGAGGAGAGTAAATTCACCACCTGGGTGTGGACGATTGCGCGCGATGAGCAAGGTGAAGATGCGGGTGGCAAAGACGCGCGACAGTGGATGGATAAGGATGCGATTTCTGGGTTGTTGGATGTGAAAGAAAGCACATCGACCAGACAGCATGTGTCTGTTGATTCAACAGTTTCGGAGCATTCCGCTGAGTTAGGAGCGCCACTAACCGATCGTATTACGATTGCTGGGTTCCCCGATGATCACGGTGAGTTTACGGGTAATGAGAGGTTTGGCTGGAAGGCAGATGAGCGCTTGGCAACGGTTCGCGTGTATTGGTCGGCAGACAAGCCCGACTCTGTGGTGGCTCCCGCAGATGATGATACGCATCAGCTCGTTGGACAGTTTGAGTATGAAGCGCGCAATGGTGTTCTCGCTGTGGGAGGTGGCAAGCCGGACGCGCATGGTGAGCCCGTGCACATTTATGCTGACAGGCTTGGTTACTACGCTTTCGTGTATAGTTTCGCTGGAGATGACCGCGTGATGCCTGTGACCAGTGCGTGGAACGATGAGTGGGAATGCACTCGAGTGGTGAAGACGCCACACAGTGCCTCGATAGTGACGCATGTTGACAAGTCTGAAGTGATGCCAGGCGAAGATTTTGCTGATATTGCACGTGTGGAAGGTACTGTTTCGGAGGGGTCGACTGTGAGTTTTACTGCTTATGATGCCGCCGATAGTGGAGGGGAGATGGGAGCGACGCCGGTCTTGATCAAAGAGGAAACGGTGGCGATTACTCCGGACATGCGCGCAGATGATGGCAGTTATGAGGTGCGCAGTCCTTCTGTGAGATCGCAGACTCCGGGAATTGTGTATTGGAAAGCAACTTTGCGCGGTGCGGATGGAACGATTTTGGCTTCGCATGGGCTGGGGGTTGCTGGGGAACAAACGGAGATTAAGCCGCCTCCGGATACGCCGAAAACTCCTGAAAAACCAAGCCAACCACTGGCACGCACGGGTATTTCGTTAGTGAGAGTAGCGGCTGCTGCGGCAACTGCAATGTTGGCTTATGGTTTGCTGGTGGCTGCACGAACTTTATGGAGGTTGCGTCATGAATAATGCTTGACAAAACACGTCAAGAACACGCCGTTGAGGAAATGATAGAAAATCCTACAAAATGGCAACATCGTGCGCACAAACGAACATATTAATCTGTGAGTTTATGGTGTTTCGTTTTACCATTTCGAGGAATAGGGATACACTAGGTGGTGTGTTCTTGACGGAGATGTCAAGTTCTCTCGATGATGAGTATTTATGTAGAAAGGATTCTGTCGTGAAGGCAATCGTAGCAACTCAAGATAAGAAAGCCGCTGTTGTAGATAAGGAATTGCGTCCATTACGTTATGGTGAGGCATTGCTCGATATGGAATGCTGCGGTGTATGCCACACTGATATGCATGTGATGCATCAGGATTATGGCGACAAAACTGGCGTAGTTCTTGGACACGAGGGTATTGGCATTGTTAAGGAAGTAGCTGAAGGAGCAGATGCTCTCAAGGTGGGCGACCGCGTATCCGTAGCTTGGTTCTTTAAGGGCTGTGGCCGTTGTGAGTATTGCACGACAGGTCGTGAAACTTTGTGTCGTTCCGTGCTCAACGCTGGCTACACTGCTGACGGTGGTATGGCACACGAGTGCATTGTTCCTGCGGATTATGCAGTTAAAGTTCCAGAAGGTCTTGACTCTTATGCAGCAAGCTCTATTACTTGCGCTGGCGTCACCTGCTACAAGGCTATTAAGGAGTCTGGCGTTCATCCGGGTGAATGGATTGTTATTTCTGGTTTGGGTGGTTTAGGTAACCTCGCTTTGCAGTATGCAAAGAATGTTTTCCAAGCTAAGGTTATTGCTGTTGATATTAACGACGAGCAGCTCGAGTTTGCTAAGAAGTTCGGTGCTGACTTGTGCGTTAACCCATTGAAGGAAGACTTGGGCGAAGTTGTTCAGCGTGAATGCGGTGGTGCTCATGGCGCAGTAGTAACTGCAGTGGGTAAGAGCGCTTTTAATGGCGCTGTTGATGCTTTGCGTGCTGGTGGTACTTTAGCTGCAGTTGGTTTGCCAACTGAGTCTATGGATTTGAGCATTCCTCGTTTGGTGCTTGATGGTATTCGTGTTGTGGGTTCGCTTGTTGGTACTCGTAAGGACTTGGAAGAAGCCTTCCAATTCGGTGCTGAAGGCAAGGTTGTTCCACAATGCCAGTCTCGACCAATGGAAGATATTAACGATATCTTCGATGAGATGGAAGCTGGAAAGATTCGTGGCCGTATGGTTATTGATCTGAAGCACTAAAGTCTTGCACAGTCGTTATGCGCTAAAGGTGTGTGAACTTTTTCTCTCTCTTTCTGCAGTTGCACACCTGTAAGAATATAGCGATGCGCCCCTTCATCATCATGCAGGTGAAGGGGCGTTGTGCTTTTAGTTCTTTTAATTATTTTCGGTAGCATCCTCGCTGGCTGCACGTTCTTTTCCATACATTTCAGGAATAAAACGTTCTTGATCGTGTAACTTATCCCAGATAACTGCTCGACCTTCTTCAAAACTACGTGGCACATCGAGAATACGTTGATTAGAAGAGCCACGGAATTGTAAAAGAGAATCATGCAAACTACTGATATATCGACCATCCACCAAAATATCAATATTATGTAATAGCTCAATCTTATCGGGAGTTTCACCTTCTCGCATAAGCTCTTCCCATGTATATCCAGTCCAAGCCCAGATATCTTTTGATGAACCAAATTCGCGGCGAATACGGTTCGTCAGTTGTATGAGCATAGGAGTGTTGAGCAGTGGTTCTCCGCCTAAAAGAGTAATACCCTGCACGTAATCTAAGCTTAAATCTTCTATAATTTTATCTTCGAGTTCTTGGGTATATTCATGACCTGCTTTGAAATCCCAAATCGAAGAATTATAGCAATCATGGCAGTGGAATGGGCATCCGCTCACATAGAGTGAGCAACGAATTCCCTCACCATCCGTTACAATAAAACGCTTGTAATCTGCCACAATATTGCGTGAGAGTTTGCGTCCATCCCATTGACCGGCACGAGGATTATTGGCAAGAGCAGTAGGAATATAAGGTCCGCGGTTTTTTTCTTCTGGAGCAAAATCGCGGTGAGCGCTACGTCGCACTGAGCCGGTTTTGGTAAACCCATCAGACATGCTGGTTTCTTTCTACGAAAAACTAAGGGTTCGCTCGACCTGACGTGTGCAATCGAGCAAACCCTTGCAAGTGGTTAAAACATATTACTCTGCATCATCCCACCATTGACGCACAGTGCCATCTTTTAACGTAACATGACCGGTTTCACCTGCCATGTGCTTCACACGATGAGAAATTTCTTCATGACGACCGTGAGCCATAGGGCGCTGCACTGGGTTACCTAAATAACCGCAGGTGCGTTTGGTGACGTTGCACTTGTTTGGATCATTATTGCCGCACTCTGGGCACTTAAATCCTGTGTCAGTCGGTTCAAAGTCCCCCTCAAAACCGCATTCGAAGCAGTGATCAATCGGAGTATTCGTTCCCAAATAGCCAATACCAATGTTATGAGCATAATCCCATACAGCTTCCAAAGCCTTTGGATTGGATTGCAAGCTTGGGAACTCGCAGTAGTTAATAAAGCCACCGTTTGCCAAGTATGGGAAGTCGCGCTCATACGAGAGCTTTTCCATAGGAGTTGGGCGCAACCATACTGGGTAGTGGAAGGAGTTGGTGTAGAAATCATGGTCAGTAACGCCATCAATCACACCAAACTGTTCCTTATCTAAGCGAGCGAAACGGTCAGTCAAAGACTCTGCAGGCGTGGAATAAACGGAGTAATGGTATCCCTCAGCGCTATCCCAATCAACACATAAATCATGCATACGCTGCACAATCTCCAAAGCAAACTTCTTACCGTTCTCATCCCAGCTGTGATCTTGCATCCAATCTTTGCCGTAGAACATAGCTACAGTCTCATACAAACCAATATATCCGAGCGAAATAGTAGCGCGAGAACGGTTAAAGAGCTGATCTACGTTATCCCCTGGCTGCAGGCGACCAAAAGCGCCATACTGGAAGAGGGTAGGAGCGTTAATTGGAGTAGCTTCCTTACAGCGCTTAATGCGGAACTGCAAGGCTTCGTGCGCAATTTGCATACGCTGATCAAACAGCTTCCAGAAACGCTTCTTGTCACCGTGAGATTCCAAAGCAATACGAGGAATATTCACGGTAACTACGCCCAAATTCAAGCGAGAATCTTCTACATCTTCACCTGTATCCGGATCAATCCAACCGTTCAGGAAAGAACGGCAACCCATAGGCGCTTTAAAGGAGCCAGTAATCTTCACGATGTTCTCGTAGAAAACAACATCCGGATACATGCGCTTAGTAGCGCACTCCAAAGCCAACTGCTTCAAATCGTAATTTGGCTCGCCTTCCTTAGCATTTACGCCGTTCTTCACAGTAAATACAAGCTTAGGGAAAATAGCAGTGTGACGATCCTTACCCAAACCGCGAATGCGGACGAGCAAAATAGCGCGCTGGATTTCGCGAGCAAACCAATCTTGACCCAAACCAAAACCAACAGTAACAAAAGGAGTCTGACCATTGCTAATACGGTTGGAATTAATCTGATACTCCATGGTTTGCATAGCATCGTAAATATTCTTGCGCGTTAAAATCTTTGCATACACTTCGCGAATCTGCTCAAGCTCATCAACGTCATGATGGAAGGGCTCATCCATAGGCAAAGCATCACGATTTTCAAAGTGCAACCAATCAGCTTCGCGATCCTTAAAAGCAGCAATAGCGCGCTGGGCAACATCAATAGGCTCACCATCAGGGAAAACAGTGCGAGCCATCTCCATATTCTTCGCAAAATCAAGCTGAGCGTAAGTAGCCAACATCTCATCAGCGCGGTTCACCGTCTGACCGCCATACTGAGAGCCAGCAATATCCTTAATAATCTGCGTAATCTGGGTAGCAGCGGTGCCAATAGATTTAGGCGAATCCATCATGGCATTACCCAACACGAAACCATTGGCAAGCATATTGCCAAAATCAGGCAAAGAGCAGTTGGTCATTGGGGTAAATGGGCTGTAATCCGCATCATGAAAATGAATATCGCCCTTAATATGAGCATTAGCAACCTCAGAAGGAAGCATACTCATCGCGCTTGCCTTAGATACAGCACCTGCTAATAAATCGCGCTGAGTAGCGTAGACGTTGGAATCCTTATTAGCATTTTCTCGCATAATCGTTTCATCGCGATTAATGAACTTCTTAATAGCTTCGTTCACATCGCTTGCCTTAGCGCGCGCAATATCTTTATTTAAGCGCCATGACGTATAAGCCTGAGCAATCTCGTACAAATGATTATTAATAAGAGTGTGCTCTACAGCATTTTGAATATCGTCAATGCGAACATTGCCTGTATAACGACCAGCAATAGCGCTTTCTACAGTGGTTGTCATGTCTTCAATAAGACGAGAATTGCGAGAATCTAAATCTTCTCCTACCGCATGAAAGGCCGCTTCGATGGCGTGAATAATATTCATGCGATCGAAAAGAACTACTCGACCGTCGCGCTTTTCTACCTTGATATCGTTGATAGAAATGTTAACGTCTTCGAGCATGGACGCTGTCGGTGCAGTCATCATGAGCCTTCCTTTGTAAGCAGATATACGGTATGTGGTTCGTATTCAGTTGGCTTTGCTCCAGCTGGTTATAGCAAGATGTAAAGCTGCGATATGCTCTTGGCTTTGTGTGTTTCTGATGACAGTGTGCAAAGCTACACAGTGCGCGAAGCGTATGCATGATGTCTATGAACAGAAGCGATAGAGCGAAAGCGTTATCGTTTTGTGCTGAACACTGGAAGGTAATCATATGCCATAAGCAGGACTAAATACAACTAAATAAAGTGTGGATAATTATATACAACCACTATATATAGTGGTTTTTGGTCTTGTGGATAAAAGTGGATAACTTGATATTTTGGCATGATTCCGTGCGAATGTGTGGGGATAATTTTGTGCATAATGTGATGTGGCACACTAAATAACGCGCGTGTAATTTGATGAAGAAAATGTGTGGGCGTGTCGTTTGGGTTTGAGGCTATCGATTTTTTTCACGCCGTGATTGCGTTGCTGTTTTGAAGAGTTGCATTCTGGCTGAGCGCGATTAACTGTATTTGCTTAATTTTGCGCTTTGTGGTGCAAAACTTGATCTAAAATGCTCTTTATTTTTCTTTTGCTCTTTGCGTGGTTTATTGCTTTTTCAGAGTGTTGTCAATAGTTTGACGATGTAAAGGGTGTATTAAAGGAATATTTTGCTACTCCGTCCTTTCTCTCGTCTTCGCGAGAAAGAAACATGTTGATATACATATACAAGTAAACAAGTATAGAAGTTAGATGTATGTTATGAGGAAAAGTTACAACGTAGCAGATTTACATGGAAAACTTGCTGATTAAGCTTTCTGCATGGAGGAACTGTTCAGATGAATGCATGCCAGATATTGTGCATAAAAAGTGGCATAACAGGTGTATGAATCGGTTAAGTGAAATTTATTTATTACTTCTTCAGTTTTTGTGTGGCAAGCTTTACGCTTCGTGAGCAACGTGAAGGCTACAACCCTGAGAGCGCTTCTGCACACAGTATGATTGTTGTGAGTTTTATGCGCAAGCAGATAGGTAAAAGATACGGCCTGCTTGAGCCGTATTGTGAGGTCAAGTCACGTTCTAAGCTTCACGCTTGAACTCGAACGTAAAGAACAAAACAGAAAACAGGT
Organism: Alloscardovia omnicolens DSM 21503; assembly: GCF_000420505.1. GTDB lineage: Bacteria > Actinomycetota > Actinomycetes > Actinomycetales > Bifidobacteriaceae > Alloscardovia > Alloscardovia omnicolens. Next base: position 21,208 of record NZ_ATVB01000008.1, on the reverse strand, counting down.
CTTATGGGCATTCATATATGTGGTGACCTTTACGCTAGAGTTCAAATGTAAAGCCTGCCACACAATCAGTATTTTGTCCTGAAGAATATGGCTATAAAGATTAGGATCAAACACACGATACAGCAAAATGAAACGATAGCACTGTGCCATGTGCGAGTAAGTATACCAAAACCTCCGCACGCCATCGTGTACAACTCTTTTAGTACCCTTAAGACTATTGAAATATGGAATTCCAAACGTTAAGTGTATGGGAAGAATGTCTGATTTGATTGAAGAAAACGCTGCACAGAGTGCACAGAGCGTGCAAGCCGAGACCGCCGAGACCGCCGAAACCGCGGAACAAACCCAGCAGAGCCATGAGCTGAGCACTGTCGAGCGCGCAGAATTATTAATGGAACAGGACGAGGTGATTGCCGAGCGTATCAATAACGATGCCTCATTAGACGAAGCTATCGATTCGTCTAATTCTCAGTTTGGTCCCCATGCTCATCCTGAGCAGGTGCAAATGCGTGTGGCTAAGCGCGCGCTCATGCTTAAGAATGGCGCGAATCCTTATCCAGCAGAACTGCCTATTACTCACACCATTGAGGATATTCGTAAGAACTACGATGGCAAATTAGAAGCTGGCGAAGAAACGGATGATGTTGTTGCTTTGGCTGGTCGAGTCATTTTCTTGCGTAACGGCGGTGGCTTGTGCTTCGTTCAGTTGGCAGCCGGCAACGGCACTCCAATCCAAGGTATGCTCTCTAAGAAGGAAGTGGGAGCAGATAGCCTCAAGGAGTTTAAGCAGCTTGTTGATTTGGGCGATCATCTCTTTATTAAAGGTCGTGTTATCGCTTCGAAGACCGGTGAGCTGTCTATTTTCGCCAGCGAATGGCAGATTGCTAGCAAGTCTTTACGTCCTCTTCCAGCTCTGCATAAGGATTTGAACGAGGAACAGCGCACACGTAAGCCATATTTGGGCATGATTGTAGATGATAAGATGCGCACGATGGTACGTAATCGAGCATCAGTTGTTGCATCTTTGCGCCGTAACTTCGATCAGCGCGGATACATGGAGGCTGAAACGCCAATGCTTCAGGCTATCCGTGGTGGTGCAGCAGCTCGTCCATTTACCACGCATATTAACGCTTTCGATATGGATTTGTTCTTGCGTATTGCTCCAGAACTCTTCCTGAAGCGCATGCTGGTAGGCGGCATTGACCGTGTCTTTGAAATTAACCGCGCTTTCCGTAACGAAGGTGCAGACGGAACTCACGCTCCAGAGTTCACCACTTTGGAAGCCTACGAAGCGTACGGCACCTACGACACGATGGCAGAACTGACTCAGTCTCTCGTGCAGCAAGCCGCTATTGATACCTTCGGTTCTACAGTTGTCACTTTGGCTGACGGCAGCGAATATGATTTGGGGGGGCAGTGGCGCCAACTCGATATTTACGAGTCTCTGTCTGAGAAGCTTGGTGAAGAAATTACCCCAGAAACGACTGTAGAAACTCTCGGTGCATTCGCTGATAAGTTGGGTGTTGAGCGTGAAGATGTAGAAAATCACGGTAAGCTTGTGGAAAATCTGTGGGAGCACTTCTACACAGAAGACCCTCATCAGCTGTGGGAACCAACCTTCGTGCGCGATTTCCCTGTAGAAACTTCGCCGCTGACCAAGTCTCATCGTTCGAAGCCAGGTCAAGTGGAGAAGTGGGATTTGTATGTGCGCGGTTTTGAGCTGGGAACTGCATATTCCGAGCTCAACGATCCAGTTGTTCAGCGTGAGCGTTTCGTTGCTCAGGCAAAGATGGCTTTAGCCGGTGATGATGAAGCTATGGATATTGATGAAGACTTCCTTGAAGCACTGGGCTTGGGTATGCCTCCTGCCGGCGGTATGGGTATGGGTATTGACCGTCTGTTGATTGCTATGACGGGCGCAACTATCCGTGAAACCATTACCTTCCCTCTCGTTAAGCCTTTAAATAGCTAGTTCATGATTATATGGTGTGAGTAATTCTCGCACCATATTTTTATGTACACCACGAAGTTTAAGGAGCTCAAGTGTGCGAAAAAGTTCGGATGATTATTGCCGGATCTCGACCGCGCACATGGGCTCTTTCTGTCTGCCCCGTAATTATTGCTGGGTTAAGCGCATACTTAGATCGAGACCATTGCGGGCAGTTACCACGAGTTATCTTTTATGAAGACCTCGTGCTGCTCGGTCTTGCTGTTTTAGTGGCACTGAGTCTGCAAATATGCGCGAACTTTGTTAATGATTATCTTGATGGCGTGCGAGGTGTAGATACATCGCGTGCTGCTGATGCGCCGCAGCGTTTAAATGCACTTCCTTGTGGAGCGCATATCTCGCATTCTTGTGCATGGATCACTGCGATTATTGGCATTATTGCCGGTTGTGCGGCTGTGTGGATAAGTCAGGATTATTGGCTTCTTGGGGTAGGAGCTGTGTGCGTAGCGGCTGCGTGGGGATATTCCAGTTTTTTGAGCGCTCGCGGTTTTGGAGAGCTTCTTGCGTTCGTATTTTTTGGACCAGTACTCGTTTTTTCTGTCAGCGTTATGCTAACCGAGCGTATAGGAGCGTACGGTATTGCCGCAAGTATTCAATGCGGCTTAGTCAGCGCTCTCGTCATGCTTATCAATAATATGCGTGACCGCGTAAGCGATAAAAAAGTTCATAAAAATACTATCGTTGTGCGCTGGGGTATAGATAAAACGGTACAGGGCGCTCATCTATGCGTGTTTATTGTATGGGCGGTAAACCTTATGTATGCGCTTTCTGTATATCATATTATGGGCACGCAATTAATCAGTGATTTAGGAGTTCTGTATCTTCTGACGGCTGCTGCAGTTATTACTGTAAGTTGGAAGGCCTTACGGTGCGTGCGGATTGCAGTATACGAGCAGCACTATTATCGTGGTGCTTTTATCTTTATGAATCAGCTGATGCTTGCTCTGGCAGTAAATTATCTGCTTATGTTTATTCTTTTGATGGCTTCCTAGTCGTCAACGCGCTCTAAACTATAAAGCATGACTTACAAGTTAGTATTGCTCCGTCACGGACAGAGCGCATGGAATAAGACAAACCAGTTCACCGGTTGGGTAGATGTACCTTTGACCGAACAGGGCGTTGAAGAAGCAAAGCGAGGAGGCGAGCTTCTCAAGGAGAAGAACGTACTTCCAGACATCGTTTTCACTTCTCTTCTTCGTCGTGCCATTAACACTGCAAATATTGCTTTGGATTCCGCAGATCGTTTGTGGATTCCAGTAGAGCGCAACTGGCGTTTGAATGAGCGTCACTACGGTGCTTTGCAGGGTAAGAACAAGTCTGAAATTCGTCAGGAATACGGTGACGAAAAGTTCATGATTTGGCGTCGTTCTTACGCAACACCACCACCAGAGATCGATCCAAACGATCAGTACTCTCAGAACGGTGACCCACGCTATACTGGCGCAGACGTTCCAGAAACTGAAGCTTTGGCAAATGTGGTAACTCGCGTAACCCCTTACTGGGAAGAAACAATCAAGCCTCAGCTTGCTGCAGGTAAGACAGTTCTTATCGCAGCACACGGCAACTCTCTGCGCGCAATCGTAAAGATGCTCGACGGCTTGAGCGAGGACGAAATTGCACAGGTTAACATTCCTACTGCAATCCCACTGCTCTACGAATTGGATGAGAACTTTAAGCCAATCAAGCCACGCGGTGAATACCTCGATCCTGAAGCAGCAGCAGCAGGTGCAGCAGCTGTAGCAAACCAGGGTAAGTAAGAGTTAAACTCTTCTTCAATCGCCTCTGAGAAATCAGAGGCGATTTTGTTTTATGGGAGGAAATGTGCAGGGGTATGAGGTGGCGTATTTCTACTAGGCAAGGCGAGTAGTATTGAAGGCACTTTTCGCGCGAAAAGTCAATGAAAACACTTCTGCAACGACGCGCATTACGCATTACAGAGTTGAGGGGATTGTCATGTTCAATAAAAGAATAATAACGAGCATTTTTACTATAATTTGTGCTGTATTTTACTCTTCTGTCTATTGCCGGGGTTACATTGGCTGCGTTTTCAGTTATTCAAGATGAGTTTTCGCAGTTTCCTGAATATGAATGGATTCACGCCCCAATCCTGTGTTTGTGCGCGCTTATCCCTATCCCGATTTGTGTGTGGGTAATCTATACATCTTGGTGTTTTAGTGTCTGGTATAAGAGATTCAACATCAGCCGGCTCAATACTTATCTGCGTGTGAGTTTTTGGCTTGCTATTGCGCAGGCAGTAGTTGGATTTGCTTTACCTTTTACGGTTTCGCATTTTCTTCATGGGGGTAATCCTGCCATGGTTATTGCATGGGTTGCGATGACTGCAGTTCCTTTGTTTATTGCATGTCTTATTGCTCAAACGAGAAGACTTTTACCTATCGCAGATACCTATCGCAGAAAAGTAAAGACATACAGTCATACTGATAGTCTTAGAACTACGAAAGAATGCTCGTAGACTTTACTGAATATCCCACTGAATATCTCAGAATCAGGAACGCTACAGTATAGCGTTCCTTTTTATTGTCCAGAAACACTCCATCAGCAGGCGTAATGCGATATTCGCGTCTGCTCAGAAAGAACATACATGAAATTTGAAGAATTAGGTCTAAGCTCTCACATGCTCCGCGCCGTGAGCGATATGGGTTTTGAAGAAGCTTCACCTATTCAGGAAGCCGCCATTCCGGTTATTTTGCGCGGTCACGATATTATTGGTCAGTCACAAACAGGTTCGGGTAAAACTGCGTCCTTTGGAATCCCGGTTCTTGAAAAAGTCAATGCTTCTGTGCGTAGTGCGCAGGTGCTGGTGCTGTCTCCTACGCGCGAACTGGTCATTCAGTCTGCTCAAGAGTTGCATCATCTCTCGAAATATATGCATGGTGTGCGCATTTTGCCGGTCTACGGTGGGGCAGATATGGCTCGCCAAATTCGTGGTCTTAAGGAAGGCGTGCAGATTATTATTGGCACTCCTGGTCGCGTGATGGATCACTTGCGTCGCGGAACCATTGAAACGCAAGGCATTCATACCGTTGTTTTAGATGAAGCTGATGAAATGCTTAACATGGGTTTCCGCGAAGACATCGAAACGATTTTGGATCAGATGCCTGAAGAGAACCGTCAGGTTATCCTCTTTTCTGCAACTATGCCACAAGCAATTATGGATATTGCGCAGAAATATCAGCATGATGCTCAGCATGTGCAGGTTGCTCAAACAGAGCTGACTGTTCCTCAAATCGATCAGTATTATTACGATGTGCGTCGCAAAGATAAAACCGACGTTTTAACGCGGTTACTTGATTTTTATTCCCCTAAATTATCGCTTGTTTTTTGCAATACGAAAGCAATGGTCGATACTTTAGCTGAGCAGTTACAGGTGCGCGGTTACGTGGCTGAGGGTTTGCATGGTGATATGAAGCAGTCTGCGCGAGACCGTGTGATGAAAAAGTTCCGTACAGGAACAACAGAAATTTTGATTGCCACCGACGTTGCTGCTCGAGGTATTGACGTTGATGATGTAGAAGCTGTTTTTAACTACGATATTCCTCGCGAAGCTGAGTATTACGTGCATCGCATCGGTCGTACGGGTCGCGCGGGACGAGCAGGCCGCGCTTTCAGTTTTGTGCGCGGTAAAGAAGTATATCGTTTGCGAGATATTCAAAAGTACTGCAAAACGAAAATCATATCGCAGCATATCCCAACCATAGCTGATGTTAACGCTATTAAAACTGAAAAAATCATGGATGATATCGCTCGCACTATTGAGAACGATAATCTTCACGACATGATTGATGTTATTGATAATCAAGTTAATACTTCTGATTACACGGCTATGGATATTGCTGCTGCTTTCTTAAAGTTAGCGCTTGATGCAACGGGAGATAACGGAGAGACCGCGCGCGAACAGACAGACGATGAAGTTATGCCGTGGGATGACGATAAACGTTCTGGCAAGAAAAAGCACAAGGAATATAAAGAGCGTAAAAACCGTAAAGACCGTAAACTTCACCTCGTTAATGAAGAGGTTGAAGAAGGTATGGTGCGTTTTAAGATAAGCCTTGGCAAGAAGCATGGTATTCGTCCAAACGATATTGTGCGCATTATTTCGAGCGAAGCGCATATCCCTGGAAAAGTTATTGGCGCTATCGGGCTAAAAGATTCGGTTAGCTACGTAGAGTTACCAACTGATTTATCGTCAACAGTACTGAAATCGCTGAAAAAAGCTAAGTTCAAAGATAAAAAGTTGGGCTTAGAACTCGCGTATAAAAAGAAGTAAAGAAACAAGGGCGCAACACATAATGCTGCGCCCTTGTTTCTTAATCAGTTTTAATCGCCATCAGTATCGACGCCAATATAGTGGGACGGATCCTTTGTTGGATCAAAACCAGAGACCATATAGATCAAGCGGCGGCCAATAGACACCGAGTGATCTCCAATGCGCTCGTAATAGCGGCTGAGCAAAACAGTATCAATCGTCTGCTCAACAGTTGCGTTCCACGCATCCGAGCGAGCAATGGCATACACAGATTCAAAAAGCTTATCCATCTCATCATCGCTCATAATGAGCTTTTGTGTGGCAACTTCATCATGCGTATCCATTAAATCAACCAAAGTCTGTGTGGTGCGCTGGGCAAAAGCCTGCATTTTCACAAAAATATCCATGACTTGAGGAGCCAGAGGAGACTCAGGATACGTGCTTCGCGCCGTTTCGGCAATATGGCGAGCTAAATCGCCCATGCGTTCCAGTAGGGAAGCGATGCTCATAGTAGACACAACCACACGCAAATCAGTGGCAACGGGGCTTTGCTTGGCGAGCAAAATAACGCACTGATTGTTAATCGAAGCCTCCAAAGCGTCAATACGAGCGTCGCCATCAATCACGTCTTGAGCCACTTCAATATTGTTGTTAAACAATGCCTCACCAGCTCGTTCTACCGCCTTATGCACGGCAATAGTCATGGTAGTTAAATCTGTAGCGACTTGATGCAGTTCTTCATTGAAAAGTGCGCGCATGGCAGCTCCCTTACACATGGCTTGTGGTGTGGCGTTTACTGTGTCTTATTTTAGAGTATGCCCGTGTCTTTTGAGGTGTCGCGTGCTGCATTTTCGATGGCGCAAATGTTTCGGCTCAGCATATGCCACAATAGAGATATGAGTTTTGATGTAACGTCCATAGTCGCACTGCTTATTTTTATTGTGATGGCTGTGATTTGCGTGGGATGGCTGTTCTCCCTAGCGTGGAGATGGCTGTCTCCGCTCGTGGCGGATAGTAAGGGCTTCTGGCATACTTTGCGCTCACTGGGATGGCGTGTGAAGTATGTGCGGCGTAGACGTTTGCGCCGTCGCATTAACCATTCCATCGACGATGATGATGACGACGATGACGATGATGACGACGAACTCGATTCCATGACTATTCGCGTGCTTTCAGCCATGGATACAGCCACTATTGTGGTCGATGGTGATGATGAAGTGGAGCGTGCTTCGTCTTCAACATATCGCTGGGGAATCGTTCACAATGATGAAATTGTGAACAAAGAAATTCTGCAAGCTATTCACGATATTCGTGCTGGAGCAGGAACGAAAAAATTCAATGTTGTGACGCATACAGCAGACGATCTTGTGCATGAAGATGAAGCGTCAGTTCCCGTTACGCGACCTCACTGGCTGGCTGTTACTGTCAGCGCTATTAGTGAGCACTATATTGTTGTTTTTATTACGAATAACAGTGAAACAAAACGTTTCGCCCAAACCCGCGATGATTTTATTGAAAACGTTGCACAGCAATTAATCAATTCCACTGACGATATGCTTTCTATCGGCAAGCGATGGGAGTCAATGCCCGATGACACTGTGAATGCAGACGGTAAGGTTGTTTCTGCTCAAGCACGACACTTGCATAAGTTAGTTTCTGATCTTATGCTGCTCATGAAAGCTCAAGAAAGAGTGGAGCCAAGCGAAGAGAACTTGGTGAATTTGGGTGAGATTGTTCAGCACGAGCTTAACGCGATTACTCCAACGCGCGGTATTCAGCTGCATGCACGCATATCTGATTCTATTCGCGTTCATGCTAGCTCCGTACAAATTTGCGCTGCTGTGCGCAAACTCGTAGAAAATGCTATTCATTATTCCAAAGATAATGCTGTGGTCAGTGTTGTGGTAGATGTTGCGCAAGATCCGTCTTTTGCTGTTATTCGCGTTATTGATACCGGAAAGGGCGTTAGTAAGTCCGAGCAAACACGCATTTTTGAGCGTTTTTACCGCGGATCGACTGAGCCGTTTGACGATGATGACGCTGTTGGTTTAGGCTTAGCGATTGTTAAGCATGTTGCTTTGACGCATCACGGTACTGTAACTTTGTGGAGCGCTCCTGGACAGGGAAGTACTTTTAACTTCTTTATTCCGCTGGCTTAAGGGTTTTTACTGCTGCATGAGGGCTAACAGTCGGTAGATATGACGATTATAGGTTTCCCAAATCATTGCAGCTACACCAATTCCTAATCCCCACATGGTCAGAATAAACTCGTGATACAGTACTCCTTTCCATAAGAAAAGCGTGCCACATGCGAGAGCAACACACAGCCACAGAGCAGTACCGACCATAAAAATAATATGGAGATCTACCTGCTCGGCCTGTGGCGTAGCTTTTCGATGTTCAGGATCGAAAATTGGCGTAATTTTCATAGTTCCTACTCTAAAACTGTTCGACGACCTCAGAGTGTGTCTTAACGGTTTGCCCGCATCTGTTCAACCACTGCATCTACGCAATGCGTCAGCGCTTCTACATCATCCGTATCCACAGATGGGAAAACGCCAATGCGCAGTTGGTTGCGCCCCAGCCCGCGATACCCAGACACATCCACGATGCCGTTAGCCCGCAAAGCGCGCGTAATCTCACTCGCCGACAACTCCTCATCAATATCAATGGTGACCACCACAGTTGACCGTGCACCTTCATTCAACACAAATGGGGTAGCGTAATCGCTGGTCTCAGCCCATCGATACAACACGGAAGCAGAATGGGTGCAATGTTCCTGAGCCCAATCGAGACCACCCTGCTTAATTAGCCAATCAATCTGATTGTTCATAAGCAATAAGGTAGCTAAAGCTGGAGTATTCAGTGTTTGATGCTTGCGCGAATTAGCTACTGCCTTAGTGAAAGACAAGAATGGCGGAACCCACCGTCCTTCTTCCGGATGTTCAGCTGCACGCGCTTCAATTTTCTCAGCTCGCTCAATGGCAGCAGGCGACACAATAGCTACCCACAGACCTCCATCAGAGCCGAATCCCTTCTGAGGGGAGAAATAATACACGTCAATCTCACGCGGATCAATCACTGTTCCAGCAGCTGCGGATGTGCCATCTACGAGCATCAGCGCATCCGAGCGTGCCCCAGTAACGCGGTGAACAGGAGCTAGAACACCGGTTGATGTTTCGTTATGTGCCCACGCAAAAACATCAGCATCAGAAGCATCGCCGGTTGCCCTAGGCAGAGCGTACATGCCATAATTAGCCTTAAAAATAACTGGGGCGTCAATAAACGGAGTGTTTGCCACGCTCGCAGCAAACTTTGCGCTAAATGAGCCGAAAGAACCAAACGCAGCTTTTTTCTCAATCAAACATGCGCACGCCATATCCCAAAAAGCAGTAGCCCCACCGTTGCCCATAACTACTTCGTAATCAGCGGGAAGCTTGTAGAGGTTGCGAATACCGTTTTGAATAGACTCAACAACATCCTTAATCGGCTGCTGACGATGTGATGTGCCCATAAGCTGCGCGCCCTCTTGCGTGAGGTACTCAAGCTGAGCCTCGCGGATTTTGCTAGGGCCAGAGCCAAAACGACCGTCTGCAGGAAGCATGGTGATATCGAGAAGTGTTGTGTCAGTCATACTCACAATATACTCATAGCGCGGGGCAATGGGCGGGAGGGGATGTTGGGAAGAGGTTTGGAGGACGGGCTGGGGAGGTGAGGACGGGCTGGGGAGAGGCTGGGGAGGCGCGGCGCTTTGTTAGGCGAGGCGCAAGAAGTTTGTGAAGCGAACCTAAGAGACCAGACCTAAAAGAAGTGAAACGAGCCAACGGATGTAGAAACAGTTTTGTCTTCCCTAGCAAACAAAACTCCAGTTCGCACCACTTTCACTTTTTACGAAAATTTCTATCAGTGTTTTCCCCTAGGGTATGGCTTCTATTAGAATAACCGAGGTTGACCATTTTAAGGAGTGATTTTTATGAAGCATGCAGCGCCTAAAGCGACCGTAAGCCACAAGCGCTCTGCTAAGCACAGTACTGCAAAGCATGCACGTATCAACACTCCTGTTGCAACCGTTTCTTTGGAAGAAGCCGTTGTTCGTGAGGTTAACGCAATGCCTCGCACACGTCGTGAACGTCGTGCATATGCGCAGGCTCGCGCTCGCAAAAATCGCTTTACTGCTTCCAGTGCTGTTACTCTTTTGCTCGGAACTGTGGGAACTGCAGTAGTTTCTTCTGTTTTTGCGACAAATAGTAATCTTTTTGAGCGTACTGTTGCAGTTGCTGCTGAAGCAGATCAAAATAACGGTTCTTCTGCTGTTAATGTTGCCAATACTTCAACAGTTTCTCGTTCTGAGGAACGTGACGCTAAAACACAGTTTTTGTCTGAAACTGCATCGGTTACCACATCTGACTTAACTCCATGGAATGTGGAAGATGGTGCTACCAGCATTGATGTGCAAAGCTTGGTGAAAGCTCCATCTCATGCCACTGGTGATTCTGGTAATGCTTATCCATTCTCCCAGTGCACATGGTGGGCTTATACTCGTCGTCATCAGCTGGGTCTGCCAGTTGGCTCCTACTTCGGTAACGGTGGACAGTGGGCAAACTCTGCTCGTGCTCTGGGTTACTCTGTGGATAATACTCCTCAGGTTGGCGATGTTATGGTATTCCTGCCAGGTCAGGAAGGTGCTGATCCAGTTTATGGTCACGTGGCCATCGTAGAGAAAATTAACGCTGACGGTTCTGTTGTTACTTCTGAAAGCGGTGCGGTGATGAACGGTAAGACGTACACGCGCACAATCTCTAATCCATCGCGCTTCCAGTTTATTCACGAGTAAAACTCGTTGGCATTATTCTGTACAAGATTACTTTATGTAAAACCTCTTAGATTCTTTTGATACAGATAAGCTCGTTTAATTTATAGTTTTTCCGTGACGATATTCGGATTTTGTGCAAGACTTTAGTATTTTGTTGCTCTTCGAACTTAGCGGGGTTTAGAGGCGAGTATTGCCTAGTAGGTTCTAGTTGCTAGTCACGCACCTTCAACCTCAAAACCCCGCTAAGTCCGAGAGCTGATATAGTTTCGGTGCACTACTTGCCATAAAAAGCGTAATAACCGTTCAAACCGCTCAACTGCAGTCGCGCGCAATAAGCATAGCGCATAAACGCGAGACCCATAAACCTCGCGCAATTAGCCCCCGTCCACCAGCCCCTCCCCCCAAAAACAATAAACTCGCCGTCAATTGTTCATAACGCACCTCTTTATGAAACCCCGTAGCGCGCGTAAAAAATTCCGCGTTAGAATGGGTGTAGGAACGAACAAGGAGGTGTTCCCTATGTCGCGCTATGAAAAGGCTATTTTAGTTGGCGTTGATGGATCGGATGCTGCTTATAAAGCGGTATGGTGGGCTGCTAACTATGCGCATCACGCAGGATTAACCTTACACATTGTATCTGCATATACGTTGCCAAGTTATTCCTCGGTATCTTTTGATAATACTTTTACTGCGCCAGGAGATGATGCAGCATCTCGTCGTGACGCTCAAGAAATTTTGAGCCGCGCTAAGGCGATTGCTACTAAGCAGGGCGTAGAAGTAACGACTTTGATTGTTACCGGCGAGCCATCGGCTGTGTTCATTGAACTGTCGCGCAACTATAACTTGGTTGTGATTGGAAACCGCGGCAAGGGTGGACTGGCTGAGCGCCTGCTCGGTACCACATCTTCGAGCTTGCCTGCATATGCTTACTGTCCAATTGTGGTTGTTCCTTATACTGACGATGAGGGCAATAAGGTTCACTTGAACAATCAGATTACGCATGTTGTGGTAAATTCTGATGAATCCAAGTGGGGAGTTAAGGCTCTGGAAATTGCCGCTGAGTTTGCACATTCTTGGGGTGCGCGATTGCAGGTTATTAGCGCTGTTCCTATGCTCGGCAGCCTCAGCGATGAAGACATGCAAAGCGTTAAAGATTCTTATACCGACGATTTGCACGCTCGATTGGCTCCGTTGCGCGCTAAGTATCCGCAGCTTGACATTGAGGAGCAAGTAGCTGTGGGCGCTTCGGTTGATGCATTAGAAGCCGCTTTGTCGGACAACGATATTGTGGTGGTTGGTTCGCGTGGACGCGGCGGATTAACGGGCTTGCTTTTCGGCTCTGTGAGCCAGTCGCTCTTACAGCATTCAGATAAGCCGGTGTATGTTGTTCCTCGCCGATACGTTTTGGCTGAAGAGAACGAGATGCATGACGAGCCGCTTACCGATATTGGCGGCGTTGAGTCTGTTCAGGTAGAGCAGGCTGAGGTGAGCGAGCTTGAAAGCCTCGAACGGACAATTGATCCGCGTCGATAGTTTATTGCTCCTCTTGAGTTTATGCTCGAGAGGAGCTTTTGTATGCGTTGTCTGTTGTCATTTACATAGCTGAGCTTAGCCGTACCTGGTAAAGCTTTTGCCAGGTTTGATTTTGGTGCGGCACAGCATATTTTGTTTGGTTATTCTTGTGACAGACGAGGAGCTTGAGTGGTTCACGAAACATACTGTGGATAGCATTCCATGATTTACAAACGAATACTTCGGTTGCTATAAAAATGGACTCCAGCGTTGTTAGCGTTGCGCGCTCACAACTTCCACGCACCTGCAACCTAAAAACCTCACAGCCACCACTAAAATCCGATGAACCACATTTACTCATCTACACGTCGAGCTACCTACTGAGCTACCCACCACTTACACAAAATCCAGACACCCTCGGATACTTCATAAGCTAAGCCCCACCCGTCGCCCCACGCGCAAACTGCACAACAAAATCCCCCCTGAACCAAGCAAAGCAGTTCGAGGGGGGGGAAAAAATTAGAGCCTAAATGAAGCTTTAGTGGCGAATATCCACATCCATGCGAACAGGAGTTTCAATCTCGTAGGTGTGCTTCACTGTGCAACCCTTATCTACGTGACGGCGGATACGCTCAGCAAGCTTTTCAGCAGCAGCCTGATCCAGTCCTGCCTCCATAGCGTCAACCACAAGCTGTTCGTTGAAGTTTAAGTAACGATCATTTTCTGGATCATAAGTGCCGTCAACAACAATGCGTGCGCCCTTACCTTCACCAAGAGCGGACTCTACAGCAAACTGACTAGACAAAGCAGCACAACCTGCTAAAGCAATTTTTGTTAAATCTCCAGGAGAGAACAAACCTTTATCGCTGCTGCGTCCGAACTTAATGTGTGCACCATCATCACTGAAAGCGTCCCACGAGCCGTCCTTGTTTCGCTCAACCCACAAGCGTGCCATAATATCTCCTTCGAAAATGTGTGTACTAATATATCTACTCTACAATGAATCCTCGGCTCTGTGCACAAAGTATCGCTAACAGATACTAAACGTATGCCAAACTCAGTAAACCTTCCGCAAATAATTAGCAAACGCAATCACAAAACATAATCACCAAACGTAATCATCAAATAAAATCACCAAACATAGCCTTACGTAAGATTTCTCTAAGAACGCAACAACCTGCAAGCGCGGCAAAGCGAAGCGTGCTAATCTCTAATCTATGGCACTAACACAGCAAGAGCTTGACGCAATCCGCGCTCGTATTCCGCAGCGTCCTCAAACAGATATTCCAATGCCGTACGAAGATACGGTGCGTGATATTTTACTCAATGGCGATTTAAAGTCAGACCGCACGGGAACGGGAACAGTGTCTGTTTTTGGTCGTCAAATGCGTTTTGATTTACGTGAGTCTTTCCCGCTGCTCACCACTAAACGTGTGTTTTTCAAGGGAATTGCTTACGAGTTGCTTTGGTTCCTCAAAGGATCAAGCAATATTAATTGGCTGCTTGAGCATAACGTGCATATTTGGGACGAGTGGGCTGACGAGAACGGCGATCTTGGTCCGGTTTATGGCGTGCAGTGGCGTAGTTGGCCAGCTCCAACCCAGGATGATCCGGAACATACCATCGATCAGATTACAAACGTGCTGAACCTACTCAAAACGAACCCTGATTCTCGTCGTATGATTGTTACTGCTTGGAATCCTGCGGAAGTAGAAGATATGGCTTTGCCGCCATGTCATTCGCTGTTCCAGTTCTACGTGTCAGAAGGTCGCTTGTCTTGCCAGCTGTACCAGCGCTCGGCAGACATGTTCTTGGGTGTGCCGTTTAACATCGCTTCATACGCTCTGCTCACGTTGATGATGGCTCAGCAGGCTGGCTTAGAACCTGGAGAATTTGTATGGACAGGCGGTGACTGCCATATTTACGATAATCATATGGAGCAGGTTCTCGAACAGCTTTCTCGCGAACCGTACCCATATCCTCAGCTTCAGCTGAAAAAAGCCGCCAGCTTAGAAGAGTATGATTTCAGCGATTTTGTGATTGAGAACTACCAGTATCATCCGACGATTAAGGCGCCGGTAGCTGTTTAACTGTGGGCAGGGTTTTTGCCTACTTGCTTTGTTACACTGTATCTCGTATCTATTGCGTAGCTAGCTTGAGGCTTGCTTCAGCTAGCCTGCGCAACAGTGCTGCAGTAATTTAAGGAGACAAACGACATGGAGCACGATAGTAGTCGCAGTGGCTACCACCAACCTCAGCCCGCGTCGGCCGGGCATAACTTCCGCAGATTTTTGGAAGAAGCCGACGAGTGGAACGGTGAAAACATTGATGATTCCATGGATTCCGCTCGACCTCATATAAAACTTATTTGGGCGCAAGCCTACAATCTTCAGGGAAAGCCAGGAGCTATTGGTTTCCATGGCACTATGCCGTGGCATTTGCGTGAAGATATGAAGTATTTTAAGGAACGCACTATTTTGCATCCGGTGATTATGGGACGCAAAACATGGGAATCCTTGCCAGAGAACTTCCGTCCGTTGTCGAACCGCGATAATTACGTAGTTTCGAGTAATCCCTCTTTTGTAGCGCCTGGAGCTACGGTAGTGCAAAACTTGGAAACAGCTATAGAATTGGCAACTCAGCCCCCTATTCCTGATGACGGTGTGCGCCGAGACGAAGTATGGATTATCGGTGGCGCTCGCATGTATGAGCAGTCGCTAAATATTGCTGATGAAGTGTATATTACCGATATTGATTTAGCCGTTGAAGCTGATGCATACGCCCCGGATGTAGAAACAGGATGGCGTCATAGTGTGTGGAGCGAAGAGATTATTCAGGACTGGACCGCTCCCGCTGATTCGTCCAGCGCGATTAAAGGTTACCGTTTCCGCGTTCTTAAGCGCACGCAAGATTAAAAGAGCAAGACTACGAAGGAGAAAAACTTTATGTATACCATCATGACGGTGTGCACAGGAAATATTTGCCGTTCCCCTATGGCAGAAATCGTGTTGCGCAAGTACGTAGAAGACGCTGGGCTTGCAGACCGCGTGCAAGTAAAGTCCTCGGGCGTCTCCTCGGAAGAGCATGGCAACCCTATTGATCGTCGTGCTCAGAAAGCTTTACGCGCTCGCGGATACGAGCTGCCTGCACATCATTTTGCGCATCGTATTTCTCGCGATGAAATTGAAGAAACTGACCTCTTTTTGCCTATGACATCTTCTCATAAGCAATCATTGCTGCGTCAGATCCCTCGTTCAGATTATTCTGAGGTACACATGTATCGCAGCTTTGATCCAGATTTGCCACATGTTACAGAATCCGAGGAATATCGTATTGATTTAGCTGATCCTTGGTATGGAGGACCGGAAGACTTCGAGATTGCTTTGGATCAGATTGAGCAAGCAGCTCCTTATATTATTGATTGGGTTAGCCAGCAGCTGGACTAATACGCGCTGAAAATAAATGGGTGCCTGCTGTTCATGAGCAAGGCGCCCGTTCTACGAAGAAGAAGTTGAAAGATTTAATTGACTAATTGGTCATAGCGCTCCTTACTAATAAAGCCCGTCTTGACTACTACATCAAGATTTGATTTTGTTAAGGTAATCGGGTCAAGAAGGCTCGATTCCACATTTTTAGCACCGTTGTTCATTGTGCCGTTAATACTACTTGGCTTCTTGCCTTCAGCAATCTGCACAATCATGGCATAAACCGAATCTGCAAGCTCTGCAACATCCTTGAAAACAGTCATGCTTTGCAAGTCTTTAGCAATATTCGATACCGAAATTTCGTTTGCGTCCTGACCGGTGATAATTGGCCAGTTATCGCTGCCCGGCTTCATGTCTGGACGCTTAACTTGCAGAGCGTTAATCATGCCTTGAGTCAAATCATCGTTAGGGCATAAGACAGCGTCCAGCTTCTCATCGTGTGCATAACTCGAATCCAGAATTGACTCCATATCAATCTGTGTTTGTTCGGTCTTCCATGACATAACTGAGATAGACTGCCATTTATCTACGGTGGAGTTTCCATCGACACCGCCGCCGTGCTTAGATAGACTGCGAAGAACACCGCTCTTGAAGTATGGCTGCAGTAAGTCCCACGCTCCCTTGAAGAAGTACTTAGCATTATTATCATCTGGGGAACCGGTAAAGACCTCCATATTGAATGGACCTTTTGCTCCCTTGTCTAATCCAAGCTTATCGATGATGTATTTCGCTTGCAGCTCACCAACTTTTTCCAGCTGGAAGGTTGCGTAATAGTCCACTGCTTGGGTGTTCATAATTAAGCGATTGTAAGCGATAACTTTTGCGCCTGCTTCGTGAGCTTTTTCTACTGCAGGACCAACAGAAGTTCCATCTTTTGCGCCAACCACAATAATTTTGGCATTGTTGTTGACCATATTTTCAATGTCCGCATTCTGTTGTGCTGGTTTATCATCAGCATACGAAAGAATGACTTTGTATCCTGCTTTTTCGAGTTTATTCTTGAGGTTACGGCCATCTTTATTCCAACGTTCAGCGGATTTTGTTGGCATCGAAATACCTATAGTTGCACCTTTTTCTAATGATTGCGTTGACTGCGCGCCGCCTCGAGCACTAGAACAAGCTCCTAACCCCACAAGCATGGAAGCAGCGGCGATAAAAGCAACAGCTTTCCTCTCAATTGACATATTTCTCCCTAAAGTCATCATTAACTTTATGAAATTAACGTATTCACGATATGTTAGGAATCACAACATCTTCATTGTGATTTCTTGGAGTGAATGACTCAAGTCTAACATTCTTATGTTCAGTTCTTAAAGACAATATTTAGTTCTGTTATGCAAAAAATTTCAAATCCGTTGAAAACTATAGAAAAATCGCACGTAAAAAATGTTCGAGTCTCGGCGTGTCGTAGTTACTTTGTGTGAGTTTGAGCATTGTAAAAAGTACAATGATTTACCAAGAAAATTGGCATAAATACTATAAAATAACGGTGTTTCTCTACAAAATTTATTGAGAATTTTATAGTAAATATCTAAAATATGCTTATGTGAACATTCACATAACTGAACATAGAATACATCCTCTTGCGTTTAAGACATGCATTCTAAAGTTTTGTGCTTCTGTGTGCTCAGTGGCGTACAATCGCACTAGTGACTAAAACGATGGTGTTATGAAAGGAAGTAATGAATCCCTACCTTCCCGCAGGTGAATACATTCCCGATGCTGAACCGTATATTTTCGGCGATCGTGTATATATTTATGGTTCGCACGATAAGTTTGGAGCGCCAATTTTCTGCGTTGGTGATTATGTGTGCTGGTCTGCGCCTGTATCTGATCTTACTGATTGGCGCTATGAAGGTGTTATATACAAGAAAAATCAAGATCCGAAAAATAAACTAGGACTGCGCTTACTTTTTGCTCCAGATGTGTGTCAAGGTGCAGACGGGCGGTTCTATCTGTATTATGCCTTTGATTTTATGGGAATAATGGGTGTTGCTGTTTCGAGCTGCCCAACAGGACCTTTTGAATTCTATGGTCACGTGCATTACGCTGATGGAACCTTATGGGGGCGTAAAACAGGTGATTCTCTTCCTTTTGATCCTGCTGTCTTAGTAGATGACGATAACCGAGTATTTTTATACTCAGGTTTTTATACGCCCGTTCCAGCAGTAATAACCGGTGGACGCAAGCTACGCACAGACGGGGGAGTAGTTCTCGAACTTGAGTCAGATATGCTTACCATCAGAACGCCTGAAAACTTATCTTCCCTAAACAGGGTGAGGGGTCGTTCAATAATCATGAATTTTTTGAAGCAAGTTCAATTCGCAAATATAACGGTCTCTATTATTTTGTGTATTCCTCTCGACATAATCATGAGTTATGTTATGCAGTCAGTACTTCTCCCACGCATGGCTTTAGATTTATGGGGACTTTAGTCAGTATTGGCGATCTTTTCTTGCATAGTAACGACGAAAATCATGCGAATAATTACTTGGGTAATACGCACGGCGGATTGTTACGTTTAGAAGATGATTTTTATATCTTTTATCATCGTCAAACAAACCGCAGTTCATATGCTCGCCAAGCGTGCGTAGAAAAACTGAGCTACGAGCGAGACGAATATGGGGCATATCGTTTTAATCAGGCAGAAATAACCAGCAGCGGTGTATGCGAAAGCCTGAGCCTCTCTCAGCCAATAGAAGCGCGCCTTGCGTGCAATCTGTGGGCTCATGGACATAAAACAGGCCGTTATGACGCGAAAAATCCGCGAAAATTGTTTGCCAGTCATCCGTATTTTACCCAGGATGAGAGAGACGTTGCTCAGGGTCTAGGTGCAACGCAGTACGTTGCGCATATGGGCGATGGGGCAACGGCAGGCTTTAAATATGTGCGTACCGAACAGTTGCGTGCAGTCAGAAGTATATCGGTGAGAGCACGTGCGAATAAGCAGAGTCCGCAGCAGATTTGTGGGCGCATAATTGTATCTGCCGATGAGAGCGGGCGGCAGGTGCTTGCAGATATTCCTGTGCGCAACTGTTCTTCGCAATGGAGTGATTTTTCGGCTTCATGTATTCTGAGAACAGAAAAACTAGCGGAAGCGTATAGTGCTCTCTATATTCGTTTTGAGGGCGAAGGGGCTGTTGATTTGCTCTCTGTGCGTTTTGCATAAAGAAAGCTTGGGCGGGCAACCCAAGCTTTCTATCTACGAAAAAGGAGAGGAAGTTATGTATTAATTCTTCGTAAGTTCATCGAACCTTTCTTGACTAATAAAACCTGCCTTAACTACTTCATCTAAGTTATCTTTAGTGAGTACAACTGGATCGAGAAGATCGGAATTAACATCGCGCACACCGTTGTTCATTGTGCCGTTCGTTTTTACTTCCTTGCCTTCAGCAATCTGAACAATCATTTCGTAAACAGCATCTGCCAGCTTAGCTACGTCCTTGAAAACGGTCATGCTTTGCAAGTCTTTGGCGATATTCGATACAGCGATTTCATTGGCATCTTGACCAGTAATGACTGGCCAGTTTTCAGTTCCAGGCTTCATATCAGGGCGCTTCGTTTCAATAGCGTTAATCACGCCCTGCGCTAAATCGTCGTTTGGCGTAAGTACTGCGTCGAGCTTTTCGTCATGTGCATAGCTGGAATCTAAGATTGATTCCATATCCTTTTGAGTTTGCTCTGTTTTCCAACTCATAACGGAAATAGCCTGCCACTGATCAATAGTGAAATTGCCGTCCACGCCGCCGCCATGCTTGGAGAGAGCCTTGAGCACGCCGCTCTTAAAGTAAGGCTGCAGTAAGTTCCATGCCCCCTTGAAGAAGTACTTGGCATTATTATCATCCGGAGAACCAGTAAAGACCTCTACGTTGAACGGGCCGGTTGCGCCCTTTTCTAGTCCAAGCTTGTCGATGATATATTTTGCCTGCAGTTCGCCAACTTTTTCCAGCTGGAAGGTTGCATAATAATCTACTGCTTGGGTGTTCATAATTAAGCGATCGTAGGCAATAACTTTCGCGCCGGCTTCGTGAGCTTTTTCTACTGCAGGACCAACT
Organism: Alloscardovia omnicolens DSM 21503; assembly: GCF_000420505.1. Classification (GTDB taxonomy): domain Bacteria; phylum Actinomycetota; class Actinomycetes; order Actinomycetales; family Bifidobacteriaceae; genus Alloscardovia; species Alloscardovia omnicolens. The sequence goes on along the minus strand of NZ_ATVB01000008.1, from coordinate 1,068 downwards.
GATGTGCCGTCCTTTGCTGCAACTACGATAATTTTGGCATTGTTGTTCACCATGTTTTCAATGTCTGCATTTTGCTGTGCTGGCTTATCGTCGGCATAGGAGAGGATGACTTTGTATCCTGCTTTTTCGAGTTTATCCTTGAGATTGCGACCGTCCTTGTTCCATCTTTCCATTGATTTCGTTGGCATAGAAATACCGATGGTTGCTCCTTTATCTAAGGCTTCGGAGTTGCCTGAACCACTCGCGCCACGAGATGATGAGCAGGCAGCCATTCCTAACACCATTGCTGAAGCAGCTATTGCGGCCAGTATTTTCTTTTTGATATTCATGTGTCTCCCTCAAGTTGTTGCAATTGTTTATTTATCTGGATGCTTTGTTTTGTTGGTAAGTTGCTCGAAGCTTCGCTGCTTCGAGAGGCTGTGTTTAGCTTGTGAATTCAATAATAGCACGGTTAGTTAAATGAATAAACTAACCAGAGGGTTGAATGCGAGAAGAATGGTTGAAAATAGTGTGATGTGGGTTACGAAAATATATCTTGGTTGTGGATGTGTCGGCGTGTCGCATTTTTTGGGGAGGGGGGAGTTTAAGGGTGTGAAAATGGTTGGTTTGTTTTAGTCTTAAGATGTGAAACGAAAAATTAAAAATAAACCGTACGTTATTCATTCTATTGTGATTTTGCGTGGTTTGGTACGTTGAAAATGTTGTTGAGTCTTTGCTTTGATGTGGGCTGGTTTTTGTTCGCATTTTTTGTTGTTAGTTTATTCTTTGTTTTGTGTAGTGTGTAGTGTTCTGGTTTAATTGTGGCAGGGTTTTTGTATTCCAAAGATGTATGAAGGCGATTGGTATTCCATCATGTCACCCCCACATATAGTGGCTTGTTCGAGATCTTTGACACTCATGAGTGTACGTTCTCGTATAAGTTCTGTTTTATACGCACCATTGACACTTTGGGCTAACGCGTTATCATACGAGTGATCAATCGAGCCAGTAGACACAATCATCGCACACTGATCAAGCCTGCCTTGATACCCATCACTCATATAGCGAACCCTGTGATCTAATTGAACC
>NZ_ATVB01000007.1 GCF_000420505.1 Alloscardovia omnicolens DSM 21503 | reverse complement strand
AATACCCATTTTGCGGGCAATAGATACTAAGGTTGCTCGACGGCCACTGCGTACAGTATCTGTGGTGGTAAACCGACCTTCGTCAACGAGCTGACGCACTAAAACAGAAACCGTTGCTGTGGATAATCCTGTATTTTCTGCTAGTTCTATCTGCGTCATCGCACCATATTTAGTAATAGCATTGCTTAAAAGAGCTTTATTTGCCTCTCTCAGCGATGATTGAGATCCAGAAATGTGCGATGCCATGTCTTTAAGAGTAATACACAAAACCGCGCAAAATCAACTTATGTCGTATATTTCTTGTTCTTCGATTTTAGTGGGGTTTAGTGGTTGCATATGCGTGGCTTGTAGCTGTTATGCATAATCTGGCTGCACGCTGCGTTAAATTTGAAGGTCTCTTCTCTCACGTATTCTGCTTAACTGATTCATGCACCTGTTATGCCAGTTTTGTTGCGCAAAAATGGCGTCAAAAGAATATGCGCCAAAAACACATTCACACAGGGGCGATGTCTTGACGTATAACAACCAGAGGAATCAACTGGAACCTATTGTGCAACATTTTCCCTTGAACCTCGCTAAGTTCAAAGAACCATATTTCTTTGAGAGAGCAAGAAAGATGTTTTCTGTTTTCATATAATATGTAATAATTTTTCTGTCTTGTATTTAATAAAAAAACACAAAATAGAAAAAATAGGCGTGTTGAATTGATTTCTTAAACTTAATAAATTAGACTCTAATGTGCAGATAGATATCAATGGTGAAATCTATTCATTGATAATATTTCAGTCCTACGAAGGAGAAGGAAATGAAGTCAAGTAAAAAACTCGTAGCTCTTTTTGCTGCAGCAGCTATGATGGTTGGCTTGGGCGCGTGCTCAAACAGCCGTGGAGGATCTGATGGTGCCTCTACTAAGGTAGAAAAGGGCGCAACAATCGGTATTTCTATGCCAACCAAGTCGGAAGAGCGTTGGAATAAGGATGGTAATAACCTCAAGGCTAAGCTGGAAAAGGCTGGTTACAAGGTTATTCTTTCCTTTGCTGACGATAAGCCAGCACAGCAGAATGCTGATATTGAGAACATGGTGAACAACGATGCAAAGATCGTAGTAGTAGCATCTAAGGATGGTACAGCAGTTGGTCCTGCAGTAGAAAAGGCCCATGAAGCAGGCGCTAAGGTTATTGCATATGACCGCCTGATTATGAACACCAAGGCAGTGGACTACTATGCAACTTTCCAGCTTGAGCAAGTAGGTGTGCTGGAAGCACAGTACATTATTAAGCAGCTTAAGCTCGAAGAAGGAGCGACTGGTCCATTTAATATTGAGCTTTTCACTGGTTCGCCAGATGATAACAACGCCAAGTACTTCTTCAAGGGTGCATGGGATCTGCTCCAGCCATACTTTGAAAAGGGAGTGCTTGTATCTCCATCGAACCACGGTGGTGGCGTGAATGCTCAGAGCACTGTGGATAACACATGGCAGAAGATTTCTGTGCAGTCGTGGAAGACAGCTCAGGCTCAGACCGATATGGAATCTATTCTTGATTCCACCTATGCTCAAGGTCAGAAGCTCGATGCAGTTCTTTCTCCATACGATGGCATTACCCAAGGTATTATTAACGCTATTCAGACCAAGCGTCCAGATATGAAGCCAGGCACTGATACATGGCCTGTGATGACTGGTCAGGATGCTATGGAAATTGCAGTAGCTAATATTTCTAAGGGTCTGCAAGGTCAAACCGTATTCAAGGATGTAAACAAGCTCGCAGAGGCTGTGTACAATATGGTTGTGGAAATCGCTGAAGGCAAAGAAGTTTCCGGTCTGAACGGTTCCTTCAACAACGGTGTTATCGATGTAAAGTCTAAGCTGCTCGATCCAGTTTCCATTACAAAGGACAACTTAGATGTTCTGGTTAAGGATGGCTACATTACTCAAGAGCGTTTCGATAAGCTGACTAAGTAGTCTAACTCAAAAGGCTAACTAAAAAAGCTAAGGAAGTAGTCTAAGGAAGCAGGGCAAATCCCTCTCCCAGATTTTCTGAGGCTTAACACCTGAGCTCGCAGAAGAGCGAAGAAAAGTTATAGGGCTGTGTGCTACTGCAAGGATGTAGAGCATAAAACACAGTAGTGATGCTGGTGGCTCCAGTGTTAGTTCCAGCGCTAGTTCTAGTAGCTACTAATTTCAGTGACTGGTTACAGTGGCGCACGGCCCATTTGTTAAAGGAGTGATTATGGCTGAAGCAGAGGTTATTCTGCGAATGCGTGATATCACCAAGACCTTCGGACCAGTGAAGGCCCTTACCGAGGTGAATTTAAGCGTTGATTGCGGAGAAATTCACGCTATTTGTGGTGAGAATGGTGCAGGTAAATCCACGCTGATGAACGTTTTGTCGGGCGTGTATCCATACGGCACCTATAGCGGTGATATTGAGTTTGAAGGCAGGGTTTGCAAGTACAAGAATATTAAGGATTCCGAATCCGACGGTATCGTTATTATTCACCAGGAACTTGCATTAATTCCATTCTTATCTATTGCTGAAAACATTTTTATGGGCAACGAAGCTCAAAGCCACGGTGTTGTGGATTGGGAAAAGACTCGGGCAAAGGCACAGGAGCTTTTGAACCGCGTAGGTTTGCCAGAAGATCCAGACACTAAGATTATGGATATTGGTGTGGGTAAGCAGCAGTTGGTAGAAATTGCTAAGGCCCTTACGAAGGACGTAAAGCTTCTTATTCTCGATGAGCCTACTGCAGCTTTGAATGACGAAGATTCCGCTCACCTGCTTGGACTCATCCGCGACCTGCGCGATAACCATGGCGTAACCAGTATTATTATTTCGCACAAGCTCAACGAAATTGCTGATATTGCAGATAATATTACGATTATTCGAGATGGTTCCACTGTTGGTACTATGTTTATTGACGAAGAACAGCCACTCGATCAGGATGAACTGATTCGTAAGATGGTGGGTCGTCCATTAACAAATCTGTATCCTGTGCATGAATCCAAGCTTGGCGACGAGATTATGCGCGTAGAAAATTGGACCGTTCACTCTCCTCTCGATCCAACTCGCGTTATTGTGGATAATGCTAACTTCCATGTTCGTGCTGGTGAAATTGTTGGTTTTGCAGGTTTGATGGGTGCAGGTCGCACAGAAATGGCTATGAGCCTCTTTGGTCGTTCTTACGGAGCCAATATTTCTGGAGACTTGTATATTCACGGTAAGAAGCAGCATATTAAGAACGTACAGCAAGCAATTAATGCTGGTATGGCATATGCTACAGAAGACCGTAAATCTTATGGTTTGAACTTACTGCAGAACATTCGCGAAAATGCTGCTCTAGCTTCTTTAACGAAGATGAGTAAGAGCGGCGTTATGAACGATAGCGAAGAACGCAAGTCTGTAGAAGAGTACCGCAAGGGTTTTAATATTAAGTGCCACAATATTGATGTAAATGTGGGCACTCTGTCTGGTGGTAATCAGCAGAAAGTAGTGTTGGCTAAGTGGGTTATTTCTGATCCAGACATCCTTATTCTTGACGAGCCAACGCGAGGTATCGATGTTGGTGCTAAATACGAGATTTATGAAATTATTGATCGTATGGCAGATGCAGGAAAGGCTGTGGTAGTTATTTCTTCTGAACTTCCAGAGCTGATTGGTATTTGCGATCGTATTTACACAGTGAACCAAGGTGTTATTACCGCTGATGTATCCAAAGAAGGTTTTACTCAGGAATATCTCATGCGTTGCATGACAAAGGAAAAGGAAGAGATTTAAGATGGCAACTTCAACAGGTACTGTCACTCAGAAGGCAGCAAAGAAGGCAAGCGATAACACGCTGTTATCCACAATTATGGGCAATATTCGCCAGTACGGTATTGTGGGTGCTTTGATTATTATTGTTCTCGCATTCCAAATTCTTACCGGCGGCGTTTTACTTAAGCCTAACAGTTTCGTTTCTTTGTTACAGCAGAACGCATATGTGATTATTTTGGCAATTGGTATGGTGATGGTTATTATTGCCACCCATATTGATTTGTCTGTTGGTTCCTTAGTAGCGTTTATTGGTGGTGTGTGTGCACTGCTGATGGAACATTACGGTGTGAACTGGCTTCTTGCAATTTTGATTAGCATTATTCTTGGCTTAGTTATTGGTGTATGGAACGGTTTCTGGGTAGCATATGTGCACATTCCGGGCTTCATTACCACGCTGGCAGGTATGCTTATTTTCCGCGGTTTGGCAACGGTTATTGTAGGTGAATCTGTGCCTATTACTTCTCGCGACTTCCGCGGTATTGCAAGCAACTATGTTCCAAACTTCCTTGGATTTATTGGCGATATGTCTACCTTGACTTTGGTTGTGGGTGCTGCTGTTTTCGCTCTGTTCGTTGTTCTTCAGTTCCGTAGCCGCGCAAAGATTGCAAAGTCTGGTCTCGAGCCAGAGCCAATGAGCTTGACCTGGATTAAGATTGTTGTTGCAGCTCTCGTTATTGGTTTCGTAACCTACTTGCTCTCCCTCTCCGGTAGTGGCGAGAACGGTGGTATTCCATACATGCTCATTATCGTGGGTGTGCTCGTCGTGGTCTACAACTTCATCTTGACCCGCACAGTCTTTGGTCGTCACGTTTACGCAGTTGGTGGTAACCGTAAGGCTGCTCGCCTCTCTGGTATTGATGATCGCAAGGTTGATTTCTTCCTCTACATCCACATGGGCTTCCTTTCTGCTGTGGCTGCAGTGTGCATGCTCTCCCGTTTGGCATCTGCAACCGCTCAGGCAGGTATGGAATTCGAAATGGATGCTATTGCAGCCTGCTTCATCGGTGGTACTGCTGTAACCGGTGGTATTGGTACCATTCCGGGCGCTGTGGTTGGTGCATTCGTTATGGGTGTTATTAATCAGGGTCTGTCCATTATGGGTGTGGATACCGCAATCGTAAAGACCATTAAAGGTCTCGTGCTCTTGGGCGCTGTGGCAGTAGATTTGATGTCTAAGCGTAAGAAGGGCTAAATAACAACTTCTCCTATATCTCTCCATTAACAAAAGCAAGCTCCGGCAATCTTTATAGGTTGTTGGAGTTTGTGCATTGAGAGGGGAGTGTTAGAGCCTTGCTCTCACGTTTCTCCTTAACTGATTAATACGCCTCTTATGCCAGTTTTGATGCGCAAAAATGGCTTCAAAACTGGCATATCGGTTGCGCGTATCGACTTCACTCATGAATACAAAACAAAATGCCCCAAACCATATCTGCCTATTCACCCGCTGCGGCGTGTCGTGAAACGAAGTGAACCACTTGTGCAATACCGTTCTTCTGGCTGAGACCTCATAAAAATCTTGCCATATAATCGGAATTAAATTCTGTTAAAAAGAACAAAAGCGTTTTTTTATTAGTAGATGTGCCTGCATCAATGGAGTGCGGGGCGAGAAAAAGAATAGGAAAGGGGCAGAGATGCTTGGCGTAAATATGGATGACGTTATTGCGTTACTCAAGTCATTAGAGTCGCAGTTAATCATCATTGGTGTTGCCTTGGTCACAGCAATTGTATTAACAATTGCTGTTAATAAGTTGTGGCTCAAATCTCAGGGCTGGCGAAAGCTGATTCACTCGTGGAGCTGGATTGTAGCTGTTGTGGCCATTATGGTTGCAGTATCTATGATGCTGTTTGGACCACTGAATACTACTTTGAACCTGATGTCTGGTTCTGGTACTTTGAGCGAAGCAAGCAAGGCTAAGGCCGAAAAGCTCGCTACAGAAATTCAGAACGAAGGTGTCACTCTTCTTGAAAACAAGGATTCCAGCTTGCCTTTGAAAGCAAATTCTGCTGTGAACGTGTTTGGTTGGGCATCGTCTAATCCAATTTATGGTGGAACTGGTTCTGGTTCCATGAACGACAAGTACCCAACAACTTCCCTTATTCAGGGTATGCAGGAAGCTGGCTTTAAGACTAACGAACAGCTCACTAAGAAGTACACTGACTATCGTGCAGATCGCCCAATCGTGGGTATGGTAAGCCAGGATTGGACTCTTCCTGAGCCAACTGCTGCTTCTTACACAGAAGCAGAAATCTCTCAGGCTAGGCAGTTCTCCAATAAGGCTGTTCTGGTTATTGGTCGTTCCGGTGGTGAAGGTGCTGATTTGCCATCCGATATGACTACTTTGAGTGTTCACGAGTCAGGATACAAGTCCAAGGTTCAGGCTTTCGGTGGCGAAGAAGCACACGACTATGTGAATAATGGTGATTACCAAGATTTCGAAAAGGGTCAAGGATATCTTTCTCTTTCTAAGACCGAGCAGGACTTGGTAAAGCTCATTACTGATAACTTCGACGATGTAACTGTCGTTTACAACGGTGCTAATGCTATGAACTTGAGCTGGGTAGATAATTATTCTCAGATTAAGTCCGTTCTGTGGTGCCCACCAGCAGGTCAGACTGGTTTTGCTTCCCTCGGTTCTATTCTCTCCGGTAAGGTGAACCCATCAGGTAAGACCTCTGATACTTTCTTGCGTGACTTCTCTAAGGCTCCTTGGTATAACAATATTGGTCACTGGGACTACACCAATATGAAGGAATACTCTACCGATGCAGGTTTCTTCGGTAAGTTCACTCCTGCATTCGTGAACTATGTAGAAGGCATTTATGTGGGCTACAAGTTCTTCGAAACTGCAGATGCTGAAGGTGCTATTAATTACGATGAAGCAGTACAGTATCCATTCGGTTATGGCTTGTCGTACACCACTTTTGAACAGAAGATGGGTGAAGTTACCTATGCAAATGGCAAGGTAAGCTTCGATGTAACCGTAACTAACACGGGTAAGGTTGCAGGTAAGACTGCGGTAGAAGTCTTCTACAATCCTCCATACACTGAAGGTGGCATTGAAAAGTCCACTGCTAACCTTGTTCAGTTCGCTAAGACCAAGATTATTGAGCCTGGTCAGTCTGAAACTGTAAACGTGAGCTTCAACGACTCCGATATGGCTTCTTATGACATGTCTGGTGATGGCGCATACGTGCTCGAAGCTGGTGACTATGAGATTTCTGTGAACGCTGATTCTCACACTAAGCTCGACACTAAGACTGTTAATGTTGCTTCCACCATTAAGTATGATGGTTCCACCACTCATAATGGAGATAAGACTGTTGCTAAGAACCAGTTTGCTGATGCAGACGGCAATGGTTCCGTAACCTACTTGTCTCGTGCAGGTAAGTTCGCTAACCTCGCTGAAGCAACTGCTGCTCCAGCTAACCTTGAGCTTGCACAAGAATACAAGGAAAGCTTCGTAAACTCCTCGAACGTGAAGGAATGGCTCGAGAAGGTGAAGAAGGACGAGGGCAACGTAAAGATGCCAACAACCGGCGCTAAGAACGGTGTTCAGCTTTACCAGCTCTATGGCAAGGATTATGACGATCCAATGTGGGATAAGCTCCTTGACGAGCTGACCTACGATGAGATGGCACAGTTAATTGCTTTTGCAGGCTACAACAATGGTGCTATTCCATCTATCAGTAAGGTTCGCCAGTCCGATGTGGATGGTCCTGCAGCTTTGAACAACAACTTCACCAAGCAGGGTTCCATCGGTTTGCCATCGTCTACTACTGTGGCTTCCACATGGAACAAAGAATTAGCAACCGAATTCGGTAAGGCTATTGCTCAGATGGGTAAGGACTTGAAGGTTACCGGTTGGTATGCACCAGCTATGAACATTCACCGCAGCCCATATGCAGGTCGTAACTTCGAATACTTCTCCGAAGATCCAGTACTCTCAGGCTACATGGCTTCCCTAGAAACCAAGTCCGTTCAAGAAGCTGGCTTGTATGTATTCATGAAGCACTTTGCAATGAATGATCAGGAAGATCACCGTCAGTCTATGTTGCACACATGGAGCACTGAGCAGGCTATTCGCGAAATCTACCTGAAACCATTCGAAATGACTGTGAAGGATGGTAAGGCAACTGCTGTAATGTCCGCATTCAATTACATTGGTAATGAGTGGGCTGGTGCAAACGACTCTTTGCTCAACAAGGTTCTGCGCGATGAGTGGGGCTTCCGTGGCTTCGTTCTGACCGATTACTTCGGTGGCTACGGCTACATGGAAGGCACACTATCCATCTATAACGGTGGTAATGCAATGCTTGCTACTGTTCCAACCACCAACGAAATTACCGATAAGTCAGCTAATACTGTTGCTCATATGCGTGAAGCTACACACGGTATTCTCTACACCGCTGTGAACACCTACGTATACGAGAATGGCGCTCCAAAGACTGAAATCGCTCTGTGGCAGTGGATCTACTACGCTGTAGTAGCAGTAGTAACCCTCTTGCTCCTGTGGGTAGCATGGGTATCCATCCGCCGCTTCATGAAGCGTCTGAAGGCAGAAAAAGCCCAGAAAGCTGCAGCTCTGGATGCATCTAGTTCTGAGGAAGCAGAAGTAGTGGCTGAGTAATCGCATAGATTACGAAGAGCTCGCATAACGAGGCTCGTCATCTCAGAACGGACAGAAGTCCTGAAGAGGTGGCGAGCCTTCGCCTTTACGTACACGCCAAAAACACTCCGAGAGAACAATTCACGCTCTCAAACCTACCTTTCATGCCGAGAGCTATCAGCACACTAGCCTGAAAGAATACAATAAACAGTGTTAAAGCAGACAGAGAGATGTATGCAAGGAAGCTTGCATCGCGAAGGAATTAACATGGTGAAAGCAGAAGATTTAACGCTTATTGAAAAAGCGTCCTTACTTTCTGGTCAATCTGAATGGGAAAGCCGCGAACTGAAACATCGCAATGTACCCGCTTTCGTAATGAGTGACGGTCCTAATGGTGTGCGTCGTCAAACAGGTTCAGGTGATCACTTAGGTTTAGGGGAGTCTAAACCGGCAACGTGCTTCCCTACAGCAGGAACAGTGGCGAACTCGTGGGATCCTCAAGAAGCCCGCGTAATGGGTGAGGCTTTGGGTGCTGAAGCCCGAGATCTGGGAGTGCAAGTGCTGCTCGGTCCAGGAATTAATATGAAGCGCAACCCATTATGCGGACGAAACTTCGAATATTATTCAGAAGATCCGCAGCTGGCAGGTCGTTTAGCTGCTGGTTTGATTGAAGGTATTCAGTCTCAGGGAGTAGGAGCGTGTCCGAAGCATTTTGCTGTAAATTCGCAGGAACTGCGTCGCCAGGCATCGAACTCTATTGTGGATGAACGCACATTGCGCGAATACTATTTAACAGCTTTTGAAATTGCCGTAAAAGAAGCCAAGCCATGGACTATTATGTCGTCATACAATATGGTTAATGGCGTGTATGCGCATGAAAATGAGCATCTGATTACCGAAATTCTTAAAGGCGAGTGGGGATTTGACGGTCTGGTTATTTCTGACTGGGGCGGCTCAAACGACATCGTTGAATCAGCTCGTGTGGGCGCTGGTTTAGAGATGCCTGCTGCAGGTTTGGCATCTGCTCGTCAAGTTGTGCAGGGAGTAAAAGACGGTCGCGTAACTGAGGCAGAACTTAATGCCTCTGCTCAAGATGTGCTGAACACAGTCGAGCGCACACGCAATACTCATCCAACTGGCGACGGTTTCCTCACTGAAGACGATAAAATCCGTAATCATGAAATTGCTCGCCGTATTGCGCGCAAAACCGCGGTTTTATTGCGTAACGAAAAGAACGCGCTGCCTCTTAAGAAGAACGCAAAACTGGTGGTTGTGGGCGATATGGCTGCAACCGCAAGGTATCAAGGTTCCGGGTCATCTAAAGTTAACGCTTATCGCGTGGATAATCTGCTCGACAGTTTGAAAGCGCGCGAAGATCTGCAGGTTGTGGGTTATGCTCAAGGTTACGACCGTCAGGGCGCTGAACGTGCAGACCTCGTAAAAGAAGCCGTAAACACGGTAAATACTACTAATCCAGATGTTGTTGTGGCATGCATTGGTTTAGATGAGCGTTCTGAATCTGAAGGTTTGGATCGTTCCCATATGCGCATTCCTCAGGCACAGCTTGATATGCTGGCAGAGCTTGTGGATACTGGTAAGCAGATTGTGGTTGTTTTAGTTGCTGGCTCGGCTGTAGAAGTTGATTTTGCTGACGATGTAGATGCAATTTTGTATGTGGGATTGTCGGGTCAAGCAGGCGCTTTGGCTACTGTAGATGTTCTGACTGGAGATGTGAATCCATCTGGTCATTTGGCAGAAACATGGCCTGTGCGCTACGAAGATGTGCCAAATTCTGGCAACTTCCCGGTAGAAGAGCGTGACTCAGTATATCGCGAAGGTTCGTTTGTAGGTTACCGTTACTACAGCACGCGCAATATTCCTGTGCGTTATCCATTTGGATATGGCTTGAGCTATTCCACTTTTGAATATTCCGCGCTTAGTGTGGACGATGAGGGCGTTACTTTTACCGTAACGAATACCTCTGATGTGCCGGGTGCTGATGTAGCTCAGCTGTATGTTCATGCTGCACATTCGGGTGTGTTGCGTGCTGCGCGTGAGTTGAAAGGTTTCCAGCGTGTGGAACTTGATGCTCACGAATCTAAGCAGGTACGTATTGCTTTTGATGACTATACTTTCCGTCACTTTGATGTGGATTCACAGTCTTGGCAGGTAGAAGCTGGAGCATGGGAGCTATTCGTAGGCAATAATGTGAATAATACGCCACTGCAAGCTACTCATGTTGTTCAGGGAACTATGGAGCCTCAGCCACGTAATGAAGCTTTGGGTCATTACTGGGATGGCGATGTGAAGAATGTAACCGATGCAGAGTTTGAAGCTTTGTATGGTGGCAAGCTAGATTTGTATGATCCTCAGGGCGTTTTTGGTGCTAATGATGCTCTGTCTTCATGGAGTTCGTCTCGTTCCGCTGTAGCTCGTTTCGTGGTGAATCACCTGACTAAGCAGAGTGATAAAGCAATGGAACGCACAGGTTCGCCTGATTTGAATTCACTATTTGTTCTCAATATGCCTCCGCGTGCGATGGCAAAGATGACAGCAGGCGCTGTATCTCCAGAAATGGTTGATGGCATTGTAGATATTGCGAATAAGCATTTCTGGCGAGGAACAAGTCATATTATCGCTGAGTATTTCCGTAATACCAGCGCCAATAAGAAGACATTAAAGGAGATTACTCATGACTAATATGAATGAAACAACTCAGTCGAGCGTGGGCGAGAAGGTAGATGCGAAGTTAGGTGAAAGCGCAGCGGGCTTGGTAGCAGAGAAGGCTAGCTCAAAGTCTAACGAAAAGCCATCTAAATCTGCTAAGAAAAATGGCATCGCCCAGTGGATAGACACTCACCCAGCTTTGTGGGAGTTCATCCTGTTTAACGTGCTCTCGAATATTTCTACGGTTAGCCGTTTCCTTATGCTGTGGTGCCTCACCCCACTGTTTGTAACAGCGATGGGCTTAACTGAACCGTTCCACTTCCTGTTCTACAACTACGATGCAAAAGCTGGCGGTTTGGGTATGTTCTTGGCCACGATTATTGCCGAAATTGTGGCGCAGACCGTTAACTTCTTTGTACAGATGAAGTGGGTCTTTAAGTCAGACTCCAACTTTAAGGATGCAGCGTGGAAGTACGTTATTCTCGCCATCATTATTATTATCGTCTCCGGCTTTGCACCAAGCTACATTACTGCATGGAGCGAAAGCATGGGTTGGGGTGGTTTGGCAAGCACCTTGTCAGCAGTATTTAATACTTTGCTGGCTGTGGTGGTTTCTTACCCTCTGCTCAAGTTCTGGATTATGCCAAAGAGCAAGAAATAAGCGGTTTAAAGCACTGCATCTTTAGACTTTTAAGCCCTCTTTGATAAACTAAAATCTGTCTGGCTTCGTGCCAGACAGATTTTGTATGAGAGTAGAAAACTATATGGCTGACAAAACTATTTCTTTTGTGGTTCCGTCCTACAATGTAGAAGATTATTTAGCGCGTTGCGTGAACTCTCTTCTCGATACTTCGGATACCTCCGATGTGGAAATCATCATTGTTGATGACGGTTCGCGCGATGGCACGGCAATACTCGCAGATACCTTTGCTGAGCGTTACCCAGACGTGGTGCGCGTTATTCACCAGACCAATGCAGGTCATGGTGGAGCTTGTAATGCAGGTATTGCAGCGGCAACGGGTCAATATATAAAAATTGTTGATGCAGACGATTGGATTGATAGCGCTGCTTACGTTACGTATATTACTTTCCTTCGCTCCCAAGCCATGGCTTCTCAACCTGTTGATTTAGTAGTTAGTAACTATAGTTACGAGAACATAGCTAAGCGCCATACGCGCACTATTCGCTACAAAAATATTTTTGAAGCAAATACTCGTTTAACCTGGGACGATATGAATCCATGTCGTATTCAGCAGTATTTGTTGATGCATACGCTGACTTTTAGAACAGAAGTTGTGCGTGCCAGCGGTATGGTGCTACCGGAGCATACTTTCTATGTTGACTTTATTTACGCTTTCCAACCATTGCCATGGGTGAAAACTTTAACGTATTTGAATATTGATTTGTACCGTTATTTTATTGGCCGTGAAGGACAGAGCGTGCAGAAAGATATTATGATTCAGCGCGTAGACCAGCTGATAAAAGTTAATAAAATTATGGTTGAGGCGATGCCAGCTCGCGGTGAAGTATCTGATGGATTGTACCGCTACATGCTGCATTATTTGAGCTCGCAGTTTATGGTGACAAGCGTTTTCCTTACTCTTGCAAAAGATCCGAAACGCTGGGAGCAGAAAGATCAGATTTGGGCGAATTTACGTGAGCATAGTGAAGAGCTATACAACGATTTGCGTGCGCAAGAAATTTCTGCACGATTTATGACTATTCCTGGCGCATGGGGTCGTGAATTAGTGCGCGCCGGTTATGCCATCACAAATTTTGCGGTCGGTTTTAATAGCTAACAGCGTGAATAAGTCGTAAGCTCATGCATAACATTACCGAGAGTAACAAGGTCGTGAAGAGAGGTAAGGGAAAGGCATTGTCTCAATCGCCCCTGCACTCCGTGTTTTGTTTAATTGTTTTGGCTGAAAGTACGTTCTTCTCCTGTTAAGTCATGGGCTAGCTGTACATGCATTTTAATAGTCTTAAACCTTTCGGATTAACGATCCCTTGTATTAGCTTCTAAATCTCCATCATAGTTCCGTGATTACTTAAATCATGAGAAACGGGGTACCTATTTTTTTGCGAGTTGAGAAGAGTTATACTAATAGTGTAATCAAAGCTGATTACGCTTAACGTTTTGACAAGGGAGTTGAAATGAAACATATATATAGGCGTATCGTGAGGATGGTTACGTTATTATTAGTTGCAGCATTCGTCGTATTTCTGATGCCATGCACAGCGTATGCAAGTGCAAGTATTCCTGATGAATATAATTCCGTAGTTTCTGACTTACAGAAATCATACGGATATGTATATTCATATAGCGAGTTAGATTCACAAATTACTCAAGTTGCTCAACAGACTGGCAAAACAAAGCTTTCTGTAGCTCAGGAGACACTTGCTGAATCACGTAAATATGAGACGGGTTACGATACAGGACCGATGACTCGCGCTTCGAATAATAACAAGCATAATCCGTTGGAAGATGCTGATAATCGTGGTGATGTATTTGTTTCCGAGGGGAATAATACTGTCGGTTGGAACCATGGGCATACTGGAATTTTCGTGAGTAAAACGGATATAGTTGAAGCTGTTGGCCCAGGAGAAGTCGCACGGCAGGTCAATCGGCAGTACTCTCGCGCTTCTGGGCGTGCATTCTTGCAATCCGTAAAAACATCACAGGCGAATCGCGATAAGGCTGCTACGCGTGCGCGTACCTATATTGGTCGTGGTTATAATGCATGGATTGTCGGTACAAATCGAAATGATTGGGGTGGCCTAAATTGTAGTCAGCTCGTTTGGGCTGCGTACATGTATGGTACAAGCATTGATTTAGCACCAAACGATAATTTCGTATATCCATATAGTATTCGTGACTCTCGTCTTACACATACATATAAGACTATTAATGTCTAGCAAGGAAATGATATGAGTCTGCAGCGTTGTATGAAAACGTTGCTCGTTGCTACCCTCGTGTGTTCTCTGGTTGGTGGATGCTCATCTATCATCAGAGCCATACGAGGGAGTAATCGTGGCGATGGATATAGTTATGAATTCAATATTGATGGTTCTCGCTATAACGGTTCACAGGTAGATTTATCAAGGGTTGTTGCAGCAGTACCCCTTTACGAGCTGGCGGATACAACGACATATCCGAAAGACCGTTCTCAAATCGCTTTTATTTATAAAGACGGTACGTACGAAATCCAAGATAACTCGTATATGTTTCTGAAACAGATTGCGTGGACAGCAGAAGGAATTTTCTATTCTGATAGGAAATATGATTATTTTATCGATGCACACTCCCATAGGATAAAAGCTACAAAACATGACAAAACAGAATTCGAATACACGACATATGCACTTGATGATTCTCATGCTTTGACCATGTATAACAAGGGAATAGGTACGAAGAATAATAGTGTGCTGAGTGTTTCATCTTCTGATGGTGGATATAATGAGTTTACGTATACACTTCGTAATGAAAATATTCTTGGGGAAAACGTGGCTGTTTGCGAAAACGGTAATTCGTATGATGTAGCTGCAGATAGTGAACGTTTAGATAGACCTACAAATGTTATGTATCAATTGTCAGAAAAGAATAAGCCTGTTTATAAAAAAGTACATGTCATTAAAACAGTGAATGCACAAGATTTTAGCAATGCACAAGATGTTTTAGAATATACAGACAATAAGCCAGTAATAGAAGTAAAGGGTTCTGGAAAACCATTGACTGCATGCAAAAATAATTGGATGTATTCAATGGTTATAATTGGGAAAGCTTTAGCAAGTTATCATTCGAACGAAAAAGGTTTTATTTTAGGTATTCTTAAGTGGAATGTTATAAGTGGTGAGTATGCAATTACTGTGCTGAGGGATGAAGAGGGTAAACTTCTCTACGATCCATATGGCAGCCAATGGAACGGAACTATGTATACGAGTGGATCACTAAACGAAAATTCGTTTATTATTGCGAGCTTTGATAGTGGAGCAATCTTTGACGTAGATTTAACTACTGGTAAAACGACTGAAATTGTCCCGCCGCTGGTTCCTGAAGATAAATTGCCTGTAGGAAATGTTTTTTTGGATTGCGATGCCGAACGCATATACCAAATCTGGCTTCCTATAAACGCGGGTTTAGGAGAACATTCACATATTAATGTGTACTCGCGAAAGACATATAAACTCATCTCGAGTTTGAAAATTGATGATAAATTTACTAATCATATACAAACAGATACTGTTCAGCCGGGAGTGCCAGCTCTTAATCCTCGATTACTAGAGAAGAGATAAGGAGTGATGTTTTACTCGTGATTTTTATGTATAGAGACCTTAAGGAGAGCTGGAAAAACGACAAAGAATTCTTAGAGTAGAGAACATGGTCAAGAATGGGGAGTATCGCGGTGTCTCGCATGGCAAAGTTATACTCATTGGCGAACATTCTGTTGTGTACAATCAACCTGCAATAGTTCTTCCTTTAGAAGAAGCGCGCATGAGTGTTCGCTTAAATCCGCGCCTAGATAACAGTATTTTTATTGATTGCGAGTATTTCTGCGGATTATTGCGTCACGCTCCAGATATGCTTAGCAATATCCGCGTGCTTGTAGACCGTCTTATCTACGATTTTTCCTTGAAAAATAAAGGTTTTGACTTGATTGTGCGTTCTGGTATTCCTCATGAACGCGGTATGGGTTCTTCTGCTGCTGTGGCGGTGGCAACTGTGCGAGCTGTGGCTAAATTTGCTGGACGTGCTTTAAGTTTTAAGGAAGAATTTGAGTACTCCCAGATTGCCGAAAATATTGCCCATTCCACCGCATCAGGTTTAGATAGTGCGGCAGTTGCCTCTCATAGTGCAGTATGGTTCCAGCGCAGTGTGGAAATCTCCACTTTTGCTTTCCATACAGATGCTGTGCTTGTTGTAGCAGATACGGGAATAACGGGCAGTACGCGCGAAGCTGTAAGTGATGTGCGCTCCTTACTCAAGTCATACGATCCGAATGTTTCACGTGAAACATGGTCGCATATTCATCGTTTAGGTCAGCTCTCGTATGAATCTGCGGATGCTTTACGTGCTGATTCTATTCATGATTTGGGAGAGAATATGAATGAAGCACAGCGGGTTCTGTCGAGTTTAAGTGTTTCTCATCCTGCTCTCGATCGCTGCATTCATGCTGCTCACGTTGCAGGCGCTGTGGGGGCAAAGCTGACTGGAGGTGGTCGTGGCGGTTGCATGATTGCTCTGGCTCAATCAGCCTCCTATGCACAGCGTATTCGCAAGGCTCTGGCACAAGCGGGTGCTATACATACGTGGCTTGTTCCTCTTGAATCGAAAGGCATTCAATAATGTTACATACGCTCAGCGTTGCAGCTCGTGCGCATACTAATATTGCACTGATTAAATACTGGGGTAAGCGTGACGACGTCTTGTATTTACCAACAAGCACCAGCTTGTCACTTACTTTAGATTCGCTGTATACCGATACGCGCTTAACTTTTGATAATAAGGCGAAGAAAGACTCTCTGCATTTAGCAGGAGAGAAGCAAGACGATGCCTCTACAGCGAAAGTATCTCGCGTTTTGAATCTTTTCCGCGAACGCTACGGATGCGCAGATGCTCCTGCTGTGCGCGTTGATAGCCATAATCATGTGCCAACTGCTGCGGGTTTAGCAAGCTCCTCCAGCGGTTTTGCTGCTCTCGCTTTTGCTGCTCGAGCGCTTTTTGAACGCGCGTATCCACATGAGCCTCATATGAGCGATACGGAATTATCTACTTTCGCTCGTCGGGGTTCAGGGTCGGCTACGCGCAGTATTTTTGGCGGTTTTGTGGAGTGGTCGTATGGCACAGGAAGTCAAGATTCTGTGGCTGTTCCTCTTGATAATGCTGACTGGGATGTGGCAATGGTTGTGGCTGCTATTTCTACGCAGCATAAAAAAATTTCTAGCACTTATGGCATGAAACATACGGCAGCTACGTCAGCATTTTATTCGTTGTGGAGGCAAGCATCGCAGCAGGATTTGGAGGCGGTGCGTGCAGGAATTGTCTCCCGTAATATTGATGCTATTGGCGCTGCTATGGAAGCTAATTGCATGAAATTCCACGCCACCATGTTTGCTGCTAACCCACCTTTCACATATATGACTTCAAAGAGTTTACAAGTGATTGAATTCGTGCAAGCATTGCGCGATGAAGGATTAAGCGCATACTTTACAATGGATGCTGGTCCTAACGTAAAAATTTTGTGCCGCCGCAGTGACCAAGATCAATTGCATGAGCGCTTATCTGCAGCTTTTCCTGAGATTACTCTTTTTGATGCTGTACCTGGCGACGCACCTGAATTGCTTGATGCTGCTCAGTGGAGTGAACTCTATGGCTAAAGGGAAACTCTATATATGCGGTGAGTATGCAGTAGTTGACGGAGGTGCTGCTGTTATTGCTGCTGTGAATCGTCATTTGCGTGCTATTGTAAGCGAAAGTGATGATGCGTTCATGGTCTGTGATGTTACTCAACGCCCGTCAATACGTACTGATGATAGTGATCGCTATGTTAAGGCATCTTTTTGGATTGCGTCACGCTATTTAGCCGAAGAAGGCGTTACTCTTACTGCACATACTGCTCTTCGCATTGAATCTGAATTAGTTGAAACTGATGGGCGCAAATATGGTTTAGGATCTTCTGGTGCCGTCACAGTGGCAGTACTCGAAGCCTTACTCAATGCATATGCATTATCAGCAGAACACATTTACAAACTTGCTGTTCTAGCTCTGCAACTGGTGCACGATAATGGATCTGCAGGTGATATTGCGTGCTCTGCCTTCGGTCAGCTTATATACTATGTGCGCCCAGATCAGGATTTTGTGCGCGAACTAGGTAACACCATAGATACGCTGAATCTTCATGAGATAGTTAACAGCGTATGGTCTCAGCTTGTTCTGGATAGATTACAATGGCCAATGGGGATTCAATCTTTTATTGCATGGACAGGTTCACCAGCTAGTTCAGCTGAACTTGTTCAATCTGTGCGGGCGTATAAAACAAACAATAGTGCGGCATACAGTAGTTTCGTGCGTGAATCCACCCATATTTCCGAGGCAATTCGTGAATCCTGCCGTACCAATAATGCTCATGATTTTGTTGCAGCATATGCTCAATCCAGCGCACTTCTTACTGAATTCTCAAGAAAAACTGGAGATTTTATGAATACTCCAGAATTAAAAAAGTGTGTGCACATTGCACAAGAGCATGGGTGCGCAGCAAAGTTCTCTGGAGCTGGCGGCGGTGACTGTGCTATTGCCTTAACGTATGATGATGTTGATGGTCATGCCTTACGTACAGCATGGAATAAAGCAGGTATTATGCCAATGGATTGGCATTTGGGCTAAAGAAAGTAAGTGATATGACGACAGTAGATCCCCATATTTCTTCACGAAAAGATGATCACGTGCGTTTAGCCAACCAGTTTTACGGCAGCGCTCCAGCCGATGCTCATGCAGAAATCGATGGTATGCAGTTTGTGCATAATGCTTTACCTGAAACCAGCGTAGCCGATGTTGATCTTTCTAGCTCTTTCGCAGGACTTCATCTCAAGCGACCATATTTTATTAACGCTATGACAGGTGGAACTGAGTGTGCCAATGATATTAATCGTCGTCTGGCTCGGGTGGCTCAAGCAACCGGATCTCCATTGGCTTTAGGCTCAATGAGTATTGCTGTGAAAAATCCTTCTACCCGTCAAGCATATGCTCAGTTGCGTGAAGATTTTCCAGATGTGCAGTTTATTGCCAATCTTGGAGCTGAACATACACGAGAGTCAGCGCAAATGGTAGTTGATCTCATTGGTGCTAGTGCTTTGCAAATCCATCTCAATGCAGCCCAAGAAATTGTTATGCCAGAAGGAGAGAAGGATTTTCGAGGGTGGCAGCACACAATTGAAACGTGCGTGCATGAGCTGAAAGTTCCCGTTATTGTGAAAGAAGTGGGTTTTGGTATTAGTCATGAAACTGCTCAAAACCTTATAAAGATGGGCGTTAGCACAATTGATGTGGCTGGAAGTGGCGGCACGAATTTTATTCAGATTGAAAATGCGCGCAATAGTGAGCATCACTACGATTATTTGGAAAACTGGGGCATGAGCACTATTCGTTCGCTTATGGAAACAGTTTATGCTCGCACAAACGCTCATATGAGCAGTGATGCGCTGCGTATTATTGCCTCTGGTGGTGTGCGTCATCCGCTCGATATTATGAAGTATGTGGCTTTAGGTGCTGATGCAGTGGGTCTATCTGCAGCCTTCTTGCACTCTATTACGAGCAGTGAGGATGCCGATGAAGCTGTGGAATCCACTATTGCTCTTATGCATCAATGGGATGAACAATGTGCACAAATTATGGCTATGCTGGCAGTCACGCGTGTAGAACAGTTGCAGACCACAGCGCTCTACACCTTGCCACTTAGCTTGCGTGAT
The DNA here is from genome assembly GCF_000420505.1 of Alloscardovia omnicolens DSM 21503. Taxonomy (GTDB): domain Bacteria; phylum Actinomycetota; class Actinomycetes; order Actinomycetales; family Bifidobacteriaceae; genus Alloscardovia; species Alloscardovia omnicolens. The sequence goes on along the minus strand of NZ_ATVB01000007.1, from coordinate 74,258 downwards.
TATCTTTCTCAGCGTTTCTCCATGTAAGACACATGAAATAAATTGCCGCTAACATCGTCTTTGATGAGTAAAGTGTGTGAGTGCACATGGGCGAGCTTTGAGGAGATATGATGACAGATAACGCAGTACGTTCTGCCGTGCGCGATTTACGCGGCTCATTAATTCGTTCTTTTGATGCCGATATTTCTAACATTGATGGCATTATTAAATTGACTTTAGGGGAGCCGGATTTTCCTACTCCTGCTCGCGTAGTGCAGGCAGGTATTGATTCCATTCAGGCAGGGCGCACACATTACGCACCAAATGCTGGAACAATGGGATTCCGCCAGGCAGTGGTTGACTATTTAAAGCGCCGACGTGGCTTGGATTATAGTGTTGACAATATTGTGGCAACTGTAGGTGGATCTGAAGCGCTATCGTCTAGCTTGGGAGCACTTCTCAGCTCAGAAACACAATCTATTATTCCTATTCCGGCTTTTGGAGCCTATAAAACTCAGACTTTGCTTGCTGGTGGAAGTCTTGATCTTATAGACACTACCGACACCGGCTTTAAGCTCACACCGCAGCAGCTCGAGAAGGCTATTGAACGTGCCAAGACTGCAGGTAAGCGTCCTGTTTTGATTATTAATTATCCTAATAACCCAACTGGTGTAGCGCTCGCAACGGACGAGCTGAAGGCGCTGGCTGACGTGGTCACGCACCATAATATTCTGGTTGTTTCTGACGAAGTATATAGCGAAATTTATTACGGTGAGGGCCGCGCAGACTCTATTGCTCGCTATGCTCCAGATAATACAGTACTCATTGATTCTGTATCCAAATCCTTTGCTATGACTGGTTGGCGCGTGGGATATATCGCAGCACCAGAGCAGTATGCACAGGAGTTTGTGAAAGTTCATCAATCTAATGTGGCAACAGGCGCAACCTTTACCATGGATGCAGCTCAAGAGGGCTACGAGCATGGCGATGAAGATATTGAAGCTATGGTGAATGAATATTCACGACGTCGCAATTTTATGTATAAGGTTTTAACGGATATGGGCTTTACTGTGGCATATCCTGATGGCACTTTCTATCTGTTTATTCGCATACCGGACTGGTTTGAGGGATCTAGTCTGGATTTCTGCACAAAGCTTGCCTACGAAGCAAAGGTAGCGTTAATCCCAGGAGCTGCATTCGGTAATCCGCAGTCTCGTTGGGTGCGCGCTAGCTATGCAGCAAGTATGGAGAACCTTCAAGAGTGTGCACAGCGCTTGAAGATGTGGTTAAAGGAGCAAAACTAGTGAGTCAGTCAAGCACAACAAGCACAGAAAAATCAAACACAACAGTCGATAAGGGCGATGCTGGTTACGATAAAGGCCTCAAAGCTCGCCACATTCAAATGATTGCTATTGGCGGATCTATTGGAACAGGTTTATTCCTTGGTGCTGGCGGTCGCCTGGCTCAAGGTGGCGCAGGACTGGTCTTTGCCTACGCAGTCTGCGGTATTTTCGCTTTCCTTATGGTACGCGCTTTAGGTGAGCTGGCTATTCGCCGACCATCATCAGGAGCTTTCGTCTCCTATTCGCGCGAATTCTTGGGCGAAAAGGGTGCGTACATTACCGGTTGGATGTTCTTCCTCGATTGGGCGACCACGGTGATGGCAGATATTACAGCTGTTGCTCTCTATTTGCACTATTGGAAGCTATTTAAGCCAGTTCCGCAATGGCTGCTTGCTTTAATCGCGCTCGCTGTTGTTTTCGCTCTGAACATGATGAGCGTCAAAATGTTTGGTGAAGCGGAGTTCTGGTTTGCTGCTATTAAGGTGGCCACCATTATTGGTTTTATGCTTATTGCCATTGGAGCTATTATTTTCCACGCGCATACCGGCACTGCGCCTGATGGCACAGCTTACACCGCGGGCGTGCATAATATTACGCAGTTTGGCGGCTTCATGCCTCACGGTGTTCCTATTATGCTCTCCCTGACCTTGGGAGTCGTGTATGCCTTCGGTGGAACAGAAATGGTGGGCGTTGCTGCTGGAGAAACCCAGGACGCACAGAAGGTTCTTCCTAAAGCCATCAACTCCATGATTGTGCGCATCTTCGTCTTCTATATTGGCTCGGTTCTGCTCATGGCTTTGGTTTTGCCATACATGGCGTATTCTTCTGACGAATCGCCATTCGTTACCTTCTTCTCGGGTATTAACGTGCCATATGCAGGCGATATTATTCAGGTAGTTGTTTTAACAGCCGCGCTTTCCTCCCTAAACGCGGGACTATACGCTACTGGACGTACCTTGCGCTCTATGGCTATTGCTGGCTCTGGCCCTCGCTTTGCAGAAAAACTGAATAAGCATAAAGTTCCGTTCGGCGGTATTATTATTACTTCCGCTCTTGGTTTAGTAGGTGTAGTGCTGAACGCTGTACTGGCTGAGGATGCCTTTAACGTGATTATGGATTTGGCTGGTATTGGTATTGCTGGAACATGGTCCATGATTTTGATTACGCATATTGCTTTCTTGCGTAAAGTAAAGAAGGGTGAAGAGCAGCGTCCTGAATATAGAATGCCATGGGCGCCGTTCACTGACTACATTTCTCTAGCTTTTTATGCTGTGGTAGTGCTTTCTAATCTATGGAGTGATTCTGGGCGTAAAACTCTAGCTCTGTTTGCTGTGGTGATTGTGGCATTGATTGCTGGATGGTTCTATGCGCGTGGACGTATTCAGGCGAATTTGATGGACGAGATGCTTGACACGGAGATTGATGAGAATCAGTAGTTTTTCTGTGCAATATATGTGATGCTCTTGGCAAAATCTACAAATCTACCAAGAGCATCATATATTATGCGTGTTTGGGTTTTATCGGGACGTAAGCGTTGTTATCTCACTGTGCTAGCAACTTCACGTCTGTAGCCACGTTCGACAGTGCCACAAATCATGCTCACAACGCATTATTCATGTGTAACACGTGTAAAATCAATGACGTCATCGTACCTATCTAAGTCGTGTGGTTCATAGTGGTGAATCACTTCTATAAAAGTAAGATTCGACTTGAGTAGATAGTCATGAATAGCCTTCGAGGTTTGATGGTCAAGCGAAGCATTAATTTCGTCAAGCAGAAGAATAGGGCGTTTCGATAAGATTGCCCGAGCGAGTTCAATACGTGCTAATTGTCCACCTGACAGTTGATTAGCGTTATCTCCCAAAGAATAGTTTAGACCTTGCTTGCACACAATATCGTCCAGATTAAGATGCTTGCACACATCGCGAATTACTGTGTCCTGAATATCCGCACCTAAAGTCAAATTAAACTGCAGGGAGTCAGAAAAAATAATAGGCGATTGACTTGCATAAGCAAAATCATTGTAGAAAGATCCTGGCTCAACCACTAAGCCATCTTTAATAATCGAACGAGCAGAACCAAAATTACCGTTTATCAGAAACTGTAATAACGTTGATTTACCGCATCCGGAAGCACCGATAATGGCAATTTTCTTACCCGGTGTAATCGTTATATCTATTCCATCGCTTAACTGCTTTCCATCGCGGTTCAAAGATATATTCTGTAAAATCAGTGACTTTTGGAAAGTCGTATATGTATCGATAGTGTCTGTATCAGCTGCAGTAAAAGTATCGAGTTTCTCGATGATTGCTTTCGTTGTAGACAGATTATTTCTTTCGCTCAGAATCTGCAGAATAGGGTTAACAAAAGAGTTAGATAATTGCATAATGGCAAATAGTGAGCCTAAAGAAGCATAATGATGCGTTATTAACAGCACACCTAGAACGAACGGAACAAGGAATGTACCAATCTCTGCTATGAGTGAGACGGTTGTTTGTGCATGGGCATTGAGCAAATTCATGCGCATTAATGAATTTTCAAGCTTGCGAATAATTGGCGTATTGCGGTGCGTAGCACTGTCTTCTTGACCGTAAAGCCTAATGGTGGCTGCACCTGCTAAGAAGTTTTTAGTAGTCGTAACATAACTGCTATTGGCAGTACTCCACTGCTCAGCTGCTTCTTGAATAGGTTTCTGGAAGAAGTTTGACGCAACAAGAGGAATACACGAACCGAAGAAAAAGATGAGCGTAAGTGTCCAGTTAATATACAGAGCGTAAGCCAGGGATAAGGACAGAGTAATACCTGCTGACATAATATTGAGCTCTGCATTAAAACGGTTGGTTTCAAGCAACTTAAAGTCATTCGTCAGAAAAGCTAGATCTTCAGATTTATCTGCCTCAGCGTGAGTGAACATGCCCCGTAAAATAGTGGTGCGCAACAGTTGATTCACATAACGAACGGAGTCATTTTTTAAGTAGTTATAGCCAAGCTGAGACACTAAAACAATAAGTAGGAAAAGAACAACTTCAGTTGTAAAAATAGGTAATTTCTCTGAATGACCGTTGAGGGCTATTGCAGTTAAACCTGAAATCATAAAAGCAATCACAATATTTTCTGCGCTCGATATGAAAGCTAAAAGTGTCAGAGCAATATATTTTTTCTTTGGGTAATAATGGGCAATCATCGCAGCTCCTTCAAGGCTTTGTCTATTTGAGAAATATAGGAAAGCTGATTTTCAATGGTTCGCAGTTTTGTAATGTCATATGGATTAGTGTTCAGATTCTCAAACGAAGAAATTCTGTTGAGTAATTCATCACGATTCATGTTTAATTTATCACTAGCCTGTGAGATAAAGTCACTAATAGTGTTCAGATATTTCGCTTTGTGGAAATGAGTTTGTATGAATAAGTTAATATATACTTCTATATATGTTCGTAATAAGCTTTCACCAATGTGTCTGCCTATCTTATTCTTTTTCATAAGTAACTCTAGCGTGAATCTATTAGTATTTTTTATGCTGAAATATAGGTGGTCATGTTCATTTTTGCTAATTTCTGAACATAAACTGTGGAAATATTTTTGAATAAAAGTTGTTTCTTTCTGAATTGATAAGTCACCGATATAAATTCGGTTATAAGAGTTTTTTAAATGTTCAGTGTATGTACGGTGTTTATTGTAAACCGAGGGAGTGGTGTAAATAGAGAGTCGTTCATCTATCTTGGAGATGTTGAATTGCTTGCTTGAAAAAGTATGTTGGGAATATTCAAAAAGTAATTTATGAAGCTCATCGATTGAGATACTATTGTAAGGTTCACTTGTACGATACTGGTTTTTGATATGACTGAAGTATGTCAGTGCTTCCCAGTTATCTTCTTCACTATAAAACATTTGTTCAATAGGGTCTGAGTCGCTAGTGTCTTCTTCATCTCCATCATTTATAAGATCGTCTTGGCGGATAATTTGTGAATCTTTCCTGTATCTTTGTATGTATTGTGTGAATTCATGACGATAAAAGAGATTATCTAAATAGTATTTATTTTCCAGCAGGTTAAACTGCGCAAATTCAGGTGATGATATGTGCGTTATATCGTCAAAAATAAATTTCGCAGAAAAAATGCATTCAAAAACAGAATGAAAAATAGTCCCTGAATTATCTGCTAATCCTTTAAAATCACCATTATTAGTGAAGAATTTTTTAGATTCTCAAATTGATTTTTAAAGTAGTGAGCATTTTCTTTCGTAATCAGGTCAGCTTGAACCTCAGAGATATTGTATCCTGATTCAATAATTTTTATGTGAGGAAAATCCGTAAAAATTTTTCCTATTGTTTCAATGATAAGAGATGAATCATCAGCATTGGTAAGAAGGTAGTTTGTTGGATGTTCATCAAGAATCCGTTTTAAATCATTATAATTTTTTACTTTATGAATGATAGGAGTAATTTTAAGAGAGGGATATTTTTGTAAGAGACAGTTTACCTTATATTGTCCGATATCATTTGTTACATAATTTTGTGAAATTAGATTCTTTTTCTCTACTATGTCATAATCAATGATAACGAAATTTGATATTCCGATTTTTGACAACAGTTCAATTGCATAACTTCCAGCTGTTCCCAATCCCAGAATGGTTACTTTGGTGGACGAGCAGATTTTTTGTAATCAGCATAATTCAATTGTGGAAGCGAATTGACGAATCGATCTAGACGAAAGAAATCATCCGTGCGCTCGGTTGGATTCTCAATGATTAATTGGGATTGCAGAAGATGATGAATGATATCTAGAGCAAGGTTTTGGGGTAAATTGAATTTCGTCTGAATTTCACTAAGTGTATGAGGTTCATAGAGATATGTTAATACTTTCCACAAAAACTCATCATCGCTACTTTTAATTTTCTTCTTTAGATATGGCAAACTCGAGTAGAATATTATTTCGTTGTTTATATAAGTAAGATTTACCCCAGTATTAGTTCCGTATTTTGTCATATTGTAAACAATAGTTGTCCCCATTTTTCTTATTGCTAGTAATGTTCAGTATGAGAACATTAGATTGTTCTCTCGAACATTATTGCAAAGGGGGGATGGAAGAAGGTGAGTGATGATGGAGACATTCTCTATGGCGATTGAAGATATCTCAGACATTGAGTCATTTGTTATTAATATATGCATAATTAACAAGTAATAAAATCCACTATCGAGGTTGTTGTGGGCAGGTAATTTATCCACACCAGATCATTCATTCATACATTTTTCTAGTGTATTTTAATAGTGGCAGAATATTACTGTAAAAACATGATAGAGAGCAAAGCTCTCTATCATGTTCCTTTAGTAAACGGATTCATGTTCGATTGCTCATAAAATGGTAGCTATTGGGCGCAGTGTCTGGGGAGATAGGCAAAAAGTGTTTTTATTTTGACTTTTTCGCTAGTTTATATTGGGCAAAACCATAGTCTCAAGCTTATATATTGGCGGGTAAAACCAGTCTGATGTTCCGCGTGTTTTAAGAGTCGACATGAACATGGTGAAATGATTCATGTAGGGGGATGCGCACAACGGTAAGACTGCTGTGCAATCGCATATCTGGCTTTGCAAGTCCTGTAGAGATGCCTTAGGCATAGGATAGACAGCGGTGCTAAGTTAATCTAAAGGGTACGGCAATGGATGAGGGCGCATCTGAGCGCAACTGTAATGCAGTGGGCAATACGCACAAGCGCGAGGGTTGCGAAGTTAGGCAGAAGAGCTCGTGCGAGCGTAGGTTTATAACTCAGCTCCATACCGTTGAGAAATCAATCGTTTTACATACACAGTTTGTACCTACATCTATACAATTTACTCACGTGTGTATTGATTAGCAGTATTGTGGTAATGAATAATTAAGTGTCAATAGCTATTCTTAACACACGCGTGTAAAGGTTACTACCCAATATATCGCACAATAGCACGTGCGGCTGCGGCTTCTGCCCAATCAGACCAATAAAAGTCAAGAATTTGGAAATTGACTTTAGAAGCCTGACTTGGACGATACCAATTAATCCCGTTGCGAATAGATTCTTTATTTAAGTTGGCTAAGAACGATGATTCACCGCTAACAATAACATGCTCTGGCATAGCAAAATTCGCCATAACAGCAATAAGAGCGCCTAACCGGAAGCATACTTTGTTCACAAGTTGCTTTGCTTGAGCGCTACCAGCAAGGGCATCTGCAGCAAATTCGTCGAAAGTTGCTTGACGTCCAATCATCATGGAATATTCTTCTGCCAAGGAATCGTTGGTCAAGCATTGTGTGCAGCCAATGTGTCCTGCATAGCAACGAGGACCATCAGGGTCAACTGGAATATGTCCAATCAAACCGTAGCTTTTATCGGGATAATCAATAGGAGAACCATTTTCACTTAAAGAATATCCCACGCCCGAGCCAATAGTAATAACGGCAAAACGAGGTAATCCAACTCCCGCGCCGAACCAACCTTCATGCAGAAGAAGCGAGTCTAAATCATTAAAAATCGCACAAGGTAATCCACTTTCTTCTTCCACTATGCCTGCTAAATCAACAATGCCATCCCAGTGCAAAAATGGAGCAAAAGTAACGTAACGGTCATCTTTCGCGTGTCCGCCGAAACTTATTCCCATCGAAACAGGAGCAGTGTCGAGAGTGCTACAATAGCGCTTGACTAAATCAGCAATATGATGAACCGCATCTGCAGGTTCAAGTGATTCCAAGTGTTCAGTAACGCATTGCGCTAGTGGTCGGCATAACGCGTCGGTTGCAGTAATACTCACATCTGAACCGTGAATATTTAATCCAATAAAAGAGCGTTCTTCAGCGCGTAAACGCAACGCAGTTTGAGGACGACCGCGCTTACGGGAGTTTTCTTGAGGAGCATAATCTGCAGGCAATTTACTATCGTGCTGAGAGGATTCAGTCATTTCCTCAATAACATTCGCATAAATCAAATCGCTCGTAATGCGCGACAAAGCTCCCTGAGATAATCCCAGCATTTGTGCTAGCGTTGTGCGGGCAATAGGGCCATATTGTGCAATAGCTTGAGCAACTTTGTGTGTATATTCCGAACCCGTGAACCAATGCGGTGTGGATGGAGTGCTCATAGCTACCTTTCTCGTGAGTAGTGCTTGCAGTTTGCGCTGTATTGCGTTGTGCTGCTGCAGTTTGCGCGCGTTGTGTTGAAATGCGCACTGCACGTACTCATCATACATTTATTTTCTTTCTTTCTAAACAAAAATACCCTTAATTTGTTTCTTTATGTAAAGACTCGCAGATAGTGGGAATGAAAAAAGCAAAATCGTACTATGGAGGATGACCAAAAGTTGTGGCGACGACGCTGCGACAACGGTGAAGCAAACAGTGAGGCAAAGGAGTCTAATATGGTGCTTTCTCAGGCGAGGGATTCCCATGGCAGCGTGATGGCACGTATTGTGCGTCGCGGTCTAACTGCTGTGTGTGCGGCCGCTATGATTGTTGGCATAGCAGGGTGCGGCTCAACACAAACCCAAGTTGTTACTTTAGATTTTTTCCAATTCAAGTCTGAAGCAGCAGATCAATTTAAGAAAATGGCTAAGGAATTCGAGGCACAGAACCCCGGAATTCGTATTAATGTAAATAATTCCGCAAACGCCCAAACTGATTTGCGCACCCGTTTCGTGAAGAATCGTGTGCCAGATGTTATTACTTTCAACGGCGATATTAGTTTCGGTATGTTTGCTGCGTCGGGAGTGTTCCACGACTTTACTAACGAAGCTATTGTAGATAAATTGAACCCTGGCATGGTCAATATTGCTAAGAATCTCGTGCAAACAACAGACCCTGCTAAGAAGCGTCTGTACGGTTTGCCATTTGCAGGCAATGCATCCGGATACATTTACAACAAGGCTTTGTGGCGTGATGCGGGCGTAGATCCAGAGAATCCACCACAGACGTGGAGCGAGTTTATTGCCATGCTTGAGAAGTTCCGCACTGCAGGAATTAATCCTGTGCAAGCAACCTTGGCTGATGCGTGGACCACACAGGCTCCGTTGTCGTCGTTAGCAGGAACTTTGGTTCCAGAAAGTGAATATACGAAGTTAAAGACTGGTGAGATTTCGTTTAAGAAGATCTGGACAGATGTTATTGATAAGGAAATTGAGCTTTACAAGTATGCCGATTCCGAGAAGGGAGTAACGTATCAGCAGGGAACGCAGAACTTCGCACAGGGCAAGGCGGCTTTGATTCCGCTGGGAACGTATGCGATTCCGCAAATTACTATGATTAATCCAGACATTGAGCTCGGCTTTGCGCAGATGCCGGCAACGGATGATGTGAAAGAGCAGAAGTTGACTGCTGGTGACGATGTGATGCTGACTATGGGAGCGAATACCAAGCATCCAAAGGAAGCTATGAAGTTCATCGAGTTCCTTATGAGCGAAAAGCAGCTTAATGCGTATGCCGATGCTCAGTATGCCATTACTCCGTTGAAGAAGACTCACTTTGGCGGTAAGGCTTTGGAAGGCGTGCGCCCGTTCTTCGAAAAGAATCAAGTGGTTGATTTCTGCGATCATTACATTCCAGCATCCATTAATATTGGTGGCTATTTGCAAAGTGCTGTTATGACGGGCAATGTGAACCAGTTCATTAATAATATGCAAACTGAGTGGGATAAAGTCCAAGCTAGGACGTTCTAAGAGAGAAAGGAGAGAACAATGGCTAAAAAACGCACATCTGCATTCTCTCGCCGCAAGGTAGAGAGCGCTTACTATTGGATGGCTGTTCCTGCTGCAGTCCTGTTTGCAGTATTCCTTTACGTGCCATTTATTCAAGGTGTGGGCTATTCCTTCACGAATTCGCAAGGTTACGGTGATTTCAAATGGATTGGCTTCAAGAACTATATAGCGCTGTTCCAAGATAACCGCGTGGGCAATGCATATATTTTCACCTTCTTTATCGCTGTGCTCATTACAGTGCTGATTAACTGCATTGCTATGTTCCTGGCTGTGGTGCTTAACGGTCGTATTGGTTTTAAGAACGGCTTCCGAGCTATCTTCTTTATTCCTTATACGCTGTCTGTTCTGGTTATTGGCTACGTTTTTAAGTACATCTTTATGCAGCCACTGCCAGAGCTAGGTAAGGCTTTGCATATTCCGTTACTCTCAGAATCATTACTGACAAACGAAACCTATTCATGGCTTCCTATTGTTTTCTTGGCTGTGTGGCAGGGTATTGCATATTCTGTGCTGATTTATTTGGCAGGTTTGCAAACTATTGATTCCGAAATTTATGAGGCTGCAGCTATTGATGGCGTGAACCCATGGCAAAACTTCTGGAAGATTACTTTCCCATTGATTGGACCATTCTTCACCATTAATTTGGTGCTGACTATGAAGAATGCTTTAGGTACTTTCGATCAAGTGGTGGCTTTGACTGAGGGTGGCCCTAACTCTAAGACAGAAACGGTAACCTATCTGATTTGGAAGGGCGGTTTAACTGGTGGTGAATACGCTTACCAGACGGCTAATGCTGTGCTCTTCTTTATTGTGTTGGCAATTATTGCCTTCATTCAGTTGAAGTTCTTCGGTAGCAAGGAAAAGGTGTGATAACAATGTCTACTGCAATTTCATCCACTCGTCCTGCACATTCTTCTCGAGTGAAGTATCGCAAGGACCGCAATATTAACTGGTGGCTTACTGCTGCTGTAGCAGTCTTGTCTTTGACCGTCCTCGTGCCGCTGTACTTCACGATTGTTACAGCTTTGAAAACCCCTGCTGAGGCTGGCACATTTAGTTTGCCAACAACATGGCAATGGCATAATTTTGCTGATGCTGCTGCAAAGGTGAACTATCCAAAGGCAGCGTTGAACTCAGCTATTATTACCGTGGCTGCAGTTGTGCTCACTTTGTTGACGAATACTTTCGTTGCTTATGCTGTGGCACGTAATATGGATAAGCGTTTCTTCCGCTTCCTGTATTACTTCTTTATTGCTGCTATGTTTGTGCCATTCCCTGTAGTTATGCTTCCGATTGCTAAGCAAATGGGAACATTGCATCTGGATAATCAAATTGGTTTGATTATTTTGTACATGATTTTAGGTTTGGGAACAAATCTGTTTATTGCTACCGGATTTATCCGCTCGATACCTGTATCTCTAGAGGAAGCAGCCCGCATCGATGGTGCGAGCACGTGGCGCATTTTCTGGCAGATTATTTTCCCTCTGATGAGCCCTATTAACGCAACGATTGCTATTTTAACTGCTCTGTGGGCATGGAACGACTTCCTTTTACCTTTGATTGTTCTGACTGATCAATCAAACCAGACTATTCCTTTGGCACAGTATGTATTTAGCTCTCAGTTCGCCACAAACTATCCGATGGCATTCTCTAGCTATTTGATGGCAATGGCTCCAGTTTTGATTGTGTACATTATTGCGCAAAAGTGGGTTATTGGTGGTGTTATGCGCGGAGCGGTTAAGTAGAAACAGCCCAGTGGGGTGTTTCTTTAACCGCTGCGAGCAGGCGAGTGACGGCTGCGAGCCAGATTGAGGGGCCGAAGGTCTCTCCAATTGCAGGACGCGGTTAAGTAGAAACAGCCCAGTGGGGTGTTTTGATAGCTATGATTTTCAATTATTGATTGACTAGCAGCGGCTGACTTTTACATTGACACTGATGGTCTGTGTGCCTGAAGCACACAGACCATTTATTAATGAGATAATTCGTATACTGCAAGTAAAGTCTTGCGTTAGGTGTTGTAATATTTTGCATAAAATCCAATTTAAAAGCGGATGCTGATTTCTTGATGAAGATGTTTTTCTCACTGAATAAGGTCTGTTTATTGGTCTAGGATATTAAGTCAGAATTCATCTATTCAGGCGAGTTGTTTTTATGAGTGCAATATTTTCTTGCACCATTTAAACCCATTACATACGAAAGGCTTGGCACCGAGATTTTATGTCAGGAAAAGCAAACAAGATAAAGGGTATAGAGCTTTTCGCGGGTGGTGGAGGAATGGCTTTAGGTCTTGAACAGGCTGGTATTGATGATGTGGCATTTGTTGAATATGATCATGCTGCTTGTGAAACCCTACGTTTAAATCGCCCTAATTGGAACGTGATTGAATCTGACATTCATGAAGTTGACTTTACTCCGTACTTTGGGAAAGTTGATTTTGTCTCCGGTGGAGCACCGTGCCAAGCATTTTCATATGCGGGTAAAAAGCTAGGTTTTGGGGATACGCGTGGAACGTTGTTTGCTGAGTTCGCTCGCTGTATCAGTGAAATTCAGCCTAAGATGTTTCTATTTGAAAATGTACGCGGTCTGCTGAGCCATGATCATGGTAGGACATTTGAAACGATACGACATGAATTCATTAGCCATGGGTATCAGGTTCAATATCGAGTGCTGAACGCAAGCTATTTCGGTGTCGGACAAAAGCGTGAACGACTGATTGCTATTGGAATAAGAAATGATATCGCTGATAGGATATCATTCAAATACCCAATCCCCGATGAGAAACAGACAATCTTGCGTGATGTCTTAAAAAATGTTCCTGATAGTCCTTTTCAGCCGTATAGCGACAAGAAGAAGCGTGTTATGGAATTAGTACCCCCTGGAGGTTGCTGGGTAGATTTGCCTGACAATATTGCACGGGAGTACATGGGACGTAGTTATTTTTCCGGTGGGGGTAAACGTGGTATGGCACGCCGTATTGCATGGGATGAACCATGCCTGACGCTTACTACATCTCCTTCACAAAAGCAGACGGAGAGATGTCATCCAGAAGAAACAAGACCATTCACTGTGCGAGAGTATGCTCGAATACAGAGCTTCCCAGATAGTTGGTCTTTTACAGGTACTCTGAGCAATCAATATAAACAGATTGGTAATGCAGTTCCTGTTGAGCTGGCCCGGCGTATTGGTGAACAGATTATAAAAGCATTACAGAAGGAGATTGTGTAATGGCGGATTGGGATATTAATTTTATTTCGCATGAAGATTTTAAAAATCACGTAAAAGCAACAATTCGTCATTACGGTTCGAAACTTAAGCCATATGATGTGAAAAAGTTTAACTCGAATATTGTTGATCCTGTAAAAATGGTTTTTGACAGAGCTGTCTATGGTGAAAGTTGGGGACAAATAATCTCTAACGAAATTTTTCGTCAACGAGATAAATCGAACACAAATGAGATTGGTTATTTTCATCAACGATTATTTGAGTATGTAAAGAATTGCCACGTTCCAGCAAATGGTCAAGAGGGTGGATGGGATGTTATCTATGAAGATTCCAATGGATATACGGTAGATGAGGGTAATACTGTTCATAAAATTTATGTGGAGATGAAGAACAAGCATAATACAATGAATTCTGCATCTGCTGGTAAGACATACATAAAAATGCAGAATCAGTTATTGAGCAACGATGATTGCGCTTGTTTTCTTGTTGAAGCAATTGCGAAGAAGAGCCAGAATATAGTGTGGGAAACCACTGTCAATGGTGTAAAAGTATCACATCGCAAAATTCGTCGAGTTAGCATTGATAAATTCTATGAAATCGTTACTGGGCAATCTGACGCGTTTTATCAGATATGTATGGTTTTGCCGAAGGTAGTAGACGAGGTGCTCAATGAAGAGAGGACTATATCAGAAAGAACGCACGATACTGTTTTATGCCGAGCTTGAAAAATACTCTGAGAGCATGCAAGGAGTACCTGATAACCAAATGATGATTATGTCAATGTACATGCTTGGCTTCAGTACATATCTAGGCTTTAAAGATTACAACATTAATGAAGAACGGTAAGAATATAAATTTGGCTGTCCTAGAGATAAATCTAGGACAGCCAATTACTTTCTATTAACCCTAGCCACGCCCGATTTAGGAATATTAAACGCGCTTTTTTAAGATAATCAAGTAGAACGCTCAGCGATGAGCACAATAAGCACAATGATTCAAGCAGAGATAAAACCCGAGAGGAGTTTCCCATGGTCACAGCTGACCGCATGCATCTATCCGACACTATTCGCACAAATGGTGCAACACCTAATCCATGGTGGTCTAATGCTGTTGTATATCAAATTTATCCACGCAGTTTCCAAGATACTAATGGAGACGGTATGGGCGATTTGAAAGGCATTACAAGTCGCCTGGATTATCTTGCAGACTTAGGCGTTGATGTGCTGTGGTTAAGTCCTGTGTTTAAGTCTCCACAAGACGATAACGGCTATGATATTTCGGATTATCAAGATATCGATCCACTCTTCGGCACGCTTGACGACATGGACGAGCTATTGGCTCAGGCTCATGAACGTGGGTTGAAAGTTGTGATGGATTTAGTGGTGAACCATACCTCTGATGAACACTCATGGTTCCAAGCCAGTCGTGATAAGAACGATGAGCATGCAGATTGGTATATTTGGCGTGCTGCACGCGATGGTTATACGCCAGGAGAACCAGGTGCAGAACCAAATAAGTGGGGTTCATATTTTGGCGGTTCGGCATGGCAGTTTGACGAAAAACGTGGCGAATACTTCCTCCATCAGTATTCCAAGAAGCAGCCAGACCTCAACTGGGAGAACCCTGCAGTACGTCAAGCAGTGTATGCCATGATGAATTGGTGGATGGATCGCGGTATTGATGGTTTCCGTATGGATGTTATTACCCAGATTTCCAAGCCATACGATACTCAAGGTCGTTTGCCAGGTGAAGATGGCAGTGAGCTTGAAGATTTTCCTGCAGGATCAGACGGTTATTCCTCTCCATTCCCATTCTGCTCAGATGGTCCTCGTGTAGATGAGTTCCTTGCAGAAATGCGCCGCGAAGTCTTTGCTCATCGCGAGGGATTCCTCACCGTGGGTGAAGCTCCGGGAATCACGCCTAAGCGCAACGAGCATATAACTAATCCGGATAATGGCGAACTCGATATGCTCTTCCTCTTTAATCATGTGGATGTAGACTGCGAAAACGGAACAAAATGGAATCCAACTCCTTTGCGGCTAACCGAGCTTAAGCGCACACTATCCGAGCAGCAGCAGGCAGTCAAAAACAACGGATGGGCAAGCCTGTTCTTTAATAATCATGATCAGCCTCGCGCAGTCTCACGCTGGGGAGACGACAGTACGGAAGAGTCGCGCTCGCTTTCTGCTAAAGCTCTCGGACTGCTCCTGCACATGCATCGAGGAACGCCATATATCTATCAGGGCGAAGAACTAGGCATGACCAACGCGCACTTTACTCGCCTCGAGCAGTATCGCGATCTCGAATCAATCAATATGTATCATCAGCGAGTAGACGAAGCAGGTATCCAATCATCGGAATCTATGATGGACGCGCTTGCTCGACGTGGGCGCGATAATGCGCGCACACCAATGCAATGGGACGCCTCTCGTTACGCAGGATTTACTGCCGAGGATGCGCCAACCGAGCCATGGATTAGCGTCAACCCGAACCATGAGCATATTAACGCTGTTGAGGAAGTATGCGATAGTAATTCTGTTTACAGCTTCTATAAGCAGTTAATTGCATTGCGCCACACGAACCCAGTTATTTCTGCTGGCGATTGGCAGATTCTCGACGCTTCGAACGAACAGATTTACGCTTTTATGCGCTCGCTGGGTGATGAGCGTGTCCTGGTACTGGTTAATGTTTCGGGCAGTGCTGTGGATGTGCCAGCTGAATCTGCTGCTGTGCTTGCCGCCAGCGGTTTGGATGAGCATAGCATCAATCAGCGCCTTTTGTTGAGCACTTACGAGAGCAATCATGCTGTCAGTTCTGTGCTGAACCAGCGTTTAGAGGCTTGGGAGGGTATTGTTCTGCGCATAGATTAGGCGAGATATTTTTGCGCGAAAGTTTGCTGAAAGTCTGCTCTATCTGCTGATATGGGCCGACTTTTGCATACCAGTTCGGGGAAGCCCGTGTGAAGATTTTAAGGGCTTTCGCTATGCTTGTATACAGATATATACACGCAGGAAGCAATACTCACGGCGAAAGGTGGACATTATGCGCATTCATGTGACCTATTCAGGGGGAACTATTGGCATGATTGATTCTCCGCATGGTTTACAGCCGGGAGCGGATTTACAGGGCTGGCTCAACCATGTGCTCGGTGGCACGCAGCTGGGCGAGGGCAATGTGAGTATTACCAGTTTGGATCCGCTGATTGATTCCTCAAATGCAACGCCTGATAATTGGCAGGCAATTATTGATGATTTATGGAAGCATCACGGTGATTCCGATGCTTTCGTTGTGCTACACGGCACAGATACGATGAGCTATTCGTCGGCAGCCTTAAGTTATGCGCTTACTGATTTTGGTAAGCCAGTCATTTTGACGGGTTCTCAGCTTCCTTTAGGTATGGTCGAAACGGATGCTACAGCCAACGTTACAGGCGCTTTGAACGCTGCTCTGTATCAGCGCGCACAAGGAGTAACGCTGTTCTTCGGTCATCATCTTTTCCCAGGAAATCGAGTAACCAAAACATCCTCGTGGGCGTTTGAAGGTTTCTCTTCTCCTGCAACCGGTCCTTTGGCTCGAACGGGTGCTCCGTGGCGTTGGTATCCTGTAGATCGCAGCGGCTGTGGGTGGAGTAATCCTCAACCATATAAGCGTCATGACGTTGTTGTGGTCGATATGGTTCCTGGCATTACTGCTGAACGCTTAGAACACCTCATTGCTCCTCGCCCTGAAGCTGTGCTTTTGCGCGCGTATGGTGTGGGTAATGTTCCTTCTGATGAACCAGGATTAGTTGATGTTATTCAATACACTATTGCTGATGGAGTTCCTGTTATTGTGGCTTCTCAATGCCAACAGGCTGAGGTGCTGTTAGGGCATTATGAAACTGGTGATGCGATTGCTCAAGCGGGAGCTGTGGGCACTGGAGATATGACCTTAGAGGCAACCTATGCCAAGATTGTTTTCCTTCTGTCTCAAGGACTGAGAGGAAGTGAATTAGCTTCGTGGATGAGTAAGTCTATTGCGGGAGAGCTGACCTCTCAAATGAACTAAAGATGAGCGCGAGGCAAGCAGCCTCATCATGCGGACTGCTATTATGTCCCAAAATCAAAGGTATAGGCTTGACGCGTCCTTGTGAAAGGAGGCGATACGATGTTGTCAAATGCGCAAGATAGTGCTTTGTTGGAATCGCAAAATAGCGATTTTGCTCGTGGTTTTGTTTCTGGAGATTTTCTTCCAGCAATGCAAGCGAAGAGAAGTTATCCTATGCCAAGCATGATTGTAAGTCCATCCATTGATATGGAGCAAGATAATAATAGCCAAGTTACACATATTGTTGTTGCTTAATCATGTGTTGTTTGTAAATACGAAAGAGTACCTCGAGTATATGAGGTGCTCTTTCTTTTAGAAGGATTTGATGAGTTTCAAGGTTGATTATATACAGGGTATCCCTATTGTCGTTCGAAGCCATGAGAAAGTTTCAGATGTTTTCGGTTGTGTAGAATGCGCGAAGTGGAGATTTGTAAAATATTGTCAGATATTTGGTGTATCGAAAAAAATTAATTCGAATATTGATGAGCTTAAAAGCCGTTTAAAATATTTTCCAGACGATTTTGTTGTGGCAATTTCGGGTATTGAGGGAGATTCTGCTGTAGTGCTTCTTCCTGCTATCGGTTGTCGTCAATGTTCGCATAAGAATGCATCGAGAAGCTATAATTTAAAATCTTTGGGTATTGGTAATACTTTTAAACCAGGGAATTTTAAGACCAGTCAAGACTTTCGTTGCACTTCTGCTAAAGAGTTTATAGACTCCAACTCTATTTTCTTTGGTGTGCTAGGAATTGCAACTACCCCGATAAAGCAGAGAAATAGTGTTGAGGGTACATCTTTTTATAACGCAGTCCAATTTTTATCCCAAAATGAAGGTTTTGATGTTGCGGGTGGTAAAGGGGATACTGAAGAACAGGCAAAAGCATCCTGTATTGGCGAAGCAATAGAGCGATATTTTCTTTCATCTATTCGAGGTGGGGAATATTTTTATGGGTCATATGACATGTTGAAGGATTTTCCGGCAGTTAATCCTCATAAGGAGTGGGGTTTTCCAGTCAATGATTCGAATTCATCAATAGCTAAATATGATAACTCACTTGAAATTGTATGAACCATGTCTAGTCAGATTGTTGCATCAAAATATGATGCAACAATGACTGAATCTCGATCTGTCTTACTTCCAAACGATATAGTTTCTATGCCTCCTCTGTCTGTTGAAAGATATTCAAATATCTGTGCAGGATCGACAAATGGAACTGCATCAGGTGCCACATATTCAGATGCTGTAATACAGTCATGTTTGGAGATTATTGAACGTGATGCGTATTGGTTTTATATGCGTACAGATGCGAAACCAGTTGAAATACCTGATTATGCATATCCGCCTTATTTGAAAAATCTAATTGAAAAAAATTCTTCAATAACTTATATAGTTGAATTATTGCCATCACCTTTTAGAATTCCTGTAGTACAGGTATTGGCTATTGATAAAGGAACAGGCATTATTTCTCGAGGTACAGGAGCGCATTTTACAATCAATGCAGCTGCAAATAGGGCATTTAATGAATGTAACCAGATGCTGGTTTCTTTGCGAACCGGTATTGATGTCTCTCCTACGCCGATGCATATGAGAAACTTATGGTATTCTGGCAAAGCATTAGACACTTTCGAAAATATCTTCCATCCTTCGAAAAAATTTAGTGATGAATTGTATTTAATCGACTGTAAGAAAGTAAAACAGAGCATCAGGGGTATGTTTGAAATATTTAATGAACAGAATTTAAATCTTTTCGTTACTAGAATATGCGAAGCCGAAAGTTTTACTGTTGTCAAAAGCTCAGTTTCACATATCGGAATTGATGATCCAACGTATTTTTCTGATTTACAAAGGATCGAACAGTTCTCGAGAAAAATTGGTCAACCTGTTCATCTTTCAACTTATCATGGCACATTATTTATGTGAGGGCAGTATGTCAAAAATATATAACATTCTCTTAATGCTCGGGCAAGGTATTTTTATTGCCTACGATATTACGTATTTTCGTGAAGCAGGTTTAAGCCTTGCATTAATAACTTTAGCCAGTACAGGTTTTGATATTTCCTCATCAATTATGGAAATACCAACATCGCTTTTCTTTGACCGCGTTTCTCCACGTCTTACTTTAGCGCTGGGAAATATGTTACGGCTTTGCGGTTTTCTGCTGTTTGCTTTTAATCCGCAGAACTTTTGGGTGGTATTAGTAGGACAAGTTCTTACGGGAATTGGCTCTGCTACTGAAAGTGGGGCTGCCTCTGCTTTGTATATTAACGAGCGAAAAGAAGATGAATCTTCTTTCGAAAAGATTATGGGAGAAATCCAAGAGTTTGGTAGCATAACCTATCTTGTGGGTGGACTTGTGGGTGCTGTCGCCTATCGTCTGAGTGAAAAACTGATTTGGCTTCTTCCTGCGCTTATTTACGTTCTCGCCACTATTCTTCTCGTGAAAATGCCGATGAATAATACAGTAAATACAGTAAGCAGTAATGCTGTGCGCGTTCGCACTTTAGCACGTGAATTTATGCATATAGGAGCGAAAACTTTCAAAAACATTGATTGGTGGATGCTGTTATTAGTTGAAACTGGATCGCTGAGCATGTATCTATTATGGCAAGTTCGACTCAGCGGCGCGGATACCACACAAGTATGGAATCAGTTCGCGGGTTTAATTGTTATGAATAGTGCCGGATATATTGCAGGCAAACTGAGTCAAAAAATTTCTCTCGCTCACAGCTTCAGACTGCTCAGCGTCATCATAATTAATGTTGTGTTATGCCTTGCTTTAGCGTGGACTACGGGCTTCTGGGTGGGAATTATTCTTTATTTGCCGCACGTTATTCTTCTGGGATGGATACAAAATATGTATGCAGGAGCACTGCATATGTCCATTTCCGATAACGAAAGAGCGACTGTATTTTCTTTGCAGGCTGCTGCTGTGGCATGTGCTGCGATTATTGTGGGTCCTGCCTGCGGATGGCTGACAGATTCATACGGTTTAGGAGTGGGAATGACCAGTACGTTATTCTTCTTCCTTATTCCTATTATTCATGAAATTATGCGAGTTTTGCGCGATAAACGAAAGAAGTAATATGACTTTTGTGCATGATATGCAGAGGATATTAAAACAGTACAGAATTATGCTGACCAGTTTACGCACACCTAAATTACGTAAGCGCTTTACACAGCTGCTAGCTGAGCAAGATGACAACAGCAGTGCAAATCCTGTAACAGAGAGCGGTATCGATAAGCCTTTTAAGAACATTGATTGGCTGAATACTGCTTATGATGATGACGCTCAAGAGGCATTATCCCAGCAGATAGATGCATTAAATGAGTTGCTTGGCCCTTATTCTCTTTTGTATACGGATTTTATTGACGATCTGCCTCTGAACTGGGAGGAACGCAAACAAGTGATTCGTAGGATATGTGAGCGTGTGTTTAGCGTTCCTGTTGCGAACAGAAAATGGTTGACTGAAGCTGAATATAATGCTCGCTTGAGTATGGTGGTGGCAGATGTGGTAACCATTCGCAGGTATTCCATTGATATGAGGATTGTTGAGCGAGATGACCGCGGTGAGCGCTACTGGCTTGCGTAGAGTGGGTGTGTGCAGGCGATATGCGCAACCGTTGTGCCACTTGTGAAGTCGTTTTTCCGCATCACAAGTGGCGTTACGGGTGTATTAATCGGTTAAGTGAGATTTTCGGTTTCGAGTGTGGGTTGTGTACGCTCCTCGAAAAGCACAACGAAAAATGGCTAGAAACCTAAGTTTCTAGCCATTTCTACTGGTGGAGGTAAGGGGACTCGCTTATACCCCTTATTTTCCAAGGCTTTCATACGTTTTACTAATGCTTATCACCTTTATTATCACCTATCTTACAGCTATGTACGGGCAAATACGGGTGGATGCGGAAAGCAACTCGATAGAAATTGAGTGAACTCATTTGTCGTATTGCCGATTTCCTTGGTTTGTACATGTATTTTTATAGGATATGAATCACAAAGATATGATGTTCTAGAATATGGTTATGTTCTTGGTCTGGTGAGAGTGAAGAGGGTTTTTATGAGTGCTACTCAGGACAAGAAGAGTGAATCCCCAGTCGTTGATGCTGGGAAGGAAGCCAAGATAGCTGATGCTTCGGTTGAGTCTGGTCTGAGTAAGAAGGCTAAGGCAGTGATTGCTGGTCTGGTTGCGGTTGTGCTTATAGCTGGTGTGTGTACTGGAGTGCACGTGTACATGCGTAATAAGGCGCATGAGAGAGCTGTCAAGGATTGCCAGAACATTACAGCAACATATAAGACGGATACGGTGAAGTATGGGAAGAAACTCGCCAGCCTCAAGGATGTGCTAGGTATTCAAGAGAACCAGGTCGAGGATAGCCAGACAGTTAAAGCCTTAGCGAAGGATGCATCTTATAAGACGGTCACGCTGAAGGCATGTAGCGTGAATTTAGATACAAAAACGTTACAGGGTATTTCCGCAACAAACCGGAAGAGTGCTGATGCTCTTGAAGCAGTTCTGAAGGTGATTGATAAGGATGCGAAAGCAGTTGCGAAGTCTAAGACTGCTAAGGATGTTCAGGACGCGACAAATAACCTCAAGGCTAAGCTTGATGAGGCGAATAATAAGCTTGGGGAGAGTAACGGTAAGGTAGCAGACGAGAATACTCGTACTACTCTGCAGAATGCTATCAACGATGCTCAAAAGCTTTATGATGATAAAAGCCAGAACGTAGATGACCTCAACAATAAGGCTAAGGCTTTAGAGGATGCAGTCAACGCTGTTAATGGCAGTGAGCAGGCTAAGGCGCAGGCAGACGCCCAGGCGGCAGCAGCAGCGGCAGCTCAGGCAGCACAATCCAAACGAAGCAACCGTGGGTATTCCGCACCGAAGAGCAACAGTGGTAGTGGTAGCTCTGAACCAAAGAGCGATAGTGGCAGTGGTGCTCTAGGACCAGTTTGGGAGGGTATGACTGGTGAAGAGTGGAATAGGCTTTATGGGACGCCTTGTCAAGGTGAGGCGTGTAATACCGTACTTTAGAAAATAGTTAATCTGCTCTATCTTACGGAGCATATTTTCTCTATTAGCAGGGGGCGAATGAATTCCTTGCTTTTTATTTGTTCGCTTCTGCGGAGTCTAAAATTCGTTAGAAAGTAGACGGAGGATTATATTTATGGGAAGTTATAAGAAGTGGAAGAAGCTAGTTGCAGGAGGTCTTGCACTAGCTACATTAAGTGCGGGAGCTGTTGCGGCTTTCGCAGAGGGTGGCGGTACAGGTGAGCAGCCCGGTGGTGGCGGAGGTGGAAAAGCTAAGGCACACCCAGCTTGGTTAATTGATGATAATAACCATCCTGCAACAGTGGATGGCGTAAAATGGTTCATCCAGCAGATGGGTGGCAAATACGCTCTAAAAATCAAGGATCCTACAACGAAGGTTGAGACCGCTCTAAATATCGCTCTCCAGCGATGCCATGATACTGGGGGTGGTAATTGCCGTTTAGTTGGTGTAGGAGCTGCTTTAACGGGTGATGAGAAGTGGTATGCTGTCGATAATGCGGTAAATAATGTACAAGCATATAAGGATTCGCTGAATAATTATGCGAACAAGATTCTTACAAAACCTGATGGAACGCAGTACAGGGCAACTGATGTTTTCATTACAGGTCGCTCAGTTATTAGCGCAGGAATGGATTCCATTAATACCACTGGTGCCAACTCGAATATCAATTTGATTGTTTTGGGTGATAATGAGCCTGAGTCTAAGTATAACCTTTCGATTACTACTAACCAGCAGTCCCCAGCAGGAATGCAATCGGGTGGCAATCAGGGTATTCATGATGTGATTCATGCCACTAATGATTCTATGTCGCATATTCAGGAAAACCTGAACGCATTGGTTTATCTTAACTGGGATGGTTTCGGAACGACTAGGCAGGGGGAGGTCTCATTCTTGAGCTGGTAGCCCAAAGATTTCTTGCATCTCAGGGGAAAGAACAACTGGCTCATCTTCAGACTGTTCAGGAATTTGTGTACTTTCGAGATGAAGATGAGAACGTACTAAGTATTCCATTTTTGCCATATCAATTGAATTACTTCGGTTGGCTTCAAGGAAGAAACGACGTTGGAAGGCTGCACGTTGTGGATATTCAGCTGTTTCGTATTGAGTGGCAAGTGGAAAGTTGCTAATGACGATAACGAGCCTATAGCAGGCTTGTTTGTTGTGGTAGCGGGCAGGAAGTTCTACGGGGTAAGGGTCAAGAAGTCGCAGCATTTCCTCGATGGGACGTTGGGAATGAAACTCATCAAAGACAAGAATTTTCTGATCGGTGTATCCGTCGTATGGGTGGGTGTAGTCCGAGACTGTGTACACGTCTGGGTAGCCAAGATTGTCGGCTACCCACCGGCTCTTCCCGCTGCCGGTTTCACCGTAAAGGTAGATAGGCAAAACATCGCGTTCTTTGGTGGCGTACTCGTTGGAAAGGCGTGCCTGGTAATAGGTTTCGATATAGGTGGTTAAGTGAGCGAAGCGTCCCTCAGAATCTGCAAGCATAATCTTGCGAGGAGTCAATCCTGATTCAATGAGTTCACGGGCGTCTTCAATATCGTTGCGTTTACCTGTTGCTAGGTCAAGATTGTCCATGATATGCGCGGACTGCCAGGGACCTTCAATTCTTGTGTCTTCTTTGGTACAGTAATCGTATGCTTGCCGTGGGCTGCCTTTACGTGCTTCTATATGGACAGTAGGCAAGCCTGCTTTAATGAAGTGGTTCTTGACCGTGCTGAAACGGTTACTGGACTTACAGCGAAGGAAACCTTGGAAGTGGTCATAGCCGTCAGGATTGTCGTCAGTAGACTTGGAGCCACGTTCGTGTTGAAACACGTATTCGAGTGCAGTCCACGAGCCTAGCATTCCCAGAAGTGTTGTCAGGGTGGAATCGTTTTCGATTTTGAGGGTGAACATCCAGTCACGGCTTTGAGCGTCTTTTACTTTCTCGTGTTCCATGAGGGACCTTTCTTTAGTGGTGCTTCACGCTGCTGCATGGAGAGAGGGAAACGTGTAGCTGATAAAAGTATTGAAAATATTGATGTTTGGCAGGGTTTGCGACTAGCGACAGAAGTCCTAGGTAATACTTACTAGGACTTCTAGGGGAAAGATGCGGTCGCTTGGCTTCGCCTTCCGGCTACGCTTCACTCCCGCACTTCCCAACTGGCTAGGATTGGTTGCCTGGCAAATGGTGGAGAATGGTATCCATGTAGGTGGTGTAATCCATATCGATACCGCGAAAGAAGAGTGGTAACTGTCCCGGGCATATGAAACGACACACACCAGGCAAGCAGCGTTGCAGTAACTGAGCTTCTTCAGGTGTCATGGAAGGGTCAAGCATCTTCAAGCCGTCAGGGTCCGACCTCATAATGAACCGGGTACCAATGTTGGCTCGAGCGATACCACCGATGAGAGAAGCATCCGCGCGTTGTGCTACTAGAACGACGCGTAACCCGACTTTCGCGTACTGTGCTAAGAGCTGGAGTACCAAAGACTTGATGCGTGATGCGCGTGTGCCTTTAGGCTTGTCTATAGCATCGAGCGAGGCTGCTATCTCGAGAAGTCCCGGATATTCCTCAATCACGCATACAAGTAAGGGTTGAGCGACAGTGAAATCGTCAATTTTGTCTGCTCGCATTTGCGTAAGAGTTGCCATACGATGCTCACACACATGAACAATAGCTTCGAGAGTGTCTATCATTGCGTCCACACCTTGAGAACCCAGAATAATAAGGGTCTCACCACGCTGAGCAAAAGGTGCGAGAAGCAAATCTGACGGGTCGATACCAATCACTCGCACGGTGTCGTTATTCGCGAGTTGGCTAAGTTGGGTGTACAGGAGCGCGGATTTACCACTGCGTGTCATACCAGCAACGATTGCGTGTGAGGGCGCAGCCCAATCCATAAAGACTGGGCTGCCAAACGCATCGCTGCCTGCGAGGGTAGTTTGGTTACTCATCGCGTGCCCACGATGCTTTCTCTCGCACATCAATCGTGAATATCACATTAAGATTCTGGTCTACATGTGCATTCGCAATAGACACGTTCCACACGTTCGACAGCTGTTCTTGCTTAGCTAGGATGTCACTAGTGGTTTGCAGGAACGTTGGACGGATATAGACCTCGCACGTGTACGGACTGAGCTTGACCGTTGATAGTGCAGGGAACATACGTCGAGCATCCTCGAGCTGGTCTTCAAGCTCTACACGGTGTAACTCTTTTTCTTCACTGTCAGGTAAAGATTCCAACTCGTGAAGCATAAACTCACGACGTTTTGTCTCGTAAGGGTATTCAGTACGAGTTGCCATGAGACCAACCTGGTAAGCTACACCCTCTTTAATCCAAGTGGACTGGATAGCGGATGTTACTTCATCAATTGGGTCAGGTGTCTTCGGTATGAATAACTGTATAGCATCGCTCAAGAACTGTAGTAATTGCCTTCCCATGAATCGAATTTTGCGTCCCATTACAATTGCACCTCCGTATCGTTATTGTCTACAGTTAATCCAGATGCGCTAAACGAGATGTAAGCGCGTCCATCAAATTCACCGGTTCGCATCATCAAGTCCTTAAAAGTGACATACGAGCCAACACGGATAGACTTCACGGTTTTGGCGTCTAATGGCACTTTCACGTTCACAGGAACAAGCTCTGTGCCGCCAAACGTTTCCGATTCAAAACCAACTGAGAACGACCATTCAGGAAGCCCATTACGAACTTTTTGAGTACGAGAATCTTCCGCGTTCCGGTCAAAAACAGGGCGAACACCAAAAACGATATGTCCGTCGAGTAGCGACATAATTGCTACAACTAAATTTGTCATTATTACTCCTTAATTTTGTGTCACAATTAATTGTGAGTGCGACGTTCAATGAAATCCGTGATCGATTGTGCGGTCACTAAGACTTTCCTTCGAGAACAATGAACTGTGACCAGTTCGCCGTTTGCAATTAGCGAGTCCAAGAAGGTATGACCACAGCACAAAATCTTGCACGCCTCAGCTTTGGTGAGAAGCTGAGGGATGGTACGAGTCTCTTGTGCTGTGGCTCTCATGAACGTCTCCTTTCATCTGCTTCATAAGGTTTCGGAAGTAGATATCTTTATTCCATCCCATGCAGATATGCATCTTGTGGTCATTGCGAGCTAGAAAGGTCACTCTGCGCTAGGGAAGTCATATTTATTCCATAAACTTTCTTTATTCCATAGACTTCAGATAAGTTGATGAAGTTGTAGCGTATTGCAGTTTTTCCGAGCGTCATATGAGATAACTGTGAGCGATGGCGATAAAGAGTTTTCTTGCTTACATTGAACCGTTGGCAAGCTGTATTAGCACTTACCCACATAGGGGATTGTGACTGAGATTCCTGATGAATATCATTAAGTTGAGAGTCAAGATTCCCAACGCCATAAGCAAGAAAGAACGGGAGTGTGAACACAATCCCCTTCTTGACGCGAGAACGATGCTCTAGCGAATCAAGGACTGGTTTAAGAATATATTGTTGGGTCTTAATTGGTAAGACGGAGTTAAAGACCTTTTCTCCTATTCGTCTTTCAATAGCAGTTTTAAGCTCGCTCGCACGGTTACATTTTCGAATTGTTGTTGGTGATACATCAAAATATTGCGCAATATCCTTCGTATCTACAGCATCACGCTGATACTGTTGTATTATGCATTTAAGCTCGTCACGTGAATATTCATGACGAAAACTAGTGTTACTCATGACAAATTCCTTCACACACGGAACCGCCCATTGCCGTTCACGTAATGCGAGAAATGCCATTGCGAAATGTTCTTGGTGTGTGCTGGTACCCCTCTTGGACGCGATTTTGGCTACCTTGGAATTTTGCTTTAGTTGATGTTGTTAATACCCCTATCCGTGCGGCAGAATTTGGGGCACGTGCAAAAAGCACAAAAATTCTTGCGCAACGTAAAAAAGAGACTCTTCTCATAAAAAGTTGCCTTGTACTCGAATACCCCTATCAATCTGCACGATTTTGGCAACTTTTAAGTTAAACCCCTATCTGTGGAGCAGTTTTCAACGTTTTGTGTTCGTCTGGCATACATTTAAGGGGTATAAAAAAGAGGAACGCGCTCTCACTGTATGAATGATGAGCGTAACGTTCCTCTAAAAAAGAAAATTTAATTCAATCTACTGCGGTTTTAAGAGTGCTTCGAGTTTGGAGCGTTCTGCTTCTAGCTCGTGAATTTTCTTTGTAATCGAATCTATACGAGCGCGAATCTGCTCTGGATTACTGTCTGGTTCTATGAGCGCATCAAATACCTTCGTGGTCAGTGTTGAGGTGGACCCTTCTTTGGCACGTTGGTAATGTTCTAAGCTGACGGTGGCGTCTGCGTGGCGCCCATACACTTGTGTTTCTTTCATGGTTGCGCCTTGATACACGGCTTCAGTAATCCCGGTAGCGCGGAGGGTGTGGAAGTGTAGGTCAGGACGGTTGGCTTTTTTGCGGGCAATGTCGAATTGATTACGAAGACTATTAGGGTTCATGATGTGAGTGTTCACTGGCTTGATAAGCATCGCTTCTGGGTCGTTTGTATCGCAGTATGTATGGATGTGAGCGTTTAGTATGGGAATCATGGCGTCGGGTATAGCCATACTGGTCATGCTTGACTCGGTTTTTGTTGGAGCGAGATGCAGGTCACCTTTGTCATCTTTACCTCGGGCGAGTGCGTGACGAATGTGGAGTGTTTTACGTGTTAAATCAATGTCTTTGACTTGGAGAGCGCATACTTCACTGATGCGTAAGGAGAATACGACTGCGAGGTAGATGCTAATTCTCGTGTAGTCGGGCATGGCGTTGTATATAGCATGGATTTCTTCGGGTGTTGCTGGTGGGATTTTGGCTTGTTGAGATTTCGGGCGTGGTGGAGTCTTCTGAATAATTGGTGACGATTCAATGAGAGCAGGTTGACTGCCCGCAGGTGTAGCAGCTTTACGCATGATAGCCTTCAACTCAATGAAAGCGTTCCTCTGGGCAGTTAAGCCAAAACTACGGCTCGATATTAGCCATGCATCAATGTGCGCTGAAGTAATCTCCCAAAGAAGCATAGAACCGAAAGCATCCTTCAAATGAGAGATAGAAGTTCGTTTCTGTCTTTTTGTTGCTTCAGTAAGGGAAACGGAGTAGTTTTCTAAGTACTCGTCAGCGTATTCACTGAACGTGATGTGAGATTGAGCTACTTGTGTTTCTCGTTCCTTGGGAGGTGCCCAGTCGCTGACTCCGCGTTCGAACTCATCAACGAGTTTGCGCTCTTTATCCAGCCAGGCTTGAGCTCTCATACGTTCATTGACACTAAAAGATTTTGCTATACGCTGTTTTGGATTCTTGGGATTGGGATAGCGAGCCTCGAGGCGAGTGACTTCTCCTTGCTTGTTGCGCCGTTCGACAATCGAACCCCAATCATTACGGCGTGATTTTTTGCGTGGCATCTCCATACCTCCATTGTAGAGGTGAGAATCAAGGTGCGTCACCTAAATGCTCACCTAAGTGGCGGTAACAAGCACTCATATGCGGGTTTATACGAGGAAAAGGAAAATCCAGCATATAACCAAAAACGTTGAAAGCATGCGGTTTTCGGCATGAAAAAAGGCTTCCGGATTTTTCCGAAAGCCTATACACGTGGAGGTAAGGGGACTCGAACCCCTGACCCTCTGCTTGCAAAGCAGATGCGCTACCAGCTGCGCCATACCCCCAACGAAGAAATATCCTATCACACAGAGAGGACTGCGACACGCTATCTCTAGCGTGGGCCCGGAGGGACTCGAACCTTCGACCTCATCCTTATCAGGGATGCGCTCTAACCTGCTGAGCTACGGGCCCATTCTTCATTTATGGTGTTGTGCCATTTGTCACAACAAAAGAAAACAATAGACCATATATTCTCTAAAGTCAATTTTCCTTTATCCGCGTGTCGCGAACATGGGTTCACCTGCACAGTCCATATGGCACACTGAGAACATGCCTCAGGTGTATGAACTAGAAATAGATGGCTTTCAGGTCACTGTTATCCTTAAAAGCGTTAAGAACATGTATTTACGTGTGAAACCGCCTCAGGCTCACGTGGAGGTTACTGCTCCGTATTATGTGCATCAAAAAGATATAGAAAAGTTGATTCGCGAGCGTTCAGACTGGATTGATACAGCACGCGACCGCATTCTGTTGACTCAATCGCAGCATACGAATCCGAATCTGCTGTCTGGATGGACTCCTGCAAAAGAGGAGGAAGCGCGTCAGATTTTGGAAAGCACAGTGCCTCGATTACTTTCACAGTGGAGCACAGTAATTGGCAGGCAGCCCACACGCATCACATATCGTCGTATGAAAACTCGCTGGGGATCATGCACTCCATCAACGGGACGTATTCGCTTAAACCTTGCTTTAGCTTTCGTGCCTGAGGATTTATTAGAGTATGTGCTTGTTCATGAACTGACCCACCTGTATGAGCGCGGTCATGGCGAAGGTTTTAGAAATAGAATAAGTGGCTATCTTCCTGATTGGCGACAAAAAAGGCGAGCACTCAACTCCTATGGGAGTTATTAATTGCACGTACAGAAATGTGCAACGAGTGCTCGCCTGTGGCGAATAGAAGGAGGTGGGGAAACTATTCGCCATTCGGGAGAAATACTACCTTCTTCTCTCCACCCACGCTTATACCTCCATTTTACTTGTTTCCGTTATTAGTAGCAATTGCGTTGGTCATCTGAGTGAATAAATCTTGGTATCCGCCTGGCGTTGAGGCTGGTAATACAACTGTCTTGGCATTAGTTGACTCAGATAGCGAACGCATAACATCCAGATACTGGTTGAAGAGCACAACATTATTGACGTCTTCAATATTCATGCCCACGTTTTGCAGGCTCTTAATTTGGTCAACAATACCATTAGCGATTTCGCGACGATAATTTGCTTGACCTTCACCCTGCAGACGTGTTTTTTCTGCATCAGCAGCTGCTTGAGCTTCGATGGCAATACGGTTAGCTTCAGCGCGTTCGCGGGTAGCTTCCTTCTCTCGCTGAGCTGCATTAATGGAATCCATAGCAGCTTTTACTTGCTCGGAAGGATCAATCGCAGTAATCAAGGACTTTACTACAGTAAAGCCAAAACGAGCCATTTCTGCGCCCACAGTTTCCTGAACATCGCGTGCTACGTCATCCTTACGAGCAAAAGCGTCATCCAAGCTCAGCTGAGGAATAGCGGAACGTAAAGCGTCTTCCATGTAGGAACGCAACTGCCCAGCGGGATCTCCCAGCTCGTAGTATGCGGTCGCAACATTAGAGGAGTCTACGCGGAACTGCGTGGATACTACTACGTTCACAAAGACGTTATCGAGGGTTTTTGTTTCTACTTTGACCATTAACTGCTGCACGCGCAGACCAGTTTTATGAGCAATACGATCGATAAAAGGAATCTTAAAATGCAAACCTGCCAAGCTCACAGTATGGAATTTACCGAAACGTTCAATAATAAAAGCCTGCTGTTGCGGAACTACGTATGCGCAGGAACAGAGAATAGCCAGCGCAATAATGGCTATAACAGTGTAAATCATCGGTGATGTAAGCATTATGTCTCCTTTAACTTAGTACTACGAGAATACCAAAAGCCTACGAGAGAAAGAAAAACCTTCTCCGGAAGGGGAGAAGGTTTGTGCTGTGAGATTAGATTATCCGAGGTGAGCGCGCAAGAACCACTGGAACTTTTCGAGGTCTTGCACATGATCCTGAATAATATTAGAGCTGATAACGTCAAGCTCATCTAATTCTGCAATAGCATTGCGGTCATTAATAATGAACTCATCGTAGTAAGCAATCAGAGCCTTAATATATGCCTCGGTGGAGTTTGTGCCGGTGAGGTCAAACTCAGCCCAATCGCGGTTGCGCACAACAGCATCTGGACGACCATCTGGACCGCCGCCAAGCTGAGAAATACGTTCAGCAGTTTCGTCAGCCTGATTGAGCACAACATCAACCTGAGGGTCAATCATTTCGTGAACGCCAATAAAGTTAGGACCGCTCACATTCCAATGTGCATGCTTCAAAATAAGAGCAGCGTCTTGTTCCTGGCTCAAGCGGCTCTGCAAAATGGAAATAATCTTCTCGCTTGCCGACTCACTCAAACCTGCAATAGTGTAATTTAATGCCATTATTGCCTTCTTTCCAAAAAATCACGTAATTATAACTTTACTCTGTTAAGAGAAAGAAAACGGTGGAACGTGTCGTTTTACGCTATGCGTGTCATCTATTTCACAGTATCAGCAGAAGTAATATGTTTGCGCACTTCTATGGTTTGAATACGTCGTCCTTCTACTTCGGTAACCACCATGTCGTAGCCATCGTCGTCGCTCAAAACCTGACCTTCATAACCCAACTCTCCTGTGCGAGCAATCATATAGCCGGCAACAGTTTCATAAGGGCCGTCGGTAAGCGTAATATCGGAGACTTCCTCAAAATCTTCCAACGTCATCCCACCATCCACAGTGAGCACACCGTTTACAAACGCGTTGTGCATGGAATTGAGCGAATCTTCTGGCAAATCGTATTCATCGTGGATATCGCCCACAATTTCTTCTGTAATATCTTCGAGCGTTACAATGCCATCTGTGCCGCCATATTCATCAATAACCACAGCCAAATGGATCCCCCGCTGACGCATAAGGCTCATGCTTGGCAAAATTCGCGAGGTTCCTGGCAGTTGCAAAATATCGCGGGTAACATCTGCCACAGTTTTCGCTTCCGAATCGCGAATATCCAATAAATCGCGCACATGCACAAAGCCGAGAATATCGTCAAAGCTCTCGCCGGTTACAGGGAAGCGAGAATATGGCTGATCGCGCACAAAAGTTGCCGCAGCCGTTAAACTCATCGTGCCGTCCACGAACACCACATCAGCACGAGGGCGCATAACCTCGGCCACAATTGTTTGTTCAGCGCCAAAAACATCCGCAAGGATTTCGCGCTCATCTGTGCTTAAACGAGTATTCGAGGAGACGAGCACACGCAACTCATCGTTACTCACCTCGCTTTCTACCTCGTTTGGATCGAAACCAAGCAAACGCACAATACCGTTCGTGTTCTTGCCAATCAGCCAAATAACTGGCGAGGTGAGAGTGGCGAAAACATCGATAATTGGCACCATGGAACGCGCAATTTTCTCACCCTGTTGCAAAGCAATGCGCTTCGGTACTAGCTCAGAGACCACAATAGAAAGGTAGGAGATGAGCAGAGTGAGCATCACCATTGTTAAACCGCTGGCAAGCCCAGCGTTCATGCCTAAAGATTCAAGCCATGGCACGATATGTGGAGACAGAGAACTGGCTCCAAAAGATGCTGAGAGGAAACCAGCAAGAGTTACGCCAATTTGCAGAGCAGACAGGAAACGGTTAGGATCGCGCGCTACACGCGCCACATGAGCGCCGCGGTCATCTTCCTGTTCCATGCGTTCAATTTGACTGGTACGCAGCGATACTAAAGCCATTTCCGTGCCTGAGAACACGCTTCCCACCAGCATAAAGAGCAAAATAAAGAAAAGGTTAAGCCATATCGGCATAAAGAATCAGCCCTTCGCGTACCTAGAAGCTGAGCACTTCAACAAGACCATTAGTCATGGTGTAGCGCGCTCCCACAATCTTGAGCTCCTCAGCTGCTAAAGCGCGAGCAATAATAGGGCTACGTTCCACAATCTGCATAATAAGCGTTGATACGTGAATGCGCTCTACATCGTCCTGCGAATCCGCATCCTCGGCCGCTTCCATCGTGCCCGCAACCTCGCCGAGCGCATATGTTAGCGATGGCGGCACGTTACCAGTTTTAGCGCTGTTGACTGCCGCTTCGAGCAGACCGCAGTGCTCATGGCTCATGACCACGAGAACAGATACGTGCAGGATATCGACAGCAAATTCGAGAGAGTTAATGACCGCTTGATCGAGAACGCCGCCGACCGAGCGGATGGTAAAGATATCGCCGAGACCTTCGTCAAAAATGATTTCCGGCGATACACGCGAGTCCGCGCAGGCGAGAACAGCAGCGCTTGGGTTCTGACCGGCGCACAAACTTTCGCGGGTTTCCTTATCTTGCCATGGATGCACAGCCTCGCCGCGTGCAAAGCGCTTATTGCCTTCGAGCATGCGCGTCCAGACAGAATTTGCTTGATTTTCTTCAGCTAAAACACTCATACACACCAGCTTACTAGGTGAAGAAGCCAAGAAGGCTGCGGGCGAAACCCGCAGCCTTCTTGTTGGAGTAGAACAATAAGTATCAGCCTGTGTTCTGCAAGCCGGCAGAAACACCGCTCACAGTGCACAAAATGAGATAAATATAATCGCCAATCTGAGATTCGCTCAGCTCTTCCTTATCTACGCGACGGCGCAAGGTCTTGAGCGCGCGAACCTGAGCAATCGACAGAGCATCTACATAAGGGGAACGCAACTTAACCATCATGCCCAAAGTGCGGGAATGCTGCAAAGTCCAATCCTCATCCTTAATAGCCAGAACCCACTTGTGGGTCAGCTCCATCTCGTGCAGAACCTTCTCGCTCAAATCTTCGCGATCGCCCATGCTCAAGTACATGCGAGCAATACGCTCATCTGTCTTAGCAAGAGACATCTCGATATTGTCGATAAAGGTGTTAAACAGTGGCCAGCTCTTGTACGCTTCGCGCAAAGTAGCCAAATCTCCAAACTTCTCGCACGCCGTACCCAAGCCGTACCATGCGGCGAGGTTAATGCGAGCCTGAGACCAGGAGAAGACCCATGGAATCGTACGCAAATCGTCCAAAGACTTCGCACCCAAACCACGCTTAGCAGGGCGAGAACCGATTGGCAGCAAACCAACCTCAGTCAAAGGCGTAACGATCGAGAACCATGGAGCGAAATCATCGCTTTGCAGCAGATCGAGGAAGCGCTCGTGCGAGGACTCATCCAAAGCCTGAGCCATCGGAGCGAACTTCTCGGTCATCTCCGTGTTCGTCTTCTCTACAGAAGGAGCGGACTGAAGCAGCGTTGCAGCCGCAACAGACTCAACGTGACGGGTTGCCAGCGTGCGGTTGCCGTAGCGAGCGAAAATAACTTCGCCCTGCTCGGTGAGCTTAAAGCGGCAGTTTACCGAGCCAACTGGCTGAGCCAAAACCGCGCGGTTAGCAGGACCGCCACCACGACCAACAGCGCCACCGCGACCGTGGAAGAGGGTAACGTCGATATCGTTTTCCTTAGCCCACTTCGCGATCTTTTCCTGAGCGCGGTGCAAAGCCAAAGTTGCAGACGTTGGGCCAGCATCCTTCGAGGAATCCGAATAACCGAGCATAACTTCCATGCGACGGCCGGTCTGCTTTAAGCGCTGCTGAACTTCTGGAATCTTAATCATGTCGTCCAAAACAGAGACAGAATTATCCAAATCTTCTAACTGCTCAAACAGAGGAATAACGTCCAAAACAGGAGCATCTGCAGGGTTAGCGAAGGCCAAACGGTTCAGCTCGTACACGTCGCGCACGTGCTGAGCGGACTTGGAGAAGGAAATAAGGTAGCGACCAGCAGCCTTGCGGCCGTGACGGCGCTGAATCCAACCAATAGCGCGGAAAGTATCGAGAACCTCTACGGTCATCGGCTGAAGCGGACCGCGCTCGCCATGCAAACCGTGCTCGCGAATATCTTCCAAAGCGCGCGAATGCACGAGAGAGTGCTGACGGAACTCCATCTCCACCATGTGGAAGCCGAAGGTCTCTACGCGCCAAATAAGAGCCTGAATATCGCCGTATGCAATACGTACCGCACCAGCCTCGGCCAAAGAGCGCTGAATAACACGCAAATCGGCGAGGAAATCGTCGGCACTAGTGTACATAAGATCGGCATCGCGCTCTACGGTAGCCTCCAAACGGTCGGCCATAACGAGCATGGCTGCGCGGTGAGGTTCGCTCGTGGAAATAATATCGGCGCGGCTGGTTAAGCGCTCGCTCATTTCCTTCTGACGGCTCCACAAAGCCTTCATCTCATCGCTTGGAGGAGTTGTAGCGCTTTCTACCGTTAAACGGGTAGCGGTTTTGCGGGTGGCTTCGGCAAGCTTAGTAACCATGTGGTCGTAGTACTTGCGAGCAACCTGACGCGACACCTTTGCGGTAACGTTCGGATTACCATCGCGATCGGAGCCAACCCAGCTACCTGGATGGAAGAAGGCTGGGCATACAGGTGGAACAGTTCCGGCCTTGGAACCCAAAATCCAATCGTCGAAGCGACGGTACACGTTAGGGATAACGCTAAAGAGAGTCGTATCGAAAACATTAATAACAGTGTCTGCTTCCTCCACAGGAGTTGGCTTCTTAAGGCCAATAGGGGAGGTGCGGAACAAGGAGTCAATCTCGGAGTGGAGACGACGGTCGATTTCTGCGCGCTCGGAACCGCCGGTGCGGTCGCGCTCGTCGAGGAAGGTAGCGATGCGGCGAATCTTGCCTTCGACTGCCTTACGGCGAGCTTCTGTTGGGTGAGCGGTGAAAACAGGATGGAACTCGAGCTTTTCGAGCAATTCGTTTGCACCAGCAACACCGACTTCGTCGATGAGGCGCTTGTAAGCCACGGTCAGTTCGTTAACTGGATCGGTGGCGGAACGTGTATCCACTTCCCATTCACGGTTCTTTAAGACGGCAACGCGATAGTTCTCTTCGCACAGATTTGCCAAGTGGAAATACACGGTGAAAGCGCGTGAGAGCATAGTTGCATCTTTAAGCGAGGAGTTGTCGAGCAAATCGGATGCCTTCTCCAAGCCCGCAGCAGCTACGCTAGCAGCTTCGGCAGTGTCGTTGTTTCTTGTATTGCTTGCCACAATAACGTCTTCGCGCAGCTCATCGAACTGAGCTAACAACTCGGCATCGTATTCGCCGAGTACGTTGCGCAACATATCCAAGCATAATTCCAAATTATCTTGGAGACGTTCTGGCAGATTTTTTTCAGTCAATTTATTGGACCTCCATCCAACACCTCTGTGGTTGCTCGGTCTTCTGACTATCTGGGGCTCCTCCCCAGTTATGTGAAGTCAGACGTTGCGAACCCAAAGCCACGCGGGTATTGATAACCTGACGTGTTTTAGTGTACGCCGAACTGTGTAGGAAGTGAGCTATGTCTCATGGGCGGCGTCTCATATGGTGGCTTGTGCGTGGGGGTGGGCGGGCGGATTATCTGGTGCATGGCTAACTGTTTTATATGCAGATGGCGTGGGAAGTGAGTTGTTGGTACGACTCGTTTTCCACGACAGTGTAAGGCTCTGTTTTTGGCCGTGGGTGACGAGGCGTAAAGTCAATCATCTTTCACGCCATGATTTTGGCTGAAAATGGGCATCTGACAGCCGTGGAAGACGATTCTTATTTCAGCTCACTATTCACGCCACCAGATGTAGCCGTAGCGAGTTGCCCGCTCAGAGAGAACACTCGCCGCGCCTGATCGATTTGCCGTGGTGAGCGAACAACCCCAAACCAATCGCAAACCCAAAACCAATAGCCCTCTCCAGCCATCCCAATCCGCGCGGTCTAGACGGGCGCGAAAAATAGGAAGGGTGAAAGACACCAAGCACAACGAGCACAGCTCTAAAAACGAGCCGAATCAGCACAACGAGCCGAATCAGCAGAAAACGACCGTCTCCCACCACGCCTCAACGTTTTCCCCGCTGTCTAAGCATCATCGCCATTCAATCCCGCTAGACATGGACGACATCAAAGCGAACCTCGATACGCCGGTGCAGGACGCGTGCTTGGCGGCGAAAGCGAGCATCATCGTGCGTACGGGCTATCTCGATCTGAGCGCAGGCACGGGTAGCTACCGCGTTAAAGAGATTATGAACCGTATCGGCTATGCGCTCGGCGTGTACGTGCGCGCCGACGTGAACCTTACGAGCATCGAGGTGTCGTGCTCGGACGGCAAGGAGCGTGTAACGGAGGTTGTCGACCTGCCGAGCGTGGGCGTTAATACCGAGCGTATTTGGCATATGGAGCATTTCGCCGACTGGTTGACTGTGAACCTGGGTCACGAGGGTGTGTATCATACCGAGGCCTCGCTGCAGCGCAGTAACGGCGGCGATTACGGTTTCGACGCGCGCTCTTCTCGTGAGGAAAACTCGCAACAGTGCACTCAACCCATAACCGTCCGCGAGGCGCACGCGAAGCTCGACGCGATTGAGCGTAAAGCGCGACTGTATGGTCCGCTCATGCAGGCGCTTGGCTCGGCTGTGGCGTGCTCGTGCTTCGTGTTTCTGCTTGGTGGCGCGGCTTACGACATGCTCGGCGCGTTTATTGGCGCGGGTGTGGGTCAGTATGTGCGCAGTCGCATGAATGGCAAGCATCTCAATCAGTTCTTGGGCGTGGCTGTGGGTGTGGTGGTGGCCGCGCTGGTTACGATTGGCACGCTGCGTCTGGTCGGCTTCGTCGATCCGACCGCGCTCGGTCACGATACCGCGTATATTGGTGCGATTTTGTTTATCGTTCCGGGCTTCCCGCTTATTACCGGCGGTTTGGATTTTGCCAAACTCGATTTTCCGTCCGGCTTGCAGCGCATCACGTACTTCCTCTGCATTGTGGGCATGGGCACGCTCGCCGCGTGGTTCGTGGCCACGATGGTGGGCCTGAGTCCGAACGGTTTCGAAGCGCCGCATATTCCGGTGTGGCTTAACGTTCTGCTTATTTTTATTACCGCGATTGGCGGCGTGTGGGGCTTCTCGGTTCTGTTTAACTCACCGTGGCGCATGGCTTTGGTAGCTGCCGCGATTGGAGCGACCGCGGATACCGCCCGCTTGCTGATGGTTAATTATGGTCATGCGAGTTTGGAGATTGGCGCTTTTACTGGCGCTCTGATTGCCGGTTTGCTGGCTTCCGCGTGGCGCATTTCTGTGCGTAAGGGCTTACTACCCGCCAGTTTGGGCTTCCCGCGCATCAGCTTAACTGTGCCGTCGATCGTTATTATGGTTCCAGGTTTGTATATGTACCGCGCTGTGTATGAGCTCGGTAACCTGCAAACCGTAAACGCGATGGATTGGATCTTTAAGGCGATGCTCGTGATTGTCTGCTTGCCGATTGGTTTAGCTTTTGCGCGCATTTTGACCGATAAGACCTGGCGCTACGACCGCTAGATTGTTTCAGAGTGCTCCTTGTCGTGGCGGTTCAGGCACAATAAGACTATGACTGAAATAAGTAATAGTGACGCATTCGGCGACCCCGCCGTGCGTGTGAGCGAAACGCTTTTTGATTACGAAGCGCCGTATAGCATGGGCCATCCGATGATGCGCCGTCATCGTCCTGAAGTTTTAGCTCCTGCAGGCAATTTGCAAACCGTAAAGCTTGCTATTGATTACGGTGCCGATGCAGTGTATTGCGCCGGCAAAATGTTCGGTATGCGCACTGCTCCCAAGAACTTATCGCACGAAGACTTAGAAGAGGCTGTGCGTTACGCGCACGCTCGCAACGCCCGTATTTTTATTACCTGTAACGTACTGCCAACGAATCCAGAAATTACGGGTATCGAGAAGTATATTGGTGAGCTGGCTGAGATCGGCGTAGACGCTGTTATTGTTTCCGATATTGGCGTGATGATGATGGCACACCGCATTGCGCCTCAGTTGGAAATTCACATTTCCACGCAGGCGGGTGTGGTTAACTATTTGGCGGCGAATTCCCTGTATGAATTGGGTGCTAAGCGCGTAGTTTTGGCCCGCGAGTTAAGCCTCGATGCTGTGCGCGATATTCGCAAGAATACGCCATCGGATCTCGATATTGAGTGCTTTGTGCACGGTTCTATGTGTATGGCTTTCTCTGGTCGTTGCCTTATTTCTCAGCACATGACCGGTCGTGATGCTAATCACGGCGATTGCGCGCAGTCATGCCGTTGGAAGTGGAGCGTGGTCGAAGAGCATCGTCCAGGCGAGTTCTATCCGATTGAGCAAACCGAGCATGGCGCATACCTATTTAATTCGCAAGATATGAACATGCTCGAGCACATCGACGATTTGATTGATGCGGGCGCCACGAGCCTTAAGATTGAAGGCCGCGCGAAGTCCGCGCTGTACTCGGCAGTAGTCACCAACGCCTACAAGATGGCTACGAATATGTATGTAGAAAAGCGCGAAGCGGGCGATTTTAGTCATCTTGAGCTTCCTCAGTGGCTTAAAGATGAACCATTTAAGGTGGTTCATCGTCCATATTGCACTGCTTTTTATTATCCTGAGAACCCTGCTGGTCAGGAAACTCATAAGGGCGGCTACATTAATGACTGGCAGATGGTGGGCGATGTGCTCAGCTGGCAGGACGGTCGCGTAACTTTCAAAGCTAAAAATAAAATCATTCCTGGTCAAACCGTGGAATTTGTTCGTCCGGGCGTGCAGCCATACGTCATCACAGTTCCAGACGATATCTGGGATGACGAGGGTAACAAGGTAGAAGCTGCTAATCATCCAACCCATGTCTTCTCGCTGCCATGCGAGGAACCGATGGCTGCAGCAACCCCTATGCGCGCACCTAAGTTAGCTCCTAAAAAGCCAATCAGACAGTTTAGAAAAGAAGATTTGCTCAAGAACAAGCAGTAACAAGCAGAGGCGTTGACCAAAAACGGTCAGCGCCTCTTATATAAAAGATAAAACTAATCCTTCTTCTTTATCCCAGGAACTGGCATCTTAGGAAAAGGTTTATGCGCAACAGGTTGTGCTGCAGGCTTTCCCTCTGCACGTTTCGCCGCTTGAGCGGCCCATGCAGCGTAATCGTCCAAATCGTCCTGTGAAGTGTCATCTGCTACATCAACGTCAACATCTACATCTGTTTCAGCTTCTACAGCAGCATCATCGTGATGACTCAGCTCCTTGGCGAGCTCGTCGTAATCTGTATCAGTTGTCAGATATTTGAGCTTACGGGCAATTTTTGTCTGTTTTGCCTTCTGGCGTCCGCGGCCCATCTGACCCCCTTCGCATGCTCATCAGCGCTTAAAGCGCAACTATATCTAATTCATCTCTCATAGAGTACCACTACCGTTGTAACATGTGTTGTTTTGTTGAAACACTTGCTACAGGACAGTCTTGCGATTGTCTGCTCCAAGTCTTACAGCATAATCATGCTGGCTTGGTTCACGTTTCACAGGGTCTGCCAGCGACATATTGCCGACTGGTCTTACGCTCCCTCCACGTGCGTTTAATGTCTCGGGAGCACTTCCCGCGACATTAATATTGGTAGCTGCGTTTAAGTCTCTATCCATGCTGATACCACAATAGTCACAATGGTATGTACGCTCACTGAGAGAGTTTGGCTTTCACCATCCTACAGTCCGAGCACTTTTTGCTGCTTGGATAGAACCTGTCCACGACATGAAGTGTACATTCGTTTTTTATGCTCTTGTATTCGACTTGACGGCGAAACTCACCAAAACTAGCGTCACGTAGACTCTTGGTTAGATGATGATTACGGATCATTCCCGCCACATTAAGGTCTTCAATACTGATATGCGCGTAGGCACGGGTAGGCTCAGTGGTGATTTTGTGCAGTGCGTCCTGCCGAAGCTGGTAGATACGCTGGTGTAAACGTGCCACATAGAGACGCGCTTTATCACGACGATGTGAACCTTTCTTTCGCCTACTCAACATACGTTGTGCGCGAGCAAGACGCTTTTCCACTCGTTTGAATGGATGTGGATTAGGTATCGCGGTGCCGTCCGACAAAGGTGACAAGGTTTTTCACACCCATGTCAATACCCATGCTCGTCCTTTTACAACGTGCATGTATAGGGGAGGTCTCATGTTCTATGCCGATAGACGCGTACCAACGGTCAGCGCTACGCGTAACAATAATACGCAACACATGTGCGTGACCAATACGACGCATAACATTTTCCATGCGATGCACTCGCCCAATACGAGGCAAACGAATAGCATGCGAATCGTCTGGCACAAGACGGTAACCAGTAGTGAAATGGATACTGGACACACAGCGAGAACGACTCTTAAAGCGAGGGAAACCTATGCGCTTGCCCCTGCGTTTACCATGCTTACTATCAGCATGATTACGTAGAGCACGACTAAGGTTTTCTAGTCCCGTGTTGTACGCTTCTTTACTGTTACGCGACCACCATACCCGCTCATCGGCACCGACTGCAAGTGTATTCTTGTTCTGATTCCACCATTTACGCAATCCGTAACACGAGTACTCAGGTTTCTGCCCATTATTGAGCTGGTCGAATACATGGCTCAGCGCTTGATTATACGCGAAGCGTGCAACACCTGTATGCTCGGTAAGCATACGCGCCTGCTTAGCAGTAGGATCGAGCATAACCTTGACCGCTTCTATCATGATGTCTCCCGTAGCACAGCTATCACGCATCGCACTCTATCTGTTCATACTTAGGGTCATGGAGAATCATGCCAGTGAACGTGCAACCGAACTCAGCTAGCATGGTATTTTCGTAACACATTTTCCACACGGTTTGAAGTTTTAAGCCCTCACGAGACCCCACTCGCGGACTAGCATAAGACAATAATACCAAATAAAAACAAGCAAAAAGCGAGCAGTTTATCCCCTTAATGTCGGATAAAACTTTTAGACTAAAAGCATTAAAATATGGCTAGAAGCTAAAGAAAGTAGGGCATAATGACCGATGATCAGCATTTGACTGCTGCTGGAAATGAAATGAGCGCAAGCTTCTTAGCTGCACAAGAGCGTTCCAATAAAACTGCAGCAAAGCTTGAAGCTAATCCAAGCGCTTTTACTATGCTTACAGGTGACCGCCCAACAGGTCGTTTACATTTAGGTCACTACTTCGGCTCTATTAAAGAGCGCGTGGCTATGCAAAACAAAGGCGTTAATACCAATATTATTATTGCTGATTATCAGGTGATTACCGACCGCGATACCACCGAAAACATTCAGGATAATGTGCTCAACTTAGTTTTGGATTATATGGCTGCCGGTATTGATCCAACGAAGACCATGATTTTTACGCATTCTTCGGTGGCAGCAGAAAACCAGTTGATGCTTCCATTTCTCTCTTTGGTTACTGAAGCTGAGCTGCATCGTAATCCAACGGTAAAGTCCGAGATGGAAGCATCCGGGCATGCGCTTACTGGCTTGTTGCTGACGTATCCAGTTCATCAGGCATGCGATATTCTTTTCTGCAAAGCTAATGTGGTGCCAATCGGTAAAGATAATTTACCTCATGTGGAAATTACGCGCACCATCGCTCGCCGTTTTAACGAGC
Source organism: Alloscardovia omnicolens DSM 21503 (assembly GCF_000420505.1). Classification (GTDB taxonomy): domain Bacteria; phylum Actinomycetota; class Actinomycetes; order Actinomycetales; family Bifidobacteriaceae; genus Alloscardovia; species Alloscardovia omnicolens. The sequence goes on along the minus strand of NZ_ATVB01000007.1, from coordinate 31,662 downwards.
GTTATGCTAAGAAAAATCCTGTGTTCCCAGAGCCAGCAGCTATTTTGTCTGATGCTCCAGAAATCCCAGGCTTGGATGGTCGTAAGATGAGTAAATCGTACGGCAATTCCATTATGTTGGGTGCTACTGCAGAAGAAACTGCAAAACTGATTAAGAAGAGCCCAACTGACTCTGAGCGCATGATTACTTTTGATCCTGTAAATCGTCCACAAGTTTCTGCGTTGCTGACTACTGCAGGCTTGACTTCCGGTCGCGATCCACGAGAGATTGCTGAAGAGATTGGAAATGGCGGCGGCGGAGCTTTGAAGGCTTTCGTGATTGATTCCGTGAATACTTTCCTGGCTGAGCACCGTGAACGTCGCGCTGAGCTGGCTAAAGACATGGATATCGTGCGCGATATTTTGCATGATGGCAATAAGCGAGCCAATGAGATTGCCAACCAAACACTTGATGAAGTGCGCGAGGCTATGGGAATGGTGTACTAAAGCTTTTTAGCGCAAACAAGGGAGGGACTGCTCGCTGGGCAGTTCCTCTTTTTATGTGCGGGTTGAGAGTGAGTGCCAGACGACTATCTCTTGTGAGCTGCGGGACGTTGTATCTTTCACCCATAAGCCCATACGTAAAGGCTAAAACAGCGCAGATCGCTCCACAGCAAACAAGCACTGCGCCTTTTACTCAACAGGCAGTGGGAGAAGACCGCTTAAATCATCGCGTTCGCCTACTGCACTAATACGTCCAGCATTTTTCTCCTCGCTCCAGCTGGTAATGCCGCACACAAGACGTAACCATACAGCAGGATCAAGCTCAATCACATCGGGTGGTGTGAGATTATGAGGATCTGATTGAGGCCCTTCCAATATCTTGACAGCGGCAAAAGGTGCTACGCGAACTTCTACGCCTGACCCAGGAGCACGCAATTCCAACATATAGAGGGAGTATCGCACAGCCATAGCCATACTACGACGGTCTAAACGTGGTGCAATCTCTAAGCGATGCTCTAATGCTGTGTTCTGTGATGCTTCGTCACGAGCTTGCTGCGCCCATGTTGTGAGGGCGCGTTCACCTTCAAGAATGTCATCGGCTTTAATAACTGGCATACTTTAAGGCTACGCGAGATGTGTGTTCTGGCTCAAGTCGAGGTGTTTTGTGCAGTGCTGAATCAGAAAATCATCATGCGTTGCAACAATTACACAGGAACCATTGCGAGTTGCTTCTTGCAAAAGTCCTAGTAGCAGCTCTTTATTTGCTAAATCCAGGGAAGCTGTTGGCTCGTCCGCAAAAATATACTTTGCATCTTTCCACAGCGCGCGAGCAATTCCTACCCGCTGTTTTTCACCGCCAGAGAGTACAGCGGCCTTCAGAGTTGCCATCTTATCGAGACCAACAGAGCCAAGAATTTTATGCAGTTTGGCACCTGTAGGTGTAGATGGATTGAGTACTTTCTTTGAATGACTTAAAGTAATGTTATAAGCAATGCTTTCATCGTCGATAACGCCATAATCTTGGTAAATAAAAGCTGCGCGGTCTCTCCAAAAGCTTCTGCGATTTTCTGCAGACCATGAGCCGCGATGGTTAATTTTCACCTCTCCTTTTTCAGGACGTATGAGTAGACCTAAAATACTAAGCAGTGTTGTTTTGCCACATCCAGACGGCCCCGTGAGTGCAATAAAATCGCCGCTTTGAGCATTGAGAGATATGTCTGAAAGAATAGTATTGTGTCCGATACTGTATGAAATATGTGAGGCGATGATGCTCATGTTTACCACTTCCTTAACGACATATTGGTGAAGGTTTTAGCGCATGCGCGCAGATAGAATATTGATTCGAGAGCAATGCAGGCAGTAATAGTTGCAGCAAGAATGAAGTAGGAATATGGAATACTGAGCCAGAATGCTTGCTGCATGGCATAGGTTACTCCTTCTACTGCAAGGATGAGCACAGTTGATACCCACACAGAATGAGAAATAATCTCTAGACGTGAATGACCTGAACTCATGAGCAGGAAGATAGTTTTGCGCCTATGAGCACTCCATATGCGTGCGGATTGCGCAGCTGCAATAATAATTACGATGATACCAGCAAAGAGAGTGCAAAGGCTCATAGCAAACATCTGTTCAAACATTTGTGCTTCATATAATGCGCTATCTGCTATAGTGACTACCGAGCTAATCTGGTTTTGCAGGTGAGCATCATTAATGAGCTTATTGACCACGCTTTCATTCGTGAAGAAAATATTGGCAGAAGTAAGTGCAGGAATCAGGAAAGATGATACCGATAGGTAGTCAGTAGGCTTATCAAAGACTAGTATGAGTGGCTTTGTGCTAGAGGTAATGCGTCCTGTTGTTCCCTGAGAGGAATCTAATGCTGGGAATTTTTGTGAACCTTTACAGACATACATATGGTTGAAAAGAGAATCATGACTAGCTTTGTTCATCCAGATGGAATCATAGCCTTTAAGGCTATTTTTGAGCGAGGGGGACACCACATCTTGTTCCGTTATTTGCTCAAGATGAGATTTGTCTATTTTCATAGTATTGAGGAAAGATTGGCTGGTTACGATGATGTTATCAAACTGATTGTGTGATTCGCGCAACATAGCATTCTCTATATTTCCGCGATTTTGGCTACTCATAAGGGCTGAAGAGACATTGTAAGAAAGATTGAGATCCCCAGAAGAATCAGCTGATGTGAGAAATCGTGTGAATGCAGGAACTGTTTTTTCGTAATCTTCTTCAATGCCTCCAACTTGAACCGCAACCGCATTTTTATAATTTCTCCATCGAGCTGCACTTTCCATTTGAGTATATGCCGAAGAAACAGCAATTATGGATTGCGGCACAGCCAAAAAGACTAAGAATAGTGCCACGATCTTAATGAGTGAGGTGCCTAGCTGGGTCTGTTTATATGCGGTTGTTCTGTGGGCAATTTGAGATATCGTAGGGCAGAGGGCTACTGTAAATATGAAACAAAGCAACCCTAAAAGAACTATTACCGCTAACACGGAAATAGAACAGGAGAGCATGAAGCTAAGAGTAAATGGCGTATTATGCCATATTGCATAATATATGCTCACAATAGTTAGTGCTATGAATGCGGGGATAGCATAGACTTTTATAAAGTCAATAGTATCATGCCACGCAATATTTGCAGTGCTTACACCATTGGTAAAGCGAATAATATGCGACTGCCTACGGGTAGCGACCCAACCCCAAACCAACATGATAATAAGCGTAAGAAGAGAGTAGAGAGTTAATGTGCCGCTGGTGCTCTGCTCGGGTAAAATAATTAAACGAGATGCTGGTTTAACTTTGCAGCTGGGCATCGTAGAATCAATCGTTTTGGCATACCGTGAGAAATTCTCACATGCCTGTTTGGTATTAAATGCATAAATTCCTGAAATATTCAAGGTTTTATGCTTCTGAGCGTTATAGGAATATATTTTTCCTGTGCGATTAAAAGTAAACCATGTGATATTTTGCTCATTTTTATATTTCTGAGGCGCAATACCAAAATAATAGACATTAAGACCATGGGCTAGGTTCTGTGGATCGGTTTTCACAAGAAGTATAGGTTCATTAAGCTTCGTTGACATTTCAGAGATATGTTGTGCAATCTCTTCTTTTGTTACTGTGGTAGATGAAAGCACAGTTGTTACAGAATACTGTGTATTGAGTGGGTAGGTATTTTCATCTGTGGATATGGTTTCTGTGCCGAGAAAAGCGATAAGTAAAACCATGATTACTGCAGCAAATCTGAAAAAATGCTTTAACATAATAATCTCTTTAATATGACAATGTAACGAAGCTTAATGAATTATGGAGGAAGTTCTGAAACTAGCAGACTCGGTAGTAATACTGCGCAGTTCCCTCATACCACCAAATGTGGGCTTCAGCCCATTTTCCTGGTGCAATATCGACTGTTCTCAGACGCTTGTTGCTAGCTGCTACAGTTGATCCGTGACACCTATTAGCATGATAGTAATTCGAATATGCTTGTGGGAAAATCGCTCCATAAATCCAATGTCCTCCTTCATTTGGCCACGCTTCAGCCGCTGAAGCAGAGGATATAGGAATAAGAGAGATAAGCATACAAATTAAGGCGGAGCTTAATGCCTTTTTTGTTGATCTCTTCATTTGTAACTCCTTAACATCGTTGTTAATGGTGTAACGTTTTATATAAACGTCGCAAAAATTATAGCATAATTATTGATAAAAATACAGGAAAACTAACATTTTATGTGTAAGCTATCAGGTTAGTGTTAAAAATTAGCTGTGTGATTGTGCAGCTGTATGTGACGTTCAGATAAGATTTTTAAAATCTTTAAACTGCATAAAGTCGTGGCACATCTTCTCAATACAAAAAGGAGGCGCTCGCACGCCTCCTTGTGACCTCACGACCTTTATGTCTTTACAGACTATCCCGTCAATCTGGGTAACAGAATGCCCTCTTCACGAGACTGGGGTAATGGTTCAGTCACCTCCACGAATAAATCTCAAGCTCTCAAGAATTAAAAGCGAGGGGCTCCTCCGCATTACCGAAAAAAGTAACAACTAGATTTCTTGGCTACTCTTCGTCTGTATCTTCGTCTGCAACTTCATCAAATTCTGCAGCAACTTCTTTAGCTGCGCCGTTGCCTAAATCGACAGGAGAAGAAGAGTTCTCCCATGGTTCTTCCCATGGGTCATACTCTGGATTCTGCTGCCTGTAAATGTACAAACCTACGACGCCTGCGAGCAAAGCGCCAAAAAGCAGCGCGAAGAACTTCCAGCCATTACCAGATTGATTGTTCTCCATAGAGTGCTCCTTCCGTCCGAGGACTCACCATCAGCGGTGACTTATGTTCTACATTCTACTCCCTAATTGTGAAAGTGGTGTGCTTTTGTGTTTTTTTAAGACGGTGTTTTACGGCTCAGGGCGAAGTGCACCAGTTACCATAGTCACATGGCAAATCCTTTTACTCCTGGAGCATCGGGCCCTGCAGGTCCGTGGGATCCGCGTAACCCTCATAGACCTCAGCAAAATTTTTCGCAACGGTGGCAGCGTTTTACCCGCGTATGGTCAAATAATTGGCGTTTGAACGGGCCAAATATTACGCAAGCTATTGTTGCGCTCAATCTACTCGTTTTTGTAGTGCAAGAGGTTTTGAAACTCTTCCCTGTGGCAAGTGCTACTTTTACGAGTTATACCGCACTTATTTCTGGTTATTCACTTTTCTATCCTTGGACTTTGCTCACTTCAGTTTTTATGCATACAGGATTTACGCATATTTTGATGAATATGCTCATCTTGTATTTTGTGGGCAAGGAGTTAGAAAAGTTACTGGGGCACAGGGCTTTCTTGAGTATGTACTTGATTAGTGCTTTAGGCGGTAGCGTGGCATACGTGCTATGGCATGGCGCTGCAATATCTGCTGTGATGGGTGCGTCCGGCGCTATTTATGGTCTGTTTGGTGCTATGATGACCGTATACAACCGCATAGGTTCGCGTTCTCAAGGCATGTTACTGTTTTTGTTTATTATGCTTTTCGTGCCTATTTTCTTCGGCAATGTAGCATGGCAGGCACATCTTGGAGGATTTATAACTGGTGCAGCGCTCTCTACTTTGATGATGCGCGGCTTACCAATATGGCGTTCAGCAAGTATTAACAAGCGTATGGCGATTTACGGTACTTTTATGACTGTTCTTCTGCTTATCGCATGGTCTGCACGTTTGGTTTTTGCTTTGTTCTTCTAAAAAGAAAAGCGCTGAACTGACAAAGAGTTCAGCGCTTATTCGTAGTACTTTTTAGTGCCAAGACATCATGAGCACAAAACCAACCATCATAATGGCAAAGCCAATAGCTAAGTTCCAGTAACCAATGCCTGGGATTGGGTAACCATTATTTGGAGTGATGTAGTAAACAATCACCCAGATAAGTCCCAAAACAAGGAAGAAGCTAAACAGAGGTACGAACCATGATGGATTCGACTTCGTTCCTTCCACAGCCTTCTCCACGCGACGGGTTTCCTCTTCGGTGCGCTTTACAGCAGCCTGCACGCGAGGGCTCAAAGTTTCAGGATGATCTAAGGTCTTCTTGAGAGCTTCAGCAGCACGAATACCGGCAAGCTCCTCAGAAGATAATTCTTCTTCTACTTCTTCTGTTGCTTCCTCAGCAACATCGTCAACATCAATATCGTTAACTTCGCTGTCCGCTGCTTCAGGTGCAGAGGTGTTCAGCTCCTCAACAGTGTCTACGGTTTCTTCGTTTTCAGCCATGAAAGCTTCTCCTTTAGTTTACGCTAATAGATATAGTAGTAAAAGCGTGGGAATTCGCCAACGAGTCTTTATGATGGGAGGTTCTGCTAATCATGAGAACTCCTCGTCATCAAGTTTTTCAACATCGCGGTCGTCATTCTCGACGTTCAGGTCTTATCGGATCTATAGCTACTTTCGTTTCTTTTGCGCTTGTCGGGTGGATCATCCTCACAAACGTGCAGAACGCAGATAATACTTATCGCTCAAACACAGACGAGGTTATTGCCAGTCGTCAGGAAAAAATTGCAAAACTGCAAAAAGATATCGATACAAAAACTGCTCAACTTGAAACGCTCAAAAATGTTGTAGGCGATACAGACACCGAGAACACGACGAATGATCCTGATGCAGCAGTCAATAAATTGCCAGCTTTATCAGGAAAAGGCGTAACAGTTACTCTTGATGATTCTCCTAAATGGGATACTGCTTCGAAAGATAAAAATGCTAATCCGAATGATTACGTCGTTCATCAGCAAGATATTGAAGCTGTTGTTAATGCAATGTGGGCTGGCAGTGCTGAAGCTATTACTGTGCAAGACCAAAGACTATTACCGACCTCAGCTATAAAATGTGTGGGTAATGTTTTGCTTCTTAATGGCAAGCACTTTGCGCCGCCGTACAAAATTTCAGCTATTGGCAACATAGACCGACTGCACACTACAATAAATGATTCGGAGACAATAAAAATTTACAAGCAGTATGTGGAAGTAGACGGCTTGGGGTGGCAACTGGAAGAAAAGCAAAATCTGCATTTTCCTGAAGTAACCACATCTACGCAGCCTATGAAGTATGCTGTTGCTGTTCGTGACGAAAAATAACGCCTAAGGAGTACCCCTATTATGGCGAAAACTAACGGTAGTCATATACGAAATCAGAAAAACGCTAGTAAGCCGAGCACGCTGAATACTATTTTCGGTGTTGTGGGAGAAGTTTTGCTTATTTTTGCTGCTGTGTGCGCGCTGTACATCGCTTGGCAATTATGGTGGACAGGAGTTGAAGCGGAGAAAGTTCAGCTTCATGATTCCACGACATCTTCGTGGACTGCTCCTGCGTCCAAAAACGGTAGCGTCAGCATTGCTCCTGATAATTCCCCGGATACCGCGCCTGTAGAGCAGACCAACTGGAAGTATGGCGATACGCTGGGAAAGCTCTATGTGCCACGTTTTGGACAGGATTGGAGCAGAACGGTAGTAGAGGGCACAGATAATGCTCAACTGGTACGTCACGGTTTGGGACATTACTCCGAAACGCAAAAACCTGGACAGTTAGGTAATTTTGCTGTGGCAGGTCACCGCGCTGGATACGGTGAGCCTTTGGGTAACGCGGATAAACTGACTAACGGCGATTTTATTGTGATGCGTACTGAAAACTACTGGTACGTGTACAAATACGATAAAACAGAAATAGTTCTTCCGGATAGCGTAGAAGTGTTATCTGCAGTTCCTGGTCATTTTAATGCCGAACCTACTGAGCGTTATATTACTTTGACCACGTGTGAGCCAAAATATACGACCGCAACACATCGCTTGATTGTATATGGCAAGTTGGTGAGCTGGTCGAAGGTATCTGACGGTGTGCCGAGCGTTTTGGCGCAGAAAGATGCGTCTGGTAAGGTCAGCTTTACTACAGATTCCGTGCGATCTTTAGCATCGCGCATTCCTGATCTAAGTTCTGTTTTCTTGTGGATTCTTGTTATTTACTTAGTTATTGCCATCGCTGCTGCTGTGGCGTGGCGCTGGCCTGCTATTCGTAGCTATCGTGAGCGTGAGGAATCGCGCCAGGTATTCAGCCTCTTTGGATGGTTTATGCGTGCTCAGCCGGGCATTCTTCCTGTGCGTATTGTGTTGGCACTTTTGATTGTGGTGGCTCTTACTGCTGCGCTGTTCCAGTGGGGATATCCATGGTTATCTGTGCACGTGCCGTATTTGCAGGTGTCATCAAATTATGTGGCGGTAGGTTAAAAGCTGATTTCTAGCCAGAGCGTGGAGGTTGTGAGCGGATGCTTGCACCTCCACGCTCTGCGTTTTCTACCGTATCTTTCATAGCTGTGCTTAGCAGTGAAAGGTAAAGCTTTTACCAGCTGCGATTTGATGGGCCGAACAGCTTTAACGAGTAGCGCTATCGATAGCGGTGAAAGATACAGCACACAAAACTCGACAAGACCTTCCTCAATCTTGCTTTGGTATAACATCCCGTGCACTGGTCGAGATATGAGAAGCTCCTCTTACTCATAATGTTGAGAATAAGAGGAGCTTCTCCTTGATGCTACTTATTTAGCGCTCAGAGTTATAGTAGCGCCCTTCGGTACTTCAGTTGCTTGAGTAATCTCCGTACCGTTGTAGTAGATATGCGTAACCTTCGCATCATCTGCGGGACTCTCCCCCGTCTGCGCATTCCCGGTCAGACCAACCACACCAAGCGCCCACTTAGCATTCTTGAATGTTTGCCCCACATAGTCAGTCTGATTAATGTTCACCTTCTCTTCTGGCTTCGGCCCCTTAGAGATAATCAGGGTTACAGAAGATCCCTGTGCAACCGAAGTTCCTTCACCGGGGTCTACGCTGGAAACCGAGCCGGCTGGAACCGTATCGTTATAGTCGCCTTCCTTCACCACAGCAGAGAAATGGTGATCCGACAAAATCTTCGTAGCCGCATCCTGAGTCTGTCCGGTCAAACCCGTTGGAACCACAGCATTACCAGATGAAACAAATAGCTTCACTGTGGTGCCTTTAGTAGCGTTGGTGCCCGCAGCAGGGTCTGTGCGCGTTATATGGTCTTTTTCAATGCTGTCGGAATCTTCGCCAGAGGTCGAGCCTACCTTGAACCCTGCCTTTTCCAGAGTGGAACGAGCTTCATCTTGGGTCATGGAGGTGACGTCTGGAACAGCCACAGACTGCGGCCCTGCCGAGAACCACACCTTAACAGTGCTTCCCCTAGCTGCGGACTGTCCACCTTCTGGCGACTGTTTCGTAAATGTTCCCGCATCAGCTGTGGAGTCGTTGTCGGTTTCAGCTTGGAAAACGAACCCAGCTTTCTCCACCGCTTCTTGAGCCTGTGCCTGAGTCATAGAAGACGTAATGGTTGGTACAATGCTCTGTGCATTGTACCAAACGTACCACCATCCGCCCAAACCGGCAAGAATAAGCGCAATAACAGTAATTGTAGACCAGATAGCAATAAGCTTCTTACGCTTCTTCTGCTTAGCTGCAAGGGCTGCTTGCCTCTGCTGTGCACGGCTCTGAGGCGGGGTGGCTGCAGCAGTGGAGTGCGCTAAATTAGCCATATCATCGCTATTAAACGAAGATGTAGCATTCATCGGGATTGTTTGGGTCGATGGCAAGGCCTGGGTAGCGCTTACATCGCTCGCGCCGCCCATTCCAGAACCAGCGCCCGAACCAGCGCCCACTCCAGCTGCCCCAGCACCAGCTGCAGCCAACGGCGCAACCGTATTCACACCCTCAATAACCGGCGTTCCTCCAGCAGCAATAGTGGCAATATCTTTACGGAACTGCGCTGCAGTGCCGTAACGTTGTGTGCGATCTTTCGCCATCGCTTTAGCACAAACATCATTCCAAATAGGAGCCAGCGCTGGAATAACCTCGGTTGGCTTCGTAGCCACTTCACTCACATGCTGGTAAGCAATAGCCACAGCGGAGTCACCCGTAAATGGTGGGCGACCAGTCAGCATTTCATAGAGCACGCAGCCTGCGGAATACAAGTCAGAACGGGTATCTACCACTTCGCCGCGAGCCTGTTCAGGGCTCAAATATTGTGCAGTTCCCACAACGCCTTGGTTTTGAGTCAGCGTTGTGGCGGAATCATCAAGCATACGGGCAATGCCAAAGTCCATCACTTTAACCGCGCCCTGCTCGCTAATCATAATATTGCCCGGCTTAATATCGCGGTGAATAATGCCCATGCGGTGCGAATATTCCAAAGCATTGAGCATACCAAGCATAATCTGGCTGGCATCGCGCTGGTTTAGTGCGCCATTTACTTTCAAAATATCGCGCAGGGTTTGTCCCTTCACGTATTCCATCACAATATACGGCACACGCACGGTACGACCAGTATCAGGGTCGGTAATCTCTTCCTCATCAGTATCGAAAATAGATACGATATTCGGATTATTCAGAAGAGCAATCGAGCGTGCTTCTAAGCGGAAACGCTTAAGGAAGGTCTGATCGTTTGCCAAATCTGAGCGCATAATCTTGATGGCTACAGTACGCCCCAATCGGGTGTCAATTCCCTTACGCACTTCTGCCATGCCACCGTGTCCAATCAGATCGCCAACGGTGTATCGTCCATGGGAGAGAGTCGATGGTGTAAAAATACTCATCGTTCGCCTTCCTTCGCGTCTGCTGTATGAATTAAGTCTGTTGTATATATGAATCGTGGATAATGTTCTTCGCTACGTATGATGCGCGGCGGTACTTTCTCTTGTGGAGCTGTTGTTTCGCGCCATTTGTGCGAGCTTTCATACGGATACGGGTCATAATCTTTCGAAGATTCCAAAGCCTCATGGTCGAGTAATCGACGCTCAATTTTGGCTAAAGTCCGCGAAATAACTAACGCATTCTCAGGACGATCTGCAGGATTCTTCGCAAGCATACTCAAAATAAATTCGCCCAGCTGCCAGTCCACAGAATCAGGCAAAGGAGGAACAGGCTCATTCACATGCGCGGCAGCAATATCAACCGGTGTTTTACCTGTAAATGGGCGATGTCCGCACAAGCCTTCATAGGCAACCACTCCCAAAGAGTAGAGGTCAGATTGCGGGGTAGCCTGCTGTCCCTGAGCTTGCTCAGGAGAAATATACTGTGCAGTTCCCACAACCATGCCATCTTGCGTAATTTGACCTTGATCAGTGGAGTAGGAGACACCAAAATCAGTAATTTTTACCTCTCCGGTGCGTGAAACCATAATATTTGCAGGCTTCACATCGCGGTGAATAATACCGTGAGAATGAGCTACGAATAATCCTCGAGCTGTTTGAATCAAAATAGGCAAAAGCTCAGTAGCAGGCATAGCTCCGCGCTTCTTAAAAATCTCCGACAAACTTGGGCTAGGCACATACTCCATAATCAAATACCCAATGCCGTTGTCTTCGTAATATTCAAAAAGCGCAGCAATATTAGGATGAGCCAAATTCGCGGAATTTCGTGCCTCAGCGCGCAAACGACGAAGCTTGGAATCGTCTACGGTTAAATCGGCGCGCATTGCTTTAATAGCCACATCGCGGTTAATTTCCATATCCTGACCGCGCCATACTTCGCCCATGCCGCCTTGAGCTAACCGCTTGTCTAAGCGGTAGCGACGATGAATTAACTGTCCTTCTACTAGTTTCATGCGAGGTACTCCTGGATAAGAGAACGCATAATTGGTCCCGCCTCTTGAATGCCATAGCCAGATATGCCGTGCAAAACAACACTAATAGCAATTTTTGGATTACCATCAGCAGGAGCAAAGCCCATCATCCATCCATTATTAGTTCCGTTACCTAGCTGTGCGGTTCCTGTTTTCGCGGCAATAGGTACAGAATTCATTTTAAGAGTTGGCGTATCGTTATCGACTACCGAGCGCATCATGCTAGTCAGGTTAGCGGCTGTTTGTGAGCTAAAAGCATTCGACAAAACAGTGGTGCTACGTTCTGAGATAACCGATAAATCACTGGCTCGCACAGAATCAACTAAAGTAGGCTTCACCATCACGCCATTATTTGCCACAGTAGAAGCAATCATTGCGTTAAGCAATGGAGTTGTTGTTACATCCGCCTGACCAATAGAGCTTAAAGCCAGCTTGTCAGGGCTCAAATTCGTAGGGAATTGAGATGCTACAGCCGTCATAGGCAAGCCAAGGCTGTCAGAACCATCAATATTAATCGTGTTTCCATAGCCAAGCTTTTTAGCCATGGCGTTGATTTTATCTTTACCTAAACTTACTCCCAACTGCGCAAAAGCAGTATTAGAGGAGTAGGTGAGAGCATCATTCAAAGAAATTTGCCCGTTCACGCCATTACCTTGATACGTTACGTTTGGCAAGTTCGTTTCTGTTCCTGGAAGTGTGTATGAAGCTCCAGCTGGAATCATGGTATCTGGGTTGTATTCACCTAACTCCAAAGCTGCTGCAGCCACCACAACCTTAAAAGTTGATCCTGGAGAGTAGAGCTGACGGGTAGCGCGATTAATCAGCGGACTAAAAGCGCTCTGCGTCAACGACGAATAGGTATCGGATACAGCAGATGTGTCGTGGCTAGCTAGAGCATTCGGATCGTAGCTTGGCGTAGATGCCATTGCTAAAATACGTCCTGTTGTTGGCTCCATAGCAACCACTGCGCCATCATAACCGCCTTGTTCGAGCAGATTATATGCCAAAGTTTGTAGCTTAGGATTGATGGATGTGGTAATAATAGCGCCAGAGTTTTTTGCGCCCGTCAGCAAGTTATGCAATTTAGAGAGCCACAGCGAACTTGAATCACCCGTAAGCTGGATATTACGCGAAGCTTCTAAACCGCGATCTGCACGTACAGATACAGAGAAATAACCGGTAACAGGAGCATAAACTGGACCGTTTGAGTATGAACGCTGATACTTAAAAATATCTTGCGACTTAGCCGAACTGCTCAGAACGCTGCCATCGCTAGCTAAGATAGAGCCGCGCGGTTGAGCATATTCATGATATAGAGCGCGGGTATTGCGTGGATCAGCGTTGAGCGCTTCTGATCGTACGACCATAAGAATGCTTGACGAGATACCGAGAACCACGAAAAGAGAAATAACAACGTAGTAAATATGACGCACTGTGCGGTTCATTGTTCTTCTCCTTTCTGTACAACGCTGATTGTTTCTGAAGTTAGGGCGCGAGGCGCTGATTGCTGTTCACGTGTTTTCTTTTCGTTTACAGCTTCGAGGGCGAGCGAGAGGGTATCGAATCCCATTTCTTCTTCAGGTTTATTGCCTTGATGAGAAATAATGAGCAGCATAGTTGCCACAATCCAGTTCGCAATAAGGCTGGAACCACCCGCTGCCATATAAGGCAGTGTTAAACCAGTCAGTGGAATAACTAAAGTAATTCCACCTACTACTGTAAATACTTGAAAAGCCATAGTAAAGACGAGGCCTGAAGCCAAAAGCTTGCCAAAGCCATCCTTAACTTTTATAGCGGTAATAATGCCTGTGCCAATAATCGCAATATATATAACAAAAATAGCAAAAACACCTACTAAACCAAGTTCTTCGCCTAAAGAGGAGAAAATAAAATCAGAATTAGCTAAAGGAGTCAATGCCGGATATCCCTCGCCTAAACCAGTGCCTAATAATCCGCCGGATGCTAAACCAAAAATACCAGTAACAAGCTGTTGAGAGCCGCCAGGAGCTGTATAGACGCGCTGATTAAAGGGGTTCAGCCATGCATCAACACGATTTTCCACATGACTAAACAGATGTACTGCGGCAAAAGCGGCAGCGAGGAAGAAGATAAGACCAATAATAATCCAACTGATACGTCCTGTTGCTACATACAGCATGCACACGAACATAGCAAAGAACAGCAGCCCCGTTCCCAAATCTTTTTGCAGAACAAGAACGCCCATACAAGCTGCCCACACCACAATAATAGGACCAAAATCGCGCAGTCGAGGCAAATGCATAGCGCCAATCTTTTTACCGCCCACAGCAAGCTGGTCGCGGTGGTCAAACAAATAAGAGGCGAAGAAAATAGCCATAAAAAGCTTGGCAAATTCAGCTGGCTGAATGCTATGTCCTGCTACGCGAATCCAAATACGAGCGCCATTAATAGAGGCTCCTACACCTGGAATCATCGGCGAAAATAGCAAGAACAAGCCAATAATCATGGAAATATAACTGAATTTTCTAAAGACCCTATAGTCTTTAATACTAAAAAGCAGAACGCTTGCTAAACCGAGCGCCAAAATAAGCCACAGAACTTGGTTCGCGCCGGCAGAAGTTTCGCGGTCTAACGTAACGTTTTCGTAGTCAATACGGATGATTTCCATACATCCAATAAGGCTTAGCAAAACAACGCCAAAGAAGAAGTTCTGATTGGCGTACGGTTTAACCGTAAGCAGCACAACCCACAGCACCAAGCAGAGCACGGCGACAATAGCTAAAGAGATGCCATAGCGCGATGGAATATGTCCGGCAACTTTTTCGAACATCTGCATAAAGCCCATAACGCTTAAAGCGGTGACGAGCAGAAGAAGTACTAAGCGATGGAAGAACTCAGATTTATCAGTTTTCATCTGTGCCTGCCTGCTCGCTGCTCTTATTATCTGTGTCTTTACTGTTCTCGGTACTCTTTTCGGTACTGTTTTCGTTCGCGCTCGACGCTTGCTTTTGAATGCTTGTTATAGTATTGCGCGCATCCTTGTAGTTCTGCGCCTCAATTCCCTTGCTAATGCGATCTTGCCAGCCTTGAGGAAGGTCGCGCATGTCTACATTAGTTTTTTCGAGAACGTGATTTAAGGAGTATCCGAAAACATCCGTATTCACGCCCTGATAAATGGCTACTTGACCGTTGAAATCTTTAATAAAGTAACGGCTTTGACTCCAGTTATATGTGAGCCAGCAACCGATACCTGCTGCAATAATGGCTGCAACGGTAATAACAAACCAGATAATACGGCGTATGCGGGTAGAGCGATGCTGATTATGAGCATCCGTGATTTTTTGCACCTTCATAGCATCCCTTACATCGGGATCATGAGGATCGTCAACCACTGAGCCGTCATGCTTCGTAACAACTGGAATTTCGCCTGTTGCTTCCATAATGCCATCGGCATCGTTCTCGTTATTCAGCATGGTATTAGGGCGTACAATACGCTCAATCTCATAGCGCGCATCGAAATCATCAGCAATTAAGTCGTTGTGTTCATGCTCATGAATTGTGGCAACGCCAAATAAGGTATCGGCATCTTCGGAGTTCTGCTCTTTGGATTCATGCGCTTTGGCGGTGAGCTGAGCTGCTCGCACAGCAGGAGATTGCAAAATATCGTCTGGCACGAAACGAGGCGCAATGGCTACGAGCATATTGAGAGTATCTGCAATAGGCTGCGGTTGTGTACTTACCGCGCCAGCAATTAAGCACATTTCATCGGAAGAATTCGATAATGCTGTAGGAATATTCTCGTCATCGGCGCTATAGGAATCGGCAATAACTACAGAAATATTATCGGTGCTACCGCTTTTTTCCGCTAAACCTACTAAGGTTTGCGCGCATTCTTGGGCGTGAGGATGAGTAAGAAGAATATCGCGTAAAGATTCATCGCTGACCACGCCGCTTAAACCGTCAGAACATAACAGCCAGCGGTCGCCCCGTTGCGCGCGGCGGATGGAAATATCTGGACGAGGATCAATATCGAAATCACCTAAAACGCGCATAACAACATTGCGCTGAGGATGGGATTTGGCTTCATCAATCGTAATGCGTCCAGCATCAATTAAATGCTGCACATAAGAGTGATCTTTAGTAACGCGCACAATTTCGCTATCTCGCACAAGGTAAGCGCGTGAATCGCCAATATGAGCAATAACCCAATATTCTCCTACCAGAGCAATAGCGGTAACAGTAGTGCCCATACCAGAAAGGGCTTTTTCACGGCGTGCTTTGCCCACAATAGCGTCATGCGCAGCAATAATGGAGGTGGTGAGCATACTTGCTACATCGTCCACAGCCTTCGACGGGTTGGTAACAAGAGGAATATTCTCAATATGCGCTAAAGAACGAATAGCAATTGTGGAAGCAGTGTCTCCGCCAGCGTGACCGCCCATACCGTCGCAAACAGCAACCAGACGTGCGCCTGCAAAAGTAGAATCTTGATTATCTTTGCGTACTAAACCAATATCGGAGACTGTGGTGGAAATCATGTGTAATGCCACGGGCTACCTCAATTCAAACGTGGTAGCGCCAATGCGCACAGGAACTCCTGGCGGAAGTAGACATACGCTGTGAATCGGCTGATCTGCAACTTTTGTGCCATTAGTGGAATTCAAATCTTCTACAGCCCACTGATTGGAAGCTGTATCGAAGAAAATGCGAGCGTGGTGAGAGGACACAAATTCATCATCCAGCACAATATTATTATCTGCTGCACGCCCTAAGGAAATAGATCCAGCGCTTAACGGCATGGTAGTGCCTGACAGTGGACCATCAATAATGGTGAGCACTGCTGGCTCAGGCGCGTTCGTTGCGTTCGTTGGATTCGATATGTGAGCGGTGGCTGGAGTTGCTAATGTTTGTGTGTTTGATGGCACACCATCTTGTGCAGGAACTACCACAGGACCATTCGCTCCCACCGCTACCATGTGTTTATCGCGCTCGCGATTAGAACGACGTTTCGAACGATGTGGTGCTAAAGACACAACATCGCGGTTAATCGCACGCACGGCTAGCCATACGAAAAGCCATAAGCCAATCAAAAAGCCGTACTTTAGTATGGCAAAAGTTAAATCAGTCATAGTACTAAAAGAGTCTACTCCGTGGCTGCACTAGACCAGAACAGGATGCGTGTGCGACCAATAGTAATAGTATTTCCATCCAGAAGTGTAGCAGCCGGAGTCTGATGTCCTTCAACATATGTGCCGTTGGTAGAGCCCATATCGCGTGCAACAACGCCGCTATCGGTAATATCGATTTCCAAATGATTGCGAGAGATACCTGGATCATCAATAACAATATCGCTGGTAGAACCGCGGCCGATAACTGTTTTTGGAGCGGTGAGCAGGTACTGACGGCCGTTAATCTCGAGTACTGGGCAGTCCTTGGTGCTGTTATTCGTGGTTAGAGGTGCGGCGTTACCCTGCACGGATTCGGAGGACACCGAGAAGTCGCTCTTAGCCAAGGTGAGGTCTTCCTCGAAGATGACCACAACTGGGCCAACGAAAGCGTAGTGCTGACTTTCTGCATACTTCGTGAGGTTGTCGGCCAATTCATTGGCTAAGGTCTCGCTGCCCCACTTCTCGATGTTATCGAAGTCTGGGGTAGATAGCTTAATACGGTACTCGTTCGGAGCAACCGTGCGGTCTCGACCCACACTCATACTTTGAGAATCAATTTCGCGCTCCAAGGCGCTGGATAAATCGACTGGCTGCAAATCTTTGGAGCCGAAACGAGAGAATGCGCCCTCAACAGCGCCTTCAACACTCTTTTCCAAGCGATCAAGGAATCCCATCGTGTCCCCTTCATAGAGTTCTTACGCGTTTGCATGCGGTGCGCGGTGTGCGTGCGTTATTCGCGTTTGCGGAGCCTTGCGGCTATCATGCTATGCGCGCACTGCTCCACCGTTTTGTCTCAACTTCTTACATTTGTAGTGCAAAAAGCGCGAGGTTGGGGATTTTTGCGCGCATTCTTACACGCCCAACACAACTTACTGGGTTGCGCGGTGATTTGCGGTGGTGTTTGTCTGCGGATAGCGTGAGGGGTGATTGACTTTACAGCTCGTTTTTCCACGACCGTGTGAGGTGCTGTTTTTGGTCGCGGGTGACGAGTCGTAAAGTCAATCACTTTCCACGCCATGATTTTGGTCCAAAATCGCGTTTTTGCAGCCGTAAGAGACGATTCTCTTTTCAGCTCACTTTTCACGCCACCAGAAAAGCTGTGGCGAGCAACTCGTGAGTAATGCGACGCTCACCACAACACAACCAGTACTCACACACCAAAATCCACCAAAAACACGCGCATAGTTGGAATATTTATATTGCGTAATCGAAATCGGGCTATTATAAAAGGCATAAGGGAAGTGGGAGCGCCACAAGCGTACAAGTGTCGCAAGCGCCCAAGCAAGCGTACGCAAACACATGCAAGCACGCACACAAGACGCAAAGAGATGGAGTACAAGGAGTAGTGATGACCATGGTGCAACTAGATGAACGCGCTGCGAAGTTTGGCGTCACTTTCCTGGACGACACGTCCGACGAATCCTACAGTATCGGCATGCGTGGTGTGGAAGCTGTGCTCGAAGCGTCTACGCGCGAAGGGTGGCTCGATGTCGCGACCTCAGAAGACTTTAACGGTCTTGCTGCGGCCCCGACCCCAGTCGTCGCAGAAAACGGCAACAAGCTACATTACGTGCACTACCTGAGCCGAAATCCGCAAGAGAATACGCCGACCATCGTCATTTTGCCGGGCTTTACGGAAATGGTTGATCATTTTATGGAAGTGGCATACTACTACTGGCAGGCGGGTTTCGATATCTACATTCTGGAACACCGCGGTCAGGGTCGTTCGCCACGCGACGTGGCAAATCTCGGCCTTATCTGGATTGACGATTTCCGTCGCTACGTTGCGGATGCCGAAAAGTTAATCCGCACCATTGTGCACCCTCATGCGCAATCTATCTTTAGCAAGGAAGCCCCAGTATATGTGTACGGCCATTCGATGGGAGGCGGTATCGCGGCAGCACTGGCTGAGCACGCACCAGATTTGGTCGATAAGTATGTTCTCACCGCACCAATGATCGCCTCGCTTAGTCCGCTGTCTCCATCACTTACCAAGCTTTTCGCGAGCTTGGGCGCGTTCTTTGCGAGCAAGAAGCAGATTTTCGTGCACCCGGATAAAGAATTCAATCAAACTTTCGATGAGGAATACGCTAAAGGGCTCAGCCACGCGCGCGCGGTCTGGCTGCACAAGCGCCGCCTGATGCTGGAGACGAATCAAATGTACGCAGCCTCGTATAACTGGGTGAAGCAGAGCCTTAAGCTCAACGCCTACCTGCAGAACCAGCAGAACCGAGAGCGCATAACCGCGCCTATGCTGCTGTTCCAAGCCGAAAACGATGCGTGGGTGAGCGACGAACAGCAGGACGCGTTCATTGCGGGCGCAACGAACACGACGATTAAGAAGGTGCGCATGAACGGTGCGCGTCACGAGCTCGAGGCTGAGCAAGCGCAGGTTGTGCGCGATATGGTCGTAGCGATGTTGGAGTTCCTCACGGTCGACAAGGAAGCCGACAAAGCGTGACACTTCCCAGTAATCTGACACTTTGCGATGATTCTGTGAAATCGCTCAGACCGCTTGATTTGCCTTGTTTTACATGTCGCGCGAGCCTTTTAGCCGCGAGAAAACAAGCAAATGCTTTGCGCTGCTGTGAGTAGTATGGCGTAGAACGCGCAGAAACGCTGAGCAACGGTGAGAGAGGACGCACGTGTGGGCAATACTGTGGCATGATCTTAAGAAGATTTTCACGAATCCTGTGGCCATCATTATTACCATTGGCATCACAATTCTTCCGTCTGCCTATGCATGGCTTAACATTATTTCTAACTGGGATCCGTACGCGAATACGCGGCACATTTCTGTGGCCGTCGCCAACCTCGACGCGGGTGCTAGCTCGCAGCTGACGGGCGAGGTGAATGTGGGTGAGCAGGTCGTTTCGCAGCTCAAAGAGAACGATCAGCTCGGCTGGACCTTCGTCAAGACCAGGAAAGAAGCGGTCGAGGGGGTTGAGTCAGGCCGTTATTATGCCGCGGTCGTTATCGATAAGAACTTTTCGCGCTCTCTCGTGCGTATGATCACCTCCGGCGGCAGCAGGCCGGAGCTCAACTATTACGTGAACGAAAAACTCAACCCGATCGCGCCAAAAATCACGGATTCGGGCGCAACGGCTCTTGATAACTTGCTCAACGCCGCGTTTATCGGTACGGCGAGCACGGCTGTCTCTGATCAGCTGAACATCTCAACCGATGAAGCCAAAAGCTTGATTGAGGGCGCGCATGCGAAGACTATTTCCAAGCTCGACGACCTTATGACGACGCTGAGCGAGACGAAAGACGGCTTAGAGCGCGCTCGCACCGCGCTCGATGAGACAGTGGATAAGACGCACAGTGTGCAGCAGGCGGTAAACGATACGAAAGCCGCGGTTGATTCGGCGCGAAAAGCCGCTGATCAGGCCGCGCGTACCGCGTCTGCAAGCTCTACGGCAGCCTCTGGTTTTTCGAATAACGCGGCCGGAAACCTAGCGTCCAGCTCGGCATCGCTGTCTTTGCTGGGCGTGCAAGTGGGTCAAGCGGGAACGACCATAAGCTCCTCGCTCTCTACAGCGAGTGCGGATGTGGCTACGGTTAACGCGCGTCTGAACACGTTGCTCGCCAAGAACGATGCGGCTGTCGCGGCGTTGAGCAGCGTGCTCGATAATTCGACGCTCGACAAGAACTCGGATGCGTACAAGCAGCTCGAGTCGACGCTGAGCGACTTACAAACGCTCAACAAACAGCAGCACGATGCGGTAAATAACTTTAGCCAAAAAGCGCAGGAATCTTTAAGCTCGACTCAAGATTCGGTGTCGAATTTGTCGTCCACGCTCTCGTCGAGTGCACTGAGTTCGGCCAGCTCCTTCCAATCGCTGTCCGCTAGCTTAAACGGCAGCTTAAGCACCTCATTAACCGGCAGTATTGATGCAGCAGGTTCCCTGGCATCGGTATCCGCCGCTTCTTTGGGGCAGGTGAGTTCCTCGCTTGAGCAGTCGAACAATGTGATTGCACAATTGCGCTCGCTTTTACAACAAACGTCCTCAACAATTCAGGCTAGTGAGAACTCAATTGAGCAAGTGTGCACGCATATTAACACCGTGCGCACAGACTTTGCCGCCCTCGACTCGAGTGCTCTGGCCCAAAGATTACGCGATACCAACCTCGACGCGAATGCTATCGGTAGTTTTATGCAAAAGCCGGTGGAACTTGAGCAAAAAAGCGTGTACCCAGTGCACAATTATGGTTCGGCAATCGCACCATTCTTTACGAATATCGCACTGTGGGTGGGCGGTTTTGTGCTTATTGCTGTTATGAAAATCGAGGTGGATGCCTCGAGTCTTAAAGCAGCTCGCCGCGCGCGCAAGCATAAGCAGGCTAAATCGAGTTTCGCCGCGGCTGTGCACACTCGTGTGCGCAATAGTGAGGCCTTTATGGGACGCTGGTTGTTGTTTGCGCTCTTAGGTGCGGCTCAAGGTTTTGTGGCCACGGTGGGAGATCTCATCATCGGTATTCAGATGGAACATCCTGTTGCTTTCGTGTGTGCAGGAATGTTTGCTTCGGTGGTCTACGTAACCGTGATTATGGCGCTGGCGGCAACATTGCGTCATATTGGTAAGGCCATGGCAGTTATTTTGGTGGTTATGCAGGTGCCTGGCTCGTCGGGCACGTACCCGATTGAGATTATGCCGCCATTCTTCCAAGCCCTCGAACCGTGGCTGCCGTTCACCTACAGTATTAATGCCATGCGCGAGACGGTTGCCGGCTATTACGGCATGGAATACGCGAAAAACCTCGGAATGCTCTCGCTCTATCTGCTCGGCGCTTTCGTGTTGGCACTTGCTATTCGCCCGTATTTGCTTAATTTGAACGCGCTATTCGACCGTCGTCTGGCAGAAACCGATCTACTGCTCAGCGAAGAAACGCGAGACGATGGTGCACGCTTCCGCTTGGGTTCTGTGGTGCAGATGCTCATGCGTCACGATGAGTTCGCGCGCTCTCTGCGAAGGAAAGCGGCTCGTTTTGGAGCGCTCTATCCGCGTTTGGTGAGCTATGGTTTGGTGGCGATTTTTGCCGTTCCGCTGCTCCTGCTCGTCTTGCTTTTTACTGTTGAGGCTAAGATTGTCTTCCTTATGCTGTGGCTGCTGTCTGTTGTGGTGCTGGATTTCTACCTGATTTCGCTCGAATACATCCGCGAAGTGTATGAGCGCGAGCTGGGTATGAGTGAACTGTCTGAATCCGCGCTACGCACGCAAGTTGTGGCACGAGTAGCGCGCCGCTGGATCCGCGATGAGAGTGATGAGGAGGGCGATGATGAGCAATAATAACAAAAAGAAACCGGCCATTCGCCGTCAGCATCCGATTGTGAATGTGTTTAAGATTTTTATCGAAGACCAGCGCAACCTCTTCCGCAGTGTTATTGGCATTGTGGTAGCTATGGGTCTCGTGATCGTGCCGTCCATGTATGCCTGGTTTAATATTGCCGCTAGTTGGGATCCGTACGGTAACACCAGCAAACTCAGGGTGGCAGTAGCTAACACCGATAAGGGTTACAGTTCGGATCTTATTTCTGTGCCTGTGAATATGGGTAATAATGTTGAGTCCTCGCTGCGCAAGAATACGAAGCTTGATTGGCAGTTCGTATCCAAGAAAAAAGCTATCGATGGTGTTCATTCTGGTTCGTATTATGCGGCTATCGTTATTCCCGAAGATTTTAGTGCGCACATGCTCACTTTTTTCGAGGCGAATAGTTCTACCGCGAAAATTGAATATTATATTAACGAAAAATCGAATGCTATTGCGCCAAAAATCACCGAAAAAGCAGCCGATACAGTCGTTACGCAAATCTCGGAAACTTTCGCGCAAACTATTGCCTCGATAGCGCTGGACGTGGCGCATCATGTGAGCGATTTCTCCAGCAGTGCGCAAGGCCAGGAGTATGTGGATACGGTCGTGAAGCGCCTCAATACCGTGGCGGGCGATATGGACGCGGCAGCCGTGCAGATGGGCAGTTACGCAGCTCTTATCCAAGCCAGCGCGGATTTAGTCAACTCCTCGCAGACCATTATTTCTGCCGGTTCGAGCGGTTCTGCAGATGCGCGTGCGGAACTCAATAACGCGGTAAAGAAGGTGAAAAATCTCAGCGACGCGGCATCCTCGGCAGGAGATTCGCTGTCGAGTGCGCTCGACTCCGCAGGCACGAGCCTCGATGCGGTTCTCTCACAGCTTGATGCGCTCAGCTCGCCGATTAGCGCCAACGTGGATACGCTCAGCACGCGCTTAACGACGGTGGGCAGTGCTATCCAATCATCTGCCGACTCGTACAGTCAAATTAGTAGCGCTCTCGAGCAGGTGAAGGCGCAGGTGAGCGATCCGATAACAATCAGCAATATCGACGCGCTTATTGCACAGCTCAAGCAAGCGTCTAGCGATGTGACCGCGATCGGTTCGCAGGTGAGCGCGGCCGGCACGAACGTGGCGAAGGCGAAGGAGACGGTGGGGCAGCAGAAAAAGCAGCTGGCCGAGCAGATTCGCGCGGTAAAGAAAACGCTGACTGACGCGAAAAACTCGTTTAATGTGAACGTGAAGCCGCAGCTGTCCGTGCTTGTTTCGGATATGAATACGGTGTCCCAGCGTGCGCAAACTGCGTCGAACTCTGTGCGCGCTGTGCTGGGCTCGCTACGCTCTGAAGGCACGCAAGCTCGTTCGACGGTAAAAACGGTGAGCGATGCGCTCTCGAAAACTCGCGATGCTCTTACCTCCTTGGCCAGCTCGTTGCGAGCAATTGCAACCTCTGTGCAGAACGGTGTAGATGAGACGAATGAGAAACTCTCCGACATTGCCGGCAACGATTTAACCGCCACACAGTTCGCTGCTATGCTTTCTTCGCCGGTGAAGCTCAAGCGTCATGCAGTGTTTGCAGTGGCTAATTACGGCACCGCTATGTCCGCGTTCTACACGATTTTGGCGATTTGGGTGGGCAGCGTTTTCCTCGTCTCCATGATGAAGATTTCTGTGTCTGACCGTCGCAAAGCGCGTGTTCTCGGCTTAGCGAGCACGGACGAACTGTATGAGCATCTGCCGAAAAACTCGCGGCCGCATACCGCGGGTAACGCCAGCTTGTTCGGACTCGGTTTGGGTAGCGAATATTGGGGACGCTATCTTACTTTCCTCGTGTTCTCGCTGCTGCAGTCCACGCTGCTGGTGATGGGCGATTTATGGTACCTTAAAATTCAGTGTGATAATCCGCTCCTGCTTTTCCTGGCCGCTTGGTGCGCGAGCCTGCTCTTCTCCACGCTTATGTACGCGCTCACTTTGGCGCTGGGCGCGGTGGGTAAGGCGATTGCCGTGATTATTATGGTTATGCAGATTGCTGGTTCGGGTGGCACCTTCCCGGTTGAGCTGATGCCGGTCTTCTTCCAGTGGGTCTATCCGCTGCTTCCGTTCCGCTACGGTATGAAGGCTATGCACGCCGCCATTGCTGGCGCGTACGGCAATGAGTATTGGGTGGCGCTCGGTCAGTTTATGCTCTTTATGATTCCTGCTTTATTGATTGGTTTGATTGTTGCGCGTCCGCTCGTAAAGTCCGATGTTTTGATGGAGCAGTTGGCTAAGACGGGCGTATACGGAGAGTAGGTTTTTCGCTAGTTCTCCCTCTATTGTACGATAGAACAGAAGTATTCTTTGAGCGCTCGTTTTGTGCTTGAAAAACGTTGAAAAGAGGAAAAATGAAGAGAAAAGGATGGCTCATAAGCATGGTTGTGGCCGTGGCCATGCTGTTTTCGGGTCTCATCGCCGCGTTCCCTATGGCGAGCGCACAAGCAGCTGATGCTCCGTTGGCGGTTGCTCAGTATGCTAAGACTTCTGGTAGCGCAACCTGCGCAACCAATCCAGCAAGCGCCACCTACAACGGTACTGTCAATATTAATGTGCCGTTGAGTACCGCGTTGGCTGGGCATGATGACGATATGAAAACGGCTGCAAAAAACGGCTATTATCCACACGGTTTGGAAGGAAAAAACAAAATCGCATACATCTCGTATGCGGTCACTTTCCCTGCGAATGTAACTATAGGTCAAGTTACAACGAGCAATACATCGTCCATTATTAATGGCAACAGAATTGTGTCTACAGTAGATGGGCAGACTGTTAACTTTAAGATGTATCTGATTGATACTAACTGGGCAGGCGTTTATGCCGCTTACCAGCGCGATCAGCAAGACCCAGGTGCTCACACGGTAAACTTAAGTATTCCGTACACGGTTACGGCTACGACGAAGCAGCAAGCTCAGCAATTTGAAGCAGCCACTGTTACTGGACGTGGATCTTTCTCCTTCTACGCTAGTGGCATGATGGCTCAATTTGGTTATGGTGCAACAACTTATAAAACTGATGATGCTTCGCAGCCTTTGGCTTCAGGTATGTCGGATTGCTTCCCAGATCCAGTGAAGAAGACTACAAAGTGGGTTGCAGACACTGGCGAATCTCTTAAAAATCCAGTTGTAGGCGACGATTTCCAGGCTGCTGGAACCATCGACGGCTATGAGTTCGTAGGCGAAGCAACTTCTGGAGATGGCAATACCAAGACGTATACCTTCAAGAAGAAGTCCACTAATCCTACCGATGCTATTCCTGAAGGAACTATTAAGGGCACGATTAGTGCTAATCTATCGGGCTCCGCCGACGGAAATAAAAAAATCTCCAACGCAGGCGTTTTCACTGCAGCGAGCAAAAAGTCTGTTTTCTCTGTAACCGGCACACTGCATGTGAACGACCTTGCTAAAAATCAGATGGCTGAACTTATTAAGAAGTACGATGAGAAGCCAAGTGATTTCGCCGATATCTCCTTAAGCAAGACGAAGTTCCAGTTTGTAGCAAAGCTGACTTTGCCTGAAGGTCTTGAATTTGCTGACGCACAGACCCGTGCGCCAATCGATGTAGCTCTTACAGGTGCTGAAGACTTCGAGGTAAAGAGTGCAGAGGTTAAGGGCAAGGTAGCAAACATTGTTATGGGCTTCAAGAAGGCGGAGGACATTACAACTTTCGCTAAGCTCAAGGAGGCTATCGATAAGCTCGACAAGGATTTGTCGGTAACCGTAAACAATATTACTTTTAGTGACACGGCTCAGCCAGCTACCAACTATTCCATTACTGGAGAAGCTACTGGCGGCTTCAGCTCTGAAGCTACTAAAGGTGGCACGACTCGTGCCTTTAACTTCGAGTACACCGCTGCCAATGAAGCGGGCTTACTGCTTACAGTAAACTATGCGAAGCCAATCGAGAGCGATCTTCCTGCGGACGTACGCGGTCGTCTCTCTGTTGCTGACGGCAAGCAGAAAGCTTGGGATACAACAGCACGAGATATTTACCGTGTTCCTTCCGTGAACGATACGATTGATGTTCAGGGTGTTCTTCATGTGGGCGAATCCGTAAAGACTCAGATGAAGGAAATCGAAGACAAGTACGGCAAGAACGAATCTGATTTTGAGAAGATTAAGCTCGATGCCGTACGCGTTGGCTTCCGATCTACGTTGAAGTTGCCAGAAGGTATGAAGTTTACGACAACCAATAAGGACGACCTGAAGCTTGAGGGTGCTCCAGACTTCGATTATGAGGTTTCGTTTACGTCCAACGAAGCTGTAGTTGATTTTGTTTTGAAGGATCCTGCAGCTATTAAGACCTATGCTGATATGAAGAAGGTTATTGACAAGCTCGATGCTGATTTAACGATTACAATTCCTCGTGTTGGTTTCGACGCTGAAAAAGCGAAGAAGGCAGACTTGCCATGGTTTACCATTTCGGGAACCGCTTCTGGCAACTTCAGCTCTTACGCAACCTTTGGTACTACTACTTACCCATTCACCTTCCAGTGGAATGGTAAGCAGAAGCAGGGCGAAGAAGACCGTTACTTCTTCTCGGGTATTAACTTCACTGTTCAGCCAGGTATCGATATGCCAGCTGATTTGCGTGGTGCACAGACCAGTAAAGATTTGGATACCGAACACGAGCAGGTCTATGTTGCAGACTCGTCCAAGTCCACTCTGGACGTAGCAGGCGTTCTTCACATTCAAGATGCTGTTCTTGCCAAGATGAAGTCCATTGAAAACTGGGAGGGTGTTTCTGCAGGTACCTTCGATAGCATTGTGCTCAAGAATACCAAGTTCGGTTTTGATGCAAAGCTCACTTTGCCAAAGGGTATGACCTTTACCAACACCGATATTGAGAAGCTCGGCTTAGTTGCTAACGGATTTGTAGTAAACAAAGAGAAGAGCTCTTTCAAAGGCAATGTTCTCACCGTTCATTTCGATATCGCGAAGCCAGAGGATATTAAGACCTATGGTGATTTGAAGAAGCTGGTGAACGAAGCAGGCAACGAGAACGGTGATTTTATGATTACTGTTCACGGCGTAGCCTTCACTGCCGATTCCAAGCCAAACACCAACTACACCATCGAAGGCACTGTTGCTGGTGAGTTCTCTTCTGAGGCGACACTCGGCAGCCGAACTATTCCATTTGCATTCCAGTGGAATGGCGTTCAGCAGGCTGATGAAGCGGATGCTGTGGCTCCTAAGGGCATTAACTTCACTGTGAAGTACAAGGCTGACCCGACGCCGGAACCTAAGCCTGAGGATCCAAAGGTTCCAACAAAGCCAACAAAGCCAACTGCTCAGAAGCCTTCGACTAAGTTGGCTAGCACAGGTGCCGCAATCGTAGGAATGGTTGTTGTCGCTGGCTTCGCTATCGCAGCAGGTGTATCCCTCGTAGCAATGCGTCGTATGAGGAAGTAGTAGAAGTAACAGTAGAAGCTACATTCTTCATAAAAGGCTCGGTATCTCTCTCGAGATATCGGGCCTTCTCTATGCTTATTCCTCGGGTTGCTTATAAATCGTCCAACACTGCGCCACATAATGCGCCATGTCTTCCGGGCTTTGCGCGCAGCCTTGCGCAAACCACGTGGCGTGTACGTGGGCTAAGCCGCCAAAAATAAAGTTTTGGAAATACTGTTCGCCCTGCTCATCAAGCAGTTCGGTGGCCCATAATCCCTTAATTTTCGGGTAAAAACGGCGATTGTAGGTGTAGGCAACTTCATTAAAAAGCCAGTGCGGGTTGTGTTGCATAATGGCGCGCAACCGACCGTAGCGTTCGCGCCAAAAACTAAAATACACAACCAAATAATCTTCGAAAGTTGTGCCACTGCTGTTTAAAACGCGGTCATAGCATTCATCATATAAATCAGCGAGCAAAGCGTGCAGCACATCCTCTTTCGAGGTGAAGTAGCGGTAAAAAGTTTGCCGCGTACTATGCGCGCGCACAACAATCTCTTTAACAGTAATCTCCGAAACAGAGTAGGAGCACAATAAATCAGCCAAAGCGAGAGTAAACTTTTTACGGGTTGCGAGGCCTCGCTCGGTCAGTGGTGCAGTCTTTGATCCAGCCATAAACCAAGTGTATCAAGCGCACGCACAAGCAAGTCCTGTGCACTACATCACACGTGATGTATATCAATAGTTTGCGGTTTGAACTAACTTCGCGAGCGGTGCAACCGTATGAGGTAAGAGATTGACAAAGCTGACGATCCGTATGAACATGAAGTTCGAAAGTGAGAAATAATGAATAACGCAGTTTCATCTCCAGAAACCCAAGCAACAGTTCCAGCAAGCGTAGCAATGCTTCGCGTTTTGCAGTCATGGGGTGTAAAGCATATTTATACGGCTACCCAGGCGGCTCTTTTAACTCGACGATGGCGGCTTTGGACGCCGAAAAAGAGCGTATCAGTACATTCAGGTGCGTCACGAGCAGGTGAGCGCTTTGGCGGCGTCTGCAGATGCAAAGCTGACCGGCCGTGTTCAGGTGTGCTTCGGCTCTGCAGGTCCAGGTGCTACGAACTTGCTGACCGGTTTGTATGATGCGCGCGAAGACCATGCGCCAGTAGTAGCGCTGATTGGTCAGGTGCCAACCACCAACATGAACTACAACTACTTCCAGGAGTTCGCTGAGAACCCAATGTTCGAAGATGTTGCAGTGTACAACCGCACTGTTATGGCCGCCGAAAGCCTTCCATACGTCGTCGATAAGGCTGTGCGCGAGGCCTACAAGCACAAGGGCGTAGCTGTGGTTGCTATTCCAAACAATTTCGGTTATGTGTAGATTCCAGATAAGCCATATTCCAGCTCCTCGCCAACCGACCGCAAGCCAGCTCCACTTCCTTTGCCAACCGATGAGGAAGTAAAGAATGTTCTCGACCTTATTAAGGCTGCAAAGCGTCCAGTTATTCACGTGAGCCGCGGTATTGGTGCAGGCGGCGAGAAGCTCGTTGAGCTGTCTAAGGAGCTGCAGATTCCTTTGGTTTTGACTGGTTTAGCAAAGGGATTAGTTCCTGAAGAGTATGAAGGAAACTTGGGTTATGCTAACCGTGCTGCATGCAAGGCTGCGGTGAAGCCTTTGCTGCTGCTGCTGCTGATTTAGTGATTGCTTTGGGCTCCAACTTCCCATTTGCAAACCTCGTTTACCTCACGCATAAGTTTAAGTTTGTTCAGATCGACGCTGATTCTGGTCAGTTTGGTTCGCATCGCTTCTTGGATTATGGCGTATGGTCCGATGCTGCTGCTTTTGTTGAGAAGGCTTTGGAGCTGTCTGAGCCAGCTGAATCATTGCCATCCTTCCGTGCAGTTGTGGCTGCTAACAAGAACTGGCAAGAATACATGACCAAGATGACTAACCGTCCATCCGATCCACTTGAGTTCGAGACAGTATAAGGAAATTAACCGCATCGCAGAAGAAGATGCTCTCTTCTCCATCGATGTTGGCGATAACATTATTAACTCCTTCCGCTACCTGCACTTAACTCCAAAGAATAAGTGGACTATTTCCGCCCTGTTCGCTTCGATGGGTTATGGTGTGCCAGGTTCCTTGGCAGGTGCTTTGAGCTTCCCAGAGCGTCAGATCTTTAATATTTCTGGCGATGGCGCGTTCTCGATGGTTATGCAGGATATTATTACGCAGAAGAAGTATAACTTGCCTGTGATTAATATTATTACCTCGAACGCATCCTTGAACTTCATTAAGTCTGAGCAAGATGATTTGCCAATCCCAGAACACTCAGGCATCTTTATTGAAGATCAGGACTTCGCAATGATTGCGCGCGGTATGGGCGTAGAAGCTGTAACAGTAACCAAGTCCGACGATTTGCCAGCTGCTTTCGATAAGGCAGTAGAAGTAACGTAGGCAGGACGTCCGTTCTTGATTGACGTCAAGGTTACCGGTAAGCGCGGTCTGCCTGTAGAAGAGCTTGAACTGCATGTAGAAAACGGTAAGTTCGTAGAAACCATTAACCCTGGTTACAACGCAAACGGCAAGCTGACTCACCCAGATAGCGTAGAAGAATTCTTCGCATCTTACGACGGTGAAGAGCTTAAGCCAATTACCTACTACTTCGATAAAGAAGGTGTGGTTGCTGACTAAGCAATAAACTAAGAAAGGGCTTCCCTAGGGAAGCCCTTTCTTTTAGTCTTCGTACGGCAAATGTGCTAACCGGCGAAATACCGCCGGATCGGACCAATCAAAGAACTGACTGGTAGCTGTATTCAAAGCGCGCACAGCTCCATCTCGCCGTCGCTCAAACTAAATCCCAAATATCTGCGTTCTGCACGATACGCTCGGCCGTGGTGCTCTTCGGAATCAACGCAATACCGCGCTGAACCAGCCACCGCTCAATAACCTGCGGCACGACCTCGTTAAACGAGATGAAATCCTCGAGCCGCGCGAGAGAAATTGCTCACGCCAATCGCGCGCACAACACCGTCTTGCAGCAGCTCGGACAGCGCTCGCCACGCGCTGAACACATCGTTCATCGGATTGTGAACAGATACAGGTCGATATAATCCAAACCCGTACGCGCGGCGCGCACCGTCGTAGCTCGTATCGCTCACCCATAGCTTGGACGTAACGAAAATATCTGCGCGGTCGATATCCAGCTCGGCTTCAGCTCGGTTGGAAAGTTCCGAAACCAAGCAGTGGCAGTTCGACGCCGTTATTGAGGGTGATTGATTGCTTCGTGCTTGTACTTACTTTTGGATGAGATGGCTCAGCTCGTCGTACAGTGCGAGGGCATCGGACTGCTCCTGAGAACCGTAGAAGTAGAGAGCGGAGTCATGATTTTTCTTGCCGTTAACCGTAAACTTCATAGAGCCAGGCTTGTGATGCGATGGTGTGAACTTGACGGCATCGATGGTGTTGGTGAGCACCTTTGTTTCTTTATGCGTGCCGAAAAGTAAGAAATTCAACAAACCTATTCGCTTAATGGTTAATAATTTATCGCCATTTGGATATGTATGGACATCTACAGTGCTTTGACCTCAATGTGAAAACTTATACTTGCTCAAAATTCATCTCCTTCTCACTATATGAGTTTACTCTTCTAATGTTTCCGGATTTTGGAATGCCAATATGTGGCCATGGTGCGTATTGTTCTAACGCAATAAAAAAGAAATCTCCTCGATGCCTGTATCTCTAGGCTAGGGAGAAGATTTATCCGTGCGCACGGGGGTGTGTGGTTTCAGGACATCGTTCCGCTGTTTTTGGGTGTGGTTTTTTCGGGGGTGTGTCAAGACATCGTTCCGCGTGTGATGATGGGGTATGGATCATTCATCGCGTAATATAGCTATTATTCTTTATGTTCTTGAGTCGGGTGCGTCCGTCAAAGATGCGACCAGCGTGTTTCATGTTTCGGATAGATGGGTCAGAAAACTTCTTGCTCGTTATCGTTCGGATGGTTTAAACGCGGTAAAAACCAGGTCAACTCGACCACATACCATGCCTAGTAAAACCAGTGACAGCATGGTTGATCTGATTTGTTCCACGCGTGTATGGTTACACGAGCAAGGATGGG
>NZ_ATVB01000006.1 GCF_000420505.1 Alloscardovia omnicolens DSM 21503 | reverse complement strand
GTATAAAAATAACCACATTCACACCGAGGCGATGTCTTAACACATACCAGTCAGAGGAATCAACTGATACCTACTAGACAACATCTCCCCTAAACCCCCGCTAAAATACGAAGAACCGGTTAAGTATCGCAAGCTCACCCCCCCCCAAAAAAAGCCGACTACAGACTGCAGATAATCAGATTACGCAGCTTTTCTTTCCGCCATTTCTACAATATTTTTCAACAACATAGCACGTGTCATTGGACCCACTCCCCCTGGATTTGGAGTGTATGCACTCGCTTTGGCGTGACATGCTGGGTCAATATCGCCATGAATTTTCCACTTACCTTCGTCTTCAACGAAAACACGCGAAACTCCCACATCAACAAGCACAGCACCGTCCTTAATCATATGTGGTTTCACAAAATAATCAGATCCCATAGCAGCAATAACAATATCTGCCTGACGAATTTTATCTTCAATATTGCGCGTGCGTGAATGGCAGTTAATAACCGTCGCATCGTATCCGTGCAAACTCAGTAATAAACCAACTGTACGGCCAATAGTTATACCTCGACCCAACACGCAGACATCTTTGCCTAATAAATCAATACCTGCTGACTCAAGTAAAGCGATAACTCCTCGTGGCGTACAAGGCAAAGGCACAGCAGGAACGCTATCTGTGTGCAAAACTAACTGTCCTACATTCATCGGATGCATGCCATCTGCATCTTTTTCTGGAGCGATACTCTCCAATACTTTCAGTGTATTGACGTGCTTAGGTAAAGGAAGTTGCACAATAAAACCGTCACAAGCAGGGTCATTATTTAACTGCTCAACAGCGGCAAGAATGTCGTCTTCACTTGCCTCTGCTGGCAAATTAATACGAATAGAGTTAATGCCAATCTCAGCGCAATCTTTATGCTTGCCTGCTACATATTTCACAGAGCCAGCATCTTCACCCACTAAAATCGTTCCCAAACCGCACGTAACGCCCTGTTTTTTTAAGTTCTCTACTCGCTGAGCTAAATCAGCTTTCAGACTGTGCGCTAATTCAGTGCCACTGATACGTAAAGACTGTTCATTACTTTTGAAATTGCTTGCGTCACGATTATAAGCATTATGAGCATTATAAGCGTTATGAGCATCGACATTGTGCGCAGTGCCGTCATGCGATGTGCTGTCTGCTGTAGTCATTACTTCAACTCCCTGTAACGAATCCCTCTAGTGGCGTAAATACGTCTTTAATGGTACTATGAGGTGGTGCAATAGAATACATTCTGTGCACACTATGACATTGATACATAAGGTAGAAAGAGTCAAGTAAGATGAAAATGCATCGAAACTTTGACGTCAAAACTATTATCCGCCGTACTGTTGCCACATTG
Organism: Alloscardovia omnicolens DSM 21503; assembly: GCF_000420505.1. Taxonomy (GTDB): domain Bacteria; phylum Actinomycetota; class Actinomycetes; order Actinomycetales; family Bifidobacteriaceae; genus Alloscardovia; species Alloscardovia omnicolens. The sequence goes on along the minus strand of NZ_ATVB01000006.1, from coordinate 103,075 downwards.
ACTGTGGGCGCGGCCCTCTTTTCTGTGAGCGCTTGTGGCGCTAAATCTGCAGACAAGACAGAGAAAAAGGCAGATACTTCACAAAAAACTACAGCAAAAGATCCATTAACAGTTGTAGCTTCTGTTAATCAGTGGGGTTCGTTAGCACAAGAAATTGGTGGCGACCATGTAAAGGTCACGTCCATTATTAACAGTTCCAATGTAGAAGCACATGATTACGAACCATCTACAGCGGAAATTGCACAGCTTACAGCAGCAAATATTGCTGTGGTTAATGGCGGTCATTACGATGAGTGGGCAACTAAGGCATTGTCCTCAGCAAAATCGGTGCAAAGCGTGAACGCAGCTTCTATTATTGGAGCTAGCGAAAGCGATAATCCACATTTATGGTTCTCTTCCGATGCGCGTAAAGCAGTAGCAGAGTCCTTAAAGAAAACTTATGCTCAGCTTCTTCCTGCTTCGAAGGATTATTTCCAGAAGCAATATGATGCATGGTTGAAGAGCGAAACCGAACTCGACAATACTATGAACGAGTTCAAGAACAAGTATGCCGATACCCCGTACGCTGCAACTGAATCTGTTGCCTACTATCTCTACTCTGATTTGGGATTGAAGGACGTAACTCCAGAAGGCTATGCTAATGCGAGCGCGAATGAGTCAGAGCCAACTGCAGCAGATTTGCAAGCTTTCCAGAGTATTATTGAAGGTCACCAGATTAAGTTCCTTGTGAATAATCCTCAGGAAAGTTCTGACGCAACGAATATGCTCACTGGAACAGCTGGAAAGTCTGATATTCCTGTAGTCAATATTACTGAGCAAATTCCATCGCAATACACTACTTTGCATGCATGGATTAAGGCCTTGGTAGAAAACTTGACCGCAACCTTAGACACGGGTGTAAATCCAGATACCACTGTGTATGAGCAGTCTGAACACAGTGATCATGATCATGACCATGATTAATAAAACTCAATAGTTTTGTCAGTCATGGATAGCAGATGGAAACAGGGTGTTGAGTAACAAGCTCAGCGCCCATTTTCTTCTTACTTTCGTCACTGTCTATGCTTTTCGTTGTTTTAAATGTCTTTACTGTCGTTCTCTAAAGAGCCACACCATATAATACTGAAATAATACTGAAAGATTATCATGTCGTCTTTTTCTCACACTGATAAATCTGTGCAGTCGCAAGAGCAGAGCGTTGTTGCGCAGCCTACGCGGGATACGCAGACCGCACAGACCGCGCAACCAGACGCGCACACGCACGCTCAAGCTTCCGAGCCTGCTAAGACTTCCGAGCCTGCTATCGAATTTATTGATGCAGAGGTTCAACGCGCACACCGTGTTATTTGGTCACACGGCAATTTCTCTATTCCTACAGGTAGCGTAACTGCGATTGTGGGAACAAATGGTACTGGAAAAACCACTATGCTATCTACTGAGCTGGGTATTATTCCTTTATCGTCCGGACGTCTGCGCGTTCTAGGCGCAGCGCCTGGTAAGAAAAATGCGCGTATTGGCTATGTTCCTCAAAATTACACATCTATTAATGAAAGCAATATTACTGTTTTTGATTTTGTTCTTCTCGGTATTAGCGGTTCTCGTTGGGGCTTTCTGCCAAGTTCTCATGCAGATAGACAAGCTGTTGACGACATTCTTGATTTTGTGGGGTTAATGCACAAAGCGCAGTCACGTATTCGCGATTTATCGGGAGGTCAGCGTCAGCGTGCTGCTATTGCACAAGCTTTGGTTAACAAACCAGAGCTGCTTATTTTAGATGAGCCACTGGCAAATTTGGATATTGCCAGCCAACATTCTATTGTTGAACTGCTTGCAGAGCTTAATAAACGTACTGGTATGACCATTCAAGTTGTGGCTCATGATTTGAATGTTCTCCTGCCAATTCTGACCGGAGCCGTGTATTTGCTTGACGGACACCCTCATTATTCATCTATGAATAATATGCTCGATTCTAATCTTCTCACTCATTTATATGGCACAACTGTGGAAGTTATTACCACACCTCAGGGCGATATGTTTGTGACGCATAATTCAGATGTCGAGCCACCAAGTCGCACAGTTCATGATGAACATCCTACGCAGGACGCCGCTCAATGGCATTCACCTCACCATAAAGAGGAAAACTACGTGGAAAATTGTGCGGGCGAGCAGACAGATATCAAGCAGACAGAAGACATAGAACAGACTGAACATATCGAACTGGCAGAACATGCTGATAATCCGCACGCCCCGGCCGCTTCAATCTCTGCAGATTCTACGAGCACAAACCAGAATTTCGAGGCTTAACATGCAATACAATCCTTTATGGCATACAATTCTTCAAGCCGACTTTGTTCAACGCGCTTTTATTGCCAGCGTTCTTATCTCTGTTGCTGCTGGCGTTGTAGGTTATTTTGTTATTACTCGCAAATCTACTTTTGCTGCGCACGCTTTAGCTCATATTGGTTTACCAGGCGCAACTGGTGCTGTGCTTCTCGGCATTCCTGTTTTGTGGGGTATGGGTATTTTCTCGCTTTTGGGTGCTTTAACTATTGGAACTTTAGGTAAAAAAGCATCAGATAGAGAAGTTGCTACTGGCTCTGTTTTAGCTTTTGCCACTGCTTTGGGTTTGTATTTTTCTAATCTCTCTTCAGGCGCAGCAAAGCAAATGCAGTCTATATTATTTGGTTCAGTACTTACTATTACAAACGATCAACTAATATCTTTTGCTCTTCTTGATTGCCTGCTTATCCTCGTACTCGCTCTTATTTTTAGACCGCTCCTTTTCAGTTCTCTCGATGAGAGCGTAGCGCGTGCTAAAGGTTTACCTGTTACTGTTTTGGGTATTATTTTTATGGTTATGATGGCAAGCGTTATTACTGTAGCAGTTCCTGCTGTAGGAACATTATTGATTTTTGCTCTTGTTATTACACCAGCAGATACAGCGATGATGCTTACTCGATCCCCTTTGCGAGCCATTTTGATGACTGTTCTTCTCTGTTTAGCATCGATGTGGGGAGGTTTGATTCTCTCTACGATGTTCGATATGCCACCTAGCTTCGTTATTGTGAGCATAAGCGTAATTCTGTGGTTGCTTGCTAAGTTATACACGCGATTACGCGCTTAAACAGCTCATCGGACTTAACTGGGTGTTTAGTGGAGATGTTGCCCCAGTAGATTCCAGCTGATTCCTCCGGATGTTATGAGTCAAGACACCGCTCGGACGCGAATGCGGTTTGCCTTTATGAGTGCATATCGATACGCGCAACTGTTATGCCAGTTTTGATGCTATTTTTGTACATCAAAACTGGCATATCGGGTGTGTTAATCGATTAAGCAGAATGCGTAAGAGTAAGAGTATTTCGAATTTAACGCAGTTTGAAAGTTGATTGCGTGTAACAGCTGCAAAACTCCAGAGGGTGTTAGTTTTCTGTATATGATTGGACGTTCTATGGTGAGTTCCATTTAGAGTTATTGAGGCTGGTCGCAATGAGGTTGTGCTTGACCTGACCTATTTTGGTTCATCATATAAGTGGTTCGCTAGGTTAGCCGATATGCTGTGCACACCATAACCTTTCATCTTTCTCATGCAGCACACACAACCATACATGGTATTGCTCTTATTTAAGAGTGCTGCATGGCAACACACTGCTCCCAGTCAGGCTACGTTGAACATGTCATGTTTGGGAGCACACGAATGGGGATAACACACACACAGGGGAACCTCACTCATCACGTGCCACACACAGGTACGGCTTGCTGAAAAACCATGCCAGCGAGCCAAATCTCAAGAAGCCGAAAACATTCTTCTATTTCTCACAAAACAGCAGGGCACCAATCCCCGCGGATTGATACCCTGCTCTTATAGAACGTATCTCTTATAGAACGTATATAAACAGCTTAAAAGCTCTTACTTCTTCTTTTTCTTCGCTACTTCTTCAGCTTCTACACGACGCAAAGTTGCATCAGCAGGTTCTTCAGGAGCCTGAGCATGATGCTTCTCGTCGCCTGGCTGAGGCTGTTCATAGCCTAAATTAACATCAAGCAAACGCTGAGCTTCTTCTTCCTCCAACTTCTCACTCAAAGCAATTTCAGAAGTGAGAATAGTGCGAGCGCGTGAGAGCATGCGTTTTTCACCAGCAGATAAACCGTGATCGTTATCGTCACGCTGAGCTAAGTCACGTACTACTTCTGCGACTTTATTGACGTCACCCGAAGCAATTTTCTCCTGGTTTAATTTGTAGCGACGAGACCAGTTTGTCTTCTCTTCTACAATAGGAGTACGCAAAATTTCAAAAACTTTTGCCACAGCTACTGCGTCTACAATATCGCGTACGCCCAGCTGTTCAACGGTATCTGCTGGAACATTAATAATCAGGCCGTCAGATGAAAGCACAGACAGCTTGAGATATGTCTTTGTTTCTCCTCGTAATTCGCGTTCTGCAATTTCTTCAATGCGAGCTGCGCCATGGCGCGGATAAACGACGGTATCCCCGACCTTATAGTCCATAAAATAAGCCTTCCAGCAAAAATTTCAACCCGCTTAGTTTGCCATAAAGTAAGGACACGCATTTTCGCCATATCTTGCGCTATGATAATTACAGAATGGCAATCTAACAAGAAAGCTACATTATGAATATGTCTACAACGCGACCTGCACAGCATACTATCCTCGTGGTTGAGGATGAGCCAACCCTTGCTACTGCTATTGCACAGCGTTTAGCGTCTGAGGGATGGAATGCGCGAGTTATTGGCGATGGTGCAACTGCTGTTCAAGCTGCCATCCAGATTAAGCCTGATTTAATTATTATGGATATTATGTTGCCGGTTATGGATGGTTTAGAGGCGACCAAGCGTATTGTATCGTCCCGCCCAGTTCCAGTTCTTATGCTGACAGCTCGCGATGATGAGACTGATAAGATTATTGGTTTGAGCGCCGGTGCCGACGATTATATGACTAAGCCTTTTTCCATGCGCGAACTTATTGCACGATGCAAGGCTTTGTTGCGCCGCGTAGAACGTGCTAAGGTTATTGCCAAGAATTCTGAGAACGAGAAAATTTTACAGTTTGGCGGTTTGCTTATTGACCCAGCTCAACGTATTGTCACCTTGAATTCTGAGGTTGTGCATTTAACTCCTACTGAGTTTGATTTGCTCTCCACTCTTGCACGCAAGCCAAAGAGCGTACTGACTCGTGAAAAGCTGCTTGAGGAAGTGTGGGATTGGGTGGACGCATCTGGCACTCGTACTGTAGATTCGCATGTGAAGGCTTTACGTCATAAGTTGGGTGCCGATATGATTCGCACAGTACATGGCGTTGGTTATGCATTTGAGCCTCCTGCAGATGAGGGCGACGCTCAATAATTTCTATATTTCATCATTTCATGATTTTTATGGGCGCTACTCCCCTTGTTTCGTAAAGAAACAGGAAGTAGCGCTTTTTTACGGAGTTACAAATGAAATCTTCTCGCTCTACCTCAAAGAGTTCTCGCCATTTTAATAGTTATCGTCCTTTAGGGATTATTCGTTCACTGAAAATCGAGTTAAGCGTTCTTATTATTTTAGATACGTTTTTTGCTTTTGTTTTTGCGTGGGGCTTGCTTAAGTTAGGTATTTCTGGTTGGATTGCTTTACCTATTACTTTGGCGATTGCTTTAAGCGTTACTTATTTATTTGCGCAAGGACTTACTGCCCCTCTTCGTGAAATACGCGATGCTGCAGAATCTTTGACTCAGGGAGATTATACGAAGCGCGTATCTATGGCTTTAGAGAGCAATGATGAAATCGGTCAACTATCTCGATCCTTTAATGTGATGGCAGATGAACTCGAACATGCTGACCAAATGCGTCGTGATTTAATTGCTAATGTGAGCCACGAATTGCGTACACCTGTATCGGCTCTGCAAGCTTTAGTAGAAAATATGGCTGATGGTGTAGTAGAACCAACTCCTGCAAACTTAGAGGGCATTTTAAGTCAAACACAGCGTTTAAGCGATTTGATTGCTTTCCTGCTTGATTTAAGCCGAATGGAAGCAGGTGCTGCCAGTTTAGAGATTACTCGTTTTAATGTGCGTGATTTCTTGGATGACGTGATTGCACCTCTTGAAATTGCTGATGGCAGCCACAACCATCACGTATCTTTAGATGTTCCTCCGGCTTTATGGATGGACGGCGATGAAGATCGATTGCGTCAGCTTTTTACTAATATTATTGCTAATGCTCTTAAGCATTCTGCCGATAATACATCAATTCTGGTAGAAGCTCATGAAGATCTTCGTGTCGGTTGTGTTGTGACCAATGTTGTGAATTTTGGTTCTCAAATTGCACCGGAAGACCGTTCAGATATTTTCCGCCGCTATGTTAAGGGACACCGCAATCGTCCAGGAACAATGTCAGGCGGAACGGGGTTGGGCTTGTCTATTTCACGATGGGCTGCTGGTCTTCATGGGGGCACTGTGAAAGTTGTGGACGATATACGTGGCGTAAATTTTGAAATTACTTTGCCTCAATACCACAATAACAGCACGAAGTAATCTAAGTCGTTATCCTTATACAACGCTCTGCACACAGCCTATATATTGGCATGTCGCAGAGCGTTTTTTCGTCCAGCCCACCTGAAAAACTATTCGAACAAATGTTCGAAAGGTGGTGTGTTATGGCAGCAGTGCGCGCGAAATCTCATACGGGTTTTCCTTCCGTAGCACAGGATTATTTCTCCTCCGATTTTTCTTTCGATGCCAATATTATTACGCATCCAGATACCACTTTTATTATGCGTATTAATGGTTCCTCTATGGAAGGTGCAGGAATTTTTGATGGCGATATTATTCTCGTTGATCGTTCTCTTACTCCAGAGCATGACGATATTGTTGTTATTACCTATGAGGGAGAACTTCTTCTGAGGCGATTAACTACAAATAATCAAGGCAACCCCGTGCTGAGCACCTATGCTATGCACGATAAAGATATTCATCTGTATTTTGATGAATCAATAACCTTGTGGGGCGTGGTTATAGGAAGCTATCATCCTCAACATAGCTCTGTTCGAAACATACGGGGGTGAGAATGATGGCAGTACTAAGGGCACCAAGCCAATTTATTTTAGCTGATGCAGATAGCTTTTTTGCCTCATGCGAGAAAGTTTTTAATCCACGTCTTGCCAATATTCCTGTTGTTGTTCTATCTAATAATGATGGTTGTGTGGTAGCACGCAGTTTTGAAGCAAAACAGCTGAAAATTCCTGAGGGAATTGCATGGTTTAAAATTCGTGATTTTGCCAGAGAACATGGCGTAGTAGCCTGTAGTTCAAATTATGAGTTGTATGCCAGTTTATCAACCAGAATGATGCATGTGATGAACCAATTTTTTGCTCAGCAGCATGTGTATTCAATTGATGAATGTTTTTTCGACGTGCAAGGGCATAGTTCAGATTTAACCAGCAGATGTGAAGCCATGCAAAAAGCAGTGTGGAAAGGTTTAGGACTACCTATTTCTATTGGCATTGCTCCCACGTGCACTTTAGCCAAGGTGGTGAGCCATTGGTCAAAAAAACATGTGGGAACACGTACTATTATGAGCTGGGATGAGGCTCTATCTATTAATCCTCATTTTCTTCAGCTTATTCCTGTAAACGATGTATGGGGAATCGGTAGACATTTAGCTCCAAAATTAATGAGTATGGGCATTCTTACAGCCGCTCAGTTACGAGACAGCGATCCCGTAGCCATGCGTAAGCACTTTAACGTATCTGTACAGCAAATAATTTTGGAGCTACGTGGAATAGCGTGTATTGATTTTAATTCTGAATCTAATGCTCTCGATGGAAAACGCCTTCATCAGATTATGTGTTCGCGCATGTTTTCTCATACGCTACGTGATATTGCATCTTTGAAGCAAGCTATTAGTGTCTATGCGCAAAAGGCTACGTATCGATTGCGCCGTCAATCTAGCTTATGTTCGAGCATTTCCGTATTCTGTTCCACTAGTCGTTTTGCTCAAGATGGAGACCATTCACATATACATGGAATCCGTGCTTTAGACGAGCCCACAAACGATCCTTTGATTATTACACAGCAAGCCTGTGCTTGTATTGAAAAGCAGATTGAAGAAGGAAAACCTTATGCGCGTGCGGGAGTTATTCTACAGGGGCTTATTGATGATGACACTTATTCTCCCCTAGAGGTTTTTCAACCACATATCGACCGCGGTGTAGGAGATATTCTCGAAATTGCACGACAGCGCTTTGGCCCCATGCGTGTAGGCATTGGTTATGGCGGAATCCGCTCTGCGCAACGCTTAAACGAAGATACGGGAGCACAATGGAGCATGAAACGTGAATTCTTATCTCCTCGAGCAACCACCTGCTGGCCAGAAATGGTAAGCGTACGCGCTTAAGCATCTGCGTTCTGTTCACGCACATCCGCTAAGCAACAGGCGGCTACAATCTGTGCATGATGTGAGCGAAGGAAGCGTATACAAGCACGCATAGTTGAACCCGTAGTTACAATATCGTCGATAAGAATCACCTGAGCATGAGCCATACTATGCGTTGCACACAATCGCAATCCTTTGTCTAAACGATGCAAACGATTATGTCTATCGTTCGCTGTTACCGCTTTATGCACCTGTGGCGTCATGCCCACAGCGTCACACACATGCGCTGACCATGCCAATCCGTATGCTCGCGAATACGCGTTCATCATACGCGATATGAGCTGAGCCACGTTATGCATATGTGCACGACCTCTACGACGTAGCGAGGATTGCGATGATGGAGCTGGAACAATACACCATGACACTTCCTCATCATAATGTTCTATAGCATCTACACAGCGTACAGCCAATAGTGATGCAAAAAGGAGGTCTAATTCTTCATCTCCATGATCTTTCCACGACAATATAGCTTGACGAACCGGACCTTGATAACGCGCACACGATAAAACTCGTAATGTCGGCGCAATATCGCGCGTATATGAATCATCAAAATACTGCATGCAGGAGTTACACAGAACAGCGTCTTTACGCCCGCAGCCTGCGCAACGACGGCTACATATAATCAAACTAAGCATGCGAAGAAACGAAGGAATCATGAATGTATTCTATGGCGCGCTCCTAGGAGAAGAAAATACAGAACTACATGTGAACCAATGTGAATAACACGCCGTGTTTTCTAAGCAAAAACTAAGCGATATCCCCCACCGCGCACGGTCTGAATACGTTGTGGCATCTGAGGATTATCTTCTAAAACAGCACGTAATCGAGCAATAGATACACTCAATAATCGTGTATCTCCTGAATCTTCGTATCCCCACGCCTGTTTGAGTAAATCTTCACGGCTTACTACTTCACCACGAGCATGAAGAAGAGCTAAAAGCAAACTAAATTCAGTATCAGCAATAGCGACTTCTTTGTCATGAACCCACACACGACGAGACACAACGTCAATCATAATCCCATGAGTATATGCGCGCATAAAACTGCGCATAAAATCATTCGTATCATCCGGCCCATCCACACGCACAGCATGAGTTCCAGCCACAGCAGCAGGGTAATCGTTGCCACCTTCACTCATGCGATCTCCTACGAAAACAATATCGGAGGTGGAAATATTAAATTGTTGCGCTATCTTAGACACAGCAAAAGCTTTATCTATACCCCGGCTAGAAATATCTACACTAGTAGCACCGGCTACACGTACCGTTAAATCAGGCAGTTCACGCTGAACATGTGCAGCTAAAACAGTGCGCTTCGAGCCATCCGCATCCCACGCTTCTTTTAAGTCAAGATGAGCTTGAGAGCCTAAAGCTGAAAACGTAATCTGACTGCCTCTATCTTCAATACGCACACCATCAGTATGCTTATACCATAATCCCAAAGCTCGAGCGTATTTCTCTAAAGCAGCCTGTGCCCTATTTTTCTGATCAGCAGTCAGTTCGAGAACATACCACGGCACATACGAGCGACCATTAAAACGATAATATGACGTTCCTGTTGTAGGCAACAACACAAGATGAGGGGCATACGCATAAGGTGCAACCGAATCTAAGACTTGCGACTCAATCAATTCATAACGTCCACCAGTTACAATTGCTACGGGAAGTATGTGGGTCAGCGAAATAAATAAGCGAGCCGTCTCATCGCTCATCGGCATTTTAGAACGTGCTAAGGTATTATCCAAGTCAAAACCTAATACGCGCGCTACAGCAGCATAATCACTCATCACAATATCTCGAGCATGCGGCACTACAAGTTTAGACGTCATCGTGTCACCTTTCCACTGTCCCTATTGTACAGGCACTGCTAAGCTACATAGTATGAATGAACAACCCTGGACTCAACCCATCTATCGTAACCGTCATGGTCGAGGATTACGCCGTCCAGTTTTTACTTCTCTTCCTCACGACCGCACATCGTCAGGTCTTTTTGATGCTATGGTTTCTGCTCAAGTAAGCCGATTGAAACGTGCCTGGCCGCATTTATTGAATACTATAGAATTTGCTGTAGAAGATGTTCCGCCTTCCGACCCTTTGGCGTGGGAAGAATACAAAGTTGTTTTATCTCAGAACTTTCCTGCACGACATGGTATTCCTGCTCGCATTGCTTTGTATCGTAAACCAATAGAGTTTCGTGCCTCTACCCGCACAGATATGCAGATAATTATTCGCTACGAAATTGTGGCGCAGTTAGCAGATTTATACGGTATGAGCCCTGAAAGTATTGACCCCTCGTGGTCAGATAAGAACTAAAACTATAGACGAACGCCTGCTCTTGTAGAAAAGCAGGCGTTTAGCGTAGTTTAGTTCAGAACTGAATGTTTATGCGTAATTGTGTATTGTGCTGTAGATAAGTCCATTGATGTGGCAACAGAGGTAGCACGTGCAGTTACCTGCGCTTTACTCAGAGCCTCCATACTAAAGCTTTGTCCCACAACCAAAGCGGATGCGCCTTTACTCTTTTGAGAAATTTGTACCAGCGCTACTCCGCTGCCCAAATCGCTGGCTTGAATCTGTGCCACGCTATGTGAGGCAAGAGAAATATCCTTATTACCCACTTGCTGACCATCAGCATTAAAAGCAACCACATGTACATCTTGGGAGTCGGACAGTATATTCGTCACGTCAATGGTGGCAGAAGCACTATCAGGAACAGCTGCAGCATAAGCAGACTGTGCAGCATGACCATTAGTCATAGAAAAATCGTTCTGCCCATCCGAGGCAGCCGCACCAGTGCCATATAATGCCGCCACCACAGGCGTTGTCGAAGTCACGACAATTGCTTGCGTACCTTGCGGCATCGCATCAAAATCACTCACGCTTAACTGCCCCGCGTTATACTCCACATCGCGCTTCTCGATTTCGCCCTGTGCACCGACAAAGCTCAATCGCGCCGAACCGCTCCTGTTGGCGGCATGAATAGCCAATCGCCCTTGCCGCACTCCATCAACAGCTGGAATAACCTGCTGCACAGCGGCAGAGCTAACTGGAACAATATAGTCAGATCCCTGCGGCACCAAACCATTCATATGCACAGCCTGAATCACCGCTGCCACAGGAGCAGAATTCGATGTAACCGTAACAAAAGCAGCGTCTTTCACATCGAAAGCAGCCGATAAATCAATCGTGGTTTCTGCATGAGCTGCCACGGTTGCTGTTGCATGGGTTTCAAACTTCAATTCTTCTGCAGAACCAGAACCATATGCCTTTAACTGCACTGATGTGGATTTATCGGAAGCATTCGCCACAATCAGCTGTTGAGACCAACCCGTATCTGTTGGCGGAATAAGGAAGGATTGAGAAGAACTAAAAGGCACGCATGAGGCTGCGGACAAACCCCGTAAATCTGCCTGTGTAGCCCACGATAGCACCGTTCCAGCAGCGCCCGTAAATTTTTGTGCTGCTAAAGTGCGGGTAGATAAAACGCTCGACGTTCCAGCATCACCCGCAACTGTATGCACATCACCGTTGCTCATTGTTTTATTATCAAGCAATGAGCTGGTATCTGTGTGATTCACACTTTCTTTCTGCGCCTGATACAAAGCACCCATCAAGCCCACACGCATACTGGAGCTTAAATCACCAGCACTTGCCTGAAAATCAGAGTCACCATAATTACCTGTATCTGCAAGCTGCATACGAGCTGGGCAATACATCGAAGAATTCACCTGATCAACATTGCGGGTTTGTGCTGCAGAGCGAGACTCGTTGTAGCTCACAAAAGATGGTCGAATAACACCGGAGGCAAGGAAGGCGGAGGCTCCAACTAATGCCACAGCACTCACGCTTGCTCCTGCAATGGATAATACTTTACGTGCAGTAGACACTTTTACTCTCCTTCTCGCGCACCCAAGCGTGGCAGACCCAAAATAAGATAAACAAGACCCACAAGAACCATGGCAGCCAACCATACATAACGCATCACACTAGTAGAGGCAGCGTCAAAGCCCTTCATATTCACACCTTGCTCTTGCGAAGCTCTAATGGAAATACGAATATAAGCACCCTGATCTGTATTCACCACCGTTTCCGTATTATTCGAAGCAGAAGCATGAGATACAAAAGAGCTGAACGCACTATCAGCGCCGTTATACACAACGTAAATGCCGCCAAAACCAGCATCACTTAAAGCCGCAATAGCATCATCATGTGAATTTTCTTGCAGTTGAGCAATCGCTTCTTCCACATGAGCTTGCTGCTTATCCCATGATGCTGGGAATACGCTGGAGGCATCAACTGCTGCAGACGAACTAATAATATCACCGTGAGCACTGGTGAGCACAGAATAATCAACAGTGCGATTGCTTTGCGGCGATACAACTAGAACTCGGCGAGCAGAATTACCCTTAAGATATTCTTGAGCCACAATTGGTAAGGATGCAGAGCTCGATGTGAGAGATTGAGAAGATAAGCTCGTGGCATATATACTGCTGGACACCGACCATGCAAGCGTAAGAACAACGCATAAGGCAATAACACAACTACGCGTTATACCGAAGGCAGTGCGCGCAACTGCTGTTTTCTCGCCACGCTTTCCAGGATCGACTACAGCTGCATCTTGCTCATCAAGCAAACGCTTATCTTTCTGCAAAATTGGCACAAACTGCGTAACAGCAGGGCCGCTCATCATCGCTAAACCAGACAAGATACACATGAGAACAAGAGATCCTGCCGGCAGCATAGACGCATATACAAGCCCCTGAGCATTCAACCCCACAGCAATACCAGAAGATACCACAGCTAAAACAACGCCAGTAAGTATGCCAATCCACATACTGCGCGATGGCTTCACACATTGAGGAATGCACAAGGTAATAACAGAGCACAACAGTGCAAGAGCCAAGCACACAGTAACAATAAGAGATACAGTAGAAGCCCACGACGAGCCCAAAGACTGTACGAGAGATGTATGAGTTGATGCATCGGCAGAAGGAATAAAGAGTTGAAGCAAAGCTTGGTAAGCGGACTGCCCAGCGCGCGCTCCTGAAGAAACACCTGAAGAGAGAGCACCCGATACTCCATTCGCTCCAGTAACACCCGAACCAACAGATACACCACTGGTCACATCAGCAAAAAGCTGTCCGAAACTATGTGGTTGACGGATAACTGCAATCAAGGTTGGAGCCAAAATAACTAGCGAAGGAACGCCCATCGAAACAAGCATAATCACATGGCGATGGTAAATAATCGACACAGCAATGCCCACAACAAGCATCGCTAAGAATAACTGTGGCTCACATGCACATACAACAGCGAAACATAAAGCCGCCCATGCACTCGCCTGAATCGAAGGCTCCGATTCAATCGGGTATTCCGTTTGATACACACCCAAGGCTTTGGCGGCAAAAGCTACAGCGGCTGGCAAGAACACATACACCAACATCATAGGCAAATGACCAGTGAAGAAAATACCGGTCATATATCCTGATACTACCCACGTCACTGCTAATGCTATGCGAGCAATATTCGATCGAGTAAAAATACCCACCAAAGCCCACATACTCATCAAAGCAGCTGGAGCAGCGAAGAGCACAATCACCGTACTAGTAGCGCTCGCATGACCAAAAGTTAACAGAGAAAATAAAGCATAAATCACGAGGAAAGGAGAAGGAGGCAGCTCTGTTCCAGTAATTCCTGCAAAGGTGTATGGCGTTGTTGCCACATTGAATAATTCTTGTGTGCTCGAAGCGGTAGACAAAAGAAGAGGTGACACAAGATGAACGCCCTGAAGAACTGCTCTGAGTGCTCCAAAATGGATAGCAAGATTAGCAAAGAAAACGATAACAGTAAAAACAGCTAACCAAGTGTAGCGTACCCGCGTTAAAGCACGCACATGCGCACGTACTAAAGGACTAACAATCTTATGACCGCGCTCAGAGAAGATATCACGCAAATGATCTTTGTACGAGCGCAAACTATCACTGCTCGCCACTAAAGCCTGTAGTTTAGCTAAAGATAATTCTTGCACACCGCTCAGTGCAGAACGCACAGAAGCAATAGCTCCCATATGAGTAAGGTTGTACCATGGCATAACCAGTTCACATAAAGCCTCATACGGTTTTTTCTTCATAAAATTCGCTATACCGCGCACCACAGCTAAGACTAAGCTTATTGGCCACATATAGAGCCAACGCACCATGGCAACATCAGAATATCGATATGTATCGCGTGCAATCATCTGTGTAAACGCTGTGTTTTTATAACTGCGCAAATCATCAGGATTTGTCGTGCGTGCAGTACCTTGAGCAGAACGTACGCCCTCTAGTCGCGCACGACGATGCGCCAAACGTGCACGAGGTTCCACAATCACACGACCACCTGAACGCACAACGCGGCGGCAAAAATCACGTGACTGACCAAAAGTACCTACTTGCGTATTAAATCCGCCTACACGCATCCAATCAGATACACGCACAAAAGCGCCTGCCAAAGACACCGCATATACATCTTGACGATTATCGTATTGATCTTGATCAATTTCTCCATCAACAACCAAAGACGTAACACCGTGTCGTGAATCAGCAAAATATCCAACATTAGACAGCACTTCGCCATCCCAGCTTAATTGCTTCGCACCAATAACCGTAGCCAAAGCATTATTGCGACGTACCTCATTCATTGTATCTACATACGAATCATCGAGTGGGCGCGAATCATCATGTAACAGCCACATATATTCAACTGCGCTGGTCAACATCCCGGAATCTAAAGCCTGATTGACTGCATGCGTTACCACTTCACCATAGGACTTACCTTGCGCAGTAACAAGAGATGCGCTCATAGGAAACATCTGCAAAGCTTTATGCGCAATAGCACCGTCGTGTTGTGCTGCCTTGTACGATGATGGAGCACAATTGACCACAAGAAGACTGCCTGGGAGAACTGTCTGATTGACAATGCTGATCAAGGTCTGCTCCACATAACGTGTGTCTTCTTCTACTGTAATAACAGCAGCCAAGCTCGCATCCACTGTTTTATGCTGCACTGTGGTTGCCTGACGTGCCACACGTGTAAGAACGTCTGCAAGGCTTACCGCATCATTTTTATCGGCTTTTTCGATGAATTCAGTACTATGGTGCAATCTATTCACGTGAACAACATTAGTTCACTTCGGCGATGTAAAGCAAAAATGCTCAGGTTTACTAACATGGTCTTTACACTCTCGCGCGATAACTGGGGTTCTTGGGCGAACCTAAGAGCACTCGCACGTTAGCAAGAGCACTGCGGCAAGACTAAAAGTATTCCCGCGCAATATCAAGGGAACTTCGGGAGCAATATCAAGGGAACTTCGGCTCAGCTAAGAATACTCACGCCATAGCAAGAAAACTTCGGCAACCTAAAATCAGCACAGATGAGAAAAAAATATGGATATATAGATATTTAACGTGCATGTGACGTGTCTTCTTTATAAACTTATCCACGTATATTAAGCGAAAGGGTAAAGAGTGACTCGACATTCACGTAAACATTCCGAATCATCAGTTCAGAGAGCACGACTATCTCATACGCCTTCTCACGCATACGGCTATAAAAAACCTTTAGCTTGGTTTAAAGCTCTTGCTGTAGTGTTGAGCGCTACTCTTGTTTTTGCTGGCACTGTTTTTGCAAGCGTATATACGCAGTTTTCTAAAACAATCAGTGAGTCAAGTGTCAAAATTATTAAGCAAAAAAATATTAAAAAAGAAATTATTGACCCAAACGCTGGTAAAGCTATTAATATCCTTATTTTAGGTACTGATAGTCGAGATGGCGCCGAAAATTCCGCTATTGGTGGCGCTAATGAAGTGGGCAATCATCAGGCTGATACCACTATGATTGCTCATATTTCTGCAAATCGCGAGTTTATCGATCTTATTTCTATTCCTCGTGATTCTATGGTGTCCGTGTCCAGCTGCGAAACATCTAAAGGCACTATTCCTGCACGCTCGAATGTTATGTTTAACTCGATTTTTGCTGAAGCATATAACCTCGGTGATGATTTATCTTCAGCTGCTACCTGCACTCTTAAAGCAGTAAACGAATTAACAGGTTTAGATATTTCTCAGTTTATTACTGTTGATTTCAGCGGTTTGAAAAATATGATTGATGCCTTAGATGGTGTTGACGTGTGCATTAGTAAGGATTTTTCAGATACTAATTCAAATCTCAGCTTGAGCCGCGGCTTGAATCATCTTAACGGTACTGACGCTACTCAGTACGCACGTACCCGTTATGGTTTGGGAGATGGCAGCGATGTGATGCGAACAGTGCGTCAACAGTATTTGATTAAAATGCTTATCCGTGAAGCACTTAAGCAGAATATTTTAACTAATTTTAATAAGCTGTATCAGCTTGCTAACACAGCACTGCAATCCTTAAATATTTCCGAAGGCTTAGCGAGTGCCAACACATTGATTGGTTTGGCATCAAGCTTAAAGAACTTTAAGGTATCTAATATTTACAGCCAAACTGTTCCTGTGCAAAACTGGACCTACGATGCTAACCGTGTGATGTGGACTGCAGATGCCCAGAGCCTGTTTGATCGTGTAAAAAATGATCAACCTCTTACTAACATTCCTCTCACCACCAGTGATTCGAACTCCTCGAGCTCTTCTTCAAGTACCTCATCCGACAGTTCATCTAATAGCTCAAACTCCTCTTCTGAGCGAGCTACAACAAATCAGGCTCAAAACCAGTCGCAGTCTCAAAATCAAACTCAATCCGACCAGACAGCTCAAACAGATAACAATACCCCAGATCCTCGCACGGACGTTATTACACGTGCAGATGGTACCCTCATTGATCCAGGTACTGGTGGAACTATAGACCCTGATTCCGGCGTTATTCACGATCCAAATACCTACTGGTCGATTGGATTAGCGGAAAAGTATTTGAACTACACTGTCTGCGGCATTGAGAGCTAATTGAGAGTTAATAAAAGTTACTAAAGAAGATAATTATGGCTAGAATTCCTCAGGACAATGCTCCCCGTTCGGAGAATGAACAACAGGCTCCTCCGAGCTTTCAACCTATGCGTTCCCGTTCCCAACGTTCGAGTAGCTCTGCTCAAGGCTCGGCTACTCGTAATAGCGAACGAGGTTCACATACGGATAGCATAACTCCTCCTAGTTTTTCGCCAACTGCTCCACGACGAAGCGCTCAGGGGTCAACTTCGCGTGCTCGTTCAGCGCAGGAATCTGTTCAGTATTCACGCCCTCAATATCGCAGTTCGCAATATCCGAGTTCTCGACCTTCCCTCTCCCCGAGAAACCCACAGGACGTAGTTCCGCGCCGTACTAAGAAGATTCGTTTTAGCCGCATCATCGCTATGCTTATCGTAAGTCTTCTAGCTCTGGGCATTGTTATCGGATGCTGGTCATGGTTCTGGGTTGACGGTCAGCTCAACCGCAGCATTGATTTAAGTCCTGCTCCTGATAACTCAACAGCAAACACGTGGTTAGTTTTGGGATCTGACGCACGTGATGGCGAAGTAGCAAGCCAAGATGCGTCATCAGTAACTGGTTTTAGAACAGATACGATTTTGGTTTTAACTAAGCCACGTAGTGGTCCTGCATCCTTGATCTCTATCCCACGCGATTCCTATGTTGAGGTGAACGGGATTGGCATGAAGATTAATAGTGTAGCGCAAAATGATGGTTATGATGCGCTTGTATCCTCTGTAGAAAATATTACCGGTACAAAGATTGACCACGTTGTGCAAATTGGTTTTGACGGTATTGCACATGTTGTTGATGCTTTAGGTGGCGTGGATTTATGCTACGACAATACTGTTAATGACGAGTATTCTGGCTTACAGTGGACTGCAGGTTGCCATAGCGCCGATGGCACGACTGCCTTGGCATTCTCCCGTATGCGTTATTCCGACCCTGAAGGAGATATTGGCCGTGCAAAGCGTCAGCGTCAAGTGATTGCTGCCGTGATGAAGAAGGCTGCCAGCGCCAGCACTTTAACCAATCCTTCTAAAGCTTTGAACGTTGCTTCTACAACACTTAAAGCACTTAAAGTAGATAATAAAACAGATACGGCAACTATGCTTTCCATGGCACTAGCTTTTAAAGCTGCTACGGGAAGTAAAGGAGTCAATGGTAGCGTCTACTACGATGATATTAATTACCAGCCTGGCGGTGTCGGATCTGCTATTCACTTAGTAGCACAAAAGAATTCGGAACTGTTTAGCTCGCTCAATTCAGGATCTATTTCCTCTGGTACAACAGTCGGAGGTCTGGTTAGCGAGTAGTTATTCACATTGGTTCACAATTTCATATTATTTTTTATCTGCCATAGTTTAAGCCTTAGCGTTGAACTATGGCAGTTTTATTTTCACGTTTTACCAAACAGAGCGGTTATGAGATTATCCCCTTGCTCATGATGCTTCTGCCTGCTCTTAGCTATGTCATTATGATGGTGTGGATGATTGCTCGTCAGCAGTGGATGTATGTGTTTTTTCTTCTCCCCTCGCTTCTCGTAAACATAACGCAGATAGTTAATACAGCCATACGGTCGCGAGCGCAGGCTCATACAGTCTCAGCGCCTTCAGCCCAGCAAAGCGATCAGAACACTGTTTTGCTCTCTCAATTGGCGGGTATCAAAGCTCCAGCAACATCGCAGACCCATAACACAATATGGTGGCAAAACCTTGTTCATGCATGGCATGCAGCCAATATGAATGCGCATATAGGTACTACATATCCTCACGATAAAACCAGCGTGAACATCTGTGCTCAAGGACCTCATGCCCTTATAGCAGGTACTACAGGCTCGGGCAAATCAGTTCTTCTTCAACGCTGGGTGTATGAACTGGCTCAGCATAATTCTCCTACTGCGGTGCAATTCGTTTTTCTCGATTTTAAGGGTGGATCAACCTTTGTTCACGCGCATCGTCTGCCGCATTGTGTGGGAAACGTCTCCAATTTAAATATGGCACATGCTGTGCGAGCTATTCGCGCTCTACGCCTAGAAATGACAAGACGTGAGCAGCTACTAAATTATGCAGGCGTAGCAGATATTCGTGATTTATCGAATCCTCCTGCGCGTTTAATCATTATGGCTGATGAGTTTTTTGCTCTGCTGAGTGATTTACCTCGTTACGCAAACGATTTTTCGACTATGGTTTCTTTAGGACGTTCTTTGGGACTGCATTTTATTATTTCCACCCAAAACCCGATGAATCAAGTCAGCTCGCATATCAAGGCGAATATGCCTTTGCATGCGTGTTTACGAGTAACTGACCCCTTGCAGTCGCTTGACCTGTTGGGAACCCCTGTAGCAGCACGCATTCAACCCGACTGTGTAGGAGCGGCTTTTATTCATGATGGTTCAACAGTAAAACCTGTTATTATTACTCCTCCAGAAAACATAGAAACTTTAATAGAGCAATGCCTTAAAGCTGCACGTTTTACAGAAACTATGCCTGATAATCAACTATTCAGCGCTCCTCTGCCTGATGTTCTGGGACGACCTACATATTCACCCGTTTCATCTGGCTGTGTGCTGTTAGGACAGGAAGATGATGGGATTACACTTCATCCTTTTATCATCGATTTTGCGCATAACCCGCCATGTCATATCGTGTTGACTCATATGGATTCGAATACTATTCATGCCGCTGTAAACAGCATCTTTGATTCCTTGAAATATAGCGGAGCGCATAACGAGCCAATAGGTAAAGCACATACAGTCATATACCGTGCACATGTTGAGCACTATAGCGATGATTTACGGCTTCCCCACCCCTCTAGCACTCTCATCATTAGCGTGTCTCAATGGTCACGCTTTTATTCTTCTCTTCCTGCAGATCAGCGACCTCTGTGGAATCAAGCGCTGATTATGTGTCCCGCTTATCTCGTTGATTCACTCTACATACCTGGTCGTAGTATTAGCGAGCAGACACACACTCTGATAAAAGATTATGTACACTCCAATCCTCTTCGCGTTATCGTGCTGAATAACGATAGTCATCTCGTTCAGCTTTTCCACGTAAATTCCTCAAAAACTCTTGAAAAGTCGGCAACAGTGTGGTTACCTATTGAACAGGAAAAAGATTAGAAGAGGAGACACCATGAGTAGCTCTTATGATTGGCGTGCAAAAGCAGCTTGTCGCGATAAAGATCCAGAGCTTTTCTTCCCTGTAGGAAATACAGGAGCAGCATATCAGCAAATTGAAGAAGCTAAAACTGTGTGCCGTTCATGCGAAGTTATTGACTCCTGCTTGCGCACAGCTCTCGACACAAATCAAGATTACGGTGTTTGGGGCGGTATGAGTGAAGACGAACGTCGCGCTTTGAAGCGTCGTGCTATGCGTGCACGCCGTAGCGCAGCATTAGGATTGCATCACTAAAACGCACTTTTAAAGCGGTGTTCAGATATTTTCTGGACACCGCTTTTCTATATATAACTTATTCAGTTGCTCGTAATACCATTTTCATTTCAATACGTGTTCCGCCATCTCTACCAGGCAACCAGCGTATTGAACCATTAAAGTCATTTTTCACAAAGGTATTCACAATCTGAGTTCCTAGTCCAGAACCTGACGATTTCGCAGACATCATATCGGCGTCTGCTTCGGCATCAATCCCCTCGCCATCATCTTCAATAACAATATCGAGGATATTTCCTGCGCGTCCAATAGAAATATTTATATGCCCTGACTGCAAGTTCTCATAACCATGCTCTACACAGTTCGTCACCAACTCAGTCAATATAAGCGATAATGGGGTTGCATCTTGAGCAGGAAGCATACCAAACTTACCCACATAAGAAATATCAATGTGCTGATCTTTAGCAGACGCTAAATCTACGCTCATACGCAGTAAATTAGAAATAACAGCATCAAAATCTACAATTTCATCAGCTGTCTGGCTCAAGCCTTCATGCACAACAGCAATAGTTTCAATACGACGCTGAGCTTCTTCGAGTTCTTTACGTACTTCTTCAGACTTCGTACGCCGTGCTTGTAATCGCAGCAGAGACGACACAGCCTGTAGATTATTCTTCACACGGTGATGCACTTCCGAAATCGTTGCATCCTTAGTCTCCAACTGACGCTCGCGCCACCGTAATTCTGTAATATCGCGGCATAGAACCAAAGCACCTGTACGTTTGCCATCAGCGTCCAGAGGCAAAGAACGCATAGAGACAACCGCTCCCCTGGCTTCCAACACCGCGGCCGCAGCTGCCTTCCCCATAAGAACCATTGGCAAAGCTTCAGGCAACTTCTCTTGTTGATCGACGTGGTCTAACACAAATTCACTAAAATAGCCGCCAACCATATTGCCAGTTACACCAATGCGCCTAAAACAACTAATGGCATTCGGAGCAGCATACATAACCATACCGTCTGCATCCAGTACAACAAAACCATCGGCTACGCGAGGGTCATGACGGCGGTATTTGCCACGAGCCAAAGATAAACGATTCTCATATGGAAAATCACCG
Organism: Alloscardovia omnicolens DSM 21503; assembly: GCF_000420505.1. Lineage (GTDB taxonomy): Bacteria > Actinomycetota > Actinomycetes > Actinomycetales > Bifidobacteriaceae > Alloscardovia > Alloscardovia omnicolens. The sequence goes on along the minus strand of NZ_ATVB01000006.1, from coordinate 81,152 downwards.
TTGGTAATCATATAAAACAGCTGCTTACCTACTCCAATACTACTCATCTCGTAGTAACCGTTATCTCCGCGCGTATCCATATTCGTTTCACGCACTACCATCGCGATAACGCGATTATTGCGAATCACAGGAGTGGCCACATCGCAGACAGTAACCCCATCAACCACACGGTAATGATCCATACGTGACATGTTATTTGTGCGCCACGTATTCTCTAATAATGGAATTAGCTCTGTTTCTGGATTCTCGCCCACCCAATCAGATTCAATTCTCGAAATCGCTGTAGATGGACGGCATTGGGCAGCAACAATAAATTTCGACACATCATCGCTATCATCCATATCCGGAGGAATAATGAGCAATAAATCAGAGAAGGTCAAATCTGCGATAATCTGCCAATCAGCAATTAAAGAATGTAATTGCTTTTTATCTTGAACATCATAGCCTGGCGTTTTCGAAATAAGCGAATTGAAATCATTCATGTATGCCAGTGTAGTTCAGTATATAGGCGAAACACGGGGAACAAGGAAAATAACAAGTATATTGGCTCTTCGGATTTCAGTAAGGTTTAGCAGAAGATGCCGTTTAGTCGGTTCCAGTTGATCCCTCTGGCAGTCAGGTGTCAAAACATCGTTACCGTGTGAATATGGTATATCGTCATGCGTGAAGTCGATACGCGCAACCGATATGCCAGTTTTGAAGCCATTTTTGTGCATCAAAACTGGCATAACAGGTGTATGAATCGGTTAAGCAGAATGCCTGAGAGTAAGAGCTTGTCGGGCGTAACGCAGTTTCAAGCGTGATTGTGCAAAACAGCTGTTAACCACGCACCCACAAGCAACCAAAAAGCCCGCCATCTGCATCTTCCAGTGGCGAGCTTTCTCTATAAGTTGTAAAACTCAATTTATTATTGGATTGGCTTTTACATTGGCTTAGCGGATTTAATCTCCACAGACAATGTGCGTCCATTAGGAGCCTTATATCCCACGGTATCACCCTCGTGATGACCGAAAATAGCTGCTCCCATTGGAGATTCTGGGCTAATCACATCGTAATCGGAAGCTACTGCGATTTCGCGTGAACCAATCAGATAGGTCATTTCTTTACCAGCCAAAGCAATAGTTACAACTGTACCATTACCGATTTCACCGGCTGCTACAGGCTGAATAATCTGAGCGTTACGAAGCTTAACAATCAGCTCGTTAATACGACCTTCATTCTTACCCTGAGCTTCACGCGCTGCCTGATACCCACCGTTTTCACTTAAATCGCCTTCTGCACGTGCAGCAGCAATCTTCTCGGTAATATCTTGACGATACTCGCCTTCACGCCATTCAAGCTCTTCTTTCAGCTTATCGTAGGCTTCTTGGGTCAGTTGAATAACTTTTTCTTCTGGATCTGCCATTATTACTCCTTTAAGTTAATGCACATCAATTATTTCAATGAAAGATGCATTAATCTTAACGGCCAGATGTGGTGGCAATAATATCGATAACGAAAACAAGCGTATCGTCGCCACCAATACCTGCCTGAGGAACGCCACGAGAGCCATAACCATACTGTGGAGGAATTGATACCACTAAACGAGAACCTACATTATGACCTGGCACAGTGTTATCCCAGCCCTTAATAACCTGACCAACACCAATACCAAAATCAATCGGCTGATGACGATCGAAGCTGGAATCAAATGGCTTGTCTTTGCCCCAAATAACTCCATGATAATTTACGGTTACAATATCGCCCTTGCGAACCATAGGACCATCGCCTTCAACAAGCTCTGCACAATACAGACCTGCTGGGGCTTGAGGAGCTGGGAAGGAAATTTGTGGATATGCACCAAATTCTGCATTAACGTTTGGTGTGGTCTGCTCGCTCATAAGAACTCCTTGCAGTCAAGATTGTTAGTACCTCGGACGGGACTCGAACCCGTAAACCTTTTCAGGTGGCGGATTTTAAGTCCGCTGCGGTTACCAATTTCGCCACCGAGGCAAGCAACAAAAAATTATTATGCCACAAGAGGGAGAAAAATGTCAACTTTGTTCATGCACAGCCCTGTCTGCATGTTGCATGCGCTGCCCCAAGTCACGCACAATACCGTCTAATAAGCCGTGTTCACTGGCAATATATGAGTCGATCCGAATATCGCGTGTTGCTGCTGCTGTCTGCACAGCCGCTAAAACACACGACCATACTAATGCTCCTGCTCCAATAACATCTCTACGTCCAGGATGGACTACGCTTAAGGTATCGCGCTGCTGACGGGTCATACGCAAAACACGCTGATTCACCTCATCAACTGCATCGATAGACAGAACTGCTCCGTCTACCTCTTCAACACGATATTCTTTTTGACCGAGGCACACAGCAGACATAGTTGTTACTGTTCCCGACACGCCAATAATCGTGCGTACAGCATCTAAAGGAACAACGCTAGCTGCTTGCTCAATATGCTCATCGATATCTTTCGTGGCGGCTTCAATCGCTTCTATAGATGGAGCATCATCTAAGCGATGTCTTTCACTCATACGCACAGAACCTACTGCCATAGAATAAGCTGCTTGCACATGTAATTTCTCAGCCTGCGTGCCACCAAGCACTAATTCAGTAGATCCACCGCCTAAATCCACAACGAGAAAAGGAGCTTCATACTGGTCTATTCCAGCTACACTCGTTGCCCCCAAAAAGCTCAATCGAGCTTCTTCTTCACCCGAAATAACATCAGGCCACACACCTAAATGCTCATGCACATAGTTCTCAAAGTCTTCACGGTTACGAGCATCTCGTGTTGCGCTTGTAGCAACGAAACGTAAAGCATCCACCTGATAGCGAGCAAGAAGATCCGCAAATTCATCGATTGCCGCATATACACGTTCTAAAGCAGCCTGGCTAAAAGCATGATTAACATCTACACCTTCGCCTAAACGCACCACACGCATAATACGTGGTAAAACAATATGCATGCCATTCTCATCGACGCGAGCAATCATCAGACGAATGGAATTCGTTCCACAATCAATTCCGGCAACTGTTACCATGCCTAGCTTCCTTCATTCTCAGCAGAAATCAGTAAAATCTCAGTACGTACACGCACCACTAGTGAGCGCAACGACACACATTCGGGTCAAATTCGTGAGCAATTTCTTTCATAACTAAATCGCCGACTGGGTTTACTCCCGGTCCCATAGCCAATGTTTGTGCAAGGATTGCATGCAAGCATTTCACACGCTCAGGCATGCCTCCAGCACTAATACCATCGATATGTTCTTGACTATCGCCCAAACTCTCGGCTAGCGCAGTGCGTACAGCTAAAAATGCTTCGTGTGCACGCGCATAGCCCGCAGCAAGCTCCTCATCTGTTTTCAGCTGCTCTGTCAGCTCGGTAAGACGCCCCGCAGCCTCCACATGGGATATAGCTTTTACTGCTCCAGGATGACTCAGATAGAAAGTTGTAGGGAACGGAATTTTCCCGTCAACCAAAGGCCGTGTAACGGTTGTTAGTGGTGATCCACACACGCAACGCGCTCCCACAGCTATCATGCCACGAGGATATCTGCCAAGCTGCTGCTCTACAGCCTGCATATCTTCCTCAGTAGCAGGATTATCGAGAAAATAGTGCGCACACTCTTGCGGTGAGACGTATGTATGTTGAGGCCACATAAGCGCTCCTTCAGCATAGAAATAAGGATTATAAAAGATTGGTATGAGTAAGTTTTACTGGGCTTGGCTCGTTGCACCATTCGGATTTTCCGCCCGATCTGTGCTTTCCATCGCGTAAAGAATTTCGTTATACCATGGTAGCTTTTTGTCTTCAGTCCTTGATTTTTCCTCAGTAGAATTATGTTGCGCATCTTGAGGAGCGTTCTTAACCAGCACACTTCTTTCGCCCGGGAAAACAAAGCCAAGCCGTTTTCGCGCTTGAGCGGTGACATAAGCATCATCTGACCATCGTGAAATATCATTTTCTAGGTCTGCTTTTTTCTGAATAAGTTCCGCTTCTTGATTCCTTAGAGCATTCAGCTGTCCCAGATTTTGCGCATAACTTTTAAAGACAAGACCGATATTAAGCGCAGCAAGGAGAAAAATAATAATACCTAAGAAGAAACTTAATCCTCCGCGAGGCGTGCGTGCTACAGCAAGATTTTTTGCAGATGACGAGCGTGCAGATAGCTTCTGCTCAGACCGTTTTTTCCCTGAGCTTTCCCTACGTGCTGTTCTCCCCTGTGACTCATTCTGAGATTTACGAGAATTACGGCTATTCATTATATCGCGCAATTCATCGCGTGTAGCAGACCGTGATACGCTCGAACGTGAACGCACAGTGCGCACTGACGATGATGAACGATTCGACGATGTCGAACGTGAAGAAGAGGTGCGGTGTCTGCTAGCCATACATACGAAAATACCCACTGCACTCGACTGTTCTATAAAAAACAAACGAAAGCAGTGGGTATCTTATGCACACGCTCATGCGTGTCTACGCTTACTTTGCGAGGTACTTCTTGCAAGCCTTGAATGCAGAGTAACCAGCGTATACTGCGTTAGAACCAAGCTCTTCCTCAATCTCGATGAGGCGGTTGTACTTAGCAATACGCTCACCACGGGCTGGAGCACCAGTCTTAATCTGACCAGTGTTCTTTGCCACTGCCAAATCAGAAATAGTGGTGTCAGAAGTTTCACCAGAACGGTGGGAAACCATGGAGGTGAAGCCGCTCTTTGTTGCCAATTCAATAGCATCGAGAGTTTCGGTTACAGAACCAATCTGGTTGAGCTTAACGAGCAAGGAGTTTGCTGCACCGAGCTCAATACCCTTAGCCAAACGAGCTGGGTTGGTTACGAGCAAATCGTCACCTACGAACTGGAGACGATCGCCGAGACGTGCAGTAATTGCTGCCCAGTCTTCCCAACCTTCTTCCTGGAATGGATCTTCGATAGATACGATTGGGTACTCATTAATGAGGTTCTCGTAGTAGTCAAGCATGTATGCTGCTTCACGATCTTCACCGTCGAAGTGATACTTGTTGGTTTCCTTGTTGTAGAACTCAGAGGAAGCTACGTCGAGGGAAATACCAATCTGCTTGCCTGGCTCGTAGCCAGCTGCTTCGATTGCACGCATAATGTACTTGAGGGAGTCTTCGTTGGACTTCATCTTTGGAGCGAAGCCACCTTCGTCACCAAGACCAGTTGCGAGACCTTCCTTCTTCAAAACAGACTTCAAGGTGTGGTATACCTCAACGCCTGCACGCAGAGCTTCGCTGTAGGTTTCGAAACCGTATGGGGAAATCATGTATTCCTGAATATCAGTTGCGAAGTCTGCGTGAGCACCACCGTTCATAATGTTCATGTTTGGCACTGGCAAGATGTGGCCGTTGGTGCCACCCAAGTAACGGTACAATGGCTGGTCTGCTTCTTCTGCTGCAGCGTAGATTGCTGCCAAAGAAACACCCAAGATTGCGTTTGCGCCGAGCTTACCCTTGTTTGCAGTACCATCGAGTTCAATCATGGTTGCATCGAGGGAACGCTGGTCAGAAACTTCCATGCCGATAACTGCTGGAGCAATAACCTCGTTCACTGCCTTAACAGCTTCGAGAACACCCTTGCCCATGTAAACAGACTTATCGCCATCGCGACGTTCCCAAGCCTCTGCATCACCAGTTGAAGCACCGGAAGGAACAAGACCCTTACCTGTTACGCCGAACTCAGTGCTGAGAACAACTTCTACGGTTGGGTTACCGCGAGAATCAAGAATTTGACGTGCGTATACACTTTCAATTGCGGACACAACTACTCCTTTAACTAGGTTGTGATTTCAATCACTAGAATAATAGTTTTTGTGGACTAAGCGCCACGATATGCTCAACTTTGTGTGGGTTTATTCTTCCACGTCAAATCATCGAGCAAATCTTGAGTCCACTTCAACACTTCAGCAGTGCTCATAGCAGGCTGCCCTAACATGCCTTGGAAAGGCGTAGGAATAATAAGCGTATGGGTAACAGGACGATACTGCACTGTTTTGTATATACGCTTCAAGCGCAGCATAACTGAGTCTTGAGGATCCATTCCTACCACGCGAATATTCTTGCCTTGAGCAATCAACTCGGTAATACCCAATTCACGTGCTTGTAAGCGCAAAGCAGCAACTTCAAACAAAATACCCAGCTCATGAGGAGGATTACCGTAACGGTCAGTAAGCTCGTTACGAATCTCCTCGAAGTCATCTTGGGTGCGTGCAGCGGCAATCTTTCTATAGGCTTCCATGCGCAAAGCATCAGAATCAATATAACTTTGCGGAATAGAAGCCTCTACTGGCAAATCAATAGAAACAGAGACACTTTCAGTACGTTCTGGTTCCTTATATTCCATCACTGCTTCAGACACCATACGCACGTAGAGGTCGAAACCTACACCTTCAATATGTCCCGACTGTTCTCCCCCTAATAAATTACCCGTACCGCGCAGTTCCAAATCCTTCATCGCCACATCATAGCCAGCACCTAACTGGGTATTTTGAGCAATAGTGCTTAATCGATCATGCGCTGTTTGAGTCATGGTTTTTGATGGATCGTACAGGAAATACGCATAAGCACGTTCTCGACCACGCCCCACACGCCCACGTAACTGATGCAACTGAGATAAGCCAAAACGGTCAGCGCGATCTACTATTAAAGTGTTCGCATTGGAAATATCCAAACCTGTTTCCACGATAGTTGTGCATACGAGCACATCAATCTCACGATTCCAAAAGCCTTGAATAACCGTATCGAGCTGTTTTTCGCTCATCTTGCCGTGCGCGGTTGCTACGCGCGCTTCTGGTATAAGATCGCGAATTTTTTGAGCTTGCTTATCAATATCTTGCACACGGTTATGCACATAAAATACTTGACCTTCACGGAGAATTTCGCGACGAACTGCAGCAACTACCTGCGCATCCTCGTACGCTCCTACATACGTTAAGACTGGCAAGCGGTCTTCCGGAGGGGTGGCGAGCGTAGACATTTCGCGCAAACCTGTAATAGACATTTCCAAAGTACGCGGAATAGGTGTGGCAGATAGTGAGAGCACATCCACATTTGTGCGCAAAGCCTTCAGAGTTTCTTTATGCTCCACTCCAAAACGCTGTTCTTCGTCAATAATAACGAGGCCTAAATCTTTGAATTTAATACTAGGGTTAAGAAGTTTGTGGGTTCCAATAACCACATCAACCGATCCAGCTTCAATCTCCTCCACAGTTTTTTTAATCTCTTTAGCGCTTTGAAAACGACTAAGCAAAGCCACTTTGACGGGGAAACCATCGTAGCGCGAGCTAAACGTATCGTAATGCTGCTGAGCCAAAAGAGTGGTTGGCACTAACACGGCTACTTGTTTGGAATCTTGGACTGCTTTAAAAGCCGCTCGAATAGCAATTTCCGTTTTACCGAAGCCTACGTCACCACAGATAAGGCGATCCATAGGAATAGCTTTTTCCATATCGCGTTTTACATCGTCGATAGTGGTGAGCTGATCCGGTGTTTCTTGATATGGGAAAGCTTCCTCAAGTTCGCGCTGCCATGGAGAATCAGGACTAAACGCAAAACCTTGGGTACGCTGACGCGCTGAGTAGAGCGCTACTAAGTCCTGTGCTATTTCTTTGACTTTTTTGCGTGCTTTAGCTTTAGTGCTCGCCCAGTCAGAGCCTCCAAGTTTATTCAGTTTAGGAAGTTCTGCTCCAATATATTTGCTGAGCTGATCGAGTTGATCAGCTGGAACGAAGAGCTTATCTGCTGGGGCATTGCGTTTACTTGGCGCGTACTCAATAACAAGATATTCACGTTGACTGCGCGCGTTGCCCAGACCGACTATACGCTGTTGGAGCTCAACAAAACGACCGATACCATGCTTATCATGCACAACGAAATCGCCCGGCTTCAAATCCACAAGATCGATAGCTTTGCGTCGTTTTGATGGGGTGCGCATCTGAGCTGCTACAGAAGATCGTCCCGTTATATCTTTTTCTGTGAGAACAGCTAAACCTGCCTGATCGTCCACAAAACCGCTGGATACATGCGATAAAACGAAAGATACTTCGCTAATATCTATACCAGTTTCACGTAAAATACGCTCTAAACGTGCAAGTGTTCCTTTAGCAGCACATGTAATAACTACCCTCATCTGCTGCTCAATAAAAGCTGCTATTCCTTGCGTTGCTTTGCTCTCGTCACCGCGGTATTCTTCACTGTGTTGCGCATGGAGAGCAACAGTGCCTTCTACATCTTCGTCTACCCCAAATTCAGTGAGCATCCAGATGCTACTGCCCATGGATTCTATGTCATCGAAAACGCTCTGTAGCTCGATAAAGCTTGACTTTTCAAAGCTAATTGGTACTTCACTTTGACCACCGGTGGCCGCCACATGCCAGCTTGCGGCTAAGAATTCTTGAGCAGTAGTCAGCAAATCTTCAGCGGCTCGGCGCACTCGCTCTTCATCATGAACGAGAACAAGCGTATTTTTCTCAAAGAGTTTATACACAGGCATAACGTCATCGCATAGCGCAGGAATAAGGGATTCCATACCTTCTACAGGAATTCCTTGGGCAATAGACTCCAGCATGTCATCAGCGTTAGCAATATGTCCAATCAAATCATGAGCACGTTGACGTACCTGAGCAGTTAAAGGGATTTCACGGCAAGCAGTAGCCCATACACTATCTAAATCATCGCCGTATGTGCGCTGATCAGATGCATGAAATTCATGAATTTCATCAATATCATCGCCAAAGAAATCAATACGGACGGGATGAGGTGCTGTGGGAGGAAACAAATCGAGAATGCCACCACGGACAGCAAATTGACCTCGTTCCATAACCAAATCTGTGCGTGTATATGCATTTTCTATAAGACGCTCCACCACATCGTGCATATCCATACTGTCGCCACGACGGAAAATAAGTGGTTCTACATCCTGTACTCCCACCACAATGGGCTGGATTAATGAGCGAACGGGAGTAACTAAAATTTTAATAGGCCCCAGCTGAGCTGATACCTCTGATGCTGGATGCGCTAAACGGCGAAAAATAGCCATTCGTGAAGCTACTGTATCTGCACGCGGGCTTAAGCGTTCATGTGGCAAGGTTTCCCAAGCATCTAGCACAGCAATATCATGGCTTGGACCGTCATACCATGAGCGAATTTCTTCAGCTGTTTGTGCTGCTTGCCGTCCAGAAGATACAAGAACTACAAGAGGAGTCGATCCTTCATGAGCAAGATTTGCTTCAGCTGCAGGGCGAATACCTTGAACCGCCCCCACACGTTGAATAAGTGATGGAGTGCTGCTAGCGCATTCCAAAAGACGTGAAAAATCCTCCGTTTGACTTAACTGCTCAGTATAAGCACGTAATGTAGAATACAGGCTTAATCTATCGGCCATTAAATTTCTCCTGTGTGCGTTGCACACCATCAGTTATTAAGGACTCTACTGCATCAGCACCGTCCATCAAAAACTCATCTAATTCTTTTTTCTGCGCCGCATTAAAACCGCCAAGCACCCAGTTCACAGTGTTTTCTCGAGCGTGAGCTCCCCTAGCTGCATGACCAACTCCCATACGCACACGCCCATATTGAGGTGTGCCTAAAGAACGATCAATGGATTTAATACCATTATGACCGCCAGCTGAGCCTCCAGCTTTAACCTTCATACGAGCAAAATCCAAATCCATATCGTCATGCACAACAATCACGTGATCTGGTTCGATGGAATAATACGCGCAGATAGAAGCAACAGCATTGCCTGAATTATTCATAAAAGTCAGCGGTTTAGCTAAAAAGAATTTAAAAGAGCGTCCGTCAAGCATCATCACGCCTTTGCCCAGTTGAGCCAAGCCTTTATGGTCGCTCAGACTAACATTCCACCGCTGAGCCAAAACATCAGCAACCATAAAACCCATATTATGACGAGTTCCCTCGTACTTTTTACCTGGATTGCCTAAACCCACAATCAAATAAAAATCCGAAGCCATTATTCCCTACCTGCGCTCATATCCTATCTCTACAACCACACTATTATACGGCTGAGCATGCCACAAGAAAGGCGCGCACACAATCAATGTGTACACGCCTTGTGTTCCTGAACTCTTAGCTTATGCTTGAGGCAAATGTAACTGCCAAATCTCTTGAGCATACTGACGAATCGTATCGTCTGAAGAGAACTTATCGGAATTAGCAATATTCATTAAGCTCATATGCATCCACCTAGAGCGATCTGCATACAACTGCGCAATTCGCGCTTGAGCATCCACATAAGATTGGAAGTCTTCGAGAAGGAAATACTCATCATTATAGGTAATAAGGGCATCGAAGATTTCGTTACCTTCGCTCTGACAGTTTGGAATAGTGCCGTCTACCAGTGAGTTAACCACACGATGAATAACTGGATTACTCTCATAAATGCCACGAGAATAATAATCGTGTGACTCGTAGTGACGATAAACAGCGTCTTTATCCATACCGAAAATCACGATATTATCGTCGCCTACTTCTTGCTTAATCTCAATATTTGCACCATCGAGAGTAGCTAAAGTAACAGCGCCTGTCATCATAAACTTCATATTTGATGTTCCTGATGCTTCCTTAGAAGCTAAGGAAATCTGTTCAGAGACATTGGCTGCAGGAATAATAAGCTCAGCAAGACTTACACGGTAATTTTCAAGGAATACCACTTTAAGTTTATCGCCAATAGCTGGATCGTTATTAATCAGGTTTGCTAACTCGTTAATAACCTTAATCACAGACTTGGCAAAGTGATAACCGGGTGCTGCTTTTGCGCCAAAAATAAATACTCGTGGTGTAAAGTCTGCGTTCGGATTATCTTTAATATCCCAGTACAGCTTAATAATATGCAAAACGTTCAGCAGCTGTCGCTTATACGCATGTAAACGCTTGACTTGCACATCAAAAATAGCCTGAGAGTTCACATGAACACCCGTAGTCTTCTCGATATAATCAGCCAAACGCTGTTTAGATTCCTGCTTCACCTGCCAGAAATCTGCCTGCGCATCTGGATTATCGACAAAATCGTTCAGCTTGCGCAACTCATGAATATCGCTACGCCATCCGTCACCAATCCATTTATCAATTGTTTGAGACAGATGAGGGGCAGCGATTTGCGTCCATCTACGCTGCACAATACCGTTAGTTTTATTGTTAAACTTTTCTGGCGAAATCTTGTAGAAGTCGCGCAGAGTATCTTCCTTAAGCAACTCGGTATGCAGCTTTGCCACACCGTTTACACTGTGGCCGCCGATAATAGCCAAATGCGCCATATGGATTTGGCTATTGCGTACGATGCGCGTATTTTCGATGGTTTCGTAGTCAACACCTTGAGCGCTCATCCGGGAGATATAACGATTATCGATTTCCACAATAATCTGGTAGACGCGAGGCAAAACATAGGAGAACAAGCCCGTATGCCACTTCTCCAATGCTTCGGACAGAATCGTATGATTCGTATAGCTCATGGTCTTGCATGTTGCTTCCCACGCAACATCCCATTCCAAACCGTAATCGTCGACGAGAATGCGCATAAACTCCGCTGGAGCCACAGCAGGATGCGTATCGTTAATATGCACCGAAACTTTCTCGTAAATACGCTCCAAAGGCAAGCCCATCTTCAGATACGACTTAACAATAGTTTGCAAACCTGCAGAAGTCATAAAATACTCCTGCATAAGGCGCAACTTCTTGCCCTCATCGGTGGAATCGTCTGGGTAGAGCACGGCCGTAATATCTTCTACACGACGACGATCTTCGATCGTTGGATAGTTCAGTTCGTATTCTTCCGGAATTTCTACATCCCACAAGCGCAAATTATTCACTACCCCGTTGCCGAAGCCGATTTGAGGCACATCGTATGGCACGGCACGCAAAACTTGCGCGTTATTGTACACAGGCTTAAGCTTGCCATCTCCCGCATCGGTCATATACACGTTACCGAAGAAGCTCACGTAGACAATATCGTGGTCTTTGCGCGTCTCCCACACATTGCCAATAGAGCCGAACCAGGAGTCTGGAAGCTCCACCTGATAGCCGTTAACGATACGCTGCTTAAACAAGCCATAACGGTAGCGCAAACCATTGCCGAAACCTGGATAACCGGTTGTGGCCAAGGAATCCATAAAGGCTGCAGCCAAACGACCTAAACCACCGTTACCCAAAGCCATATCGTGTTCGGATTCTTTTACAGCGTCAAAGTCCACGCCCAGTTGAGTGAAGGCATCTTTAACCGTATCGAGAATACCCAAGTTGAGCAGGTTCGTCTCGAGCATACGACCAGGAAGGAACTCAACGGAGAAGTAGAAAGCAATCTTGTCTTCTCTCTTCTGCAAAGCATGCTTACGGTCGAGCCACAACGGCGTGTAGTACTGACGCGTTGTTTTCGCTAAAGCCAAGAACAGCTCTTCTGGTATAGCATCGGCAATAGTAATCTGCTTCTGCTCTTTGAGCGTGGCCTCAAAATCGTGAATAAATTGTTCTGTAGTCAATTCCATGAATACACCCTTTCACATAGAGTATGACGACGTCGCTGCGTTTAGTCTACACGAATCGCATCGTAGAGATTCTCGTACTGAGAGCACGCATTCTCCCACGAGAAATCTGTAGACATAGCACGTTGTTGAAGTTGAGCGAACTTCTCTGGCTCATCCTTATACAGGTTCACCGCTTTGAGCACGGTTTGCGTAAACCAGTAGCCATTAAAATCACTAAAACCAAAACCAGTACCCGTATTGTCGAACTGATTGTATGGCTGCACAGTATCTTTGAGACCGCCCACCTCGTGAACCACAGGAATAGTACCGTAACGCATGGCCATCATTTGCGATAATCCGCATGGCTCGAACGCGCTTGGCATAAGGAAACCGTCGCTACCTGCATAGATGAGCTGAGCCAGGTCGATATCGAAAGTTATGCGCACACTGATTTTATCTGGATACACGTCGGCAAACCAGGAGAAGGAATGCTCGTACTCCGGATATCCTGTACCGAGCACCACGATTTGAATATCGTGCTGCACGAGCGCGTTGAGTTCGCTAACCACCAGACCGAAACCTTTTTGATCTGTTAAGCGCGACACGATACCGAACAACGGCACATCATGACGAACCGGCAAGCCGACTCCTTCTTGCAAAGCCGCTTTGTTGAGCGCTTTGCCCGCCATATCGTCGGCAGAGAAATGATGCGGGATACGCTTATCGGTTTGAGGATTAAAGATGTCCGTATCAATACCGTTCGTAATACCGGAAAGCTTTCCAGATTCCATACGGAGCACTTGATCCAAACCTTGACCGAAATCACTTGTCATGATTTCTTGTGCATAACTTGGGGATACCGTTGTTACACGATCAGCGTAAAGAATACCTGTTTTCAGCCAATTCAGAGCGTTGTCCCAACGTACTGTGCCATCTTCGTAACGTTCCATACCCACGCCAAAGAAATCGCTGAGAGTAGAAGGGTCAAAAACGCCTTGGAACTGCAAGTTGTGAATAGTAAGCACGGTGCGAATATTCTTATAGGCTTCAATCCAACGATATTTTTCCTTCACGAGGAAAGGAATCATCGCTGTATGGTAATCGTTCACGTGCAGAATATCTGGAATAAAATCAACCTTTTCCATCAGCTCTACAGCTGCTAACTGGAAGAAAGCAAAACGCTCACCATCATCCATATCGCCATAAACGTGACCGCGGAAGAAGTAACGCTCGTTATCAATAAAGTAGAAGGTAACGCCCGACAGTTCCAAGCGCTTGACCCCCACATACTCGTGACGCCAACCCACGTTCGTAAAGAAGTACATAACGTCTTCTACCTGGTCGGCAAAATTGCGTGCAACGGTGTCGTAGTACGGCATAACAACCGCTACCTCATGTCCGCGCGCTGCTAAGGATTTAGGAAGTGCTCCTATAACATCGCCCAAACCACCCACTTTGGCAAAAGGTGAGCCTTCAGCGGCTACAAATAGTACCTTCATCGGATAATATCCTCCTGAACATGCGTACCCTTGACCACAACCACAGGCTTGTCTGGTGTGCCTTGAATAGTAACGCCTGGAGCAACAACAACGTTCTTATCGAGAATTGCGTAGTCAACGTGAGCACCCTGCTCCACTGTTACCTTCGAGAAAGCAATGGTATGGCACACGTCACTCGTGCTATCGAGATAGCAGTTTCGCGAAATAATCGAACGGTTTACGCGACCCTTCACGATGCTACCGGAGGCAAACTGAGAGTTTTCTACATCACAGTCTGGGGAGAAATACGTAGACTCCTCATTCTTTACCTTCGTGTACACCTTCTGATTGGAGTACAGCAGGGAGTAGAAGTTTTCAGACTCGAGCATATCCATATTCGCGTCGAAATAGGATTTTACCGAGAAGATATTCGACAGATAACCCGTGTAGCTAAAAGCGGACGCATCGTTGTCGACCAGCAGGCTACGCAGCAAGAAACGCAACTTGCGAGGATGCTCTTCTTGAATTTCCTGTTCCATGTGTTCGATAAGCCATTGCGTGTCGGCTACGAAAATATCGGCCGACATATTCAAAAGATTATCCCCTTCTGGCACGCTTCCCGAGCTGACGGAGAGCACGCGGTCTTCGTCGGTAACATCGAGAAGAGCATTACCTGGGGTAACCATGGAACGTGGAACACGCTTGTAGACGACGGTCAGCTTGCTATCGTGTGCTTCGGAGAGGTGAATAACCTGTTCTAAATCGATATTGCATAAAATATCGCACCCCATATAAACCGTGCGATCGCTACCGGAGCGCTTGAGGAAGCGCAACAGCTGCTCATAGTAGGCACGATCTGTTGTGTTTTCGCTATACTTCGTGTTGTAGAAGCCAAGATACCAGTGGCTCAGCAAGGTATCGAGCCCCCATTCACGACCACTGCGTATGTGGTCGAAAATCGAACTAATATTATCGCGCTGGAAAATACCGTAGACACTTCGAATACCAGCATTTGCCAAGCTCGACAGCTGGAAGTCGACTAAACGGTACTTACCGTCGAACGGGAGGCTGGCCATTGGACGCTGAGCTGTTAAACCCTCCATATCTGGGTAGCCAACGGTATTACCCAAGATAGCGGTGTACTTATCAAGCTTCATCAGCAACTCCTACTACTTCGTTGTATCCTATGACCTGAATTTCGTCTGTGCCATCAATCACGACGTCATCGCCAATAATTGCTCCTTCACCAATAATGGCGCGCTTAATATGAGCGCCTTGGCTCACAATAGCGCCACTCATAATAAAGGAGTCTTCGATAACAGCACCGGTTTTTACCTGCACATTCGTCGACAAAATCGAATGCTTTACTTCGCCGCTCACAAAGCAGCCATCGACGACCAGCGAGTCTTTAACATCGGCAGTGCCGTCGATAAAGTGAGGTGGCGAAATAAGGTTCTTGGAGTAAATCTTCCAGGAGCGGTCGCGTGAGTTGAGCACATTGTTTTCGCCAATATACTCCATATTCGCCTCCCACAGGGAGTCGATTGTGCCCACGTCTTTCCAGTAGCCTTCGAATTCATAGGTGTAGACGCGCTCATCGGCCTTAAGGTAGGCCGGAATAACATTATGACCGAAGTCGAGCATATCTACATTATTTTTATCGGCATTCACTAACAGCTCGCGCAAACGAGACCATGTGAAGATGTAAATCCCCATAGAAGCCTTGGTTGACTTTGGCTGAGCTGGCTTTTCTTCGAATTCGACAATGCGGCCATGCGAATCGGTGTTCATAATACCGAAACGACTAGCCTCTTCGTACGGCACGTTAATAACTGCAACCGAAAGGGATGCGTCATTTTCTTTGTGCTGGCGAAGCATATCGTCGTAATCCATCTTGTAGATATGGTCACCTGAGAGGATGAGCACATATTCTGGATTGATGCTATCGATGTAGTTAATATTCTGATACACCGCATGGCTGGTGCCTTGGAACCAGCGGTTACCTTCTGTAGCCGAGTATGGCTGCAAAATGGATACACCTGAATTTACACCATTCAAACCCCAACTAGAGCCGTTTCCAATATGCGCGTTCAAGGCCAAAGGCTGATACTGCGTAATAACACCAACATTTCGCACACCTGAGTTTGCGCAGTTCGATAAAGCGAAATCGATAATGCGATATCGCCCACCAAACTGTACAGCAGGCTTAGCAATATTCTGGGTTAACTTACCTAAGCGAGAACCCTGACCTCCCGCCAAGATAAGAGCTAACATTTCATTCTTCATCGAATGACCTCCTTATTCTTGTACTTGTAGTCTAAAACATGATGAGTTATTTCGCATTCGACTGTGTGGTTGACTTTTTCTTGGATACCTGACGCTTTTTATGAACCGCGTCTTTACGTTTAAGCTTCCAAATGCTGGCACCTAAAGCTGGAGCAGTGAAGGTGAGACTTTGCTGATAGTCTTTCCATAATCCTGGTTGCGTATGAGTATGTGGATTGTTTTGCTTCCAGACACCACCGAATTCACGCATTTCCGTGTTCCACACTTCTTCATATTCACCAGCAACAGGAACGCCAATAGTAAAACCTCGGCGTTCAACTGGAGCCATATTGAATACACAGATGAGGAACTCGCCCTTATCGTTTTTGCGAATAAAGGACAACACACTTTCGTTAGTATTATCTGCATCAATAATTTCGAGACCATCATAGCTATTATCAATCTTCCACAAAGGTGAATTATCTTTGTAGAACTGATTGAGCTGAGCAGTGAAGTTTTGCATTTTCGAGTTCATCTCATCGTCTAAATTAGACCACTCGAGTTGCTCATCATACTTCCACTCCAAGAACTGCCCATACTCGCTACCCATGAACAGCAGCTTCTTACCCGGATGGCATATCTGGTAGGTATACAGATTACGCAGTCCAGCAAACTGGTTGTAGCGGTCTCCCCACATTTTATGCATGAGGCTCTTCTTACCGTGCACTACCTCGTCATGTGAGAACGGAAGAATAAAGTTCTCCGCAAAGGCATACATGAAGCTGAAAGTGACCAAGTTAAAATCATATTTACGATACACTGGGTCTTCTTCATAGAACTTCAAAATATCGTTCATCCAACCCATATTCCACTTGTAATCAAAGCCCAAGGCATCCCATTCAATAGGACCGGTTACCTTTGTATCGCTGGAACTTTCTTCAGCAATCATCATAACATCAGGATAATAGCCTTTAATAACAGCGTTCATCTTCTGTAAGAAGCCGAAGCCCTCATAGTCACGAGTACCGCCATCCTTATTAGGCGTCCAAGGACCAATATCGTAATTGCGGTAAATCATATTGCTGACCGCATCAACACGAATACCGTCCAAATGATAGTAATCAATCCAGAACTTTACTGAGGAAATAAGGAAAGACTGCACTTGGTTCTTTCCTAAATCAAAGTTCAGTGCTCCCCAACCTCGGTTATGCGCACGATCTGGATCTTGATATTCAAAGGTAGGCGTTCCATCATAGAAAGCCAAAGCATCATCGTTGACTGTAAAATGCCCAGGAACCCAGTCCACAATAACACCAATATTATTCTTATGGCATTCTTCTACGAAGTCTTGG
Source organism: Alloscardovia omnicolens DSM 21503 (assembly GCF_000420505.1). Lineage (GTDB taxonomy): Bacteria > Actinomycetota > Actinomycetes > Actinomycetales > Bifidobacteriaceae > Alloscardovia > Alloscardovia omnicolens. The sequence goes on along the minus strand of NZ_ATVB01000006.1, from coordinate 63,561 downwards.
AAATCTCGAGGAGTTCCATATGTGTGCTCAAACGCAAAATAGCCCATAAGCTGGTAGCCCCAGCTCATTCCCAGCGGATGAGCCATCAGTGGCATGAACTCCACATGGGTGTAGTTCATCTTCACCAAGTAAGGGATAAGCTCATCTTTTAGCTCAGCAAACTGGTATGGAGTGCCGTCTTCGTGCTCTTTCCACGAGGAGGCATGCACTTCGTAAATATTGACTGGGCGATTACGGAAACCAAAACGCTTACGGCGCCCCAGCCATAAGCCGTCTTTCCATTTTTTCTCTGGAAAATCAGTAATAATGGCGGCAGTGCCAGGACGTGGTTCTAGATAAAAAGCAAAAGGATCAATTTTTTCCACAACAGATCCGTCTGCACGAGTAACGAGGAATTTATAGCGCTCGCCAATTTGTGGCGCAGTGGTGAAAACTTCCCACACTCCCGCTTCATTGCAGGACATACCTATTGGATTGTCTTGCCAGTTTGTGAATTCTCCAATAAGAGCTAGATGTTGCGCGTTCGGAGCCCACACTCTGAAGACGTAGCCTTCCTCTCCCTCTCTCGTCTCTCGGTGAAAACCGAAATAATGTTGAGCATGGAAATTTTCTCCCGTGCCAAAAGTCCGTAAAGCCTCATGCGTTTCCATAAGCATTCCCCCTTAACCTCTCCTTAAGTCCAGTGTACTCGTTTTGAAAGGTTTTTGGGTAAGGAAAGACCAAACTGTTCATTTATCAATCATATTGTAAGATAGCTAACTTCTTTTCCTTGATTTTTAGCGCCTTCTCACTCTTATGGTTGAAAGCTCAGACTCTTTTATGAAGCATCTGAGAGTACTTGTTCAAAGATAGCAAAAGTATATGCCTCAAGGATTTTTTCTTTTTCGATACGAATAGGATTATTCGATAAAATCAGTTGAGCACCATCTAAATCTTTAAGCATATTATGTACAGGAACATCAACTGTAGTAGCAACAATACGATACTTTTTATCGTCTCCTGTTATATCAAAGCCAATAATGCCAGAGCTATCGATAGCTGACCATACATACACGTGTCTGCGCACATCACTATATGTTTCGTAAGAAAAGAGGTCTGAAGAGGTTTTGAATGTTATCAATTGCCGCACGAAATCGACAGTGTCGCGATATTGAGTCACTTGATCCCAATTCACCCGGTTGACTTCATCAGGAGCGTTATAACTATTCATGGCATTCAATCGGTCGCCTAAAGTCAGCTCGCCATTATCTCCCGTTGGATACAGTTTTGTGCGTAAGAATTCTTGACCGATTTGCATAAAGGTCATACCTTGCATAACGAAGTTCAACGCATTAGCAACTTCTACGCGCTGAATATGACACAGCTCATCATCGTCAGGATGTAAACGTGTAAGTAAATCATTGAGATTATAGTTATCATGCGCTTCAATATAGTTGAGAACTTGACGAGGCGTATCATAATTGACTAGCTCACTACTTCCTAGAATTCCTTTAGCTACGATGCCTTCCGTACCTTCATGAGAGACGAAACCACCTTTTACATAGCCGTAGACTTCCGCACCTTTCACACCATCTCGAACTGTATCGTTAAAGAAAGCAATACGTGGCATAAGCGCTGCATTATCTTTCTTCGCTTTACGGTCTGCAGGGAGATTTACTCCCATATCCCAGCCTTCTCCATACATAAGAATGTGTGGGTCGAGGCTATCGAGTTGTTCTCGAATCTGATTCATTGTTTCAATATCATGTAATCCCATGAGATCAAAACGGAATCCGTCAACGTTAAACTCTTCAGCCCAATACATGACGGAATCAATCATGTACTTTCGGCACATTTCCTTTTCGCTAGCCGTTTCATTACCGCAGCCCGAGCCGTCTGCACAAGAACCGTCTGCGTTCATACGGTAAAAATAATCCGGAACAGTTAACTGGAACGGATGCGTTGCGCTCGAAAAAGTATGATTATAAACAACGTCAAAAATAACGCCTATACCGCGATTATGATACTCCTGAATCATTGTTTTCAATTCAATAATTGCTGCAGCAGGATTATTCGGCTTCGTAGAATACGAGGCTTCTGGCACATTATAGTTGCACGGATCATAACCCCAGTTGTAGCGTCTACGACCGTCCGGTAAATAATGCTTATAGTATTGAGCAACTGGCTGTATTTGCACATAACTTATGCCTTGATGATCAAGATAATCTATACCTGTGCTCGCCCCATACGTATTGCTTGTGCCACTTTCGCACGCTCCTATATAGGTTCCACGCAGAGCACGCGGAACGCCGGATGTGCGCGAAATAGTAAAATCGCGAATATGCATCTCACAGATAACAGCTGAGGTAGGATTTTCTACACGCCATACCGCGTCATCGCCGTGTTTGACGCTAAAACCTTCTGCACGCCTGGAACGCGGACTTAAAATCACCGATTGTAATCCATCACTGGTAGCTGCGCGCGCATACGGATCAGGAGAATCAACTATGCGACCATCTGCATGGTGCACACGATATACATACGATATACTGTCGCAATCAACGTCCAGCGTAGCAAACCATACTCCATGAGTATTGCGCTTCTGGTTAAGAGTATCGCTTATATCCCCTCGCGTCATGGGGATTATTGTATGGGTTGACTGGTCTGTGGGAGTGCTAAGAATCAGCAGATCGACCTGCTTAGCAGTTGGTGCCCATACGCGAAATTGTGTGCTGGATGGTGAATATGTGTAGCCCAACCAGCCATCGAAGGCCCATTGACGGTCAAATTCTTCTGGATGTAAAGCCATATCAAAAGCATGCACATCATACAGTGCACATGCCCTGCTCGTAAGCGCAGCTTGGTAAGAGTAGTAGAGCGTATCGTCACCTTCAACAAGCCATACGTGTGTAGGCTGTTCATCATTGCGTAAAGTAATGCGATATTCTCGAGATTTATAAGAGAAATCAGTGTTACGCATAAGGATATTGATATATCCGTGCATATTATCGGCGGTATTTAAACGTACAGGGAGTACACAGAACTTTCCGAAAGCATCTCGTTCTGTTAAAAGGTATTGATAACCTTCTTCATTATCTTTCCACATCCATACGCTTCTATCTTCATAGCGAGCGTTCGCGGTATGATAATGCACCACAACAGTTTCCTGTGCTGGCACGCAGACCTCCGTAGGTTTTATTCCTGTACACTACCCTTGTGGGCACCGTTATATTATAGGCAATTGCGCTTCACTTATATTGCGTGTCGGAAGACTCTGATAATTATCTGCACATTTGAGGTGAGATTACTGTGAGCGCTCGTCACATTAACACAGAAAAAGAAAAGGGCTGAGTGCGGTAGTATGCTGCACTCAGCCCCATATATAGGAAAGATAGTTTTTTTACTTTTCTTGCGCGTGATGAATCTGGAATGCTCGTTCTGCTAAATGCACGCCATGAGTCAAGAAAGCGTGGGTGCGGCAGTCAACATTATGTTCACGTCCGAGTTGAGCAATATATCCGTTGATATAATCTACTTCTGTTGGTCGTCCGTGAATCATGTCTTGATACATAGATGGGTAATGCAGTGGATTACCCACACGGCTTGCGTATTCGATAGATTCAACTTCTTCATCTACGCTGTTAATCATAGGAATACCAGCGGCTTCACATACAGCATATGCTTCGGAAACAAGCTGCTGAGTCATCTCATGGGAGCCTTCGTAATCAGCAAATTGTCCCATAGTAATCTGATACATGGTACATAAGGTATTCACCACAGAATTGAACACAATCTTAGCCATGCATGTGCCCTTAAAGTCTGTGGTAATTTCTGGATTCATGTGTGCTGCAGTAAAGTCATCAGCAATTGCACGTTCAATATCGGTAATGTGCTCATTCATTGCACACATGTGCATAGAGCCTGTACCCTTCTTACCAATGAAATCAACATCGCCAGGACCGTTCAAAACAGTTGCAATAATTGCGGTTCCACCGTAGATACGATCTGTTGAGAAGTATCGATTAATCTTCTCGAAATGGCCCCATCCGTTCATTGCTGAGAAAACAACCTGATGATCTTTGAATAAATGAGCACAGCGCTTGAGCATATCTTCAAGTTGCATCTGCTTGAGGAAGATAATCCATACGTCCGGATTTCCTGTATATTCTTCTGGACGATACAGGTTCACTGGCACCAAGTGACGGCCCTCATGATCACGGCTCACCCATACGCCGCCTTGTTCCTTCACTGCTTCAATATTTGGTTCCCAAGCATCAATAAAATCTACCTTCTTACCTGCTTCTTGAAGCAAAATGCCATAACGATACCCCATTGCACCAGCACCGATTACCGCATATGTGAGTTCACTCATGGACCCCATCTCCTTGTTCTTTCCGTGAACATAAATGTGTATGTTTTAGCCATTGGCAGTGTTACTATGGCACAACCGTGACCCGCGTGTTATGAATAGTCCACATTGTGACCCTCACCACATACATGTAGCTGACACTTGCGCACAAAAACCTCCTTCTTCTCTTCACCTATGCAAAGGAAGAGAAGAAGGAGCTTTTCTCGACTGAGTACACATCTGGCAAATACGTACGATGTACTTAGTAAGTCAATCGGCGAGCCATTCGAAGAGAAACACAAGCAGTTGCGATGCTAGCTAGAACAGCAACGAGAGCCAGCTGCACAGCCGAACCGCTTCCAGTGTGTGCCAAAATCTTTGGCTTCGATTTTTCAGTCTTCGGTTGTGGATTGTCTGTTGGCACCGGGTGAGGTGTCGGTTCGGGAGTCGGTTCAGGCTTCTTCTTATTCTCCGCCTGAATCACAAGAGCATCATCACTTTTATCCTTATTAACAGGAACTTCAAATTCAATATCATATGAAGCAACGTATCCCTTTGGTGCCTGTGTTTCTTTCAAAACATATGTACTTGGGAAAAGATAGGTATTACCTTGATCTTCATCGGAAGTGACAGTCCGCTTATCAGTTAAGGTAAAATAGTTGCTATCAATCGCCACTTTTTTCTCTTTTATAGCTTCGTTATCCGCAATTAGCTTAGACAGCTGATCGTAATCTAACGGTTGCGATGCTAAGTGAGTCATGCCATCTTTATCAGATACAAGTTTATCTTTAATGAGCACTCCTTTATTATCAGCAGTACGAGCGTAGTAGCATTGATGGCCGGCATAATATAGCCGTTCGTTCGCGTTGCGTAAGAACCATAGTCATGAACTGCATCTATATCTTCACCTACGTAAACGTATCCAGGAATATCTTTCTCACTGGCTATATCTGATAGTGTTGACTTGACTGTGGAGAAAAGCAGATAATTCGTATCGCCTGGAGTGTCTTCAGCATTAGGAATTATTTCCATTTCTGTAGGAGTAACACCTGTTGACCAGCCCTGATATTTCAGATAGGACTCACGAAAATTAGCATATCCTGGGAAATGAGCTTCGGGAGCGAGCACACTAAAACGTCGATCACTATTTCCGTTCTCACTCCAACCAGAACTATCATCTTTCGGAGTTCCCATTTCTACTACGCCATGTAGATTCAGTGGACTCGCTAATGCTTCAAAGTCTTTACCATCATCTTGCACGATAGGAGTGTGCGCAGCATCAGAGAAAAGAGCAGTATCTTTACTGCGTCCTTCAATAAGATTTGTTATAGGGAGATGACGAGCTTTTCTATATTCAAAATCATCAACAAAAGAAATATGTTCTGAACTGTGTGAGCTATAGTACGAGCGGAAAATACTTGTTCCGGCTTTAATGCTGTCCCTGTTGTTCATAGATCCGATATACATATTCGTACCGCGGAAGCCCATAGAACTTGACGCATACAGCGTTCTTCCCGGTAAGCTACCGTTAGCTATTGTATGTTTCGAATGTATATATTGCGGCATAACAGTTTTATACCCACGCTGATATATGAGATTTACGCTGACAATATTACCTGTACCATCTTGATGGTTTTTATAGGTGCTATTGAGTTTATTACCGTTCCACTCGACGCTGAGAGATTCATCGCTTCCTCCGCTGCCGTTTTCTTCTTAACCAACGAATTTGTCGATGATCATTCCCCATCATTGCCACGAACTGCACGACGGTTATATGTCCATCCACCAAAAATAAATTTCTTATGAACCATATCGTGATTGTCGTCAGCATAAGGAACAAAAATCGTATAGTAATCGACTGAACGAATGGTTGTCACATCGAACTGTCTATTATTCAAACGAGTGCGATACTCAGTATGGTCTAATAATTCAGTAGAATTATCAAGATACGTAATCAAAAATTTGTCTAATCGGTACCGTTCAAAATTATAAGCATCTTTGCCTTCATATGCCTTGATTGCTTCAATATGAGCATTTACTTCATCGTCACTAATAATCTGTGGAAACGGGTTCTGTGTTTCTATCTGTGCATCATAGCTATTCTCGTATGCTCCATCTTCAACTTTATTCACTTCATTAGCCGCAAAGGCAACATGAGGTGCGCATAAGCCGAAGACGAGAAAACGAAAAGCACCGTAGCTAGACGGACACATATCATGCGCAATGCTTTTAGCGTCGATAATTGTTGATGAGTCATAACTCTACCTTCTTCTCATGAGTTCCTAAACGTTGCAGTCGAGAAACTCTCCCTCTATTCTTTTATCCTAACGAAGGGGGTGCAGTTCAGCCCACCGACTCACTTATACAAGTGCTCGTTGAATTTCTGTGCCAAAAAGAAAAATGTAACGGGTTATACACCATTTTGTGTGTCTGTTTTGTTGTCTTAGGTCTTGTTTTTGTGTGTGTTTGAGAGGTGTTCATGGTTGCATGATTGACCATGACACTTAGCCATAATGCGTGTCTGTAATATGCTGGGACGTGCTGATTTTGTTGGCTTGTCAGTGTTTTCATGCTCTGGGTTGTATAAAGGGGGTATGCAACGACCATTATGCGATTTATGGCACACGCTTATGAAGAAGAACGGTATAACCTCGAGCGGGAAAACAGGGCTATAGGTCAAAAGCAGGTACCAGGACGGGTCATGGCACGATTATCACGAAAGACTGATTAAGGCACGCAGAATACTTGACCGTAGAATCAAAGAACAACAATTATTCACGTTCCTTCAATTTGATTATGCTCCATCAACGAATAATAGAAACGATTCATTTAACGCGGGTATACGCCAAATGTTACATGATCATAGAGGGTTGAGTTTATTCAAACGAATCACCGCTGTGTGCTGGTATTGTCATCAACGCACCCAGTATCCCCAGAACGACCAATGGCTTGTTTACCACGCTATAACCACTGACTAGCTCGACAAGTTATACCAGCACGCATGGTAATGCCAAAGTGATGTCAGACACGATATATACGGCATACCACAAACGTATGGCACAGGCATCGACTGGGACGAATTCCACACTCCCACACGCTACCCAAACCAAACAATCTAACAAAAACGAAGCAACACACACCACTCCCACAGACACACGAAATGGCGAATAACCCTAATTGGGGCATATCAGAAAAACGGGGAGGCAAAGCCTCCCCTGCAGTTTCCTGCTTAGCATTCAAGGCGGCTAACGAGTCCGCCCTTACTGTGAATTAGCTCTTTTAGTATATCACTCTCGGGAGAACATATCTCCCGCGTTTCCCAAATTGACAACTCAAATTCGCAACAACGAAGCCCGCGCCGCTGCCCTCCCCAGTCAGACACAGGAGAGAACAGCGAGCGCGAGGCTTGCCTAACTTGCTATAAAGCTAATACCTAAGCCTTCTCCACTTTCACCTCAAGCTCTTGTACATCAGCAACATTCACGCTGAAGCTGGTTGCGAGAGTTTCAGTGGAAATCAGCTCTTCGAACTGCTTGAGCTTGTCTGCGTCTGCAGCTGGAGCGGTAAGAACCAAGCTAATGCGGTCAGAAATATCAAGATCTGCAGCTTTTCGTGCGTCTTGAACACTGCGAATTGCATCGCGAGCGTAACCTTCTGCCAGCAAGTCATCGGTTAAAGTGGTGTCGAGAAGTACGAAACCGCCTGTTGGCAAAGATGCGGACACAGAGCTTGCTTCGTCAGCTCCGCCTTCTGCAGCTTCTACGCGAGAAATCAGCTCGTATTCACCTTCTACCAAAGCAATACCGCCGTCAACACCTTGAGCGTCAACAACTGGCATACCTTCTTCGTTCACATGCCATGCACCCGACTTAGAAGCGCGAATAGCAAACTGAACATTCTTACCCAATCGAGGTCCTGCAGCACGTGCGTTCACGCGCAATTCGTTGACTACGCGCAAACCGTGGTCACCAGCATTTTCGAGGGTGGTGTACTGGATCTGCTTTACGTTCAGCTCAGATTCGAGCAGCTCTTCATATTCGCGTACTGCGTCAACATTGTCTGCCACAACGGTCAGCTGTGCCAATGGCTGGCGAACGCGAATCTTCTGAGCCTTACGCAAGCTGAGTGTGCTGGATACTACTTCGCGTACCTTATCCATGGTGCGTACGAGGTCGTCATCAGCCTTGAGCGCATCGCCCAATTCTGTTGACTTCTCGCTTTCTTCATCCGTCAAGAATGGCCAGTCAGCCAAATGTACGGATTCACCACCGGTCAGGCCACGCCATACTGTTTCTGCTTCCATCGGGGCAAGTGGAGCCATCACACGAGCGAGAACTTCCAAAGCGGTATACAACGTATTGAAAGCGTTCTCATCTTCATTCCAGAAGCGGTCACGAGTGTTACGCACATACCAATTGGTCAAAATATCAATATAATCAGCCACGTCCGCGCAAGCATCGGCAACGCCGTAATCTTGCAAGTGCTTTTGCGTACTCTCTACGAGAGTTCGGGTACGAGCCAACAGATAACGATCCATATGAGGCAAGTCATGCACTTCGTCGGCGCACACCTGTCGCGCATCGAAACCTTCGCCACTGTTCGCAGCATTGGCATACAAACTGAAGAAATAATATGTGGACCACAAAGGCAACATAATTTGACGAACAGTATCGCGAATGCCGTCTGCAGTAACAATTAGGTTTCCGCCGCGCAGAATTGGCGAGCTCATCAGGAACCAGCGCATAGCGTCCGAACCATACTCGTTAAATACGCCGTTTACGTCTGGGTAGTTGCGCAAATGCTTCGACATCTTCTGACCATCATCACCAAGCACAATACCGTGGCACATTACGTTCTTGAATGGAGCCTTATCGAACAAAGCGCCGTTCATAATAAGCATTACGTAGAACCAGCCGCGGGTCTGACCAATATACTCTACGACGAAGTCGGACGGCATATGCTCTTCGAAGTAATCCTTATTTTCGAAAGGATAATGGAACTGAGCAAATGGCATAGAACCAGATTCGAACCAGCAGTCCAACACATCCTCAATACGGCGCATGTGCGACTTACCGGTTGGATCTGCAGGGTTTGGACGGGTCAGCTCATCAATCCACGGACGATGCAAGTTAATATTGCCCTCGTCATCAGTTGGATACTTACCAAAGTCACGCTTAAGTTCTTCCAAAGAACCATAAACATCTACATGAGGATACTTCGGATCGTCCGAAACCCACACAGGAATTGGGCTACCCCAGTAACGGTTACGAGAAATGGACCAGTCGCGCGCATTCTCGAGCCACTTACCGAACTGACCGTCTTTCACGTTATCCGGGATCCAGTTAACATCCTGATTGAGTTCGAGCAGACGCTCTTTAATCTTGGTCACAGAAACGAACCAAGACGATACAGGCTTGTAAATCAAAGGATTACCGCAACGCCAGCAGTGAGGATAGCTGTGAACGTGTGACTTTTCCTGAACAATAAAAGCACGACGCTCTTCTGGCACGCGCTCAAGCGGACCAGAGCCAGCACGCAAATCGCGCGTAATTGGCTTATTAGCGTCGAAAACATGCATACCTGCGTAATCAGGAATAACATCCAAGAACTGAGCGTGCTCATCCAAGTAATCGTATGTGCGCACATGGTGAGCGTTCAATGTATTAATATCGTCCTCACCATATACAGCCTGATGAACTAAACCGGTACCTTCTGTTGTTGCCACGTAATCAGCAGCATAAATAGTAAAGGCATTTTCATCTTCGTTAGCTTTACCTTCAGGATCAGTTAAGGAACCATCCAAGAAGTAATCAAAAGCAGGATAATAGCGGCGACCCACAAGCTCCGAACCTTTAAGTTCCTTCACAACCTTGTAGTCTTCGCCCAGTTCCTTGGCGAAGTTAGCTACCAAATCCTTAGCAAAATACATCTTCTTACCAGCAAAAGCGCCCTCAACAGGCTCTACCAGCACATAATCGATGTCTTTACCCACAACAATAGCTAAGTTGTTAGGAATAGTCCATGCAGTTGTTGTCCAAATAACAACATAGGCATCTTCGTCGCGCAGCTTCATAGCCACAGACAGCGTGTTATCGGTACGGTCTTGATACACATCTGCATCCATACGCAACTCATGCGCAGACAGAGGTGTTTCATCTTTCCAGCAGTAAGGCAGAACGCGGAAGCCCTGATAAGCGAGATCGCGATCATAAAGCTGCTTAAAAGCCCAAATCACAGACTCCATATACGACACGTTCAGCGTCTTATAGCCGTGATCAAAATCAACCCAGCGAGCCTGACGATGAATGTAATCCTTCCATTCCTGCGTATACTTCAGCACGGAACGACGGCAAGCCTCGTTAAAAGCTTTAATACCCATCTCATCAATCTGAGATTTATCGGTAATACCTAATTCCTTTTCAGCTTCCAACTCTGCAGGCAAACCGTGAGTATCCCAACCGAAAACACGGTTAACTTTCTTGCCCAACATAGTGTGGAAACGAGGAATAACGTCCTTAGCATAGCCGGTGAGCAAATGACCATAATGTGGCAGACCATTAGCAAATGGAGGACCATCAAAGAAGACGAATTCATCGTTAGCATTGCCGCTGTCTCGCTGTGCAATAGAACGACGGAAAGTATCGTCTACATCCCAATACTTGAGAACAGACTCTTCCATAGCTGGGAAATGAGGGCTAGGAGTGATAGTTTCAAATTCCCTATCAGTCACTGCCTTAGGATAAACGCGATTACTCATGCGCCTCGCCTCTCGTGAAAACTCATGTTTGTTCACTTCATATGTGGTGCGAAATTTCGCTACCTGTATTCACGTGAGGACGATGTGCGAAAGCTTCTGCTTATGCCAGCTTCAACTTTTACACCCCGCGGTACCACCTCGGTTGCACTGCGCCGAGACTGCACAGTACCTCTTCACAGAATCCGGTCTGCTCCGTCGGGTCTAATCAACCGCTTTTGAAGCTTTGAGCAACGAACTGTTCAAGCATATCGCTTTGTTCTGTTCGTTAAGCCGCACAAGCACGGTTTTTCTTCCGATGACTCCCCGCTGATAACGGATCATGGTCGTTAGCTGTCTCTTCTGCCGAGCGTTTTACTTAGCAGAACTAACTTCTGGTTGCATATGATAGCAAAGCCGAGCGATTTTAAGATACTGCGCGTTTTTCTTTGAAACTTTTCTCCGGAACTTTCGCGCGCACTTACTATAAGCTATCAGCACGCTCTCTCTCAGAACGCTCTCTCAGCGCGCTTCATATAAAAACACCTACCGCAGTAATTTCTCGCAGCACAAGCGTTTCGGGTCGAGCGGATCATGATCTACTGTTATTTCGCCGCTCACGCTAAAGCCTAAACGAGCCAGTACGTTTTGCATCCGCTGATTTTTGCGGTGTGTATCTACACGCACTGTGCGAATACCTTGCTGAATAATAACCTCAAAAAGCGCTAAAAATAGTTGATCTGCCACGTGCTGTCCACAATAATCAGGATGTACTGCCACGCGATGAACCACAGCATAATCACCATACTCTTCCTCAGGATATGCCCATTCTCCGCTAATCAGCGCACTGTAACCGGCTTCCTCACCAAAAGAAATACTTGCTGTAGCAACCACTTGTCCAGCATTTTCTTCACATAAAACAAAGCTCGACCCAGCATCAATATCTGCATAAAATGAGTATTCGTTGGGATACCCGCTCTGCCATTGCGAGCTATTATCGGCTTTAAGCATAGCTTTAGCCGCGTTGACCATAACCATGATTGCAGGCACATCTCCACGCTCGGTTGGTCGTAAGATGAGGTTCTGGCTCGGCTGTGTTAATTCGCTCATATGCGTTCTTTCTTAAACATTCATACAATTTTCTGTTTGTTGATTCTACTGCACGCAATGCTCACGAAACACGCGCATCTCTTTTCATGATCTTTGAGCGCTTCTCAACCGTTCATAAACCTTGCCATCGTGTCAGCTTGCTCTAATATCCTAGAAGCATGATGAACAGTTACGAGCAGTTAGATCCGCACAGCTCATCGCCTCAGCAGCCCTTGCCTGCTATGGCACGAGATACTACGAAAGATAATCCGTGGCCAGTTTCGCTTATCAGCAGTAAGTTTGCCGATGCTGTGGATCGTTGGCCTGCTGCTTGGATTACTGGTCAGGTGCATCAGATTAATGCACGCCGCGCAGGTCAGGTGTATATGACTTTGCGCGATAATCAAACCACAACGCAGATGGACGTGGTTTTCTTCGGTGCCCCTGCCTATGAAGCAGCTAAATTTACCCAAGGCGATTTAGTTGTTATTCACGGCAAAGCGAATATGTATCAGCCTCGCACCTCGCTTAGTTTTCGCGCTGACGAGATTCACCATGTGGGCAAGGGCGGTCTCATGGAGCAGATTGAACAGTTACGCAAGAAACTCAAAGGTGAAGGACTGTTTGACGATGACCGCAAGGTTCCTCTCCCTGCTTTTCCGCAACGCATTGGTTTGATTTGTGCTCCTGGAGCGCGCGCTGAAGGCGATGTTATTACTAACGCTCGTTTGCGCTGGCCAAGTATTGAGTTTTCTGTGCAGCATGTGCATGTGCAAGGTCCGTCCTGTCCGAGTGAAGTGATTACTGCGATAGCTCAGTTAGATGCTGACCCTTCTGTGGATGTTATTATTGTTGCGCGCGGAGGCGGTGCTTTTGAGGATTTGATTGGTTTTTCGGACGAAGGCGTTGTTCGTGCGGCTGCAGACTGCGTTACACCTTTAGTATCAGCTATCGGACACGAAGATGACTGGACCTTGATTGATTTGGCTGCTGATTTGCGCGCTTCTACCCCAACAGATGCAGCTAAAAGGATTGTTCCGGATGTGCGCGAGGAATTATCGCTTGTTTCTGAAGCACGAACCCGTATATTTGGCGCTCTGCACAATAAGGTTTCTACTGAACAGCAACGTTTATCTGCCTACACGCAACGTCCAAGCCTGACGCATCCTCAGTCTATTCTCGATAAACCTCAGCAGTTTGTTAAGGAAGCTCGCACGCGACTGAATACTGCAATGAACTTTATGACGGCTGAAGCCACATCGACTATCGATAAACTACACGCTACACTTACCGCTCTATCTCCTCAGTCCACATTGAACCGCGGCTATGCTGTTGTGCAAAAAGCAGATGGAACGGTTATTGATGTTGCAAACGCATTGACAGCTGGCGAGGGCATAAGCGTAACGCTTAAGAGCGGCAAACTCAACGCTACCGTAAACGAAACAATAATGGAGGACTAACATGGCAAACAATACACATTTAACTGACGAACAGCTCTCAGCAATAGAAAATATGACGTATGAACAAGCTCGAGATCAGCTTGTTCAGGTTGTGCAGAAGTTGGAAGCGGGCGGCTTGGAACTTAACGATTCCATGTATCAATGGGAGTTGGGTGAAGCACTCGCTAAGCACGCGCAATCTCTGCTCGATGAAGTAGCTAAAAAACTTAATGAGGTTCAGGAATCTCAAGCCCAGTTCCAAGCTAATGCAGGAACGCAGGGAAACGAGTAAGTTTACGTAAGTTCTGTGTATTCTTGCGCACGCACACGATAAAACGCTTGTGTGCGCAATTGCGTAAAACCGTGTACACTTTTTACGGGTACTGCGCCTTTAATGCAGGTACTCCTATTTGCCTCGGTAGCTCAGGGGATAGAGCACCGCTCTCCTAAAGCGGGTGTCGTGCGTTCGAATCGCATCCGAGGCACAAAACAGAAAGCCTTTATTTTCAACGTTTATAGGCGACGAACTCCCCCCCCCTACAACCTTTCTTTACCTAGAAAAAACGAAATAGTCACAGCAATAGTCACAGCGGCTGCATCTGTGTGAGTATTCAGATTTCGGTTACCGCACACCATTACAAACTGTTGTGGTGAGCAACTTATAGGTAACGAATTGCTCGCCACAGCTGGATTCTCCTTCGAAATCTACTATTCCGTGTTTTGCTGAGCAACGCGCCAGTCAGAAGTTGCTCACCACAACAGCAAACCCTCCTCCCCCGCATTACCAAGAACAGCAATCACGAGAAAGAAGGGTTTGCGCGCAGAGAAAGGAACAAGAAAGCGCTAGCTAAGCGGTAGCTTTACGGTTCACCGCGACCAACACAATCAGCACAGCCACGAGGACGCCGGCGAAAATGTAGAACGGAGCGGTCAGAGCGGAACTACCGGTCATCAACTGAATAGCGCTCATGGCAAGCGGCGCAATAAAGTTGCCAATATTGCAGCCGATAAAGATGAGCGAGGTGGCCAAAGTTACGGTGTTCTTCGTGGTCAAGGTATCGAGGTTGCTAAAGATGTATGGGAAGCACCACGAACCAGGGATACTCGATAAGAACAGACCAGCAACCAGAAGCTGGAACCACTCATAGCAATCAGCAAGTTCGACGCGATAAAGCAGACAATGCCCAAGTAGAGCGTAAACTTGCCGCACAGCTTGTTCACGAAACCGAAGGCAAAACCGGCGGCGATGCCCAGCAGAGGCATCAGCGCCAAATAATTGCTGGCATTAAAGCTTTCATCCATCAGTTCTGTTGCAATCGAGGAGAAGCGCACGAAAATAACGATGCTGTTCATCACGAGCAAAATCGCGAAAAGGACAAGCGCGTACACAGCCGGATTCATCTTCTCTTTCGCAGTCTGAAACTGCTTCTCAACGCGAATTTCTGGCACCTGGAAGTAGAAGAAAACAGCGATTGGCAGGGCGAGCGCGTAGACCCAGAAAGATGTGATCCAGCTCACGTTCATGAGCACGCGAGACTGCTGATGATAAGGCAATCAGAAAACTGTTCATAAGATTTTAGTGGGGTTTTGGAGTCTGCACGTGCATGACTAGCAGCTGTTCCGGACAATCAGGCTTCACACTACGTTAAATCCGAAGATCTGTTACTATCGACCCTGCTGCTTAACCGATTAATACACCTGTTATGACAGTTTTGATGCGCAAAAATGGCTTCAAAACTGTCATATCGGTTGCGCGTATCGACTTCACTTATGAAGCTAAACCACATTCACACCGAAGCGATGTCTTAACACATAACATCCCGAGGAATCAACTGGAACCTACTGGGCAACGCTCTCCTCTAAACCCCGCTAAAATCACAAGAGCCAGAAAAACGGGAGAACGAACGAAGCAACGAAGTCGTGAGAAAACGTAACAGAAACGCAACCGGAAACGTTCCAGAAAAGTAACCGAGAAAATTCAATGGAGAAAGATTGCGTGACTTTCGTATAATTGTGTCAGCTCAAAAAATCGTGGGGAGAACGTATGGCAACACCTGAACTCGTGCATCATGCTACTGGAACGCGCACCAAAAGTTCGGATTATCGTTCTGTTCCTCCTCAGCGCAAAACGGAAGATGATAGCGCAAAACCTACATGGCGTGAACAGCTTCGCCGAGCCAGCATTATTGTTGCCATGCTTGTTGTTGTTGCGTTAACAGCGTGGAGCGCACTCACCTATTACAATGCGCGTAGAAACTCGCCATCAAGCGTTTTGGCGCATACTGTTGAGCGTATTTATACAATCGGATACCAAAAACGAGCTAGCGCTACTCTTGAGAAGAAAAAGAAAACAGGCAATTACACGGTTGATCATATGCTTGTTGAGGCGAACCCCTTCGGTACGAATACCACGTCTCTCTACGTATTTTTTGTCACTGATCAGCTCATGAGTGTGTCGTACACGGTTAGTGCTCCGGAAACGAATTTCCCTGATTTCACACGGGTTGTTACCACTCAAGCTCAGCGTGGTCGCACCCATGAATTCCAGGTTACAGGGCTGATTCCTAGCACGAAGAATGTGGTTACTTTCACCCTCACCGATGTGGACGAACATACTATTACACGCCAATACACATACACCATGGGTGACGTATTAGGCAATGAGCCTGTGCGCGTGAACGCTACGTTTTTTGCCGATAACAGCACTAAACTGACCAATGGTCTCTATGCGGTTATGCCTGAGGCTGCTGAGGGAAGCTCCACACATTTTGCTTTTTTGTATGACAGCAGCGGCATTTTGCGTGGGGAAATTCCTTTGAAAAATGTGAAGGGAACGCGATTTATTACTATTGGTCAGCAGACGTGTTATGCGGTGAGCACTACCCAGTTTGCGTGTGTAGACAAGTTGGGCGCTGTGAAAAACTTCTTTAATTTTGATGAACGCTACTCTTTATTCAGCGATTACACCACAGATTCAAACGGTAATATTACTGCTATTGCAACCAACGGTAACGCTTTCGATAAAACGAAAGAAGTAGGCACGTATGTGGTGCGCATCAATATTTTGAACGGTAAGATGACGGTTTTGGCTAATCTTGCAAGGTTGCTTAATTCGTATCGCACTACCACGGTGGCGCGCGCGTTGACGGCAGATGGAGGTTCGTCCGATGGTGCGTGGAATTGGCTAGATTTAGATTCGATTAGTGCTCTTGACGATAATCGCTATTTACTCTCCTCGCGTGAAGCCTCCTCTGTTATTACTCTGGATGTGAATGATTCGCCATCTATTACCTCTATTATTGGCCCGGCAAACCTATGGAATGACCCAAAATACTCGTATCTTGTTATGAAGAAGAACGGGAACTTTGCAGATTTTGCCGGTCAAAATGATATTCGAGTAAGCAATGTGAACGCAACAGGTTATACCTTAACCTTATTCAATAATAATTATGCGTATTCTCCTAGCAATCCTACTTTCAACTGGAGTAATGCATTACCAACAGCATCTCAACGCATACAAGCTACTAATTCTGAAGCTCGGTCATATGTATACACATATGCAGTTAATACACAAGATAATACGTACACACTCACATCGTCTATGAGCACCCCTTACTCCCCTCTCTACGGCAATGCTCAGTTTGTTGATGATGCTGTTGTTACAGTTGATTCTCAGGCAGCAACATGGTCGGCATGGAATAATCAAGGCACTCAGTTAGTCAAATTTAATGGTCACGAAGACACAAACGTAAACGGGGCACGCGCTTCACTCGGGACAGTATATAAGGTTCAATACTGCTTCTAGACGCCCAGTTACATTCCTTAGACTGGGCTGGATCATCTAGCAGCTCTGTCCATGATTCAAAACTTACAAAGAAATCAAAAAATGAGACTACCATAACTGTTTACATCTTTCCAGAGAATAAAAGAAGATAGTCACGGTAAAAATCTCCGCACAGTATCGACGATCCTTTTCTGTTTGCTCATAAAACATCCATATTCACGCATTCGAAAAGGTTCATCATGCATCATATTTCTCATCCCACATGGCTGAATGCATCTGTTGTCAAGCTAGCTCTTACTCAATCACTTCAAGGGCTAGCTGGCGTCATGTTTTCTATGGGACTTGTTTTCACCAATACCCAAAATAACGATGCCGCAGGTCTGGCTCTCACTTTACTCACCCGCACTCTGCCCACACTTATCTGCGCGTTTATTGGCGGTGCTCTGGCTGACCGTTTTAGTAAGAAACGTATTTTCTGTAATCGCTGCCGCAATATCGGTTGTAACGTATAGCGGCTTTGCTGTGCTCACGTGGCGCTATGGTTTAGCTTGGCAAGTTCAGCTTTTCTCTTTACTTACTGCTTTTATCTCTGCTCTGGGCTCGCCTGCCCTCTATTCACTGCTACCGGCGGTTGTTGAGCATGATTATTTAGTTCAAGCCAATGGTTTTGTGCGCACATTACGCAATATTGCTTATGTGGGTGCTCCTGTTTTAGCAGGACTTATTGCCGCCCACTTTTCTGCTCAAGTCCTTTTTGCTATTGCCAGTTTGAGCGGTATTGTCACGATTATTCTTTTGGCTCTTGTTCATGTTCTGAAAAGCTTTGACGACACGAAAAACGAGGATCAACAGCAATCTCTTGTAGACGCACTCAAAACAGCTCCTCACCTCTTTAAGGAATATCGCTGACTTCTTATCGGTGTGATTTTCTGGGCTATTACTCTTGCCATAGATAGCGGTGCTGGAGATGTTATTTTGCCTCTGTATGTCATCCCGTTATCATCAAAAATCACATGGTCGTATGTTTCTGCCGCTCTTTCCATAGGATATATTGCAGGTATTGGGTTTGAGCTGGGAGGAGTAACATGGGGTTCTGCTCTGCAGCAACGTTCACCTGAAAAATATTTGGGACGTATCAGTTCTCTTGATTATGCTGTAAGTTTTGGTTTTATTCCTTTTGCTTATGCAGGATACGCGCTTATTGAGAAACAGCATTATTCAGATGCCTTGATTATAACAACGGCAATTATTGTAATTATGGCTTTGATTTTTTCTGCGCTTATGATTCGTTTAGAAAAAAACCTGTAACCTATGGGGGGGGTGGCGTATTGTAATACGCCACCCCCCCAGCAATTAAAGCTCGAAACCTAAGGTTTTGGATGCTTCTTGAGGAACTGCTTCGAATGCCCAATAATCTTCAAGATTATCGTAGGTAGTTAAGCTGCGAGTTTCAGCTTTATCAATGTACACTTCCCCATTCAAATGATCAGTTTCATGTTGGAAAATACGTGCCGGCCAGTAATGCATAAGTTCTTCATGCTTATTGCCAAATTCATCCATCCACGTAGCCTTAATATGCACGTAGCGTTTACGCACAGCTTGGTAACCATCAAAACTTAGGCAACCTTCATAGAAGCTTGCTGTTTGATCGTCAACTGGCTCATAATGCGGATTAATAATCGTGGTAAAAGGAAGTTCTCCTATACCGCGCGGATCATCAGCATCATCGCGCACGTGGTCTTCGAGCACAGCAATAGCTAGTCCTAAACCAATCTGAGGCCCTGCTAAACCTACTCCTGGAGCGGCAAGCATGGTTGAACGCATCAACTCAATCAGTTTTACTAATGTTTTCTGGCTTAACTGACCATCATACTGCTCGGTTTGCATGCGCAAAACTGGTTCACCCAGCTGCACAATAGGCAAATTACCATCTTCATCAGTATCTGCGAGTAGAGCACGCACTTCACGGTCAAACTCTTTGTCTATATGTGCGCTATTCCACGCCATAGTATTCTCCCTCTATAATGCAAGCTCACGAGCTACAACAGCTGCTAAACGTTCGCAGACTTCATCTGCCTGTTCTTGTGTTGCAGCTTCTGCCATCACACGCACTAAAGGCTCTGTTCCTGAAGGACGCAAAAGAACGCGCCCGGTTTCTCCCAACACTGCTTCTTCTGCGCGTACTGCTTCCTGTACAGCAGGGTTCGTGTAAGCAGCAAGTTTATCGACATTCGGCACGTTAACAAGCTGTTGAGGAAGCTGAGGGAAGTCTGCAGCCAACTCTTTCAAGCTCTTACCGGACTTCATCACTTCATTAGCTAAGCACAACGCAGTTAATGTGCCATCACCTGTGGTAGCAAATTCCCTATTAATCACATGTCCTGACTGTTCACCGCCAAGCGTATATCCGCCCTGAAGCATGGCTTCAAGAACATAGCGATCGCCCACAGAGGTCTGCACGGTTTTAATACCCATGTCCTTCAACGCTAAAATCAAGCCCAAATTACTCATAACGGTAATAACAAGAGTATCGTCTTTGAGCTTTCCTTCACGCTTATAGGCACGAGCTAAAATACCCATAATTTGGTCGCCATTAACCATAACGCCATCTTCGTCCACAGCTAAGCAGCGGTCGGCATCACCGTCAAAAGCTACGCCCATAGTAGCATCGCTGGCTTTAACCATCGCCTGCAACTGTTCAGGATGCGTTGAACCTGCATGATCATTAATATTGTAGCCGTCTGGAGAAGCATTAATCACAATCACGTCGGCTCCTGCGCGGCGTAAAGCTTCAGGCGCAACTGCTGATGTTGCACCATTAGCGCAATCAACCACAATACGCAGTCCCTTCAAAGGCTGTGGCTGAATCTTATCTTTACCCACAGGAGCAATGGAGCTGACCAAATGATCAATATAGAGGTTGCTTGCCGTAACATTATCGTGAGAAATGCGACCCACTCCTGCACCCGTTGGTCGATCCCAATCTGTGCCAAGAATTTCTTCAATCTCATCTTCCTTCGCATCTGGAAGTTTGAAACCTCCCCGGGCAAAGAACTTAATACCATTATCTGGCATAGCATTGTGGGAAGCAGAAATAACAGCTCCCATTTCTACGTTCAAAATAGAAGTGAGATATGCCAAACCTGGGGTTGGCAAAATACCTACGTCAATAACATCGAAACCGCCAGCGCTCATACCCGCAGCTAAAGCTGAAGCCAGGAAATCACCGGATACGCGAGTATCTCGACCGATTAAAGCACGTTGACGTCCATGAGCGGCATCTGCTCCAAAAACGCGCACAGCTGCGTCACCCATTTTCAATGCAAGGTCAGCAGTGAGCAAACCATTTGCTAAACCGCGCACACCATCAGTTCCAAAAAGACGAGGCATTGTCTCTCCTTTGTTATAGAAAACCTGCCGGCTTCCCATTGTAGTAGCACGGCAGGTTAAGTGTAGATGGCGTGTAATACGCAGATGTTCTACAAGCTCTCGTTGTAACGCTGAACGCGCAGAACACGCTGTGAACTATCGAGATTTTCTATGACAATACGACGCAAAGCTGCAGGCGCATCAGCATGACTGTTCAACCAGTTTTCGCCTACTTCAACCAAGCGCGCAGCATCAGAAGCACTTGGATACAAGCCTGATCCACGTGTTGTTCCTTGCAATAATGCTTCAGACATGTGGAAGGTCTTATTCTCCCATACCCAGTCAATAATCTGAGCATACTTGTCTACGTATTTTTCGTACAAAGCTGGGTCAGAATTCATAGAGAAGCCACCAGCCACGTTTTCCAGCTGAGAATTGGTCAACTCATTGTTATGCAATGCCTGATCCCAAGCCCATGCCTTAGCTTCAGCAGTTGGAATTGCAGCCTTAGCCATAACAGCGAACTGACGATTTTCCTTCGTATCGCGAGCAGCAAGCTCTGCATCAATACGCTCATTATCAATAACGCCTGCTGCTGCCTGAGCTACGAGAATAGTCCAACGCATATTGTTGTCAATCTCTAAGCCATCAAAAACAAGCGAGCCGTCTAACAGAGCGGAAGAACGTGCAGCAAACTCAGGGTCGGTACCGTTGTTAAGGTATGCAGTAACAAGCTGGAACTGTTCATCGGAACCAGCTACTGCTTCACCTGCCAAGCGGAAGAATTCTAATCCAATATGCTGCTTAATCTCATCGCGACGCGCAGCAGGCACATAATGTGCAGCTGTGGTAGCAATCTGTCCCAAAGCATAACGGAAGGTTGTGGATTCCTTCTCAGTGCTCAATGCCTTCAAGGATGTGTTAATAAAATCAACAGCTGGAAGCTGAGCATCACGAGTCATATCCCACAAGCTGAGCCATACTACTGCACGAGTTAAAGCGCTGTCGAACTTATACAAGTTCTTCTGAGCAAAATCCAAAGACTGTTCATCAAAACGCAATTTGGTGTATGTTAAATCATCTTCATTCACCATAATGAAAGCTGGACGTTTCTTGCCCTTCACAGCCTCTACAACCGTGCGCTCTCCCGTAACATCAAGGTCGAAACGCTGCGTGAGCACAATCTTGCCATCAGCATTTTCATCGTAGAATGCTACTGCCAAACGATGGTCGCGCAAAACTGGATACTCTTCAGATGCTGTCTGCACCAAAGCCATCTCTTCAATCGTGCCATCAGTAGCAGTGCGCACTTCGGAGGTAATAGTATTAATGCCAGCGTGTTCCAGCCACTGCTCAGACCAGCTCTTTAAATCGCGACCAGAAGTTGCTTCCAACTCGGCGAGCAGATCTGCCAACGTTGCATTAGCATACTGATGCTTGCGCAAATAGTTATGAATACCTTCGAAGAATTCCTTGCGTCCCACATATGCTACGAGCTGCTTAAGCACGGAAGCGCCCTTAGCATAGGTAATACCGTCAAAGTTGACTTCGGTATCGTGCAGATCATTAATTGGAGCCACGATTGGATGGGTAGATGGCATTTCATCCTGAGCTTGTCCCCAGCTTTTCTCGCCCGAAGCAAAGGTTGCCCAAGCATCATGCCACTGGGTGGTTTCAGCAGTCGCCAAGGTGGAGGTGAATTCAGCGAAAGACTCATTGAGCCACAAATCATTCCACCACTTCATAGTCACCAAATCGCCGAACCACATGTGTGCCAGTTCATGCAAAACCGTTACATCGCGACGTTCAGCCATAGCGTCAGTTACCTTGGATTCGAAAACATAAGAATCGCGAATAGTTACAGTTCCAATGTTTTCCATAGCACCAGCATTATATTCTGGCACGAAAAGCTGATCGTACTTTGCGTATGGATATGGAACACCCCACGTCTTATCGTAGAAGTCCATACCCGCCTTAGTCACGTCGAATAAGTAATCAACGTCTTTTGCCATAGCTTCTTTCAAAGCCTGACGAGCATAAATAGCCATAGGAACTTCGCGACCATCAGACAGCTTATGCGACGTATGCCAGCTCGCGTAAGGACCAGCTACGAAAGCAGTTAAATAAGAGCTCATCTTTGGCGTGGTTGGATACGTCCAACGGTTCACACCATCAGCAATCTGCTCTGGCTCGTTGGCTGGCATAATGGAAATAACTTCCCAACCCTGTGGGGCATCAACGCTAAAATCAAACTCTGCTTTAATATCTGGCTGATCAAACACTGCATAAACGCGGCGTGCATCAGGAACCTCAAACTGTGTGTACAAATAGACATTGCCGTCAGTTGGGTCAACAGAACGATGCATACCCTCACCTGTGCGTGAATACTGTACAAGAGCATCCACGGTAACTGTATTATGCGCAGCCAGATTGCTCAATTCAATACGGTTATCCACAAAAACTGTAGCAGGATCGAGCTTTTGACCGTTCAGTTCAACGGAATTAACCGTGTTAGCGATTAAATCGAGGAAGGTTGACGCACCTTCAGTAGCATCAAACTCTATAGTGCTAATAGAGCGGAAATCAGTATCTGATCCAGTTACATCTAAATGCACGTTGTAGCGCACATTCGTCACGATTCCTGCGCGTTCTTCCGCTTCTACGCGGGTGAGATTTGCTCCTGGCATTTTTCTCCTTTACTTCATTACTTACTGTTTTGGCTGCACATCTTGTGCCACGTCTGCAACGACAGGCACAATCATTGGACGACGGCGCTTGAACTTGCGGGCAATCCAGCCTCCCAAAGTGCGACGCATGATTTGCTGCAACTGGTGGGTATCGCGCGTTCCGCGGATTAAAGCATCTTCTACATCTGTAACGATGCGTGAGCGCACTTCCTCGAAATCGCTTTCATCTTCTGCTACAGCATTCAGATAAATTTTTGGACCGCTAATAACTTCTTGTGTATCTGTATCGACAACGAGGAAAGATGATACGAAGCCCTCTTCTGAGAGAATACGACGCTTTTCGAGTTCTTCTTCGCCGATCTCGCCGACTGATTGACCATCTACATATACGTATCCGCAAGGCACAGAACCCACAACAGCAGCATGACCTTTATACAGATCGACCACGTCACCGTCTTCTGCAAGAACGACGTTATGAGGATCCACACCTGTTTTCACAGCGATTAAACCGTTAGCCACCAAGTGACGATGCTCACCGTGAATAGGCATTGCTGACTTTGGCTGCACGATATTGTAGAAGTACAGCAATTCGCCTTCATCGCAGTGACCAGACACGTGAATAGCAGCGTTATCCTTGTTAACTACGCGAGCACCTAAGCGTGTGAGCTTGTTAATAACCTTATACACTCCGTGTTCGTTACCTGGAATCAGGGAGCTTGCCAAAATAACAGTGTCGAATTCTCCCACGGAAATATCTGGATGATTGCCATCAGCAATACGTCCCAAAGCTGCCATTGGCTCACCTTGAGAACCTGTACACATGTATACAATCTTATCGTCTTGAATATCATGTGCTTTCTTGAGATCTACAACGGTATCTTCTGGCAAATGCAGATAGCCCAAGTCGGCAGCAATACCCATATTACGTACCATCGAGCGTCCCACGAAAACAACCTTGCGCCCATGCTTATGAGCAGCATCAACAACCTGCTGTACGCGATGAACATGCGAAGAGAAACTTGCCACAATAATCTTGCGGCTTGCTTCAGCAAAAGCACGATCCAATGCTGGACCAATCGTGGTTTCTGGCTTCACGAAACCTGGAACTTCTGCGTTCGTCGAGTCAGACATGAGCAAATCAACGCCCTGCTCACCCAACTTAGCGAACTGACGTAAATCAGTAATCTTATGATCTAAAGGCAGCTGATCGAGCTTCATATCGCCCGTATCAATAATATGACCTGCAGGGGTTTTCACAGAAACCGCTAAGGCATCTGGAATAGAATGCGTAACCGTAATAAATTCAAGGTTAAAAGCACCCACCTTCATCTTATCTCGCCCCTGAACAGGCTTTAAGATTGGGTTAATGCGATGCTCATTGCACTTTGCTTCAACCAAAGCCAAGGTAAGCTGAGAACCGATAAGAGGAATATCTTTACGTAAACGCAGCAAATATGGCACACCGCCAATATGATCTTCATGACCATGGGTAAGAACCAAAGCCTCAACTTTATCGAGACGATCTTTAATGTAGTTGAAATCAGGCAAAATTAAATCAACACCTGGCTGCTCTTCTTCAGGGAACAGCACACCGCAGTCAATAAGAAGAATATGACCGTTATATTCGATTACATTCATATTACGACCGATTTCTCCCAAACCGCCGAGCGGAACAATGCGCATAGAGCCCTTGCGATACTTAGGAGGAGCAATTAATGGCTTGCCGTCCGACGTGGTATGAGGATTTGCTTGCGCATTAACAGAACGCACTGAACCGTTGTTCTTGCGGTTAGTGCGTAGGCGCGTGCTCTTCGCCGTTGATTTAGCTTGAGCGCGCGTAGACGTTTTCTTTTTTGCTGTTGTAGACGCTGAACGTGAGTTTTTACGTTGCGTCTTCTTTTCTTGTGTTCCTTGTTTTCCTTGAGTGGAAGGCATTATGAACCTTTCGTTTTATGGTGAGTTCGTCTCGCCGAACTCGTTGTAAGCCTAATCCACTACCTCAAACTACTTAATGTTCTTGTGTACGGCTCTGGTTACCCTTTTAGATTTACATACTGGGTAGCTTGTAGCCGCTACTATGGCGAGCTATGCTTGAGCGCTATGCTTTGAGAACTCCTGCTGCACGCATTCCTTCGCATGCCTTCTCCAACTGTGCCTGATGAGGACCCACATTTGGCAAACGCATAGCAGTGCTATCCATATATCCTTGTACATGGCAAGCAGCTTTAGCCATAACTGCTTGGAAACCGTCACCGTTCAAAGCGCCAACAAGAGGAGCTAATTGCACAGCAATACGCTGAGCTTCTAGAATGTGCCCCTCGTTAAAAGCGTTTGTTAAATCGCGCAATGGTCCTGATGCTACGTGAGCAATCACAGAAATAATACCCACAGCACCAATAGAGAGAAATGGCAGATAGACGCCATCATCACCAGAATACCAAGCTAAGCCTGTTTCCATTTTCTTGACCACTGCAGCAGCCAAATCGCCAGTCGCGTCCTTTACAGCTTTAACTTGCGATAATCCTGCCAAACGTACATAAGTTTCCGTGGAAATACGCACGCCGGTACGTCCTGGCACATCATAAATAACTACTGGCACGTCCGAGGAGTCATTTACAGCCTTGTAGTGCTGATAAATGCCTTCTTGGGAAGGACGAGAGTAGTATGGCGCAACAATGAGCAGAGCGTCTGCCCCAGCTTCCTGAATATGTTCAGCCATGCGCACGGAGTGAGCGGTATCATTTGATCCTGCTCCGGTGAGGATAGGAACCTCCACTACTTCTTTTACCGCACGCACAAGGTCAATCTTCTCTTCAAGGTGCGTGGTTGGAGATTCTCCTGTAGTTCCATTAAGTAGGATGCCATCTGCCCCATCTTCAACGAGGTGCTTAGCCAATACTTGAGCAGCTTCGTAATCAACAGTTCCATCCGCCTTCATAGGAGTAACCATAGCTGGAATTACTCGCCCGAATGGCGCACTTTCTAACAGATGCATCTCGGTAGTCATAATTTACAAAGTACCCTTTGGCTTTGACTTAGCGCAATAGTTTCTTCTCTACGTTTATAAATCTAAGTAGTTATCCAAGCCGACGCTCAGCCCCGGCTTTTCGCCTGCATGACGTACAGCCAGCAAAACGCCCGGCATAAAGGACGTACGGTCGAAGGAGTCAGCACGAATAACTAACTGCTCTCCCGCATTCCCAAACAGAACTTCTTCATGAGCGTTCAGACCGCGCAAACGCACAGCATGCACATGAATACCTTCAACGACTTGACCGCGTGAACCGCCATCTGTCTGTGTATTATCTGGGATTTCAGGCATATTCGCAGCCTTACGTGCTGCAGCTACTTTGTGAGCTGTGTGCAAAGCTGTTCCGCTTGGCGCATCAACTTTATCTGGATGATGCAGTTCAATAATTTCCGCTGACTCGAAATACTTGGCTACTTGTGCGGCGAAATGCTCGGCAAGCACTGTGGAGATAGCAAAGTTAGGAGCAATAAATACGCTGATATTTGGATGCTCTTCGAGTGCTTCGCGCACAGTATCCATTTTCTCTTCGATCCAACCCGTAGTACCCACCACAACATTCACATTCTTGTTAACCATGGCAAGTACATTTTTCAAACTAGCATCTGGAACAGAAAACTCCACAACGACGTCTGTATTATCTGTGCTGATGATGTTCAAATCATCGTCGCGGTCGAGAGCATGAACCAATTGCATGTCTTGCGCAGCATTCACTGCTGCGACTACATGACTACCCATACGACCTTGAGCGCCAATAACAGAAACATGAATCATTTTATCTCCTTGCTTTTGCTCAGTTTTGCTCGCTTCTCTTCTGATTGCATTATGCAATTGAAGTGCGACACATGGCGGTGGATGTGGGTGGCGTAGCGTGGGCGCGGGTGCGGGAGCGTGTGCTGGTGGAGTGTGCAGGCGATATGCGCAACCGTTATGCCAGTTTTGAAGCCATTTTTGTGCGTCAAAACTGGCACAGTAGGTGTATTAATCGGCTAAGTTGATTATCGGATGATCAACTACATCAGTCCTGGTAAAAGCGGATTGGAACAGAAAACCGCATATGACACCACCCAGCCTCCAAGAGCGCGCACATAAAAGGTGGGTTTGCCGCTTATATAGCAGCAAACCCACGCACAACAACAACTTGAGCAACTGTTCCAGCCATCCCAGCTACTCTAACCTATCTTCTGCACCCGCAGCTAGAGCGCCGTGCTTCTTTTCGAAAGAACGCACTTGGAGGTATCCGAGGAAGAAGAATGGTATAGCCAAAACAGCACATAACCACAAAGTGTGTAAGGTGGCATTATTTCCCAAATTGTCGAGGAAAATACCGCTCACTGCCGAGCCTAAAGAAGCGCCTACTGTTCCACCTGTAGATACCCAGCTTAATCCTTCGGTCAGCTTATTAGCTGGAGCAATTTCTCGAACAATCATATTGGCAGAGGCATAGGTTGGTGCTACGAAAAGTCCTGCGAATACTCCCCACAGGGCTGCAACAAACAACCATTGCACACTAAATGCCACGCCCGAAATGCCGGCAGCGAGCAAGATCATGAAACCAATCATGCGCATCCACGGATTGTGTGTATGCGAGCGCGAACCGAAAATAAGCGCGCCAATAAGCGAACCAATAGCAATGGTTGCAAGCATAAATCCAGTGTAGTGGTATAGTCCCACGCTCTTCATAACAGCAGTCATCGTTACGTCAAATGCTGAGAAAGTGGAATTGAACAGCACAATTGCAATGGTGAGCATGAGTACGCCTGGATAGAACAGAATATTGCGATCGCGCAGCACAGCAGACATATGAGCCGATGCTGGTTCAACATTATTCACATCCACATTACGCATGGTCTTCACAGCTGGAGGCGTTGAAGATTTGAGGTTGTAGAAAATGAGCGAACCAATAAAGCTGATGCCGCCGAAAAGTATAAACGGAATAACGGTAGATACTGGCGGGAAGCTTGTTGCGATGGACGCAGCCACAATAGGACCGATAATAAAAATCAGTTCGTCCACAGCAGATTCTAAAGCATAAGCAGTGTTCAAATATGCTTCTGGTTTATCACGCAAAACCCATGCCCAGCGTGTTCGCACCACTGCTCCCACCGAATACATGCTCAGTCCCACTACTACAGCAAGTCCGAAGAGCAGGGCTAAAGGTGCACGCATATACGCTGCGACTGCAAAGGTGAGCAGAGTAGCAAACTGCACAGGTGCAACGATTAATCCCACACGTTTTTGCCCAAAGGTATCGAAAAGTTTTGCGTAAAGAGGAGTAACCACTGCTGCAGAAATAACATACACAGCACTCATAATGCCGGCAGAGGTCCACTCGTTATAAATATTGTTTAAGCACAAAATCATGCTTAACCCAATAGTTGACATTGTAACGCGCGCCATTCCTGCGGAGACGCAGAAAGCGGCGGCGCCAGGAATAGAGAAGATCTTTTTATACACTTCTTGTCCTAGCTTTCACTCTTTGTGTCACCGATGAGTCTGCGCGTATGAAAACATACCGTGTTACATGCGCCTCAAGTCGGGCTACAAGTTTTGCATATAAATATATTTATCTACAATTTTTCCTCCAGGTCCTGGAACCTGAAGAGCTTGTGTGGCTCGAGTCATTCCACGATGATCGTAGAAGCTGTAGTCACATTCACTATCAGTATACAGATAATAGCGCTGAGCGCCACTTAGACGCATGGAACTTTCAGCGCTGCCGAGCAAACGCTTCCCAACTCCGAGCCCTCGAGCGTGTTGAGCAATCATAAATAAGCGCAGTTCTGCGCCACTGGATTGAGCGGCTGCCTCAGCAAGCTCTAGTGTACGTGCCGCATCTGCTTCAAATTCTTCCATCATCAGGTTGAACTGTGCAGACGAAGAACGCAACTTCGCAATAGCATTGAGGTCATTGCTCACTACGTCTTTTTGATTAATCCCCTGCTCCCAGTCAGTATCGTTGCGCCACATAGCTACACCGAGAATATCCATATCAGGAATATGCGGGTCATCATCTACAGCAACCATGGCGTGCGTAGATGTTTCGCAGTAGTGTGCAACGTCGAATAGTGCCATGGAATGTAACAGTTCTCGCTGCTGCACAGTTGCCTCTTGACTATCCTGCGCATACCACGTGTCAAACATGATGGTAGCTAACTGTGCAATATCACTCGAACGTACTGCACGCAGATGAACGCTATCTTTCATAAATCGCACTATCCTCATCCTCGCATTGTTTTTAACAATGTAATCAAATCACTTGCCGATATCTGTGGCAAATACGCATGACTAATTGCTAACGATACCTGTAATAGTTTCGCAGAATCAGGATACACAATAAATACATGATCTTCTTGTGGCTGGAATTTCTTCTTAAAGAAGAATAAGGAGCTGAAACCGTAAGCTGGTTCAAGCAATTTACCCACTAATTCCAAGGTATGCGACAGAAGTTCAGATTGCCCATCATGCACAGCCATCCCCGATAACGGAGCAGCCGACAAGCTCAGGAATTCAACAGTGCTGTTCTCGTCGTCATGCAGCCGTTCTGCCATACGTGCAATCAGGTACTCCATAATACCCTTCATGCTGTTATCGCGGTGACGCATGAAATCAAGCGTCCATCCCACAATAACTCCGTCACGGTAAGTTGGCATCCAACTGGTTACGGCCTGCACTACTCCTTGTTCATCGATAGCATAGAGAATTTTTACGCGCTCATCCATCAGTTCTTCTACACCGCCGAGCGTAAACTTCATTTCCGGCAGAGCCTTTTCTTCCGTCCATTCCTCAGAAATATCCATGATTTGCTGACGGATTTCGATCGGTTCAGCTTTAAAAGTAGATAGAACGTCAGTAATACCTTCACGTTTTGCTTTATTAATAGCCGTGCGAATATCTTGCCACTTCTTTCCTGTGGTTTTCCATTCACGCGGATTAATAATCATTTCCGTACCCACGTCTAGAGAGTTCCATCCCCAGTTTTCGAGGATTTCTCGCTGATTATTATGCACACTGTACATAACAGGAGTCCAACCGTGTTCTTCACAGAACTGAGTAAACTCTTTAAGAGCCTGCTCGTATGCGCTTGGAGTACCGAAAGCGCCTGTTACAGCAATAGCAATATTGAGGTATACGCGGTAAGCAATAGCTGTGTTTCCGTCTTTGCTGTACCAGTAACGGTTTCCATCCCATGTTGCCATAAACGACATGGATTCACCGCCCTTACGCAATACTGCATCCACGTGAGCGCTCTGTTCGTTCTTACTTGCTGTTACAGCGCTAAACCATCGCAGGAAAACGCCTTCAACGATCAGC
The DNA here is from genome assembly GCF_000420505.1 of Alloscardovia omnicolens DSM 21503. Taxonomy (GTDB): domain Bacteria; phylum Actinomycetota; class Actinomycetes; order Actinomycetales; family Bifidobacteriaceae; genus Alloscardovia; species Alloscardovia omnicolens. The sequence goes on along the minus strand of NZ_ATVB01000006.1, from coordinate 32,791 downwards.
CAGAAGATTAAACCGCTCAGCTGAATCATCCAAATACCGGTAGAGGAATTGAGCACACCATGTTCCATTCCCCAAGTTTGACGCAAGAAGCCCATAGGGAAGAAATGCAACAAAATATTGAGGCACAAAGCAATACAGTCGAACACAATACGGCCGAAACTTGTTGACCATTTCACAGAATCACTCGAAAGCATAATGCACAAGCCAATAAGAGTGACAGCCGAAAAACCAATAATACCGCCGCCATTTATGAGGCGTGAACGGTTAGTGGTATAAGGGAAAGATTCAAAGTTCACAACAATGGCAATAATAAAACCAATAGTCATAATTGCCATAAGTGCGAGGTTAAAAAGACCTCCATTAGATACAACAAACTTGATGCGTTCAGCGAAGGACACATCTACAGCAGTATCTCGCGTCAGAGGTAAGAAAATATAAAAACCTGATGTTGTCAACGCAATCATAGCGTTCAAAACAATCGCAGACCAGGCTGCTACTCTTAATCCTCGCAATAATCCCCAAGCAATAGTAAGCATAACGAGAAGTAGCATAATACTTAAGGTCATGCTCAAAACGCGGTCAGCGCCCAAAGCACGATGGAAAATAAGACAGTCTGCTCCCAAAGAATTATTCTCACACGTAATATGATGCGATGCACTAACGGAATCAGCGCTCAAAAGCATACCTAAGGATGAGAGCGGTCCAGCGTGCACGCGGGAGAAAGCTGCTACCAGCGGACCAGTGGCAAAAACCGTATACACAACAGCTAAAATACGGCGACGTTCAACCACACCGATATAGCGGTATGCAGACACAACCTGCGATAAATTATTGCTCGAAATCATATAGCCGAGCATATGGCCAATAAAAGCGCTCAAAATAATAGCGTAATCAATAAATGCTCCACGATATAAAATCAGTGTGATCATGACGGCATAAATCACAATAGAAATACGACGCTGCCACAGAGCATTCATCGTTGATGAAGCAGCCATAAAAGCGCCAATAACCAACACAGTAATACCATAATTTAACGGGAATCTGCTCAGCGCTGCCCAACGATGAGTGCCTGAATACGCGGCAAAATATAAACCAAATGCTGAGGATAAGCCGATAGTTGTGCTCACCACAGACACAGTAAGAGCTTTAAGCCACCCCAATTTGGATTCTGCTACACCAAACAAGGCAATAATCACGAAAACGCCTACAACAAGACCGGTCACCGTGTTCACAATAAATATTGTGCCTAAACTGCGTGCCCACCCATAACCATGCAAATCACGCAAAGTTACGTTAAAGAATTCTCCCGGGAATTTATTCACTTTCGAGAACGGGCTAATAACGGAATCGTATTTCGGCCCGATAATACTGGCATCCCATGCAATACGCATAGCGATATTAACAAGCACAAACAGACCCGTCATACACAAAGTCAGTGGGCGGTCGGTAAGAAACTTAATTACGTCCAAAAGGATTGTGCCCACCGATTGAGCAATACCGCGGCTTTTACGCTTCTTTTTATCGTTATTATTACGACTATCGTGATTACTGCGGGCGACCTGTTCTTTTTTCTCTACTGTGTCCGTCATTCTTTACTCCTAAGTATCGAGTATCAGTGTTGAGTATTGCGTGATGTATGCGCATGATGCGCGGTCGGTTCAATACCTGCAATATGCGTTATGCCCTTGAATGAACTGAAATCAAGTTTATCGCCCAAACCGTTCATATACCCAAAATCAGCAAGAGCATATGCCGTAACTGCGCGAACAGTCGTCCAATCATGTGCTGAACCATACGACATAACGGATTGAATAGACCACCCGTTTTGCCGAGCGTATTGACTGACATTACGGCAGTTTGCCTGACCTAAAGTATCGAGCTGTCCTGCGCCGAAAATAATGCGCTGACCTTGATATGGATGAGAAGAGAAGGTATTTTTTGGCAGATGACGCTTGTAAGCAGCTTTATTACCGCCGAAATAGTTCTCAATCATGTTTTGAGCGGAGCCTGCATGAGGCCCATCTTCGCCGGCAACATCAATAACGTAATGGAAAAGATGCGGATATGCTGGACCTAACTCTACTGAGCAAGTGCCTCCTTGAGAAAATCCTCCAATTCCCCACTGCTTATGATTTGTGGTGACTGGAAGTTTCTTTTCCATCCAATTAACCACGTCTTTCATGAGGTACGTTTGTGCTTTCCCGTATTTAATAGTGTCTGCGCACAAAGTGTTATGGAAGCGGTTGCCCAGCTGATCAGGTGAAATAATAACCGGCGCTAAACCATGATGTTTGGATGCATAAGCGTCAGCAATCTCCCCCATATGTCCTGCCGTGAAAAACGTGCTTGGATTTCCTGGCTGACCTGGCAAAAGCATAAGAACAGGTAGGAACGGAACATCCTTCGTTAATGCCGCTGGAGGAATATATACTGTTGCATGGCGGGCTTTGAAATGTGATTCAGTAGCTGGAATAACTACACTATGAATGCGACCATACTTGGGAACTTCAATGCTACCTGCTTTTACTTTTTCCAGATAATCATCAACACCTGTGGTAGCGCGAGGAAAGCTGTGTGCTTCAGTAAAATGTGGCATGCCAAGCACATCACGAACAGTCGAGTATTGACCATACGCTGCATTGACTTGCAGAGCACTTAAGACAATTGCTGCTGGGATTAAACAAAAAGCTATTGTTCTGCGCCATCCTCGATACATAACTGCGGAACTGATAGCGTAGCCCACACCTGCAAATCCGCATGCCACACGCATAAAGACTTTGTCTCCCAGACCTACGCCAAAAACAACAAAAACATTGGACAGTAGATACACAATAATCCAGCCAAGCACACCCATAAGAACTGTCCAAAAGACTTGCGCAGCAATAGTTGTATACCAATGGCGCTGCCACCATCCTGATTGACGCGCATGAGCTTCTTGTGCGTTATTTGCTTGCTCATGCTGATGCGCGAGAACTACCTGCTTATGTCCGACAGGAAGAAGGAGAAGAACAAGGGCTGTTGTGATGGCAACAGCCGTCCACATCACCCACCCTCTGTCAATATAAATATTCAAAAACCAGTTATTCATTCGTGCCTCTATATATCGTTCAAACTCACCACACAATACTCGCATAGCGACGGGTTATCAAAATCTTTATTGAAATGAATAAAAATTTAAGGGTAAACCCTCACAAGAATCAGGAATACCCCTTGATGCATTTCCATCTGCACTTTCGCATAACGAACAACATTAATCGTATTGTGAAACAGTTTTATTGTCCGCTTTATTGTCTACTTGTGTTTGGAAAAGCTCTTCTATCTGCTGTGCACTCTTATAGTGAGCATAAAGCACTCTGTTACTCTCATCAGCTTCACTTACATAATACAAGGCAGCGTCCACTTGGTCTACACTTATGCCTCGCAATGTAGCCCAAATTTCACGATACATATCTATTTGCAACAACTTCTCATCGCGTTCTTGAGCAGTTAAAGGCTTATGCCCTGTTTTCCAGTCAATAATCGTGTAGGAAATTGTTGTGTTATTCTCGCGCGCATGTTGAGAAATTGGTGAATCGTCCAGCACTTGTCCTACAAAAACAGCATCGATAACGCCAACAACGGCCTGCCCTGTAGAACGCACTGCATAAGCAAATGGAACTTCTGTTCCCACACAGTCTTGCGGATCAAAAGCACTGCTGATTAACCGCTGTTTCCAGTCATGCATCTGTTTATCTAAAGCGCTGTCTGGCTGCTCAGTCGCTACCTCTTCACACATAGAAGCACGTAGCTGCGCAAAATCATCATCCCTCTCCCGCTCAGGAGTAAAGTATCGTTGAGCAAAAGCATGGAAAACAGTACCTAAAGTAGCGGGCGACAGCTGAGCATTACTCTCATAAACTGCGCGTGATGGCACAGGTCTCATAATAGCGCGAGCGCGTTGAAGCTGTTGGAACGCAGACGATGTATTACTCTGTTCTCCCAGCTCGCGCTGTACTGCGGTAACTGAGGTATTGCGTGATAACTGAATACGCTTGGCTTGAGCAATAAGTTGATCGTCTGAACTTGGCTTATTGTGCGCGTTCTGTTGATTGCCAGTTGCTTCAACCTGAGCGCTGTGCACATATCCTAAAGTGCTGATAGTTTCATGCACACGCACGGCTGTATCGAGCAGACTCGTCGCACTCTTGTGCTGCTCGGCGTGTGCGTTCGTCTGCTCACCAGCATCGTCCAGCGAGCGCGTATGTGTATGCTGCTCAACAGCTTGTTTTGTACGTTCCAGAGTCTGTCCTATTGCACTATTCAGCATGCGAGGATGCATGTAAAGCTCGCCCTCCGTGCGCTGCTGTGCAGAGCAAGCGGCTTCCAAAGCATTGTAAACAGTTTCATGCGCATAATAATCTGCTAAATCCCCCACGAAAAAACCGTATGGAGTATTATCAAATTCAAAGTTCTGAGCTAAGCTGCTCGCTTCTATCTTCGTATCTCTCCACTGTTCATCGCCTAAAGTTTCGGAAGCGAGATACTCATGGCATTCTGCAAGGAAGATAGAAATACCGTTCATATTTTCAATATTTTGCTGGGTTTTCGGATCGCCCTGACCTTGCGGAGTAAAACGGACAGGTGCAAACGCATCGAGCGCGTCTGACTCCTTCTCTACATACCCGAGCATAATGGCATCTCGTTTAGCGCGCGTGAGGGCAACGTATGCTAAACGACGTTCATCTTCCAACACAGTTTGAGCGCTTTCCTCACGAATACTCATCTTTTCGCTCAGCTTTTCGCGCTTTGGTAGACGAATCTGATTATAAACAAGTTTTTCTAAAACGGCTGCGTTTGGAATGAACTGATTAAATTCTGTAGCATCTGCAAAACGAGAGACAGCATCTTTATCGCTGCGCACAGGATTTGGCACTGCAGAAGGATCAGAGAACCACGTTTTCGCGGACGTATCATATTGACCGAAAGGAACAGGACCTTCAGGCAATGCCTGCTCTATTTTGAGGCCACTGCCTTGGCTAGAGGGGAAACTGTTTTGTTCCATTGAAGGAATAATCACACTATCCCATTCCAAACCTTTGGCGTGGTGAATAGTACATACAATAACGTCTGCATTATCTGAACCAATAATTGTTGGATTCTTTGGTAAAGCAGAGCCCTTCTGATTATGAAGCCATGCGAGAAAACCCGACAGACTTTCACTTTGCCCATCTATCAGCTCGTCAGCATAGGTATGCGCTAAGTCTACTAAAGTGTCGATGCTGGAGAGTGCAGCAGCTTCCTTAGTCAGTTTTTTCGCTCGAGACGTTGCATATGCTACTGCAATATCAATATCTAATCCTAGTTCTTCGCCAGCAACTCGTATGCACTTCTCCACCCCCATATTCTGGGCAGCTTCTACCTTACGCAACATGGCAGCACATTGACTAACGCGAGTTCGAGCGCGCTCACTGCCGTGGAAATGGGTGTCGAGAATCCATGAGAGATTATCGCTTAACAACACATCTACCAAAGTCATGATTACTGGCGTATCGTGATTGCGAGAAGATACTTCCTGCTGATGCAAGCCAACGTGTGCGGCTAAACGCTCAGAAATAGACGTATTATAGGCGGATGCAGCACGCGAAAGGGACTGCAAATCCTCGGTTGTCAACGCATAGCGAGTGCTAGCAAGCAGATTGACTAAAGCTGTAGATTCTGCATGATTGCTCACACAGTTAAGCACATACAGCATGTCTTGTGCATCTGGACGGTCAAGAACACTGTTGATGCCATCGACCTGCACGGTTAAACCAGCTTCAGTAAGCGCTTGCGCATATTGCGCCATATGAGTTTTAGCGCGCATCAGAACAGCAACATAAGGACCCGCTTGAGCCTTCTGACCGCGAGCAATGCGCTGATTATTTTCGCTTTTACTGCGTTCGATTGCAGCCTTTGCATAGCGCACTACCCCGTCTATTTCTTGACGTTTCGTATGGTATATGAGGGCGGCGAAGCTGCCTTGGTGTTCGGAGGTTTGCCTTCTCTCTGAATCTACGTTTTTCGTGTGCTGTGGGGTTTGGGTTGCGCTGTGTGATGCTTGGCTTTCGGCGCGCTGCGATTCCTGGCTTTCGGCGCGCGTCTCAGCGGATTTTGCGCTGTACGGTTCAGCAGTTTCCATACTAGAAGGTTCAGCGGATTTTGCGCTCTGCGGCGTGAAAACGGATAGCTTTTTGACGTCCACCTCATGCAAAGCGATGCTGCCTTCACGGTTATACACATCTTTATGACCGATACGTAGCGGATTGGTGAGCATATTCGCCATATCGAGCACAATGAGAGGATTGCGCATACTGGCACTTAAAGACAATGGCGATGGGGCTTGTGTGGCTCGTAGGAAGTTCACGAAAGCGCCTGGGGCTGCGCCACGCCATGCATAGATGGCCTGATACGGGTCTCCTACTGCAGTGAGAGCACTCGCAGATGGTGCGTGAACACCTTGTGGTGCGAAAAGGCGGGCTATGAGGTTGGCTTGAACAGTAGAAGAATCCTGATATTCGTCAAGAAAGACGTGAGTAAATCGGGAGCGATAATACTGCCCAATCCAAGGGAAACGTTCCACTAATTGCATAGCTGCAATCGTAAAATCTGCGAACTGTGCCACATGTAATTCTTGTTTTTTCTGGTGAAACAGTTTCACATATTTGAGCAATAGTGAGCGTCTACTTGTATTTTTTCGTAAATCTACGAGAAGGTACGCAAGATAATCACGGCTCTTCTCATCAATCCACTTTTGAAAACCTCTTTCAGTTTTCGCTCCAGATAATTTGACCTTCTCACCGAAATTAGGAAGATCTTTTTCCGCGGGGTACTCGTTATCAATAATCCCATTGATGTGCTCAATAAACGCACTATCCCAGCTCTCTACACGTTCAACAGCCTCATCAATACTCGTGCAATCAGAATCAATCATGCTCGTGCTAATAGCATCCGATAAACTCAAAACTTCAGAAACAAATGTCCCGTATGACCCTATATCTTCAGTGTCATCGTCTAAATCAGTGGTTTCTGCATCTTCTATAGCCGTTAACGCCTCACGAATATGTTCCTGAATAACGCTATCGATAAGCTGATATGTTCCAGCTTCACTCAGCGGAACAGTCTGAGGATCCATTCCCACAAGCAAACCGAATTGACGCACAATCGACTGGAAAAATGCATCGTACGTATAGACTTCGGGCTTAAGAAATGCAGAATCTGCATCAGTTTCCTCATCTTGGCGTGTATGAGCGCGGTGAGCATAAACCTGGGAAGATACGCGCGTGAGCAGTTCTGTTGCAGCAGCCTTCGTAAATGTTAAACCTAAAATTTTCTCAGGAGATACGCCCTGCTTAATCAGCGCAATAATACGCTGGGTCATGGTAAAAGTTTTTCCCGATCCAGCTCCTGCCACAATCAGCATACTGGCGTAAGTATCTGCCGAAATAACAGCATTCTGCTCAGGAGTATATGTAATCTCTGTCATGCTAGCCACTCCTCCATAACCGAAATATCTCCTCCTGCACACGCCGAACATACATGCTTAAAGTTGCAGTACTGTACCTTGTGTATTGATCGCGGACCATCTAAAAGAACAACATTAGATTGCAAAACCGCGGCAGCATAAAAAATACGTGCCACCAAGCTCAGCGAGATAAGAGTGCGATCTACAGCTTTCTCTTCCATTTCTTTTTCTACGCGCTCTTTTACTTCCGCACGCCATACATCCATAGCATCAGGATCAACCAGAATACTTGACGTATCGCTCATCATGCCCCAATGACTTGTATTATAAGAACGTGTTGCAACCTCATAGCCCAGATGTCCATTGACAAATAATGCGGGCTGATACTTTCCAAAAGCTTCGTGGCGAGTTACAGCTGGAGAATTTTCATGCTTCACATCAAAAAGAACAGACATGGCAATATTGGGAGCCTTGTCGAAAATCTGCGCTCGCTGCTCGTCAGTCGTGTGCTCCTGCTGGTCAAAAAGTATGCCAAGCTGATAACATGCTAACTGCAGATTACTAAACTGCTGTGTAATATTATGAGGCTTCGCAACTGTTTTATAATCCACAAGGTACATAAGGTCTCGCCCATTATCTTGACCATGCCATTCCACACGATCAATAACACCTTTTAATCGCACAGTCGTGTCATAATCAAAACCTTCAGGCATGCCGCCGACCAGCATACGTATAAGTTCTTCGAACTCTTCTCGATTTATATGCGGACGGTCAGGAATAGCATTATAAGCAAAACGTATATCTTCCAATGTAATATCCGCACAGAAAGCCTTCTCTGCTTCTGCATGTTCAATAGGCATATACGGTGGATGGAATTCTGTTTTGCTTGCCAACCCTGCTAAACCTTCTGTATGCGCATGCACAAAATACGTAGCAATATTATTTAGGATTGACTCAGCTAGTTTATCGTTATTGATTTCCTTCAGATAAGCATCTGCAACGTTATCAATATTAGGCTCTGTTTTCAGCCGCGTATACTGCTCCATCATGATGCTAGTTATAGCGTCTATAACTGCTTCATCTGAGCCAAGCTCCTTCAACTTTCGAGCGTAGAACTCCTTACTATCACACTGCTGTTCTTCGCTCGCCCACTGGGCGATGGTATGAATAAGAGTACCGAAAGACGAGGCCGCTGTGGAAGCCGTTGGACCTCCAAAACGGTTCTCCAAGCGATAACAAATAGGGCATCCCCACAGTTTTTCTACGCTTGACGGAGATAAATTAACGGTTTCGCCCTTACTAAAGTTTGGTAGCTCAACTGCTTCTTCAGCATCAGTAAAAGCCCATTGTTCAGGAACAGCACTGCGATACCCCTTATTACGCGCATAACTAAGAGTATCTAAAGCATCACGTCCGCGCTCGCTTAAACCTTCGGGATTATCTGCAAGCTCTTCGCTCAGAATAACGCGAGCTTGACGAATAACATCCGTCATGGTTGTGCTAACCAGAGTATCGTGATTTTCCGAACCGCTGGTAGCAAGCTGGACGAGAGGAACGTCTGTAAAGTTTGCTTTATCTAAAGCATCAACGCGAGGGAAACGTTCAGGAGCATAGGTATAGAGAAAATCAGATGGAGAGGTTTCATCATTCCATACTGCACTCATATGAACAACAGACTGAGCGCGCGTAAGAGATACTAAGAAACTGCGTTTCTCGGTGTGCAACACTTCAATCATGCGGTCATGAGGAGATTGATGCAGCCGTCCCGTCATAATAATTTCTGCTAAATTATCTGCTCCGAGCATGGTATTACGCAAAGTAAGATTTGGCCATACTCCAGCTTGAATGCTCGGCATCCACACCTGTTCCCACTGAGCACCCGCAGTAGACGCCGGCGTAGTTACCGTAACTGCTTCATCTAGCGGTGCTAAATGAGCCAAAGAATCCGCAGAAATATCTAAATTACGCACGCGCTCTATAAACGCATCTATACCGACTGATGAAGCTTTCTGATTCGCATAATCAAACAAGCGCATGGCTCCATCCAACCACTCGTTATAGCGTAATCGTTGGGAGAAGTCCGAAAAATCAAGAGCTTTTATCTGCCACTGGTCAGAGACATCAGCAGCATCCCATGCTGCCCACAAAATCGCAATAATATCGTAAACGCTCGCACTCTCTACTGCCTCACGCACAGCATCTATCATGCGTATCAAGCGTTTCACGCACTTCATATCATTGGAATACTGCGAATCCATAGCTTCGAGAAGACTGAGAATCTCGGCACGCACACCATGCGCATCCGTCACAATCAAAGTCCCTAATGCCGAAGCATGCAATTCTTCGCTCCGCCCCCGCCCATCATGCGCACACACACTATCCCATGCTTCACGTACAGCCGAAAAATCATAGTCCACCTGCACTTGCGCAGTCGAGGCTGCATGAATCAGCGTGCTCACTGCCTCAAGTAAAGCGTTCACATGCGAAAGATTCATCGGTTTATTATCGTTGCCAACAGCAAACGGACTAGAAGCAAACTGACGCATCAACTGTCCAACGCGACGATTAAGCATATCAACAGAACCAGCAGATTCAGCAACCGCAACAACCCCAGCAGATCCAGCAACCCCAGCCGAATCAGCCAAATCAACAGAATCAACAGACAAGCGAGCTAACTCGATAGCAGCGAACAAGCCCACAGTAACCGGATCTTCTCCAAGCGGCTTCGTAATAGAGGAAAATCGCACAGGAATGCCCTCATCTTGCAGACGTCGGCCAAAAGCGCGAGCCGTAGCATTATCGTGCACAATAATTGCCATAGAGTTCCACGAAGGCTTCGGAGTGCGCATTCGTTCACGCATAATCTGTTTGAGAATATAACTCATCTCATCGCGTGGTGATCGGAAAATATGCGTGTGCACCGAAGAATCTTGTGCACTCTGAGCATTTTCGTCAAAAATATCGCTCAAGCGATTTATGGAATCAGGGAACTTATGCACACGCTGAGTCAAAGGAATATCTGTGGAGTATGTGGCAGGAATATTCAAAGCAACACGCGAAGCAATACGTGTTTTATAGTCCATGTCTTCTACGCTTGGCACACTGCTAAGCAAATCAATGCGCTGAGCCTGGAAACAAGCGAAATCAGGTGCTAAGAACAGATGTGCTTGCTCTGATTCCTCATTATCCACTTGCGTTTCACACACACGATTGAAGAAAAACTCTCCAAAAGCGCCACGGAAACCCAGCACGGATTCATCTGGATTTCCCAAGAAAATAATACTTGCTCCCGCCTTATACAGTTCCTGCAGAAGGAACATAGCAGCCAAAGTAAGCTCTTGAGCATCGTCCACCACTATAAATCGCGGATAATGCAAGTTCTCTGAACCATCATGATTGCGAACTGTTAATGCCGCTTCGCGCAACAATCTCGAAGAGTCAAAACGCAACTGGTCTGAATATTGTTCTTGAACCAGCTGAGCGTATTCCTTACGCAAAGCATATGATAGCTCAATTTGTGTGTGAGCATGGCTGAGAGCACTGGCAGACATCACTTCAGTTGAGGTAGAAGATAGAGCTTGGAGGATTTTGTCTTCCATTGTGTGCGAAGCTCCCAGCTCATTCATGCGGGCGAACATATCGCGCAATTGCAGCAGGAATGTAGGGGTTATATAGCTTTCAAAAAGGCTGACCGTATCGCGCGTTGCAACCGTATGATTACTTTCTTCACTGCCATGAGCAGCTGAATCTCCCAAAAAATACGAGCGTAACAACATGCAGGTTGAACATAATTCACCCAACCGAGCATGTTCAATATGAGCATCCAAAACAGAGCGAAGTGAAGCAGTTTGTTCAGCTCCGTTCAGCAGCTTAGGAGCAGAACCTCCGGCAAGAAGCTGACGCTCCTCAATAATGCGGAAAGCTAAAGCGCTTAACGTCGTAGCTAAACGGCGCTGTCCCAGAACGGTCAGACGTGTAATTAAAGCGCGGTTTGCATCGTCTGCAACTAAACGATTAGTAACAATATGGCTCACTTTATCGGAACCATACAGTTCAATAGCATGGGCAGTTAGATCGAGAGCCAAGCTCGTTTTACCGCTTCGAGGCGCACCAGTAATTAGCCATGCGCGCGCATGGCTCGCAGCATCTTGACCGCTATGACTGCTTTCTACCTGCTCCCTCATCTGCGCTGACACCGTTACATATGCTTGTTCCGGTGAAACTCTGACCATGTCTACCCCACTTACCGTGAATTAAATCTCTACTTCGACGAGCTCTACGCCATTTTCGCGTAATATATCGCAGGCGGCAATGCCCTGTTCTGGACTTACTGGCTCACTTAAATTCGTTAATACACGGGTTTCAAAGCCTAAACGACGAGCATCAAGAGCTGTTTCCTTCACACAGTGAGACAATGCTAATCCACACACATCAACCTCAGAAATAGATGCAGCGCGTAAAGCATTTTCTAGGGTGCGTCCAGCAGATTCAGCAGCCTCGACTGCTTCGCGACTTTCTACGGCATTATTATTATCTTCTATACCTTCGAAACCCGAATATGCTGCGCTATACTGCCCCTTCTTAAAATGGCGAGTAATTCCGAGATATTGAATATCTTGATGCAGCGCTGCATGATCACTACCTGCTACTCCATGAGGAGGCCACGTATCAATAAAATCAGGTGTTTTACTAAAATGATTGCCCGGCTCAATATGCCAATCCTGAGTGGTAGCGAGGAATGTATAGTCCTCTCGATGCGCGCGCACATACTGAGCAATACGCTCAGCTACCGCATTCCCGCCTTGTACAGGCAGTTCCCCACCTTCGCAAAATGTTGGTTGCACATCCACAATAATTAATGCACGCATAAATCTCCTTCGAACTTCATTTTCTCACTTCTTTATTGTAATAACTATGTATGATGGACTGCCGTACTCATAGCCGCCGCACTCATAATTTCCAGAAGAACAACTGCACTTGCCATAGAGCCGTCATGACTGGCAGATATATGGCATCGCACACTTTGCTCAGCACTTACAAGGCCGCGATTTCTCAAACTCGCATACAATTTCTCCTGCACGTCGCCTGTTATATATACAGAAGGTCTGCGAAGCGAATCGCTAACAATTTCAACAGATGCCCAGGGGAAGTCCTCAATAGTATACGGCATTATTAGTTCAGGACTTAGTGCATGCGACCATGCTTTAAGAAAAGCTTCTTTTCCAGCCCAACGCACAGCCAGATGACGTGCGTAATCATCTTTACTACCGCCACGCATGCGACATTGCAAACGCTCACGTGAAGAAAAAAGCTGTTCAAAACGTGTTCCCGGCTGCTGCACTTGCTCACTAAATGCTACACAATCAACAATGTCATGCCCCATACCCGCAATACAAGCCATACTCTCCACACCGTCTAAACACGTCATAGGAGTAAATGTAGCACTGATGACCTAAAGAATTTGCATCTATCTCATCTCTCGCCACCCGCCACCCGATGATGAACGACAGTAGCTTATTGTCTATTCAGCGTGTTATTCCCTATGATCCTGAGCTAGTTGTGCGCGATTCCACTGGTTTGTGCAAAGACTTATTGAAATAAGATAGCTCTATGGCTTTTGGCGTGCTTGATTGACTACTCTCATCTAGGCTTTTATTTCGTTGACGCTCAGGGTTGTCGCGTTTTAGTCTTACGCATGGGTCAGCGCGTGAAAACTAAAGCTTGATGATAGAACAAACTCCCGCTAATCACCTGCTAAGTTTTACGTCTACGCTGATGCGTAAAGAACTAAAGCTGAAAGAGGGCTTAAAAACACGCTTATTTCGTTACAAGCTTTACACGTGAGCCCAAGCATTAAAGCTACAACATCACAAGCCTCACAAGAGATAGACGCAGTAAGCCGAGTATTACATGGCTGTCGTGAACTGATTTTTTTGCTCACAGCACAAGGACTTTAATTATCTTAGAGGATTATCTTTTATTCTCTAGATATAAGAACCCATCTCACATGATTCCACGCATAGCAATATCCCCATGTTTCATAACCGCTTCCATGGGCGGTTAGTTTTACATGAACGAATGCGAAATTTTTTCTACCATACTTTTTGATTGCACTATAAATAGAATCCCCTACACCACACGTATCTCCGTTAGACTTGCATTCTACTGCGCCAATTATAAATGAAACATAATCCTGAGTATCATGTTCATCGTAAGATACCTCTACACGTTCATAGGCGCCAGGAGTAAGAAACCATTCAGCCCGTTGTGCCATTTGAAGGCTAAACGGTTGATACTGATTGAAATTCTTCGATGCGGACGCTTTCCATACAAAAGTCGGATGAAAAGGTCATATAAGTATACAAATACTAATAACGATAACTACAAAAACACTTATCCCAATTGTCTTATACTTTTTCTTTTTTGAGCCGACTAAGCTAGCCTCCCTAGCTGCGTATTTTCACCCCGCCCATTAGCTGAGTAAAAGCTGTCTATATTATATGGCACCACTGCTAGAAGCTTCTATTATGCTCACGCCTACTGCGATACAAAATCACTATTCAACGACTGATAATGGAAAATCAGATAGATAAACAACCCTTACAAACAGACATTATTGAAGCAATCAATAAATATGATAATGAACTCGAACAAGTAAACTCAGGGCAAATAGATAGTAATAATACTTCTATTCCTATCACTGACTAAGGCTCTGTTCTATGGTCAGAAACTATTACCATACTACAGAGCCTTTATCAAATGCCATAACTCGTTATGCGGATATTATCTCCACGTGTAATCAGGCGAAACAGCAGGATAGCCCAAACGGAAATTCGTGTTGTACACTTTTTTGTTCAATGCGGAGTCCAGATGAATAGTTTTTATAAGAGAACCATCGTCGCGCGAGTAGACGTTAATAAAGGACTTTGTACCCGTCTTATCGTTCTCATACAAAGCAAAAGCATACACATAATCCGTCGTTGTACGCATTACAAGACGACCATAAAAATCTGTTTCAAACTGATCATTATATTTAATAATGGGCGATGTAAATTGCTGCGCAATACCCGTTTCTGTATTCACAGCCAGAATCTCGCCCGACAAACCACTCATAACCAAAGTTTCTGTTTTAGAAGCTGCATACTCATCAGTTGAATACTTGCCCCAAATAGTTGCTTGACTTGTGGTTAAATAATCACCAGTTTTCTCATCTTTTAGCGGTATAAAGCGTGACTGTTTCGTGTTCGTATCCCATTGGAATAACATAACACTTCCGAGTCTCTGCTCCGTTTGATTAGCCGTTACAGTAACAAAAGTAGACAGCTTGCCGTTTTGACAGAAAGCCGTACCAATATTTGATTGATTATTGGCTGTTGGATGATTCTCAAAAAGAGTTAGTAGCTCTCCATCAAAAGTGTTTACATTCGGTCGCACTTTATCTTCAATAGTAAATTGGGGAGATTTTCCATCAAATATCTTCGAGATAACCAGTTCAGGATTCTCTATGTCTCGACTCAAATCAATGGTATAGGTTGATTGCTGACAAGTGGCAAGATTACTCAAACTATGTGCTTGAGCAGTGCTGTATGCAAATTCTTTAAATTGTCCGTTTGTTTTAGAAACCCCAATAATACCGTCTTTTTTATGCTCTAAACCGCGGTTAAGTACTGTAATCATGGTGTTATCATCATAAAATGTACTTCCGTATTGGAAATCCGTTTTATTATGATTCGTCATGCGTGTTTGCGTGCTATTTTTTGCAATAAAATAATTGCTTTTATTATCGATAAACTGCACACCTGCATGAGTCCATACAGGCTGATTGTAAAACATCGTATTCAAGCGAATAATTTTAGAGTGCCCATCCGCGGTTATCAATGCAAGATAGCTGTGTTTTCCTGGAATTTTGGCAGCATCGTAAATAGGTACAGCTGCTATGTACTTACCTATTTCAATCTCCTTGAGCGCTGAATGAGTTTTCGGTGCACACGCAGACAATGGGATAACGAGAAGGCAAGCAACAATGATTGCTACTCCTCGCATAATAGTTGTTATGTGTTCTTTCATTTTCCTTCTCCTTTTTTTGATAGATGGTGTTACTAAGGACGATTTAATTCATACAATCATCAGGATTTATTACTGGGTAAAACCCGTTGGATTTTGATCCATTCACGATAAGATAGCAATTTTATCAAGATGAATAGTTTCCTTACAAAGAGAAAACTTATACATAATCCTTCAAATATAGAGCGAAGTGAACAGAAAACCTCTTGAATCATCAGAATCACTATTCGTAGTGAAGAATAATACGGGATGCTATACCTACGTTCTCAATTGTAGAATAACCTACAACGAGAATGTTAATCTCAGCATCAAGAGTATCCATATTCGACTAAATTCTGTCTTCAACTAGATATTGTCGAGTTTTACATATCTAATATGCGCGAGACATCGAATTCAGTGTTCACTAACTCCATATACACTTAAATCAAGTGTATAAGCTACATCATTATAGGTTACATGATAAGAAAGAGCCAAGTATTTGTGATGTAGCGCAAAATTCCTGAGACTTTCTCAACCAGCAAGACAAACCAATAATCCCCTTACCCTATTTCAGGTGAAAGACCAAAGTATCATCGTAACAAAGCAAGGAAGCAGACTATGATAGTACTACTCCTAGTGCTATTTAGCTTATATTCCATAGCTCTACCTCCTTGCAGCAATTCTATGACGCTATGGTTGTATTGTATCGTAGCGAGATGCAACTGGGGACATAGTAAGAGTTACAGGTGCAATAAATGGATGCCTTGGTGCAAGATCTATACCCGCACCATAATAATATGCAGCCCACACTAACTGACTACAGTTCAAACCTCCCCCAATCATTTCGATTAGGCGAAACAGGATTCCCATTATACCCTCGACCAATATATGACCTTGCACGACTTACTGCTTTATTTCTATTCATCTGACTGGTGTTTACTCGGTAGATAAAGGGAACACCCTGTGCAAGAGTATTATTTCGAGCTACTTCACGGGCAGTACCTCCATTACCAACTGCCTCTACAATGCGATCATTGTTCACAAAAATTCCCGCATGACCATGAGGCAATCCATTAGTTGTATTTCCCGCAGAAACAAAATAATCTCCAGGTGCTGTAGCAGCCCTTAGATTATTATGTCGCCCATCCCAAATACCAATCGAGCGATCAGTTGCTCCTCCAACAAGCTCTCCCATGGCTGCTTGCTCAAATTGAACACGCTCGATAGTATCACTGAGAACCTCCTGTTTATCTATGCCAGTACGAGCACTCTCCTCTCTAACTTGTTCATCTAGCTCTTGAAGACTCGAAAAATTATTGAGCATGACAGAAAGCTTATTCAGGTCATTCCTATATGCCACTTCATCTGTTACAGCATATGCATTGTGAGGAAGCACAAAACTGCACATAAAAATAACAATAAGTGCAGCAAACAATCTGAAATAATTACTTATTCTTTTCATGACGGATCACATCATTCTTTCATGTAACTTTTAACCTCGTTGTTAAGAGTTCCCTTGGTTCTACTCTCCTCTCATTGAAAACATGCCGATAGAGTATCTTTTAGCTGTTTCTTAATGTAATTTCATTCTTACTGTGCAATAAACATCATATAAAAACAATGTTGTAAGAAAAGATAACAACTTTTTCACATAAACACGATATACATGTGGGGTCTAACCAGATTCTGATTAGACCCCACACGCAACTAATTTAAATCATTTTACTTCTCGAAGTAACCACTCTGGCTCAAACGAGCCTGAGGATCGAGCAACATAGCCTTCTCTACCTCGTGCGCGTTGTATCCGCGCTTATCGTCGTGGTAGCGACGGTTATCGATCTGCTCGAACAGGCTTGCCTGACCGCGCATAGCCTTCTCCAAGTGCTGATGACCAGCAGCCAAACGAGCGTTCGCACGGCTCTTCCACCGCTCTACTGTGTCCTCGCCTGCAGTGTTGCGCACTGCTGCTTCGAAAGCACCCGGATGAACAACAGCAACAAAACCAGACACGTGGCCGAAGCCCAAGGACGTAACCAAACCAGCCTTAATATCGTGCTCATGACCGATATGCAGTGGCTTGGTGAACCACACCATGTAATCATCGCGTTCGAGACCAGAATCAACCACGTCCAAGGATGCGTTCGCAGGAATAATACCTGTGCGGAACACGTCGGTTAAGCCGTGCATCTGGAAGATAGCTGCACCACCCTTAGCGTGACCAGTCAGACTCTTCTGCGAAATTACATACAGAGGGTTGCCCTCGCTACGGCCAATGGCATGAGCCACAGTGTTGTGCAGTTCAGACTCGTTTGGATCGTTGGCGTTGGTGGAAGTATCGTGCTTAGACACCACGGCGATGTCGTCTGCAGACACACCCAACTGAGCCAAGTCGCGTACGAGCTGAGAATGCTCGCCACCCTGAGCTGCCGCCAAAGCACCCAAACCTGGAGCTGGAATCGAGGTGTGAGCACCGTCTGCGAAGGAGCGAACGTAAGCAATCACACCAGCAACTGGCAGGCCGAGCTTCAACGCGATGTCACCGCGAGTCATCAAAACGGTACCACCACCCTGTGCTTCCACGAAGCCGCCGCGGCGACGATCGTTTGCACGGGAGAAGAAGCGAGCTTCAATACCCTTGTCGTACATCTCCTGCGAGTTTGCTGTAGCGTTCATGTAGCCGAAGCCGTTCACAGACTCGGTACCAATATCGTCGATAGCGCCTGCAACAACGAAGTCAGCCTTGCCCAGCTTAATCTTGTCGAAGCCTTCTTCGACAGATACTGCTGCGGTTGCGCATGCAGATACTGGCTGAATCATGTTGCCGTAACCGCCAATGTAGGACTGCATCACATGAGCGGCAACCACATTTGGCAAAGCTTCCTGCAGAATATCGCTTGGATAATCCTTGTTCAGGTAGCGATCCAAGTAGAGCTTACGCATAGAAGACATGCCACCGAAGCCTGTGCCCTGCGTGCTGGCCACCTGCGATGGGTGAATCGACTGCAAAATCTCTGCCGGTGTGAAGCCTGCAGAAATAAAGGCATCTACAGCTGTCACAATATTCCACAGTGCAATCTGATCCACATCTCCCACCATGGAGCTTGGAATACCCCAACGAGTTGGATCGAAGCCTTCTGGGAACTGACCACCTACTGTGCGTGTCATGGTTGTGCGGCGTGGAACGTGAACGGAAGCACCTTGTATGCGGGTAACAATCCACTCGCCATTTTCTTCATCAAACACAATGCTGGTATGTGTTTCGTCTGCATCCACATATTCACGCGCAGTCTTCTCATCAGCCACAGCGAAACTAATGTCGTGGTCGAGGAAGACTTCAGCAGCATCTTCATTCGTTCCGTGAGCAAAATCATTGCCCATACCGTCATCGAATGGTCGAATACCGCTTCGAGCCACAACCTCGTCATGGAAGCGTTCGTAAATATCTCCTTCTGGAACAATATTGCCGTCCACATCGTACCAGCCTGGTTCTGGAGCGTCTGCCCAAGAAATCAAGCCCATATTCCATGCTAATTCAAGAACACCAGTGGAATTCAAATCAACAGAACCATCGGAGTGAATACCCAATTCAGCTTGAACACGGGTGCGGCCAAAGCCCCAAGGACCCAACTCACCAATATTCACAATCACCACTTCATCTTCAGGGCGAGCGCTTACCTGCGTCCAATCCGAAGCGTGAGAAGCAGTCTGAGTTGGAATTTCTGGCGTTGGCAGAGCCTTAATCACAGTACCTTGTGCGCTCTGCGCAGTCTCAGGAGCAGCGTCTTGAGCAGCACGAGCCATAGCTTCTTCGCGCAGTTCAGTAATATTGAGTGGCTCATTACCTAAGCCACCGGTCAAGTCCACGCTCAGTGGAGACTGAGCTGCCAAACGACGTGCTTCTGGAGTGGACAGATTGATAAGTTCTTCTGCCATCTCAGCTGTGGTGTAGGTACGTACTCCGCGTGATTCAACAACTTCTACGAGTGGATCATTTCCACCCATAAGACCAGTTCCACGAACCCAACCAATACGAGGATGAGCAAAGGTTACGTGCTGTGACCAATCAGTTTCTGCATGTGCACGCGTTACGATGGCGTCGAAAGCAGACTTCACTTCACCATATGCACCGTCACCGCCGAAAATACCGCGGTTTGGAGAACCTGGCAAAACAACGTGCAAACGATGAGCCACATTTGTTTCGGTGCCCAGTGGAGCAAATCCTGCAATAGCACGCTCCACACCCCACAGCATCAGACGAGCTTGAGATTCGAAGAGCTCACCCGAATCAGCCAACGTACCGTGTACTGGAGGAGCTGCGAATGGGAAGAACAATGTTGGGCTCAACGCTGGTTTCACCACAGTTGTAGTTGCGCCATGTGTTTCCTTCTGCTCAGTGCCCACCCACTGTACAAGAGCATCCACATCGCGGAAGCTCGACAAGTTTGCTGGTACGAGCCACAGTTGTGCGCCAGCAACTGCATGCGTACGATATACGTCCTTCGCCCACTGCTTAACGTTTGGCTTAAAGCTGTAGCTGGTTGCAATAACTGTTGCACCACCTGCGAGCAGAGCTGCCACTACTTCACCTGCAATTGAGTGAGCGGACACGCCCGTTACTACTGCTACATCCGATGCAAACTGAGCATGTGCAGCATCCGGAGCCGAGCTAGCACGCTGAGCAATCTGCATGAATGCGTCTGCCAGCTGACCGTTGCCATCTGCTTGAGCACGCTGAGCATACCATGCTGCTTGAGCAGCAAGAGCAGAACCTGCACCTTCGAATGCATGAGAAGCATACGACATATCTGCCTGAGCATACATATGTGCCAAATCTTCGCGAGCGCTTGCCCAGCGGTCATCAATCAACATAGCTTTACGAGCGTCAAAGCGAGGCTCTACCTGCTTTACCCAGTTACGACCCAGCTCAGTTTCTACTGCTTCAATAACAGCAGCGTTTTCATCGCTGTGAGGTGCAGCTGGCTCGGGGGTAGCGCCAATCTGCTGCAAAACAAAGCGAGCAGTTTGAGCCAAAACGCCGTTCTCGCCGGTCAGTTTGTCAGCAAACTCGTTCAAAGCAGCAGAATCAACTACTGCTCCAGCAGAACCTGCTCCTGCGCTAGCCATTGCTACTGTTACGCCTCGAGAGGCTGCTACTTCTTGTACAGCAGCGTCAATCAGAGCGTCTGCTCCGGCTGCATTAGAAACAGCTTCGGTTGGTAAGCTAGCCAAATCACCGCCGCGAGAGCTAGAACCTTCGCGCGTATTTAGCACGATATCTGCTGTAACGGCAGATACCCAGCCATCGCCTAAGCCCCATGCTCCGTTAACGCGCTTAGCAATCTGTGTTGGTTTTACGCCTGCAGCGCCGAACAGTGCGTGCAAACGTTCACGCACAGCATCGCTCAAAACTGGGCCGAAAGCCTTATAGTGAGGAGCTGCTGCATTAACAATACCGTACAGCGAGCCGACGGTTGCTTCTGCCGCGCCTTCTACGCTGGCTACAGACAGTTCGGAGCTAATATCCATAAGCAGCTGATTGCGCTT
This sequence comes from Alloscardovia omnicolens DSM 21503, assembly GCF_000420505.1. GTDB lineage: Bacteria > Actinomycetota > Actinomycetes > Actinomycetales > Bifidobacteriaceae > Alloscardovia > Alloscardovia omnicolens. The sequence goes on along the minus strand of NZ_ATVB01000006.1, from coordinate 11,724 downwards.
GGATGATACACCGTTCGTTAAGCTGTCGGTTGTATCTGTGTCTCCAATTTGTTCTGGACGCAGTTTCGCACTGTATGCGAGCAGCGTAGCGATAGCATCAGATGCTGTGAAAGTAATATCTTCTGCAGGTGCGGCTCCCACAGCAGCTACAGGCGCGGAAGGAGCAGAAGCAGGAGTAGGAGCTTCCTCTACTGGAGCAGCTGAAACAGCATCTTCCTCAACAGGCGCAGCGCTCTTAATAAGGGAGTCAGCGTCGTTATCAGTCAGATATACGCGAGCTTCATCGCGGCCTACGTTATATACGGTTGTTTGTAAGTGAGCAAACTGAGGCAGCTTCAAAGTGCGCGCACCCATATTCGCCAAAGTTGGAGCGTTACCCAAGCCAACTTCAACATAATTGTCTACTCCCAAACCGCCAAGCTCACGAGGAGTAAAGAGCAAAGCCTGAGTTTCAATCCAACGCACAGGAGAAGCAAACTGCCAGCTGAGCAGCTCAGTTAAGAGCAAACGTCCGAGCTTTTGATCATCAGCAGCATACTCGTTCCACACAGCATCATCATCGAGAGCAGCCTGCAAACGCTCAGAAGGCACAACCTCAAGAATTGAACGAGCGAAGTCCTTCGTCATCTCGAATGGACGAGCTACAAGGTTAGGAATATAGCGGCCTTCCAAAATGGAGTAGTTAATGTGTGCTGGCAGCAGAGCATCTAGCTTATCGCGGAACTCTGGCACGCCTGAACGTAACTTTGAGGAATGGAATGGCACATCAATTCCTGGAACGTACATGAATGGACGCTTACCACCTGCAGCCTGAGCACGAGCTGAAGCATCGCGGTTGAGGTATTCCAAACCGGCGATAGTTCCAGCAATAGCGTACTGGGATCCAGCCAGATTGTAGTTCACAATCTCCAAGAATTCACCAGACTCCTTTGCCACACCCGCAATGTAATCCTTCACCGTCGCATCGGTAACGCCGAATTGGTTTGGTCGCAACGCTCCCATGCGATAGTTGGAACGACCCTTCGCATCACGTTCAATGAGGTGATGCATAGTCGAACCGCGATGGAAGACGAGTTCTACCACAGTTTCCAAAGGAATAATCTGGGCAAAAGCACCCAAAGCATTGTATTCACCTAAGGAGTGTCCAGCGAAGTATGCAGGCTCAAAGGTTACTCCTGCTTCGCGCATGCGAGCGCTCTGAGCAAAAGCTACAGTAGCCAAAGCCACCTGCGTAAACTGCGTCAAGTTGAGCAAACCTTCAGGATGACGATATGTTACGCCCTTTGCCGTCAATTCGGTTGGGTTATCGCGTACCACAGCCAAAATGGAGAATCCAAGCTTGTCGCGCGTTACTTTATCTGCACGTTCCCACACATCGCGAGCTGCTGGTGAGGATGCACGCTCATCAAGCACCATGCCTTGGCTTTGCACACCCTGGCCAGGATACACATATGCGCTTTCTGGAGTGCGCACAATAGCCGTTCCCACAGAAACAATTTCTTTGTTCACACGGCTGGTTACTTCGAGAACTAAGCCACCGCGACGCACCTTGCCCACGCGCTCAATAGAAATTTCTACTTCATCATTGAGCTGTACCATGCCATACATGGTGTAGGTCCAGCCTTCAATCTCCCAATGAGCACCCTTGCTGTCAGTGCTTTGCACAGCATGCTGAGCTGTTGCAGACAACCACATGCCGTGAACAAGCGGAGCAGTCAAACCACTCACACGAGCACCTCGCACGGATGTGTGAATTGGGTTAAAGTCACCAGAAGTGCGAGCAAAAGCGGTCATATCGTCTGGAGCTGTTACGTTCACGCGACGCAATAGGCGGCGAGGAGTTTCTTCTACCTCTCCTTCTACCCCACCATAAGCTGGCACGGTTACAGGCAAAGCGCTGGAGTATGCGCGTCCGCGAATTGCAAAACGCTCAACTTCGTCTGCCAGCACTATTCCTTCTTCTGTGGTGTGCTGCACGTGAATGGTCACCACACGTCCAGATGCCGATTCAGCGTATTGTTCTGCCCAACTGGTCAAGTGAATAGTTTCACCGGTATGAGAAAGCAGTTCGCTTTCACTTACGCGCAATGTCATCATATGATCCAAATGAACTGCATTGAGCAGACCTTCAATAATTGGCATTGTGCCAATATATACGGAGCCAAGAGCAGCATAAATTGCTGGCCATGCTGGACCAACCAGAGCATCTGGAGCAATAACGCTGGTGACGAGGTCACTTGGCAAAGCACCACCTGTGGCTGCTTGATGGTCGAAACCAAGATTTTCGCTCAGAGTGTAGGAGCTGTGAGCTGTTCCAAATGGACGCTGAGCCTTCTGTTCTTCACTCGATGGCACAATCTGAGGCATTGCTTCGAGCTTATCGCCTGTAATAGCAGTATTTCCAATACCTGCAGTGGCTGCAAGCATAGTGTAAACATGCTGAGATAAACGCTCACCATCCACAATTGGCATACGTCCAGGCTGCGATGGGTTCACATTCAAAGGCACCACAATATCGCGCACTGCATGCTTGCTCAATCCGCCATCTGGATCGTTATCCCAGAAAGTATCGAGATGAATATCTAAGTCAAACTGGAGCCAACCGTCTTTCTTGCCTACTGGCTTAATCTCGTAGTAACCATCGCTTTCCACAGACTGGTAGGCAGGGTTATCCATCACATGACCTACCCACGAGATGGTTGGAGCTTGGCGAATAAAGTCTTCTGGGCTATCAGAATCAGCCAATCCTGAGTAGGCGTTGCGCACATCATCCGTCTTTTCAGCGGCAACACGGTTAATGCATGCGTTTTCAAAGCGAGCCAAAATATCAGCAATTGGTTCATCTTTAGTGGTAATACCTGCCACAGAAACTGGTCCAGGAATAATACGCACAGAATCAGCGCTGTATCGAGCGTCTTCTGACTGCCACAGCTGATCTTGACCCCACCAGCGCAATAAATCACCATCAATAACTGGAACGAATGGCATTGGCTTTGGATATTCACGGCACAAGCGTGGAAGCCATGCAGCATCAGTAGCGCTAACCTTCATATCTGCTGCCTGTGGGTATGCTTCTACCAAGCGCTCAATAGCTGCAGCTGGTTCGCGCACATCATCTACGCCAGCAAAAATAGACTCAAACTCACCATGATCCATATCAATAGTTCGTGCCTCTACGCGCTGGAGTAAATGCAAGAAACGATCCACATAGGTTGAGTCTGCCCATGGGTAGCTCAAGTCAGCAAAACGCTGCACCATCTCAAGGTAGGTCATCTCCTCTACCTCACCAAAGAATGGCTTAGACGTTTTATTAATAGCCTCAATAATCTCGTCACGGCGCATTACAAGCTCTTCAGGGTTCTTATCAACGTGTGCAATCAAACGTCCTGCTTGAGCAGAAGAGTTTTCAATCTCATAAATATCTGCATGCAAATGAGACAGACCAGAAGCAACTCCACCCACATGTCCGCCTGCTGGAACCCAACTTTCTCCGCGAGGAGCGAAAGGATCATCGTTCTTCTCAAACTCGGTAATACCAGGAGTTTGAACAAGGAAATCCTTCACCTGTGGGCTGGTATGTGCTTCCTTCGCTGTCATAGCAGCAGTGCCAACAAGCACACCGTCTACTGGCATTGATGGCATATCGTATGCATGAGACCAGCTACCCGAAATATAATCTGCAGCACGCTCAGGTGTGCCAATACCGCCACCCACAATAAGCACAATATTGTTATTTTCGCGCACACGAGCATAGGTGTTGAGCAGCAAATCATCCAAGCTTTCCCATGAATGATGGCCGCCTGCAATACCGCCTTCAACCTCCATAAGAATCTTGGTTTCTGGAACAGCCTGAGCAATGCGAATAACCTGCTTAATCTGGCCCACAGTTCCTGGCTTAAAGCCCACATATGGGAAGCCATCAGCCTGCAGGTTGTGGATTAAGTCAACGGCTTCCTCAAATTCAGGAATGCCTGCAGAAATAATCACACCATCAATAGGAGCGCCAGAAGCACGCTTCTTCGACACAATACGTTGAGAACCAAACTGCAGTCCCCACAAATAACGATCCATAAACATGGTGTTAAATTCAATTGTGCGACCTTCTTCGAGAAGCTGCTCTAAATCAGCCATATGAGCGTCGAACACAGCTTCAGTTACCTGACCGCCGCCAGCCATTTCTGCCCAGTAACCAGCATTTGCTGCGGCTGCAACCAGTTCAGCATCTACTGTGGTTGGCGTCATACCTGCCAACAAAATAGGAGCGCGACCTGTTAAGCGAGTAAAGGATGTTACCACCTGCTTACCGCGACCGGTTTCAATAACTTCTGGTGCAAAATCAGCCCAATTGGTAGTGCGCTCATACTCAGTGCCCTCAGTAATAAGAGCTACTCGATCTTCTGCTGTAGCAGCGCTAATCACGCCAGCACCAGTACCATCAATAAGAGCAGTAGTCAGCTTACCAATAGTAGAGCCAGGACCCATATCAACGAGCCATAACTGAGCAGCATCCACGCCTTCAGAGCGCACAATAGAGTCAATATCTGCAGCCCAATCAACTGGATCTACTAATACTTGCTGAGCCAAAGTGCGAGCGCTGTTCACATCCAAACCACACGCCTGTGCCCAAGTTACGACCTGCTCAACAGCATCAGCCATTAATGGGCTATGGAATGGAACAGATACTTCCAAATATTCCATCTGAGGATTGAAAACGCTACCGCCGCGCACTTTAGCCGAGCGCAAAGCGTCCTGATGATTATGTTCACGCTGTACTTGTTCGAAAACGGTCTGCAAATCGCTTGGATATCCAGACAATACCCAGTGGCTAGCAGAGTTCTTCACGGCCACAGACAATGGACCGCGAGCATTCTTTACGCGAGCAATCAGCGCGTCAATCTGTTCACGGGTAGCGCCCTTCACAGAAAGCATTTCAGTGGCTTCGCTGGCACTGTTCATATGAGCGTCACGAGCTGTACGTGCAGCTGCTAAACCAATCAAACGCGCAATAGCAAGCAAAGCAGCCAGTTTCTCGTCTGCCTCGTCTTGGCTCAGCGTTCCTGCTTGAGCGGCAGCAAGTACGCGCACAAGCTCCACAGCAATAACACCCTGAGAATGACCCTGAACAGAAACAAGCGTTTTTGAGTTGAGATTAATACCCAAATCCATCATATCGAGCACAACACCAAGTTGAGAGGCAGCAATACCTGGCACAGAAACCTGAGCTTGAGCTGCTACTCCGAGTACAGGAGAGGAGCTTGCATAACTGAGCACATCAATACGACGACCTGCAATAGCGAGCGCGTCTGCTGCTACTGGGCTGATTAGCGTTTGAGAAGCGTCAACCACGCGCGCAACACGTTCAAAGATATGAGCGTTCTGAGATAAATCATGTAAAGCTGTGATCCATGGTGTAGATTGTCCGCCAAAGAGCAGAGCAAAAGCTTCTGTTTCTACACGCTTCATCCATGATTGAGACATTATTATTCCTTTGTTTCTATCTTTTTCGAGTTATGAAAGTCTGTAAATTTTGTTTAGAGAGGCTGATTACCATGACGGCGATGATGAGGACGTTCTGTTTTTTTATCAGACAGGAGAACGAGAGATTTTTCAATCATGTCTCGGGTTTGAGCAGGATCAATCATGGCGTCTATCTCCCCTTTTTCGAGCGATAGATTTGCGTTGACTGTGCTGTCCTCGTACTGCGCAACCAGTTGAGCACGCAGAGCGTCTACATCGTCCCCGTTATCGCGCGCTTTACGCAGCTCTTTACGGTGAATAATATTGACTGCTCCTCGAGCGCCGAGCACAGCAATTTGCGAGTTTGGCCATGCAAAATTGAAATCTGCACCCATTGATTTCGAACCCATCACAATATACGCGCCACCAAATGCTTTACGCATAATAATGGTAATCAAAGGCACTTGTGCATTCGCGTAGGCGTAAATAACTTTAGCTCCACGGCGAATAATTCCAGCATGTTCTTGATCGCTTCCTGGCTTATAGCCTGGCACATCGACCAAAGTGATAACTGGCAAGTTAAATGCATCGCATAAGCGCACAAAGCGAGCTAATTTTTCTGAAGAATCAACGTCTAAAATGCCCGCGCGCACTGCTGGCTGATTAGCCACAATACCTACACTTTGTCCTTTAATACAGGCGAAACCAACGACTACTGACGGAGCGAATAGTTCGTGCACTTCAAGGAACTCACCATAATCAACGAGGCAGTGAATAACATCAACCACATCATAAGGTTGACGATCATTATCTGGCACAATTGTGCCGATACGTTTAGCTGCATCATCTTCTGCATGACCGTTAGAATACGGGTACACAGGAGGTTTTTCATCACAACTATTTGGTAAGTATGCCAAAACGGTGCGCACATAATCAATGGCATCGGCTTCATCTTCGCCTAAATAATGTGCTACGCCTGATTGCGCGTTATGCACATAACCGCCACCCAAATCATCCATAGAAATGCGCTCGCCGGTAGCTTCTTTTACAACTTCTGGACCGGTAACGAACATATATGAGTTTTCTTTGGTCATCACAATCATGTCGGTTAATGCAGGGCAATACACAGCCCCACCCGCACATGGCCCCAAAATCAGCGAAATCTGAGGTATATACCCCGAAGCCTCACACGTCTTTTTGAAAATGCGGCCATACTGGGTAAGCGCAGTTACGCCTTCCTGAATTCGAGCTCCACCCGAATCAATCAAAGCAATAACAGGAACCTTCATATCCATAGCCATATCCAGCAGGTGGCAGATTTTCTCACCCTCAGCCTCACCCATGGTGCCGCCGCGCACAGAGAAATCTTGCGCATAAACTCCCACTTTACGCCCGCGAATCATGCCAAAACCAGTCACAACCGCGCTGCCGGCCACACCCTTATTAATATTGCCGCCTGCGAATCGACCAACCTCCATAAAAGTGTTGGAGTCAAACAATAAGTCGAGACGCTCGCGAGCCGTGTATTTTCCTTTAGGATGCTGACGTGCGCGCGCATGGTCTTCGCTATCGTATGCCAATTGTGCTGCACGGCGAATTTCCGTGCGCAATGGCTGATGCGAATCTCCGGCAATAATCGATGACGATGCCCATGCCAAGGAATCTAAGCTTGCAGAATTAACCATTTACTTCTCCTCCTTGTTTGCCGATTTGTCGCTTGCGCCTGAGATCGCTACTGAGCTTGCGCCTGAGACTGCGACTGAGCTTGCACCTAAGTTCGCGCCTTCTCCAACCGCACCATCTTTGCTCTTCTCATTGTCGCCAGACTCTGCACTCTTGTTCGCAGCATTCATATCGACCTTGAGCAAAGATTCTCCCGCGTCAACGCCATCTGCTGGCCCCACGTAGATTTCTGAAATTGTGCCGGCGATAGGAGAGTACACGTAGTTTTCCATCTTCATAGATTCGAGAACCACAAGCAAATCGCCCTTAGCTACTTGCTGGCTCACAGCCACATTCACACGTGTGACCACAGCCTGCATAGGTGCTTTAATTTCACCATTAGAACCAACTAAGCTACCGTGAGTATTCTCACTACTCGATGCCGTGATGTTCAAACCAGCACCACGCAAAGGCTGTGTCTTGCGGTTTGCAATAGGCCTATGCGATGTCGATACAGCAGCAATCACATAATCTGGTACGGAAATCTTCATGCGACGGTCATCTACTTCCACCACAAAGGTGGTGTTATGCACATCGCGAGAACTTCCAATCTGGGAATTTGCACGCATAGAACCAAGTTCGCTTGGCTCCACAGAATTGACCGAACGGTCAAGCACACTATATGGCTGACCTGCACGTGTAGCCTTGGCGTGCTCATTCATAAAGGTGTTTTCCAACCACTTGGTGGTCACATTAAACTGCGCGGAGCGTCCTTTAGCCGTAAAATCATCATGCGCAAAAATCTCGTCATACAAAGCAATCGGAGTTGGCACGCCTTCTAACTCAAACTCAGAAATCGCACGATGCACACGAGCAATAGCCATATCGCGCGTTGCTGCCGTCACAATAATCTTGCCCATCATGGAATCATATTTTGGAGAAATAGTATCTCCCTGAGCCACACCAAAATCAACGCGAATACCAGGACCTAAAGGCAGCGCAATCTTCTCAATAACTCCCGAACCTGGAGTTAAGTTTTTCTCAGGGTCTTCGCTGGTAATACGCAATTCAAAGCTATGTCCGCGCATTTTATCTGGAACAGTTAAAGAACCGCCAGATGCAATCGTCAGCTGCTCACGAACCAAATCAATACCGCATACTTCTTCCGAAACGGTATGTTCCACTTGCAAACGAGGGTTTACTTCCAAGAAGTACACGTCATCATGAGGGGTAACCATAAACTCACAGGTTCCTAAACCCTCGTAACCAGCAGTGTCGAACAAACGTTGCGAAAAAACGCGCAGTTTTTCTTCTACTACATCGCTCAAAAACGGTGCAGGAGCTTCTTCAATCAACTTTTGATTGCGGCGCTGAACCGAGCAGTCACGTGTAGAATACACAGTAAAAGTGCCGAAAGAATCACGTCCGCACTGTGTTTCCACGTGTCGAGCTTCGCTAACGAACTTCTCAATAAAATACTTATCGAGGTCGCCGCCTTGCAAAGAGTCATGACTCATAAAGAAGGTACGCAAATCGTCTTCTGTGCGCACCACAGTAATACCGCGGCCGCCACCGCCATCAGCACGTTTCATCATTGCTGGGTAACCATGCTCATTGCAGAAAGAAATCAGCGTATGCACATCGCTTACAGGATCAGAAATTCCAGGAACAGGAGTTACCTGCGCACGTTCAGCAAAACGGCGAGCAATAATTTTGTCTCCCAAATCGTCAAGAACTTCTGGACGAGGTCCCACCCACACAATGTCTGCGTCCAATACTTTCTGAGCAAAAGTAGAGTTTTCCGACAAAAATCCATATCCAGGATGAATTGCGTCCGCGCCACTGCGCTCACATATGTCCACAATTCGATCCATATTCAAATATGTTTCGTTATATGTATCGCCAGGCAAGTGGAAAGCTTCATCTGCACGGTCCACGTAAGGAGCGTTGCGATCTTGATCAGAATAGATTGCCACAGTGGCAATACCCATTTCGCGCGCCGTACGAATAACGCGCAGGGCAATTTCACCGCGATTAGCAATTAAGAGTTTTTTCATTATGTCCTCTTATTTCCTTTTTCTACTCGTTCTGATTGATGGACAGTGTAGGATTCTCGCCTGAAGCAAGACGCGCATGGAGCACATCGCCTACGTGAATAAAAACTGAGTGTGGATTATCTCCGATTGAATTGGCCGCATAATTCTTTTGAATATCGCCATGAGCAGCAGACACGGGAAGAACTTCCAAAGCACCATCGGCAGCAATATCAATTGCCTGAGCCTCATACTGACTACCATCTACAGACTGCACAATAATATGGCGGCCTATAGTTGCACTGTATTCTTTAGCTAGCTCATGCATTGCAGCAGCATCATACTGAGCTAAATGATTATTGAGATAATACGCAATGCGTTCTATTAATGCGCGCGTCAAGGAATCATCACAGACGATGTCTTTACTCGCCCACTGTGCCAAAGATGTTGCAACATAAGGAACATCGCTGTGAGCATCCAGATTAGGAGTGGATTGAAGATTAATTCCTATACCCACAACAACATGCACAAGCTCAGCCTGCTCATCGACGATACTTTCGCACAAAATACCGCCTAGTTTTTTATCAGTGATATAAAGGTCATTAGGCCATTTCAATTGAACCTGCACACCGCTGAGTTCGCGAAGAGCTTCCAATGCGCCTATTCCTGCAACCGTAGACAACCATGCGCCATGCTGATCGTAGAAATTGCGAGACATCACACAGATATAACTGGCATACAGTCCTTGATTGCGCTTACTTACCCAGTTTCTTCCCATACGACCACGCCCACGAGTTTGCTCGTTCGCGCTGATTATCGTATGTATTTCTGGCTTCTCGCCCGCACTGCTCAGATACAATGCATCTGCTTTGCGCAGGTAGCGTAAAGCCGCTAGATTCGTAGAATCTATGGTTTGGTAGTGTTGCCACTGTTTGACCGATGAAACAGTAACCGCACTCATGTGTTCACATAAGTCCACATAGTCTCCTTCACAACTTTATATAAAACTACCAATAAAAACTGAATTATCCTATGGATAAAATCACAAAATTTCATGCGCGTGTTTTGTAGATTATATACAAATACATTTTTTCTCTTCACCTCTTATACATAAATAGAATAGATAATATCGGCTTATTTCCAGCATTTTCCACGTTTCGACTTGCAATTCGTCTTTAATGTTTTGTAGTATGTCTCTAAGTCATTCACCTATGACTTTCCCCTCGTCTTAAGGATAAAAATTGTTCACTTCCTCAAATTTATATGCTTTCGTTACAAAGGCTTTTAAGAACTTCTCTGTTACCAAGTATGCTTTGTTTACTCTTCTCTTTATTGCTGCAGGCTTGGCTGGCAAGGTATCTATTCCGGGCACACAGGTTGGCATTACTATGCAGACCTTCGTTCTCATGCTTGTGGCACTGAATCTTTCTCAGGTAGAAGCTGTGAGCGTTGTTGCCTCATATATTACTGTAGGCGCTTTGGGAGCCCCTGTTTTCTCTGGCGGTATGAGCACTGCTGCTTTGCTTGGACCAAGCAGTGGCTTTATCTGGGGATTCCTGCCAGCTGTTGTTATTTCTCACGCTCTGATTAGCGCAATCCGCTCGCTAATCTCTTCTTCTGTTCTACGCACTCTCGGATATTTTGCTGCTTTAATTATTGGCTGCATGATTTTCCTCTACAGCGTTGGCGTTTCTGTGCAGTCCGTGGTTACCGGCATGTCGTGGACAGCTTTGATGACCGCTTCTCTCGGCTTTGTTACTTTCGATATTATTAAAGCTGTGATTGCTATTGTTGTTACCTTGGGCATCGGTTTTATCAGTTCTGCTCGTAAGCATTAATAACACTGTGTTTTTTCTTATAGAATGGTAAGCGTGCGTTCTTATAGCGCACGCTTACCACAACAAGGCAGAATGGAGCATATCTTTATGACTGGTTCACCTCAGTTCGATACTCTCGATGCACAAACGCGCGAAGCCGTTGAGTTTATTGTTATTAGCTGCCTTGACGTATGTTATGCTCAGACAGATTGGTACAGAAATCTAGGAGCAAAAGAAGCAGAATATTTACGCATTATTCTGCTCACTGCTGTTACTGATTACGTAGAATACACGCGCACCCATGCTTTAGATAAAACTCATCACGAACATATTTCTGCCGATAATTTATTTAACTTAGCTCCGCTCGAAACTACCTTCGAGATTACTTTAGAAAACGTGATTGATGCTATTCGCATTGTTGTAGATATTATCGAAGATCATATTGAATTATTTGCTCCTGCAGGCCAGGAAGCAGCATATGTGCGAGCAGCTATGTATTTTTCGCGCGAAGCAGCCTTTTCTGCAGCACGTATTTACGGACGAGTTGCAGCTACACGAAGTATTTGGGATACACGCGATGAAGCATTTATTATTGAGTCCCTACTCAATCAGGACTACTCCCCTTCTCTTCAATCACGTATAGCCAATTTTAAATGGCAACCAGCTGAACGTTTCTTTGGAGTGGTGGGTAATTTTGATACCTCGAACAGTTTACATTCCAGTTTTATTCAAGCTGATTTTCGTAATGCTATTTT
>NZ_ATVB01000005.1 GCF_000420505.1 Alloscardovia omnicolens DSM 21503 | reverse complement strand
ACGCGCAACCGATATGCCAGTTTTGAAGCCATTTTTGCGCATCAAAACTGGCATAACAGGTATATTAATCGGTTAAGCAGAATGCGTGAGAGTAATAGCTCTTCGGATTTAACGTAGTGTGAAGGTTAATTGTGTCTAGTTATGCACTTGCAAACCTCGAGAACCCCGCTAAGTCTGATGAATCGTCATTATTCATGGCATGCTCTAACAGCAACGACGTGCTACTAACTAATCAAGCTATCCAAAGCGCGTCCTAACGTTCAGCGCTCTCAACGGCGTAATGCGTATAACGCGGTTAAAGGTCTCGTACTAATGCGCGGCTACTAATGGCGTGCGCTCTCTAATGGCGTGCGCGCAAAATCAAATTACCTGGCTGGTAAATAATAATCGTGCGCCCCTCGCGGGCAATCCATCCGCGGTTTGTAAAGTCCATCAAAGCTTTATTCACTGTTTCACGTGAGGTTCCCACCAGCTGAGCAAGCTCTTCCTGCGTCAAATCGTGCGGCACGACGAGACCTTGCACACCCGGCTCTCCGAAGCGCTTTGCCAAATCAATTAATGTCTTCGATAAACGGGCAGGAACGTCCATAAAGACGAGGTCGCTAATGCGTTCGTTATTCATGCGCATGCGTCGAGCTAGCACTTGGAGCATATTTACTGCTACGCGAGGATGTTCGTCAAGCCAAGAGAAAAGCACGTGAGAGGTGAGAGATAGGGTTGTTGTGGAATTTACCATGCTCACTGCCGATGCTGTACGTGGCCCGCCTTGAGGGTCGAAAACGGGAATCTCGCCTGCAATCTCACCAGCGCCGGAGATGCTTAACAATTGCACGCGATGATCATAGGATTCGCGGGTAAGTTTAATGCGTCCGCGTTCGATAATATACATATTGGTGTCTTCGTTACCCTCATGGAAGATGTATTCGCCTTTTGCATAAGTGCGATGTTCCAAATAGGGCAACAGTTGACGCGCATCTTCCAAGGGTACGTGCTCGAAAAGAGCCGTGTGGCGCAAAGTCTGCTCTAAGCCAATTAAGTTGTCGTCCAAAGTGTTCGAATCAGCGACCATGCTTCCTCGTTTCATCGGTTCAACGCGTGTACAACGGATTTCATAGGTAAATCTGTTTACTAATCATAATGAATGGGTATGAATTCACACTCTGAAAAGCTAAAATTTTCTTAAAACGAGCTATTGTAATTTTTTAAACGAGCTATTCTGTTTGGTTAAAAGGTACTATCTGTGCGATAATGTTCACATGATTTCATCACAGAGACAACAATTGATACTTGGACGTTTGCGTACGCGCGGCGCTGTGCGTATTGCAGGATTAGCAGAAGAATTTGGCGTGTCAGCTATGACAATTAGGCGTGATATTGCTGAGCTTGCCGATAAAGGGTTGGTTAAGCGTGTGCATGGTGGCGCTGTGTCGAGTTCTACGTTACTGGCGGAACCTCTGTTTGCCGTTAAATCGCAAATGGATGTGGGGCTTAAAGATTCTATTGCTATGAAAGCAGTGGAGCTTGTGCAGCCGGGAGATGTAATAGCAATTGGTGGCGGATCTACCACGTATGTGTTTGCGCAGCATCTGCTCGAAACTGAGAACTCCACGGGTATTACTATTTTGACTAACTCTTTGCCTGTTGCTGAGCTGGTGCAGACAGCAGAGAATAAAGACGTGGAAGTTATTGTGACCGGAGGGGTGACGACTCGCTCGAATTCTTTGGTGGGGCCTTTGGCGGACCGCGTCATTTCGTCTTTGCGCGTGAACCTTCTGTTTTTGGGAACGCATTCTGTGTCTGTCCCGCGCGGTTTTTTGACGCCGAATTCCTTGGAATCCTCCACGGCGGCTGCGTTGATGTCGATTGCTAACAAAACAGTTGTGCTCACTGACCATACCAAGTGGCAGCTCACATCTTTGTCTTTGTTCGCAGGTTTTGATGATGTTGATGTAATTATTACGGATTCGGGTATTAGTCCTGAAGATGTTGAAGCAACCCGCGAGGTAGCACGTAATCTGATTATTGCGGATTAATGTGCATCATTATGGCTATATAAATGTATGCCATATTCGGGTTGTTCTTATGTGTGCTGACCTGTGCCTTTAAGTGCCTTTACACGCCTTTGCGTACCTGTTTGCAGCCTGTTAGCTGTCTGCTGAAAAGCTTCTTGCCGTTCTGCGACACTTTTATTACAAAAAGGCACAAAAAAGCACACATTAGTACAATTTCTTGCTATACTGTGAACTATGACTACATACAATGCATATGAGCCAGGCGATTACGCCCGCAATAATATTCGTATTTCACAGACGACGCTGTCTGATGGTCGCGATTTCTTCTACCTCGATGATGATCCAGACTACGTCTCCGGTAATAAAACTCGTGAGCTTACTGATCCTCGCGTTCTTGCAAACCGCTATGAGCCAGGTATTGATGGTGAGGGCAATCCTATGCCTGTTCAAGCTCCTCAAATGCGTCAAGATCCGTTAACAGGCGACTGGATTCCTATGGCTACAGCCCGTATGAACCGTCCCATTACCGCTGGTCCAGGCGCAACAGCTTCCGGTAATCCTTTGGCAGCACGCAAGCCAGGAGATCCTTACCAAGATGGTGAAGTTCCAGATACTGATTACAACGTTGTTGTTTTTGAAAATCGCTTCCCATCCATGACTCGCATTCCTGGCGTTCCAGACGAGGTAAGCTACGTAGATGGCAATCCAACCTGGAAGTCAAAGCCAGCAGTGGGCCGCTGCGAAGTAGTATGCTTTGACCCTAACGAAACAGGATTACCAGCAGACCTCACTCTCAAGCGTATGCGCACAGTTGTTGAAGCATGGGCTTTCCGAACTGCCGAAATCAGCACAATTGAAGGCATCGAGCAGATTTTCCCATTCGAAAACCACGGTCAAGAAATTGGTGTGTCTTTGGCGCATCCGCACGGTCAGATTTACTGTTATCCATTTATTGCTCCTCGTCTTGAAACTGAGTTGCAGCACACGCAGGCTTACTTCGAGAAGAATGGCGCTGATTTGCTCACGGACTTGAAGAAGGCAGAAATTGAAGCTGATGAGCGTATTGTTTTGCGTAACGATACATGGATTGGCTATGTTCCTGCTGCTGCTCGCTGGCCGCTGGAGGTTCATGTACAGCCATTGCGCGACGATGTGCGAACCCTTGATGAGCTCACCGATAACGAGCGTTGGGGTCTGGCTCAGATGTATTCCCAGCTACTCAAGCGCGGTAATGCGTTCTTTGATACTGGCGATGGCAAGGGTATGGATTTGCCATATATTTCCGCATGGCATCAGGCACCAATTCACGATGAGCGCCGCGAAAATTACCGTTTGAACTTGCAGTTCTTCTCGTTTAGGCGTTCTGCAAACAAGATTAAGTATTTGGCTGGTTCCGAGTCTGGTATGGCTGCTTGGATTTCCGACACCACTCCAGAAAAGATTGCCGCTCGCTTCCACGAGCTTGGTCCAATCGATATCTCGAACGTAACCGACTAAGGGAGTGCGCAACTATGGCACAGATTGAATTTATTGATGCTTTGGGCGTGGACGATGGCGTGCGTCAAGTTACTGAGCTGTTCCGCGAAGCTTTTGGCGAAGAACCAGCAGGCGTTTGGGATGCTCCCGGTCGCGTGAATCTGATTGGTGAACACACCGATTACAACAACGGTTTGTGTTTGCCGATTGCTCTGCCACATCGCACATTTATTGCGCTGAAACCTCGCGAAGACACGAAAGTGCGCGTTATTTCTACGCTCTCGAACGGTAAAGTAGCCGAAGCTGACCTCGACGGTTTGCAGGCCGGTGGTGTCGAAGGCTGGGCTGCATATCCGGTAGGCGTGGCCTGGGCTATGCGCAACAACAGTTTCGGCGCAGGCGTGCGCGGTTTCGACGCTGCTTTCGCCTCCAGCGTTCCTTTAGGAGGCGGTTTAAGTTCGTCAGCTGCTATGACCTGCTCTACAGCTTTAGCTCTTGATGACGTGTATGACTTAGGTTTCGGGTCCACCGATGAGGGGCGCGTTACCTTAGTACGCATGGCGATGAGCGCAGAAAATGATATGGCAGGAGCAGCAACTGGAGGTTTGGATCAATCCGCTTCACTGCGTTGCCAGGAAGGTATGGCTTTACTGCTTGATTGCGATCCGAAATTATCTGCTGTAGACAGCGTATCTCAGCATGATTTTGATTTGAGTAAACGCGGTTTGGAGCTGCTTGTTTTAGATACTCAGGCGCCACACTCACTTAATGACGGTCAGTATGAATCTCGTCGTCGCCTATGCGAAGAGTCCGCAGCTGCTTTAGGCGTTGACTCTTTGCGTGTGCTTGCTGATGACGTTAACGCTCGTCCTGAGCAGGAACGTGCAGATGCAATAGCTGAGATTATTGCCAAGCTTGATTCTGAGGAAGCGAAAAAGCGTGTGCGTCACGTGCTGACCGAGATTGGTCGCGTTACTGATTTTGTAGAAGCTTTCCGCAACGGCGATATTGCTCGCTCAGGTGAGCTGTTCAATGCATCACATGATTCTCTGCGTGATGATTACGAAGTAACTGTTCCTCAGCTTGATGTTGCAGTAGATGTGGCGCGAGCTGAAGGAGCATACGGCGCTCGCATGACCGGTGGCGGTTTCGGCGGCTCTATTATTGCTTTGGTAGATGAAGGTAAAGCTGAACCAATCGCACAGAAAATTGCTGATGAATTCGATAAGCGCGGATGGAATGCTCCACGAGCTCTTGCTGTGATTGCGTCTCAACCGGCAGAACGTGTACAGTAAGTAATTATTATGAGAGGGGGAGTATCTTTCGATGCTCCCTCTCTCATGTAAAGTCTAAACTTTCAGAAGGTAATGAAGACCGAGAAATAGAATAATATCGATAAAAATATATGGAATTATGTAGATGAATACTACATAATGTGCTGCACTCCAATCGGGATGTGCGAGGAACCCCAAGTAGTGCCTATATACATCTAACAAACCATATACCAGAATGAGTAAGCAAATCACCCATTTTGTGAATCGTAATACGAGTATCACATCAATGTGCGATAGGAGACTGAAGAGCCATGTATCTTTAAAGTTCATATTCTCTCCTGTCGTTGAGCATGAGTTGGAAGCGACATTGCATCCAATAAACGTATAGTATAGCTCATCATTTTCTTCGTAGAGATAATAAAATAAGAATCCGTTCTATATGTTCACGGTGCATCGCAAACCATGTGGTTCTATGTTTTGAAAGTGAATATGCCACGAATGTAGACGTGAAATGTGGCGCACAATGCTTATGCCTAAGCCATGCTCGGCAGAGGAAGTTGTCTGTTGAATACTGTGGGAATTAAAACCAATCAATTGTTGATCGCTTACTCCCACACCATTGTCCTCAATGCTGAGAATATAATGCTCAGATCCATGCGTAGAGGGCTTTACTGTAATCCGAATAATACAGCCGTCGGGGTTATGGTGTAGAGAATTATTGATGAGATTTTCAATCATACGTTGAGTAAGCTGTGCGTCGGCCATGATGGTGGCTTGATACACATGGGGTGCAATAGATAAATCAATCTTAAACTTTTCTGTATCTATGCGGTTCATCACTTCTGAAAAAATGTGCCGCAGAAGCCGTGGCAGATTTATTTTTTCCTTGGAAATCTCACAATGACCATAAGTGAGTTTATTAGATAAATTAAGATTAGAGATTAGATCGCGCAATCGTAAACTTTGTTGTTCAATAATCTGCGCCTTGTGCTGAACCTCTGGATTGTTATCGTAGTGGCGTGCAAGAGCGTCTGCTTGTCCTAAAATCAAGGTCAGTGGTGTGCGTATATCGTGCGATACTCCTGCAATCCATTCCGTTCTTTCGTGTTCTCTGCTCTTCATCCATCGCCGTTGAATCCACAGAGGAACCGCAATCATAATAATGACATCGGCAGTAAGGAGCACAGGAAGAAAAGTAATAAGGTGCTTCATGGCGAAAATATTATACTCTAACTGATATTTCCAGATAGAGTTCTTAGCACTTCCCACAACAAGGAGATGCGAGTTTTTGAGGGCATAGATGTGCACAGGATAATCATCGAGGTAGTAGCGAGAAAACCGTGCAACATCGCTCAAACTGTACTCTTTGCCTAATGAGGAAGGCATGTTGTAACTCCACACCACCGTGCCTTCAGGGTTAATAATCATAGCAAACTGTTTGTTATCGTCCAGCTCACGTGTAATCTCATCGGATACAGTATATGATGATGAAGAATTTAGTTCAGATAGGAGAGTGGTTTCTGTATTTTTTGTTGTAGTTGTTTGTGCTTGATTGGTCAGCACGAAAAGTATGCACAGATTAGCCAGTATAACCGTGCAAAAAAGAGCAAGAGTAATAAAGAGAAGTTGCGAATGATGGGAAGATTTTTTAGCCATTACTTCTCCAACTTATAGCCTAAGCCGCGCACAGTAACTACATAGACAGGGTGCGAGGGGTCAATTTCAACTTTTTCGCGCAGATGACGAATATGAACAATCAGCGAGCTTTCTAGTCCAAAACTTTTACCCGGCCAGAGTGCGTCGCATAATGCGTCAATGGTTACAATCCGTCCGCGGTTATCTGCCAGTGTTTTCAGTAAAATAAATTCTTTTGCTGTTAAACTCACCACTTCGTTACCGCGTGTAACCGTTCCAGAATCAAAGGATACGTGAGTAGATCCTAAATGTATTTCATCATTGTGGAACGTATCTTTGTATGTGCGCTTTAAAATAGATCGAATTCTTAAGAGTAATTCTTGAGGCAGGAATGGCTTAGTAATGTAATCATCAGCACCCAAACCTAAGCCGCGTAAACGTGCGGAATCTTCATCGCGGGCAGAGAGAAAAATAATGGGTGTGGAAAAATCTGAAATAGTTGAATGAAGTTTCTCATATAAACTAAAACCATTGCCATCGCGAAGCATGACGTCACAGATAATTAAGTCGTAACTGTGGGTAGTAATGGAATTGTATGCTTGCGTGGAAGTGTCGGCAGTATCTACATGTGTATAGCCTTCATCATGCAAAATAGAGCGAACAAAAGTGAGTAAATCTGTTTCATCATCTATTACAAGAATTGAGCAGTCATACAATCTCATATGTCCAGTATAAAGATGATGTCAGTGCCAACACAGAGGTGCTGTATTTCTTAATGTAATCATAATGTAGGCTCAAGGTGCGCTTAATCCCGATTATTTATGCTCTAAACGTGAGCTGAGACGTGAAGGAGAACAGCATGACTACACCTGCTATTGAGCTACGCGATGTCTATAAAGAGTACAAGTCGGTTCGCACGGTCGATTTGAAACATCTGACTGTGCGCAAAGGCGAGATTTACGGATTTTTAGGCCCTAATGGTGCGGGAAAATCCACGACCATGAAGATGATTCTTTCGCTGGTCAAGCCGACATCAGGCAGTATCTATGTGATGGGCAAACCTATATCGCGGCGTTCCTATTTGAACCAGATTGGTTCTATGATTGAGGAACCATCGTATTACCCGAATCTTACGGCGTATGAGAATCTTCATGTTTTTCAACAGATGCTCGGTTTCAATAAAGAACACATATGGCCAACTCTTCAACGTGTTGGTTTAGCTGATCTGAAAAATAAAAACAAACTGGTACGCGATTACTCTTTGGGTATGAAGCAACGTTTAGCCTTGGCTTTTGCTCTCGTGAAAAAACCTACTATTTTGTTGCTGGATGAGCCAACGAATGGTTTAGATCCTGCAGGAATTCACGAAATACGTGAACTGATTTTATCTTTAGCGCATTCTGAGGGTTTAACAGTTTTTATTTCTAGTCATATTCTTTCGGAAATTGAGCATGTTGCCGACAGAGTGGGCATTATTCATAAAGGACACCTCGTATATGAGGGCGAAGTAGATGCTATTAAATCCAATACGTGGGTGGAGATTGGAGGACGTTTTATCTGCGAAAAAGTTGTCACGCAGCTTCGCACTATCGAGGTCTATCCACGAGATATTTCTACGCGACGCATCGTTTTAGATTCACTGAGCGATGACAATATTGCTGCTGTTGTCAAAACGCTTGTGAATGCTCAAGCAGATATTTACGCAGTAGAGAGAAAAACAGAAACTTTGGAAGATATCTTCTTGAACTTGACTAAGGAGATGTAAAACTATGCGTTTTCTCTATATTGAGTTAGAAAAAGCACGCAGGACTAAGTCTTTTCTTTTTACCGTGCTTCTGATGACTGTAGCAGTGTTTTGGAATCTCGTGACTCGCATGCAATACCTGAATAAGCCGCAACTGCATCATGTGGGAACTTTATTTAATAGTCAAAGCGTAGATAGTTTGCTCTTACCTCTTGCCGTGTGCTTATTTGTGAGCCGTATTGTGGGTAATGAAAAGCAAGGAGATACCTTCAAACTTCAGCAAAGTAATGGCATAACCATTCTGCTGATTTTCTACTCAAAACTAATACTTACTGTGCTCTTCTTTACCCTCCTGTCTGCTTGCGAAATTGCTATTATTGCTGGTTACGGCTATGCTCTTGGTCTGAGCATTCCTGTAAGCGTGCTGCTCATTCAATGGTGTGCTCAGATTATGGGTTCTTTTGTGCTGGCGTTGATATATGTGACTTCTGCCATGCTCATCAACAAGTCAGGGATTATTATTGCCAGTGGTTTTGTGGGCGGATTCCTAGGCATTGTTTTATCGTCGTGGAGTTTGCATCTGTGGGGGATTATTAATATCTGGGCGTTATCGGCATATTTAGCTCCTTATAAGTATCACATCAGCGGTTCAGGGCAAGAATCTTTACGCATGAATTTTGTTGTTGACTCGCAGTTGGGTATTCGTTTTGTTATTGCTCTAGCCCTGTGCGTGTGCGTATATATTGTGTCTCACCGCCTTATCGCTCAGAAAGAAGGACAGCTATAATGACAGCATATATTCGAGCAGAGTGGCGTAAGCTACGTAAAATCCAAATATTAGGTATTAGCGCGGGATTCTTAGCGATTTCTAGTTTTATTGGTTTGGGACTATATTGGGCAAATCTTTCTAGCATCGAAGATGGTACTCAGCCTTTGGTTATGTGGGGACAGCTAACTTTTTATTACAGTCAGTTACTTTGTGCTCCTCTGATGGCTATTATTACGGCTTTATCAGTTATGCCTGAATTTGAGCGCAAAACTGTAGATATGTTGAAGTCCAATAATGTATCTATTCCTCGACTACTCTTCGCTAAAATACTGACAACAACAGTTATGATTATTCCTGTTCAAGTATGCCTATGGATAATTTATATGTGTGCTTCACATGTAGCGGGAATTTCGGAATATAGCTATGCGCTCCAGTTTCTTCAATGGACTGTTGTGTCTGTGCTAGCAGCCATCCCTGTACTGAGCGTGCAAATCTTTTTAAGTGTGAAAACACGTAGTTTCAGTTATTCGGTTGGATTATCAGCATTAGGGGGAATATTGGGCTTCGTGTTCATTTTTGTGAATGAAAAACTTTGTAACTTTTATGTGTATTCACTCCCTATGATTGCTTTGCGCAGTAGAGCTTTACACAGTATGAGTATGACCGAATTAATGCTTATGTGTGCAGTCAGTGCTACATATACTGTGCTGTTTTACATGTTAAGTATTATGCAGCTGAGGAAAGATTAAAAAACAGGGAGGGTACTGCGTAGTGTCCTCCCTGTATCGTGTTTTAGTTCTTAAAGCTGTGAACCGGAGCTGGAATATGACCGCCTCGATACACGAACTCGGAACAATCAGAAGTATTTACCGGCATAATTGGAGCGCGACCGAGCAAACCTCCAAACTCAGCAGTATCGCCCACCTTCTTACCAATAACTGGAATAACGCGAACTGCAGTGGTTTTCTGATTAATCATGCCAATGGCTGCTTCATCAGCAATAATGCCCGAAATCGTTGCAGCCGAGGTATCGCCTGGAATGGCAATCATATCCAAACCAACAGAGCAGACGCAGGTCATAGCTTCCAACTTCTCAATGGTTAAGTTGCCGTTCGTCGCTGCATCAATCATGTTCTTATCTTCAGATACAGGAATAAAAGCGCCAGACAATCCGCCCACATAGCTGGACGCCATAATGCCGCCCTTCTTCACCTGATCGTTAAGCATAGCCAAAGCAGCAGTCGTTCCTGGGCCGCCAACTTGAGACAAGCCAATCTTCTCCAAAATCTCGCCCACAGAATCACCTACTGCAGGTGTTGGAGCCAACGATAAATCAATAATGCCGAATGGAATACCCAAACGAGCAGAGGCTTCCTGTGCTACGAGCTGACCTACGCGGGTAATCTTAAAAGCAGTGCGCTTAATGGTTTCGCACAAGAACTCGAAGTCCTTGCCCTTAGCTTCGTCCAAAGCGCGCGATACAACGCCTGGACCAGATACGCCCACGTTAATAACGGCATCGCCTTCGGTTACGCCGTGGAAAGCGCCGGCCATAAATGGATTGTCGTCTGGGGCGTTGCAGAAAACGACGAGCTTAGCGTTACCGAGCGAATCGATGTCGGCGGTAGCCTCGGATACTTCGCGAATAACCGAACCCATAAGCGCAACAGCGTCCATATCCAAACCGGTACGGGTAGAACCGACGTTCACGGATGCGCACACGAAATCAGTGCTCGACAAAGCTTGTGGCAGAGAGCGGATAAGAAGCTCTTCGGAAGGGGTCATGCCCTTGGATACGAGAGCCGAGAAACCGCCGAGGAAGTTGACGCCTACAGTTTTTGCAGCGCGGTCGAGGGTCTGGCAAATCTTTACGTAATCGTCGGTGGTCTTGCATGCGCTGGCGCCAACCAAAGAAATAGGGGTAACAGAGATGCGCTTGTTGACGATGGGAATGCTGTAATCGCGCTCAATCTCTTCGCCTACCTTAATAAGGTCCTTGGCATACGTGGTGATTTTGGTGTAAATCTTCTCGCAGACTGTATCGACGTCGTCGCTAATGCAGTCGAGCAAAGAAATACCCATAGTAATGGTGCGCACGTCGAGCTTTTCCTGCTCGATCATCTTGTTGGTCTCGTGGACCTCCATAATATTCAGCATGAGGGCTCCTCTCTAGATGCTTCCGAGCAGCGGCTTAGATGCGGTGCATCTTGGTGAAGATTTCTTCACGCTGACAATGCACGTTTACACCAATTTCTTCGCCTAGAGCTTCCAAATGAGAGTTGAGCTCAGAGAAATCAACGGTGGAGTTGGTGTAGTCAACGATCATCATCATGTTAAAGAAGCCATCGATAATGGTCTGAGAAATATCGAGGACGTTTACATGGCTGTCAGATAAATAGGTGCAGACGCGAGCGATAATACCGACAGTATCGTGTCCTACTACAGTAATGATGGCTTTGTTCATGATGAATCCTTGAGAATCCTTGAATGTTGTGGGCTCTAACGCGCTCAAGGCGCATATGGTTAAAGTATACCGATTTTGCAGAACAAAGCGGTTTGTTGGCGGGCGTTTGGTTAGTTGTTTATTGATTGTTTGTTGTTTATCTGTTGGTCGTTGACGGGAACTGTGAGGCATGACACGTGTGTATACGTCATACCTCACAGCGTAGTTAGCGCAGTCAGTGCATCGTCTGCCTACAGCTGTTCAACCTCTCCCGCGCCCGAAAAATCAAGCTGTCGCCATGCTTCATACAAAGCAATAGACGCGGTATTAGTAAGATTTAGTGAGCGCAGACTTGGACGCATCGGTAGCTTAACCTGTTCAGCCACGTGAGGGCCAAAGAACACATCCATAGGGTCAGGAATATCGCCAGGTTCTGGACCAAAGAGCAAAATGTCGGTTGGCTTATACTGCACGTCGGTATAGGTTTTCTCGGCATGAGCAGTGAAAGCGATAATGCGTGAATCTGGCATGGCTTCAACCATAGCTTCGAAACTTGGGTGAATAACGACATGAGCCATGTCATGATAATCCAAGCCAGCGCGACGCAACTTCGTGTCCTTCAAATCGAAGCCGAGCGGCTCAATAAGATGCAAAATAGAGCCGGTAACTGCGCATAAGCGAATTGCCGAACCTGTATTGCCCGGAATGCGAGGCTCGTAGAAGCAAAGATGAGGGGTGTGGGTGACGCGCTTGCTTGCTTCAATAGCTGTGAGCATGGTGTCGGAGACAGTAATAGGATTGCCATGTGCGTCGGTAATAAGCTCATCTGGGGCATAGTTTTTCTTGCGATAGCCGTATTCAAACATGGTTGACTGCTTGACCTGGGTGCCGGAGCCTTGCGCTTGAGCACCCGTTCTTGATGACTGTGCTTGGGCGGCTGAAGCTTGTGCTTGGGCAGCGCGGTTTTGCTCTTGCTGGGCGATTTTGCGGGCGGCTTCGCGTTTAGCGAGTTCTTCCACGTAGTCCTTGCGTGCGGCGAATTCTTCCGAGTGTTCCGTGCGTGCGGCGGCGGAGTTTATGGCGTTTTTAGACTCGTTCACGGCGGCTGCAATCTTTGTGGCATCGTGCGAGACGGAGTTGCGCGCGGAGTGGCTCGCGGTGGTGGTTGCGGACTCGCTCATAGGCTCGCTCGTAGACTTGCGCGTGAAGTTACTTGTGGACTCGCTGGTCTTCGGATTTTGTGCGGCCTTTGTAGAAGCGTTGCCGCTTGTGTTCTGCTCGTTCGTCATATGCACGACAATAGTAACGATGACAGACCAGAGAACACAACAAGCGCAGAATATGTATGAGCCTCTTGCTTCATGGTGGCAGGAGAGTGCTCGCGATTTTCCGTGGCGTTTTGGCAAAACAGATGCGTGGGGAGTGCTGCTTTCGGAAGTGATGAGTCAGCAAACTCCCATGACGCGCGTATTGCCTTATTGGTTGAACTGGATGGAATTGTGGACAACTCCCGCAGATCTAGCGGCGGCTTCTGCTGCGGAAGTGATTACTGCGTGGGGAACTTTAGGGTATCCGCGCCGTGCTTTGCGTTTGAGAGAATGCGCGCAAGCGATTGTGACGGAGCACGGCGGCACTGTGCCGAGCACGTATGAGCAGTTGGTCACGTTGCCGGGCATTGGTGATTACACCGCTAGTGCTGTGCTGTCGTTCTCTTACCATGAACGCATTCCTGTGATTGATACGAATATTCGCCGCGTGCTGTCGCGGGCGGTGGTGGGCGAAGAATCTTTCGGAGGTAGCGTTAGCGCTGCTGAGAGAAAAACTGCTACACAGATGCTGCCATCTGATAGAGAACAGTCAGTCGTATGGAATCAGGCAGTGATGGAGCTGGGTGCTGCTATCTGTACCGCGAAAAAACCGAGCTGTGATGATTGTCCGTTGCGTTCTAGCTGTGCGTTTGCTGCTGCTGGATGGCCACGCTTAGGGGAGAAAAGAACCAGGCCAAAACAAAGTTTTGTGGGAACGAACCGTCATGTGCGCGGTCTTATTTTAAAAGCATTGCGTACTGCACCGAAGCATCATCTTGATTATGAGAGCGTTGCAAAAGTCTGGGAAGATTCCGTGCAATTAGATTTATGCATTGCTAGTTTAGATGAAGATGGTCTTATTGTTATGCACGATGATCATTCGCTTGCTTTACCGTAAAAATGAATAAGGTAGACTAACAATCATGGCTGGATTACCAATAAAAAGACGCAAAACCGAGCGTAAGTATATTATTCGCCGCGCAGTAGCTCTGGCTGTTCTTTTTGCTCTGATTATCGGGGGCGGATGGGGAGTATACGCTGCCTTTTTTGCTCGCGATACGAACAAAGTATCTACTGCTCGCAGCAATACGTCTACGTCCAGCACAAAAAAATCAAATAAAGAGCAACAAAATAGTACTGAAGGTGTTTTCCGCTCGGACAGAGCTAAAGATTCAGGTATCCCTGACTGCACAACGCAAAATGTTGCCGTTAAACTTACTGCTGATCCAACAGAAATAACAACAAACGGAACTGTTAATTTTGCGAAAGATTTTACTCATACAGGTTCTACAGATTGCATTCTTAACGTTTCGGATGCATCTATGGTTATTACCATGACGAATGCTGAGGGTGTGCAAGTATGGCGCAGCGACGCTTGCGAAGCTGATCCCGCTGTAATTTTACTGGGGCAAAACGATACGTATCAGAAAAAATCATCGTGGAATGCTGTTGTATCGAATGTGGCAGTAGATAACTCGATAAACGGGCGCGCAACTATTAACGGCAGCGGTCATGGATGCATGAATGAAGGGCAAAGCGCTCGTCATGTGGCGGCGGGCGAATATACAGCCGAAATGGTCAATATTGCCGATAATACGATGAAATCCGAGCCAATTAAAATTACTGTTAAAGAAGAAAATCAGTAAAATTATTTATCGAGTAAACCAAGCTCGCGCACAACATCGCCAACAGTAGCGACTTCAATAATCGTAACGCCGTCAAACTGTTCTTTCTTCGCTCCCGAGCGTAAACGTGGCACAAGAATGCGCGTAAAACCAAGCCGTGCGGCTTCTCGTATGCGATGAGTTAAACGCGGAACAGGGCGTACTTGACCCGTTAAAGAGATTTCTCCTATGGCTGCAGTTGTGCGTGCAATAGGCTTATTCGTCATAGCGCTGACCAAAGCAGCTGCAATAGCCACATCGCAGGATGGTTCTTTCGCTGAACCGCCAGCAATTGTGGAGACGTAGAGATCTTGGCCGAGCAAATTCACGCGCGCATGACGGTATAAAACCGCCACCAACATAGCTAAACGATTGGTATCTACACCATTGGTGGCGCGGCGAGGAGTGGGAAGAACGGATTGAGTGGTGAGTGCTTGCACTTCGATAGCAAGACTGCGATGACCATCCACCGTAAAACTCACGCATGTTCCAGCAGGAGTCTCTTCGCTATCACTGAGGAATAATCCGCTAGGATCAGATACTTCCTCAATTCCTTCGCCACTCATATCGAAGCAACCAACCTCATCGGTCGGGCCGAAACGGTTTTTAACGGAACGTAGTAAGCGCAAAGCGGTTTGCGTATCGCCTTCAAACTGGCAGACTGCATCAACTAAATGCTCCAGAGTGCGCGGTCCAGCAATAGAGCCATCTTTGGTGACGTGTCCCACAAGGAGCACAGCAATATCGTTCGCCTTAGCTACGTCAATAAGAGCAGTGGCTACTTCACGCACCTGGGTAGATCCCCCAGGAATACCATCAACTGCCTGTGAATGAATCGTTTGAGCCGAATCGACCACAGCAAGAACAGGCTTCTCTTGATAAATAAGAGATACAACCGAATCGAGGTCGGTGGTCGATGCCATAAGTAAAGCATCATG
This sequence comes from Alloscardovia omnicolens DSM 21503, assembly GCF_000420505.1. Lineage (GTDB taxonomy): Bacteria > Actinomycetota > Actinomycetes > Actinomycetales > Bifidobacteriaceae > Alloscardovia > Alloscardovia omnicolens. The sequence goes on along the minus strand of NZ_ATVB01000005.1, from coordinate 94,708 downwards.
AACAGCGCCAATACGCGATGCTCGCATCTGAATCTGAGCAAGAGATTCCTCGCCAGAAATATAGAGAACCTTTGCCTCAGGATTGATGGCTGACTGTTGAGCAGCAATATGACCTGCTGTTTCGAGCAAAAGAGTAGATTTTCCAATGCCTGGCTCGCCGGCCATTAAAATAACCGCTCCAGGCACTACGCCGCCTCCGAGCACGCGATCGTATTCGCTAAAACCTGTAGAGACGCGTGCCGACTGTTTTACTGATTCATCGGTTGTTGCACGTAATAAATCTCCTACGCTGGCAGCCACAACGGGAGTGGAGCGGCTCGTTTTACTTGCACCTCGTGTTACACGTGCTTCATGGAATTCATCGATGGTTCCCCACTCGCCGCAATTTGGGCAGCGACCGAACCATTTTGCACCATTCCATCCGCATTCTGAGCAGACAAATTGAGTAGAAGACTTAGCCATAGCTCCACACTATTTTTGTGCGCAGACAAGGAAAGTAAAGAGGGCTCCAGATTTCTCTGATGCCCTCCCAATGAAGTATATGACGTTATGCTTTAAAGCTTAGCCATGGTAAGGTTCGTCTGATTGCGTAGGAACTTCTGGGTGTGCGAAGTTCTGTGCTGTTTGCTCGGGATGGGTTGGTGCAGCCTGAGTTGGGGTAGCCTGTGCTGGATATGCCTGACCTGGGCATTCCTGCTGAGCAGGATATGTCTGAGAAGGATAGCCCTGACCTGGAGCTGGTGCGCCACCTTGTGGAGCATAAGCTACGTTTGCTGCTGACTGACGCTGCAATAAGTTACGGTAAAAAGCGGCGCGCGTAGTCAAAAGATAAGGTTGCACAAATAGGCTTGCTAATCCGCCTGTAATCATAACCAAGATGTACCAACCGATAAAGGACAAATCAAGCACAAAAAGTTCCCACTTGTGTCCGCGCATCATTTCCTTCGATGCATTAATAGCTTCAGTTCCCTTCACGGAATAGCCCTGGTTGCCCCAATCTTCAGCAATGTAATAGCTCATCGCGTAGGAATAGCTCTTCACAATTCCAGGAATAAAGAACAACAAACTCCATAATGCTACAAAAATCGTATTAAGTAACCAGTTTATAAAGGTTCCCAGAACTTTACCGCGTACAAAAGGTTCAATCAGTTCTTTGCCGATGCTCTGATCTTGCCTATCGAAGAAGTGCAGGAAAGACAGAGTAAGGGAAACGGAAACTAGGGAAACAAGCACAGAGGTAATGAAGGAGAGCGGGGCACCAACAGCCATCAAAGTAGTTACAGCAGAGTAAACATCTCCTTGGGCTGCAGATATGGAAGCGCTCACTATGCTGCCGATTTCACTAAAGCTTAAGATGAGAGTTACAATGCAGAAAACAATATAAAGTCCTACAACTTTACCCCATTTACCAGCTAACGAGGCTTTTGCTTGCTGTTTGAGTTCAGCTCGACTATATGGAAACATGGTCACTCCTTTTTCACTGAAAGAAAATTCGGTTGATTTTCATTTTATCGAAAAATATCTACAAGACCTAACATTTTTTGACTCTTGCGATTTTAACGGGGTTATGTAGGTTGTGTGTTCTCAAGTGCGTGAAAATTGTCCTCAATTCTCGCTCATGCGTGAATCATGGAGTACTATACCAAGTCACGTTTCACGCATCATTCAAATCCCTAAACGTTGCAATAATAACCAGATGAAATGAGCCTACCCCAACCAAAAACCCGCTAAGTCCCAAGACCTAACATTTTTTCAGTCCGAAATTTATGCAAGAATAAAAGCATGACTGAGAATAATGAAAACCGTGAAAAAGCCGATGTTGAGCTTGCCAGTGCTCCTGTAGATGAACAGGCTCAAGAACAGGCTGAGGAAGCTATTGAACAGCATAAAAAATCGCATCGTAAGCGCGCTATGGTTCTTACTGTTATTTTTGCTGTGATTGCGGCTCTGCTTGTTACTGCTTTTGTATGGCCAGGTTGGGCGCGTAAAACTGCAACTAATAGCGCTGCTGTGGCAACCGGTCAGGAAGAAGTTGTAGCTGTTGATCCAGTAGCTCTTCCTAGCAACGCTACAGATTTGGAAAAGATTTTGCCAGATACTGTGGGTTCATATGCGCGCGGTGAAGTAAAAAGTACTACTGTATGGCAGTCCGCGGAACCTGTTGAAGAATATGAGGTGACGTATATGACGGGAGATAGTTCTGCGGATATTCAACTTACTGTAGGGCAGTGGACGGCTTCTCAGTATGCTAAAGAGCAGTACGATTCGCTTATTCACAATCTGAACTCCGAGGCAACTGCCACGGGAAAAGTGAATGTGGGCGGTAATGAAACTGGCACATACGAAATTCATCCAGCCCCAGATAATAAGAAAAATTCAGTTGTGGTGTGGCATAACGAAACAGCAGTTATGTATGCTGTTGGTTCTAAAAATGCAGTGAATAATTTCTTTGCAAACTTCCCGTATTAAAGCTTGAGCAAGTCAGGGTAGCAGGACTCATAAAGCGTGTATAAAAAGTGTATTTTTGCGAAAAATGGTCAAAAATACTCTCTCAGTCGTCAAGCCGTAGTACTATTGGGAAAGTTGTCAATTAACTAGAGGAGGCTCTGATGGGTTCGGTCATCAAGAAGCGTCGCAAGCGGATGAGTAAGAAGAAGCACCGCAAATTGCTGCGTAAGACTCGCCACCAGCGTAAGTAGTCTTATTTTTAAATGTAAAAGGAGCAGGCCAAAAGAGGTCATGCTCCTTTTGCTTTATGTGCATAGAGTAACTTCGCATCCTCAATAAAGATATACGAGCTGTTCCCTCGCCCTTCATAGGTGCTGTGACCTACAATGGTTTCAGATGTAAATAAGCAGCTTTAATATAAAACAGCTTTAAGGAATGCCATGCTCAAAGAATATACTCGCCCTTTACGTACGCCTATTCATGCAGATGAAAATATTTTGTCCATTCTTCAGCATCGTGTGCAGCGTGCGGCAGACCAACCTCTTATTGAATACAAAACAGCTCAGGGTCAGTGGGGGCATTTTACCGCACAGGAATTCTATGACCTCGTGTGTGCAGTGGCGAAGGGTTTGATGAACCAAGGCATTCAGATTGGCGATTCAGTAGGTATTATTTCACGCACACGCTGGGAATGGACTGTTCTTGACCTTGCCATTATGAGTATTGGCGCTGTGACTGTTCCTGTGTATGAGACGGATTCGGCTCTGCAAGTTCGCGAAATTGGCTTGGACTCTCAAATCCGTATTTTCTTTGCAGAAAATAATGAACAGCGCGAAAAAGTTGACGCTGTACGAGCCGACCTGCCCCTAGTTCGCGAAATTTTTACCCTCGATAGCGATAACAATGTTATTGAACTGCTGACTGCTTACGGTAAGGCTGTTAGTGATGATCAGTTCCGCGCTCGCGTAGACGCTGTGCACGGCGATACCTTAGCAACGATTGTTTATACGTCTGGCTCGACTGGCACTCCTAAAGGTATTGAGCTGACGCACCGCAACTTTGTATATGTTACGTATTCAGGTACGCAATCCATGACCGATCTGTGCTTCCCTGAAGGCGGCGCTCGTTTGCTGCTCTTCTTGCCGCTTGCCCACGTTTTTGCCCGCTATATGCAGTACTTCTGCATTGGTTCTGATACGGTTTTGGGTTTATCGCATAATCTGAAAACTATTATTGCTGATTTTCAGAGTTTCAAGCCAACATTTATTTTGGCAGTTCCTCGTGTTTTCGAGAAAGTATATAACGCAGCTTCTCAGAAAGCAGGTCGAGGATACGCTGGACGTTTGTTTAACCGTGCAGCAGGTATTGCCTGCGAATGGTCTGTGGCGCAGCAAGATGGTCGTAAACTGAGCATGGTGAAGCGTGTGCAGTTTGCTCTGTATTCGAAGATTATTTATTCCAAGATTATGGAAGTTTTCGGCGGAAAAGTTCAGTTTGCTGTGTCTGGTGGCGCTCCGCTCGATCCCTCGATTGCGCATTTCTTTAACGGTGTAGGACTTCCTCTGCTTGAAGGTTATGGCATGACAGAAACCTGCGCTCCTGTATGCGTGAATCCAACGTCTGGCTATAAGATTGGTACGGTTGGCTTGCCTATGGAGGGCATGACTATTGGTATTGCCGACGATGGCGAGCTATGCATTAAAAGTGAGAGCGTATGCCGCGGATACCATAACCACGCTGAGCTTACCGACAGTCAGATTATTGATGGTTGGCTGTATACCGGCGATGTGGGAGATATTGATGATGATGGCTTCTTAAAGATTACAGGCCGCAAGAAAGATTTGATTATTACTGCTGGAGGTAAGAATGTATCTCCAGGATTATTAGAGTCATCGGTTATGACATCGCCTGTTGTGGGACATTGTGTGGTGATTGGCGATAAGAAGCCATTTATTGCTGCTCTCATTACGTTGGACTTAGCTGATACAAATGCATGGCTTGAATCTCAGGGTGCGCAAACCGTGCCTTCCCTAGACGAGGCTGTAAATAATCCGATTATTCATGCTGAAGTGCAAAAAGCGGTGGATAAGGCGAATTTGCAGGTCTCCCGCGCAGAATCAATTCGTAAATTCTGCATTATTCCAAGCGTTTTTACCCAGGAAAACGGTATGCTCACAGCCAGCTTAAAAACAAAGCGTTCGGTGATTATTGATCGTTTTGCAGACGTGATTAATCACGAGATTTACACGCCACGCAAGAAAGGCTAAACGCAAAGGAGGCAGGTCACTCGACCTGCCTGCCTTTATTGCATGTTCTACTTATTAGGATTCGTTAAAATACGAGGACCGTTCTCGTCACCTACAATCACGGTATCTACCATGTTCAAGAACAAACCGTGTTCTACTACTCCAACGGTGTGAATCAAATCTTCAGCAAGCTCCTGAGGATTGTCAATGCGTTCCATGTGCAAATCAACAACGAAGTTCTTTTCGTCAGTGCGCACTGGTTCACCATCAGCGTCTAAGCGCAATACTGGTTTGTAGCCCTTCTTTTCGAATAGTTTCACAACATGACCAGCGCCGAAAGGAATAACTTCCACAGGAAGTGGGAACTTACCAATAGTGGATACAACCTTGGACTCGTCCACAATCCACACGATCTTATTGGAATTTGTTGCCACAATCTTTTCCCAGAGCAGTGCAGCTCCACCACCCTTAATACCGTCGAAACGGTCATCTACTTCATCAGCGCCGTCTACAGTAACGTCAATGCGGTCTACATCATCTACATCAACAATAGTAATGCCGTAGCCTTCAGCCTGTTCCTTAGTGCGCACAGATGTGGTGACGCCGGTGAACTTTAAGCCTTCTTCTTGTACGCGGCGACCGAGCTCATCTACGAAGAAACGCACAGTTGAGCCAGTTCCCAAGCCCACAATCATGCCATCTTCTACTAGCTGAGCGGCCTTAATTCCCGCAGCCTTCTTCAGTTCATCCTGAGTTGCCATAGTATCTCCTTTAATTCTTTTCTTAACAGTCTACGTGTTCACTTAGAACAGAGTGTCTTGATGATTATTTTTCCAACTTACGTCATCGAAACGGCGGATAGCTTCATCCAGCTTAGCCACGGCTTGATCCATATGCTCGCTGGCCAACTGTAGGCGTTGTGCTGCAAGGTCAAAACGTTCAGTTGCCTGATTCAAACGAGTAATCAGCTCCTCAGTCAGGGTAGCGTTATTCTCGGGGAATAAGGGCTGATCAATCGGTGTTGGCTGTGCGGCTGGCACAGTCTCTTCCGCTTTCGAGGATTTAGGCAGAATCAAACCTTCTGCATATGGACCGTTTTTCAACACAGTCCAGCCTTCTTCAGGCAAGTATCCGTCTATCAGATGTTTACCTGCTCTTTCAGCAAAGCCGCGGGCTAAATCATCAACTTTCTCGTTGTACGTATTACCAGCATGACCTTTAACCCACACAAACTCGACCGAGCCGGAACGAGCATTCAGCTCTGCATAAATTGCCTTAATTATTTCAGCATTTTTGACTGGCTCTTTCTTAGAATTTTTCCAGCCGTTCTTTTTCCAGCTGTGAATCCATGTGGTGGAGCAGTTAATGGCGTACTGACTATCTGTTTCAATAATCAGCGGATAATCTCCTCGATGATCGCGCAAGCATTGCAATACTGCGCAAAGCTCGCCAATCTGATTAGTGCCGTTAGAAGCACCACCGCAATCATAAGCGCGACCAGATTCGCTGGCAGGAGCGCCCGTAGGATTCTTTTCGGTGTGCTCTACCCAACCCCATCCCATAGGACCATGGGGATTATCGAGAGCACTACCGTCTGTTGATACTGTGACAGTGAAATCAATGGTCATGAAGTACCTGTGCGTTGTTTAGTCTGCTAATGCGCCGTTTACTACTGCGGTTGCTTCAGAAACAACCTTCTCCAAGTGTTCAGGAGAAGTGAAGGACTCAGCATATACCTTGTAGATATTTTCTGTTCCAGAAGGACGAGCAGCAAACCAAGCGTTATCAGTTGTTACCTTCAAACCGCCGATAGCAGCGCCATTTCCTGGAGCAGTAGTCATCTTAGCCGTAATTTCTTCGCCTGCCATAGTTGTAGCAGATACGGAATCAGCAGTCAGGCTTGCAAACTTCTGTTTTTCTTCCAAGGTTGTTGGAGTATCAACGCGGGTGTACCAGCTTTCGCCAAAACGGTTTACCTGAGCTTCATGAAGCTGTGCAGGAGTCTTGCCGGTTTTCGCAGTAATTTCTGCAGCGAGGAGGTCTGGAATTAAACCGTCCTTATCGGTGGTCCATACGCGACCATCCATGCGCAAGAAGCTCATACCAGAGGATTCTTCGCCGCCGAAGCCAACTTCTCCGCTAAACAGAGGGTCTACGAACCACTTAAAGCCTACAGGAACTTCCACGAGCTTCGCGTTAATGGACTCCACTACACGGTCGATAAGGCTGGAGGACACCAAAGTCTTACCCACGCCTGCAGTTGCTGGCCAACCCGGACGGTTGCCGCCGAACAAGTATTCCACGCACACGGCAATATAGTGATTAGGATTCATAACGCCGGTTCCTGGGCACACAATACCGTGACGGTCGGCATCCGGATCGGTGCCGCCCACCAAATCGTACTTATCCCACGCGCCCGCGTTCAAGCGGTCGAGCAAGCCCTTCATAGCGTAAGGTGAGCTTGGATCCATGCGAATCTTTCCGTCATGATCAAGCGTCATAAACGACCAGCGAGGGTCTACGTCTGGATTAATCACGCCAATATTTGTGCCGTATATTTCGTTAATCAGCGGCCAATAATTTACCGAAGCGCCGCCGAGCGGATCGATACCCAAGCGCACGCCCGAGGACTTAATCGCCTCAAAATCAATAACGTTCTTTAAATCCTCAACGTAGTGAGCGCGGAAATCAAAACGCTCAATGAGATCGGACTTAATCGCCTGCTCAAACGGGACGCGCTTAACGCTCTTCCAATCAGTGAGCAGTTCGTTCGCGCGGTCCGCAATAGCTGTGGTAATCTCAGCCGAAGCAGGGCCGCCGGTGGTTGGATCGTACTTAAAACCCCCATCAGTTGGAGGGTTGTGAGACGGCGTAACCACGATACCGTCGGCAATATCGGTGCCGCTAAAGCGCTGTGTACCGTCGGCCGCGCGGTTATGCGTAAGAATCGCCTGCGAAACCGTTGGGGTAGGGGTGTAGTCGTCGCGCGAATCGACGCGCACACGCACGCCGTTAGCGATGAGTACCTCGATAGACGTTTTCCACGCTGGGAGGCTCAACGCGTGCGTATCGCGACCAATATAGAGAGGTCCAGTAATGTTTGCGCTCTTACGGTACTCGGCGATTGCCTGCGAAATTGCTACGATATGAGCTTCGTTAAACGTGCGCTTCAGAGCAGAACCGCGGTGTCCGGACGTACCGAAAATCACACGTTCTGAGGCAACAGATGGATCTGGAACCTCATCGTAATATGCTCCAATAAGAGCATCAACATCGATTAAATCTTCTTGTGTGGCAAGCATGCCTGCATTTTTAGCTACCATGCCTCTATTGTGCCACAAGAGGTACTCATAAGCCTATGATTTACAAGGCTATGGCGATTAAATGCACATGTATCTTGTTTATTTTTGCACAGGCGGCAGGCTTCCCGTTACTTCTGCTGATGAGCCTAGTTGAGGAGCACGCACAAGTAACGCTTTACGATCTACAGTAAAGAGGAAATGATTTGACTGACTTAAGATATCGCCGTCTACTTCAGCTAAAACAGGTTTATTGAGAATGACTTCCGCGCTAATACCTTGATATTGACGTACTGTTGCGTGTGTAGCAAAAGGAGATTGCTTAGAACTGCGCGTTACTGTTTTGTGGATAACATCCCACAGCAAGCTCATCCAGCCGAGGATGCCCGATCGCGTATCAATCGTTTCGATGTCTAAAATGCCATCATCAAACTGAGCGTCAGGCATAAGAGTAAAACCAGGAATATTGCCACAGTTTCCCGCCATAATCGTGCGGAACTGCACGTTATCAACCGTGTGCTGAGCACCCGAAGCCGTACGGATTAAAATCGTTCCGCGGCTTTTCTTACCAAATAAATGCTTAAAAGCAGCAACAAAATACGCGAACCAACTAATATTTGCTTTGAGTTCAGGGTTGGTGTCGTTAATCATATTCGCATCGAAACCTGCGCCGGCAATAACCAAGAAACCATGCTCATGTTCAGGTTCAGCAGAATCAAGTAGGCTCATACGTCCCATATCTACGCGACGGCTGCCATGCGATGTTGCTACAGACAGAGCGACCTCAATATTGTCTACAGGAATGCCCATATTGCGTGCAAAAAGATTGCCTGTGCCAATAGGAATAATACCAAAAGCGTGAGTGGAGTAAGCCATAGCGCTTGCTACAGTGCGCACGGTTCCATCGCCGCCCACAGCAATAACTACATCTGCACCCATACTCAGTGCTTCTTCTGCGCACGCGCGACCGTCTTTATCGAGTTGAGTGTCTATGAACAGAGGATTTTCGATGCCATGAATGGAGCAATAATCCTTAATATACAAGCGGGTTCGTTCAGCTTCGGGTTTGGATGGATTAATAATAAAAGCGTAAGTAATGTGATCGTCGCTTAGGCGCTCGACGGTCTGCGCTAACTCTTGCTGTCTGCGTTCTTTACGAATGCTGGCAATAATACCCAACACAATAAGAACAGCTAATACGATGATTGCTGCTACGGTAGCAAATGTTCCCCAACTCATAGTCATAATCTTATTCATATCAGGAAAAATATGTTGTGTGGCGTTTTTCTCAGAATTACACAACTGTTTCATAAAGTTGGGGTTGTTGGGGGTGGTGTGTGGCGAGGGGAGTTCATCGTGCGTGCTTGTTCGCATCCCTACAGCACTATCAGCCAACCAACCGAAGAGCCGACAATAAGAACACTCCCACACCACCACATTCTAAAGAACTGGCAATCGTGCTGGTTTGTTGTGACTGGAATAGGCTGATACTGCAGTGATATCCGTATTACGGGCTATAGGCGAAAATTTCACTTAACTGATTAATACACCTGATATGCCAGTTTTGATGCGGAAAAATGGCATCAAAACTGGCATATCGGTTGCGCGTATCGACTTCGCTTATGAAGTAAAAACAAAATGTGTCAAAACACCGGAACAATGTCTTGACACATGACATGGCGGACAGTGAGGGATTTGAACCCCCGGTACTTTCGTACGCTTGTTTTCAAGACAAGTGCCTTCGACCGCTCGGCCAACTGTCCGAAGTGACGCAGGAGGCTCGTACGTCCATTCCCGAATCACAGCAACTCAATGTACTATAGGCGCATTTGCTTCAGAATGCAAATTGAGGTTTGACTATGCGTCTCATAAATGCACAGTCAAACCTCAAAAATGAGATTAAATATAGAAAACGGTGGGTTATGCTTCCCAACTGGTTGGCTCAATTACTTCCTTGCCGCCCATATATGGGCGCATAGCAGTTGGCACGTTAATAGAACCGTCAGCGTTCTGATGATTCTCTAAAATAGCCACCAGCCAACGTGTTGTAGCCAAAGTTCCGTTCAGTGTAGCCACTGGGCGAGTGCCGCCTTCATCCACGCGCTCTCGAATATTGAGTCGTCGAGCCTGATATTCCGTACAATTCGACGTGGAAGTAAGCTCACGATAGCGCCCCTGTGTTGGCACCCAAGCTTCGCAATCAAACTTGCGGGCAGCGGAGGATCCCAAATCGCCAGCAGCAGTGTCAATAATGCGGTAAGGTACTTCCACCTTTCCAAGCATTTCCTGTTCCATAGCCAGCAATCGCTTATGCTCAGCTTGAGAATCTTCCTGCTTCACATATGTGAACATTTCCACTTTATTGAATTGGTGTACGCGAATAATGCCCATCGTATCCTTGCCGGCAGAGCCAGCTTCGCGACGGTAGCAGCTCGACCAACCTGCATAGCGCAAAGGTCCATTTGACAAGTCAATAATCTCATCAGCGTGCATACCCGCCAAAGCAACCTCAGATGTACCTACCAAATAGGAATCGTCAGGTTCGCGCAAACGATAAATTTCATCGGCGTGCGCATTCAAAAAGCCTGTGCCTGCCATAATCTCTGGGCGCACCAAGGTTGGAGTAGTGGTCATAATGAAGCCGTTATTCTCAGCCTGATCCACTGCCATAGTCAGCATAGCTAACTCCATGCGGGCAATAGCTCCGCGCAGGAAGTAGAAGCGAGAGCCGGACACCTTAGCGCCGCGCGTCATATCAATGCCGGCAACGCCCACGCCCAAATCAAGGTGGTTCTTTGGTTCAAAACCTTCAGCGCTAAAATCACGCGGTGTGCCAATCTCTTGCACAACAACGTAATCATCTTCGCCACCAGCAGGAGCATCATCTTCCACAACGTTGGAGAACTTCCACATTAAGTCTGTATACGTTGCGGTAGCCTTATCTGCGGCATCCTTGAACTGAGCTACCTGAGCAGCTAATTCCTTAGTCTGGGCAATTAAAGCTGCTTTCTCCTCGTTTGGAGCGCTAGCAACTTTCTTGCCCATAGCTTTCTGCTGGGCACGAGCGTCTTCAAAAGCCTTCAAACTATCGCGACGTTCCTGGTCAGCGCGCAAAGTTTCGTCAACCAGCTCCACAGATTCGCCGCGCTTACGCTGAGATTCCTTAACAATGTCAGCGTGTTCGCGAATAAATTGAATATCAAGCATGCTTCAAAATTAGCCGTCAATCTTGACATTGCTCAGGTTTTGCTGCCCACCGATATTGCGATTACCCACTATTGCCCCAACCGCTCTCACTATTATGATTTCCCACTATTACGATTCCCCCACTCCCGCTTTGTTCAAATAAACAATGCGTCCAGTGCGTTTCGACTTCTATAGAACAAAAATCGAGTTACAATAATGAAAGTGCACGCGGTGGGCGTGCATGTGATAGGTAGCAAAGGAGCAACCTCATGAAAGCAGCAACTTACGTATCCGCTGGCGTTCTCGAATTAACTGAGAAAGAAAAGCCACATGTAGTCAAGCCAACAGACGCAGTTGTTCGCATGGTTAAGAGCACGATTTGTGGCACTGATTTACATATTTTGGGCGGAGACGTTCCAGCTTGTAAGCCAGGCACAACATTGGGGCACGAAGCAATTGGTATTGTGGAAGAAGTTGGCGATGCTGTGAGTAATTTCAAGGTGGGAGACAAGGTTATTGTGTCTTGCGTAACAGCGTGCAACACCTGCTACTACTGCAAGCACCAGTTGCCAAGCCACTGCGAAGATGGCGGTTGGATTTTAGGTCATTTGATTGAAGGTACTCAGGCTGAATATATTCATATTCCTCATGCTGACGGTAGCTTGTATCACGCACCTGAATCTGTTGACGATGAAGCTTTGGTTATGCTTTCCGATATTTTGCCAACATCCTACGAAATTGGCGTTCTGCCTTCGCATGTAAAGCCAGGCGATACCGTCTGCATCGTGGGTGCAGGTCCGATTGGTTTGGCAGCACTGCTGACTGTTCAGTTCTTCTCGCCGAGCCGCATTATTATGGTTGATTTATCTGAGTCTCGTTTGGAAGCTTCTAAGGGCTTCGGAGCTACGGACACTATTGTGTCTACAACAACCGAAGAAGTGCGCGATAAGGTTTTGGAGCTTACAGACGGTCGCGGCGTAGATATTGTTTTCGAGTGTGTAGGATATCCTGCAACTTTCGATATTTGCCAGAACGTTGTGGCTGTTGGTGGACATATTGCTAACGTAGGCGTTCATGGAAAGCCAGTTGATTTTAACCTGCAAGATCTGTGGATTAAGAATATTACTTTGAATACTGGTTTAGTGAACGCTAATACAACAGATATGCTTCTTGAAGTTTTGAAGAGCGGCAAGATTGATGCCACTAAGTTGATTACGCATCACTTTAAGCTTTCCGAGATTGATGAAGCCTATAAGGTATTTAAGAACGCTGAAGAAAACCATACCTTGAAGGTGATTATTGAGAACGATTTGAGCTAAAGGGGATAAAAAGGGAAAAGTCTCGCCACTGCTTGCGCGGTGACGGGACTTTTTATTTTCCGTTGTTTTTAGAAGTGCTCAACGACGTAGCTTAAAACATCAGAACGGTTTAAGATGCCAACCATGCGATTACCGTGAGCCGAATCCACAACTGGAACTTTTTTGAGATGTTGCGATACCATAACCTCGCAAATATGAGCCATGGAATCATTTACATCGACAGAAATTACCTTGTTATGAGCGAATTCAGACACAGGACGAGTCATGTTTTCGCGCACGCGGTCAGTAAAGTTTGCCGCATTATTTTCCATCACTGCATTGTAGAAGGTAGTAAATTCTGGCACTTGATCGGCAATCAAACACAAAATATCTCCATCAGACACAAAACCAATCACGCTACCTTGAGCATTCACAACAGGAGCGCCCGAAATGCCGTGCTGCGTAAGCGTGCGAATAGCATCCATAGCCGTATCAGTTTCCGCAATAGTGTAAACATTTGTTTTCATCAAAGAGTGAATTAAAGGCGTGGCATGAGAATCCTCGCTGTCTGCAGTGCTGTTCTGTGTTTCTTTATGAGCAGAACGAATGAAGAAAGCGCCTGCTAAGCCGCATACTGTCAGTGCTAATGCCATAAGTAATCCCCAGCGCGTACCCTCGCTAAAGCGAGCAGCAGAGTCATTGCCGGTATACGCAGCCTGACCAGACATAAGCAAAGACGTGGCAATCGCAGTAAAAATAGCTCCCACAACCTGCTGTAAAGTGTTCATAATTGTAGAACCGTCAGGGTTGAGCTCGCGAGGTAAAGCGCTTAAAGCATAGGTTTGCATAGGAGTCATTGCCAAAGGAATGCCAATCATAATAAGAATATGATCCACAATAATCAGCGCAACGCTTGGATGAGCTGTTAAGGTCTGGGAAATAAGTAGCAGAATGCCCACCGTGCTCAGCGCAAAACCAATAACTGCTGGCATGCGCGCGCCAATCTTATTGTAAAAACGACCCGAGAAAGTGCCCACAATAGCGTTAATTGCGCCACCAGGAAGCATAACTACGCCTGCTAAAGATACAGCTAAAGCAGCAGAATTTTGGAAGAACTGAGGTAACAGGAACATCGTGACCAGCATGATGCCAAAGTTAATCATGACCAAAACAGCGCCCAAAGCAAAATCGCGGTAGCCAAAAGCGTGCAAATTCAATACTGAAGATTTTGCTGTTAGCTGGCGCTGCACGTACCATGCCAAAGCAAGAACGCCAATAATCAGAGCGCACAAAACAGTAAGAGAACCCCATCCGAACTCGCTTGCCATACCAGCGCCAAGCACAATACCGCCAAAGCCAAGCACAGACAAAACAATAGATACAATGTCAACCGATGGTTTGGTGAGCTCATAAACATTAACCAAGAATCGAGCAGCGCACACAAAGCCAATAAGCGCAATCAGTACGATTGACCAGAATACAAAGCGCCAACCAAGACTTCCAGCAATAATACCGGCGAGTGCAGGTCCAATAACTGGAGCAATCATAATAACCAAAGTGGTCATGCCCATAGCTGCGCCAAGCTTATGAGGAGGGAAAATTTCGAGGAGGAGGGAGAAAGTCATAGGCAGAGCAAGGCCTAAGCCAATGCCCTGAATAGCACGTCCTGCCAAAACAATTGCGAAAGTTGGAGCAACTGCACTAATAATTGCACCCACAGCAAACGCGCCTAAAGAAGCGAAAGTGAGGGTTTTGACGCGGAAGTGTTTCAATAAAATCGACGAAAATGGCAAAACTAAGCCAATAATAAGCATGTATCCCACCACGAGCCACTGGGTGAGAGCCGTCGAAACATGAAAATCAGCGCCGACAGAAGGCAAGATCACATTCATTGCTGTTTCGCTATACATGCCAGCAAAAGCAGCGGCATACAGCGATGACATCACAAGATATGGATGCTTGATATTCGACCGGGAATGAGTTGACTGCTGTGTTGCGGACACAGAATTCTCCTTTATTTTTAACTCCTCTAATGAGGTCAACCTTTCTAAGGTAGGTAATTCTGTCAAGTATCGTAAGAGAAATTTGCAGAATTTTCACAAAAGATGCATATTGTGTTGATTGTTGTGGGGATGCTCATCGGACTCTTGGGACTGAGCGGGTATTTTTGGGGAGGGCGGGTGAATGTGTTTACTTTATGAGTGAAGTCGATACGCGCAACCGATATGCCACTTTTGAAGCCGTTTTTTCGCAGCAAAACTGGTATAACAGATGTATGAATCGGTTAAGCAGAACGCGAGAGAGCAAGAGATCTTCGGATTTAACAGGGCGTGTAAGTTGAACGCGCGTGGACATTGCTAGTGCTGGACATTAACAGCCCTCACCCCAGCCATCACCTTCCAACTCCGCCCCAACACCCCGCAATTTGTGGAAGATGTGCACAAATTTGTGTGTCTTATATAAGAAATCTCTTTTATCTCCCTAGAATAATCTTCGTTATGGTAGATGTAGTTATTGTTAGTGCAGCGCGCACGCCCATTGGCAAGTTCTCCGGAGCATTAGCTTCTTTAAACTCGGTAGAACTCGGCACTATTGCTGCACGAGCTGCGATTGAACGCGCTGGGTTAAGTCCTAACAGCGTGGATCAAGCTATTTTTGGAAACGTGCTACAGGCGAATTCGGGTCAGAATGTAGCGCGTCAAATTGCTTTGAAATCTGGCATGACCACTCATTCCACGGCTATGACCATTAATGAAGTATGCGGTTCTGGTCTTAAAGCTGTGCGCGTAGGTCAAGCAGCTTTAGTTATGGGAGATGCCGATATTGTGCTTGTGGGCGGAACAGAATCCATGAGTAACGCTCCTCATTATTTGCCAAAACTGCGTGATGGCTTCCGCTACGGAAATACGGAAATGGTTGACGCTATTTTCCGCGATGGTCTTTCGGATGCTTTTACTGGGGAAGCGATGGGCGTTACAGCAGAGAATGTTGCTGAACGTTTTAATATTACGCGCGAACAGCAAGACGCTTTTGCTTTAACATCGCATGAGAAAGCCGTGAAAGCTTGGAATAGTGGTGCTTTTGACGCAGAAGTTGTGCCTGTTACAGTGCATACCCGACGTGGAGATATTGTTATTGATCGCGATGAAAGTCCGCGAAGCGATACCTCCTTAGAAAAACTTGCACATCTTCCTAGCGTTTTCTTGGATGATGGTAGCGTAACTGCTGGCAATGCGAGCGGTATTAATGACGGCGCTTGCGCTTTGATTTTGATGAGAAAAGATGACGCTTTAGCTCGCGGCATTGAGTATTTAGCAGAAATTCGCGGATATTGCGAGGGCGGTATTGACCCTGATTTTATGGGATACGCTCCTAAGCATGTGATTGAAAAGCTGATGAAGTCCACCTCCTCTCAGCTCAATGAGATGGACTTAGTAGAAGTGAATGAAGCTTTTGCCGCTCAATCTTTGGCTGTGGCACAACAATTGCAGCTCGATAGCTCCAAGTTAAATGTGAACGGTGGTGCGATTGCTTTAGGACATCCGCTGGGATGCTCGGGAGCGCGTATTTTAACCACTTTGATTTATGCTCTGCGTGCGCGTAAGAAGCATAAAGGCGTGGCTGCTTTGTGCGTAGGTGGCGGCATTGGTGTTGCTATGCAAGTGGATGTAGCTTAAGTATTAGCTACGTCAGCATGAGAGTGCAAGGAGAAGCGATGGGTAGCTCTCGAAAATTTTATGATTTAACTGCTCGAGAGCGCCTAGAGGTTCTCGAAGCTGCTGGAGAAATAAGCGTTGACGATGCTGCCGAACTCAGGCGTGTGAACGAAGCTGGCGTTTTACCTGTGGATGTAGCCGCACATTTGATTGAAAATCAAGTCTCGCAATATGCTCTGCCATTTTCCGTGATACGCGGATTAGTGGTGAATGGTAAATCATACACAGTTCCTATGGTGGTAGAAGAAGCCTCGGTTGTGGCTGCTGCCTCACATGGAGCGCATATGGCAGCTCGCTGCGGTTCAATTAACGCACAGTCTGAACCACACCGCGTTATTGGTGAGATTGTTTTCGAAGCTAGCAATGTCAGCGTAGAAAAAGCACAGAGCATTCTTGTTTCACGTGGAACGCAGATTCAGGATATTGCGCGTACTGCGTTACCAAGTATGCATGCGCGCGGTGGCGGTTTGGAAAGTATAGAAGTTGACTCAGTAGGTAGCTTCACCCGTTTTATACTCACGGTTAATCCGTGCGATGCTATGGGAGCTAATGCAGTGAACACTATTGCTGAAGCCTTAAAAAATGCGCTATCGCAGTGGTTAGGAGCTTCAGCACTGGTGGCTATTTTAACGAATAGCGGTCAGGCAAGCGTTACAACAGCTGAAGTAGAGCTGAGCCCTGAGTCTGTGGCTGTGCGAGGTAGTGACCCAGAACAGTTAATACAGCGCATAGCGCGTCTTTCCGATTTAGCAGCAGTCGATCTGCAGCGCGCAGTCACGCATAATAAAGGAATTATGAATGGGATTTCCGCGGCTGTTGTGGCTTCTGGAAATGATTGGCGGGCTGTAGAATCTAGTGCTCATGCCTATGCTGCTAAGAACGGCACGTATAAACCGCTATCGACGTGGCAGGTTAACGAAAAGGGGAATCTGTGCGGGCGCATAGAAATACCTTTGCAAGTGGGTATTGTGGGTGGAGCGGCTAGCTCGTTGCCTGTGGCGAAAATTGCGCGACGAGTCTGCGGTTGCACGACGGTTGATGAGTTTAAGAACGTGCTGGCGGCACTGGGTCTCGTACAGAATTTGTCGGCGCTGCGCGCTCTGGCAGGACCGGGAATTCAAGCTGGTCATATGAATTTACAGATGAACGCGCTCGCTATTGCTGTGGGTGCTCGCGGCGAAGAAATCAATAAAGTTGTGGAGCAGTTGCGCGCTTTGCCTTCGCATAAGCGCACATCCGCCACCGCTGAATATCTCGTTAAAGCTCTGCGCGCATAAGGAGAAGATATGTCTATTGGTATTGACCGCATTAGTTTGTATACGCCGTCTTACTATCTCGATGTGCGTGAATTAGCCGTGGCGCGCGGCGTTGATCCCAATAAATTTACGATTGGTATTGGTCAAGATAAGCAAGCAGTTATTCCGTCAAGTCAGGATATTGTGACGATGGGAGCGAATGCTGCTATCCGTCTGCGTGGCGATATTGACGATAGCCGTTTGGGTTTGGTTATTGTAGGCACTGAGTCGGGTGTAGACGCCTCGAAAGCATCAGCGCTCTATATTCATGAGCTACTGAATCTGCCGCATTCTGTGCGATGCATGGAAATAAAAGAGGCATGCTTTGGTGGTACTGCAGCCTTGCTCGTAGCACGAGATTATATTGCGGCTCATCCGGGTAAACAAGCTCTGATTATTGCTGCCGATATTGCACGCTATGGATTAGCCAGCGGTGGAGAAGTGACTCAAGGTGGCGGAGCAGTTGCCATATTGGTGTCCGAAAATCCGCGGATTGCCGAAATTGAGGAGCATACCAGCGTCTACTCGGGCAGTATCCAAGATTTTTGGCGTCCAGTGTATACAGATGAAGCGCAGGCTCGAGGAAAATACTCAACCGAGCAATATCTCGAATTCTTTGAGCATGTCTGGTTAGATTATGCTCACACTATGCACGCGAAACCGCAGGATTTCGCGGCTTTCCTCTTCCATCTGCCATACACAAAAATGGGTGCGAAGGCTTTGCGCAAACTGGAGGAGCTCACTGAACCAGTCACACATCTTGAGCAGCGTTTTGAGCAGAGCATCCAGTACTCGCGCGCTATCGGTAATGTATATACAGGCTCTTTGTACGTCGGACTTATCAGTCTTCTCGAGCTCGATAACAGTTTGAAAGCAGGCGACAGGTTAGCGCTGTTCTCTTATGGTTCGGGTGCAGTAGCAGAGCTCTTTACCGCGCGTTTAGTAGAAGGCTATGAAAAGGCTTTGTATTATCATGCTGATTTACTCAATCAGCGCACGCAAGTAAGCGTGAACGAATATGAAAGTATTTTTAAGGATGTCGTACCATACGCTCCACAAGATTACAGCACGAACCCGCGGTATTATTGCGGTGATTTTGTGCTCACAGGTGTGGTGGGTATGGAACGACAGTATGCTACACGATCTTGCGCTGAGCAGCCCATCGCGTCAGCTGCGTGCGATTAGACAGCTGGAGCTTATGCAGGACTTTTGACATATGACTTTCTACAGTTTTAATAGAAATAAAGAGTTCTGCAGCAACCTCTTTATACGTATAACCGCGTGCAATCAGGCGCATAACTTCCTGTTCGCGATCGCTTAGTGAGTTGAGCTCTTCGTCCTGAACATTCGAGCTTTCGTTGCTAGTAGCAGGAGCAGGGCCGCTTTGAAAGGCTTGCAACACAAAGCCTGCTAACTGAGGTGAGAAAACTGCGTATCCTTCTGAAACCTGCTGGATAGAAGACACTAAATCTTCAGGGCCAATTGCTTTGGTGACGTAACCTCGAGCGCCCGCGCGAATAACAGCTCCCACATCTTCTGCTGAATCTGATACTGATAAAGCAAGAAAAATACTCTGCGGTGATTGTGCTTTGGAGCGGGTAAGAATTTCTGCTCCACCGCCGCCGTTACCGCCGGGTACGTGCACATCGAGAAGAACAACATCTGGCTGAGTATCTGCAATCATGGCGATGGATCCTTCTACATCGCCTGCTTGCCCTACAACATCTACAGCATTACTGATGGCAGCAATAACACCTGCTCTAAACATTTCGTGATCGTCCACGACTGCTACTCGAATCATTTCTTCTCCTCTAATGGAAGGGTCATGCGCACTTCTGTGCCCCATTGTGGGCGAGATACTATCTCTACTGTACCGCCTGCGCGTTCCATGCGTCCCTGAATGGAGTGGCGAATGCCCATACGGTCTTGCGGAATATCGCCAAGATTAAAACCGTCTCCATGGTCGCGAACAAATACGCTAATATCATGCGATCCACATTCAACATACAGTGAAATAGCAGGCTTGCCGTGTAAACACGCATTGGTGAGCGCTTGACGGGTTGCATCGATCAAAGCGGAAATTCTCTCGTTCGGTTCGCAATCTCCCACAGTAATAACGTCAATAGGAACTCCATGAGTATCTTCTATCTGAGCAGAAATAAGTTTCATGCTACTCGCAACAGAATCAGAAGCATTTTCGCGGTCTTCATACAGCCAACGGCGCAGTTCTCTCTCCTGTGTGCGCGCTAATTGAGACACATAATCAGCATTATGCGCGTTTTGACGGATTAAGTTAAGGGTTTGCAAAACGGAATCATGAAGATGCGCTGCCATATCTGCACGCTCTTCTTCGCGCTGTTTTTGAGCAGATTCCTGCAGCAAGTTTTGATGATACTGCGCCAAAAGAGGAGCGGTGGTAATAGCAACGCTAAAAATACCAATCAAAAAGATTCCATAGACGTGCAGATAGTCGTTTTTCTTAAAGAAGATAGTACACAGAGCAAAAACTGCGGCGACAAAAACGAGCAGAATACCAACAATCACAGCAATATTCATTTTATGAAAACGCTCTGAATACAGCCATGCAACGAGTGCGCACAAAGCTCCCACAGAAATTTCAATAGCAAGCATGGGAGATAGTAAGTGGTGGTCGATAGCCCAGTTGAAACCGAGATAAATAACAAAAATACCTGCAAGAATACTGGCTAAAATATTCCATGCTAAACCGCTGTGAGATTGCTGATTGTTTTGCTCAGGGGCTGAGTACTGTGCAGGCATATATTGCGTGGCAACGTACTCGTATTGATTCGGTGGGGCAGAGACAAGATAGCTTGCGTTATTACCTTTAGATAGAGCTGATTGTGATGGCGCGAGCATGTTGACGTGCATAGTCGCAAGATTTTGCGCAGGCACAGCAATCCATAAAAACAGATACGCCGCAATTCCCAGGCCGAAAATAAATGATGTGGTAACGAATATCAAACGAATAATCCATGTTTTCACGCCTAAATGCATAGCTAAACCTTGGCAAACGCCAGCAAATACGCGCTGCTGATACGGGCGTACAAGCGGATACCGTGCTGGTGCTAATGGTTGAGCAATATGCTGTTCGTTAGGAGGAAGTGGGTAATCTGTCATACCCCTATTATGCATGGAGTAGGGGCTGTGAGGGAGAGAAAATGCACAAAATCGGGGAGGAATGAGGGGTGTCCCTGATATCAGGGAGCGCGAAAACTTGCCATACTTAAATCATCAACTCGAGAGAACTTTTTACTTGTAAAGGAGAGACCGATGAAAACAAATGATTTCTTTAATTGGATTCGCCGCTCTCAGATTGTGCGCAGCGATCAGCGTTGGCTGGGGGGCGTGTGCTCCGGTTTAGCTAATCGTTTGGGCTGGGATGTCGCTCTTGTGCGCGTGCTGATGGTAGTTCTTGTGCTGATGGGTGCAGGTTTATTTGTGTATCCGTTGGCATGGATTCTTTTGCCAAATATGAGTGGGGAAATTCTCGCGGAGGATTTATTAAAAGGCCACGGAGGCGGTGAAGCTGTGGGCGTGCTGATTTTCTTGATTTTCGGCGCTTTGACAACCACCATCACCTTCTGGGGACTCATTACCGTAGGCTTGTTCTTCGCGCTGATTGGATACGCGGTTAACCAAGCGGAAAATCCTCAAAACTGGCAGCAGCAAGCTGCTCCAGGAGCGCCGCAAGCTGCGCCATATTTTGCGGCGGGCAATGCCATGCCTAACGCTGCTGCTGGTGCTGCAGGTGCTGGGCAGGCTCCCATAAATAACGCATATATGGCTGCTCCTCCTCTCTATACAACTCCTGCAGCAGCTCCTATACAACATGTGGAACAAGAACGCATTATTCACACCCGTAAAAGTGGTGGAGCATTCTTACGTTTCCTTATGTGGGGTGTGATCTTCCTCTCCGGTGGACTCGCCTATATTGCTGGCATCCTTATGAATATTGCTCATGATGATTACTTAGCGTGGGGACGCCTCTTCCTGATGTGGGCTGCAGGTGTAACGATTTTTATCTGCCTGATTACTTTAGTTTTGGCTCTTCGTGGTCGTAAAACTGCTGGATATGCATGGCTGGGAGCATGTGGCGTAATCTTCTGCATGATGTGTGGAGCGGTATTTGGTTTCCAGGGTCGTTACGTCCATTATGCCAACAGCGATTCAGGTCGTATGTATACGTACGCTAATCGATACAATGTGCGAGATGGGCAAATAATCAAGCTAACGAAAAATCTGGTTACATCTTTGAATAAGGGTACATTGTTCACCTCAACCAGTAAATTCCATACGCCTCATGCCACCCTTGACATGACCAATTGGAAAGAAGTTATGGGCGAACATACATGGACTAAATCTGACGGTTCTCAAGTGCAATCGAGCTGCCCAACCGGTGATTTCAACATTGCTGTAAACGGCGTGAAACTCACTATTCTTGTGCCTCGTGACTGCTCGTATAGTCGAGAAATTTATGGAGACATTGTTGGCGGCTATCACCTCAACAACGAGTGGTATGACCGTATCTACGAGGAAGTCAACCATAAGTATGCAACCAGATTCCGTAACCTTTTGAGCGATAAGAAAAAGGAGCTGCAAGATAGCAATGGGCTTGATGATGAGGCGAGCGAATATAACGATTTCGATTTCCTCACTGATAACGATGACTCTGATTGGTATAACCAGTGGGAAGAAATCTCTGATTACTCTGATTTTGCTTCATCTGCGTCTACTCTCGGCGATGAGTATGAGCGTGAATTAGACAATCGCCTACAACACGACATCGAAATGCATATTGATGCGTTCAGTCTTTTCGGCTCCATCAATATAAAGAAGGGATAATGCCATGAATAACTACAATCCATATAATCCGGCACAAAACCCAGCTTTTCAAAATTCTGCGTACTCGCAGCAAACTCCGATGAATGCTCAGAATGCACAGAATGCTCAGCAACCTCAGCAGCCTCCGTATGTGCAGCAGCCGCCTATGTATGCGACGCCTATGAGACCACGAGTACAAGTGCATTTCAAAAATAAGTATGAGTACATTACGACTCCTAATATTTTTGTAGCGTTCCTAGCAATTCTGGGTATTGTTCTTACGGTATTCGCTGCACTGCAAATGTTTATCTTCCCAGATACGTTGCTCCCTGTTTTCAATCTCAACATTAGCTTGTCTACGCTAGTGAGCATAGCTTTCCTCGTACTTACGGGTATTGGATTTATTGCAGCGGGTATAAGCGTGGCTTTGCGAAAGTCTCAGAAAGATGATACCGAGAATAGGGACTGGGGGAGCTCCTCGTCGGCGAAGGTGGAAGCTGGAGAGAACGATGCTACTACGGAATTCTCTCAGACCACTCAGGAAGCCGATACGGTAACTCTTGATGAGTTTTCGGTATCAGAGAAGTAGAGCAAGATAGATAGGCTTTCAAGTCTTATTAGGCTTGGGTAACTCATTTTGGGTATAACACAGATATTGTGTTATACCCAAAACTTTTTGCATAGTTTTAGTCGCTGAGAGAGCTGTTATGGAAACAGCATGAGTAAAACAACTACTCCTGTGTTTACAACTTCCAAGACCAACTTTGAGGTAAAAAGAGGGCGTCAGGGTTTTTGTGTATGCGGTTTTGTTGAATCTGGCTCGCGGGCATGGTTTTTCAGCAAACCATACCTGTGTGTGGCACGTGATAAGCGTGGTTCCTCTGTGGGGTATGCGATTTTGTATGCTCCCAGACATGACGTGTTGAACGCGACCTTACTGGGAACAGTGTGTTGCCATGCAGCACTCTTAAATAAGAGCAATACCATGTATGGCTGTGTGTGCTGCATGAGAAAGATGAAAGGTTATGGTGTGCACAGCATAACGGCTAACCTAGCGAACCACTTACATGATGAACTAAGATAGCCAAGTCAAGCACAACCTCATTGCGACCAGCCTCAAGACCCTAAATAGAACTCGTCATAGGGCAACCTACCGCTTACACAAAATTCCTGATACCCTCCAACTTTGAAGAGTAAAAGAACTTTCGCTTGACTACGTGTTTTCGGTTTATTGCTTTATCGTTCATAGCTATCGGTAGTGCTACGTGTTACAGTTTTTTGACCTCTCGAATCAGGAGTGGTAAAAGCTTTACCACTCATCGCTAATGAATAGCTACGAAAGATACAACACAAAAGGGCGTCGCACGATCGCATGAGACTCAATCAACATGAGACATAAAAACCTCCAATAATATGTCCGTGCTCCCAATTGTTATGTTATTTCACATAACAATTTCGGAAAATCCCTCACCTCCGGATCGCCCCAACAACAACGAAAAGCGTCTGTGTAACACAACCTACACAGACGCTTCCTTGATGTCTTGCTACGGACAGTGGTAATCAGGTTTTAGTAAGCGCCCTGAGCCACCATAGAATCAGCAACCTTAATGAAACCAGCGATGTTTGCACCAGCCATCAAGTCGCCCTTCTTGCCATACTTTTCAGCAGCTTCGAGAGAGCTTGCAACGATGTCCTTCATAATATCGTGCAGCTTTTCGTCAGTCTCTTCGAAGGTCCAAGACAAACGGTAGGAGTTCTGGCTCATTTCGAGACCAGATACCGCTACACCACCAGCGTTTGCAGCCTTTGCAGGACCGTAGAGTACGCCATTTGCCTGGTATACAGCAATTGCTTCTGGAGTGGAAGGCATGTTAGCACCTTCGCAAACCACGGTGCAACCGTTCTTTACGAGGGTCTTTGCAGACTCTTCGTCAATTTCGTTCTGAGTTGCGCAAGGCAAAGCGATGTCGCATGGAACAGTCCATACGCCAGTGAAGCCTTCGTGGTATTCGGAACCTGGAACGCGATCTGCGTATTCCTTAATGCGACCGCGGTGACCGAGCTTAATATCCTTCACAACGTCAAGCTGAATGCCGTTTGGATCGTAGATGTAACCATTGGAATCAGAAGCAGTTACAACCCTTGCACCCAAAGCCTGAGCCTTTTCAGTAGCGAAAATAGCTACGTTACCGGAACCGGAGATTGCAACGGTCTTGCCTTCGAAGGAATCGCCACGCAACTTATCCAAAGCTTCAGCAGTGTAGTAGCACAAACCATAACCGGTTGCTTCGGTACGAGCCAAAGAGCCGCCCCATTCCAAGCCCTTACCAGTCAAAACACCAGTAAATTCATCACGAATGCGCTTGTACTGACCGAAGAGATAGCCAATTTCGCGAGCGCCTACGTTAATATCGCCTGCAGGAACATCGGTGAACTGACCGATGTGGCGCTGCAATTCAGTCATGAATGCCTGGCAGAAACGCATAACTTCAGCATCTGACTTGCCCTTAGGGTCGAAGTCTGAACCGCCCTTACCGCCACCCATTGGCAAAGTGGTCAGGGAGTTCTTCAAAATCTGTTCGAAACCGAGGAACTTAACAACTGACTCGGTTACAGTTGGGTGGAAGCGCAAGCCACCCTTGTATGGTCCAATAGCGCTGTTGAACTGAATACGGTATCCGCGGTTCACCTGAACCTTGCCTTCATCGTCAACCCAGCATACGCGGAACTTTACTGCGCGCTCTGGCTCAATAAAGCGTTCGAGAATGCCATTAGCTTCGTACTGTGGATTAGCTTCTACAACTGGTCCGAGAGTTTCGAAAACCTCGCGAACAGCCTGCAAGAATTCTGGCTGATCTCCGTCACGCTTCTCTGCTTGAGCATAAACACGCTGTAAGTATTCATTAGTAATTGCCATGATTAGTCCTCGTTTTCATCTGTTATATGGTGAAGAGTTTCTCGTGAAAACTGTAAGTACTAGAATATGCAGGGGCATGGCGAGAGCGACTAAGAAAATGTTACGAGTATGAAAACGCGCTAATTTTCAGGCTTTTCGCGCCATCAAAGTGTTCACATCGTGAGATACTGTTGCGCAGCATCTAGATTTTCGTAGCCGCTGAGCTTGACTGTCCACGTTATTATTTCGTGTGTAAGATTACGGTTTTCGCGTGCTAAAGTTTCGATAAATTGACTGTAGAGCAGCACTGTTTCGTTAGAGTATGTGCTTAGCTCGCCGCGCAAATATGTTTCGAAACTTGTTGCATCGTCTGTATCTTGGTTTGTGGTTAAAACCCGCATATTATCGCCCAAAGTTAGGTATTGCGCATGAAAATCGCGCGCCCACTGAAGTTGCTGATCAATAATTTTTTCTTGTATCTCTATGCGCTCATCTGACAGCTGCAGGAGATACGGTTCGAGCTCTTTATGAAAATATTCAGATTGAGTAGATGCCATCATCCACGCATATTTTTCCATCAGCAAGTTACGTCCTGATGCTAAGTCTCGTTCATAACTTCGTAACAGTTCAACCGTCCATGTGAGAAATTGGCTTAATCGCATCACGTGAAAAGTAGGCCAATTACCCTGACAATTCGCGCGACCACCCTCATTATTGACCTGTTGAAACTGATGCCATTCTGTGCGCACAATGCTTTCGGCAAGATCAGGCACAGATATCTGTTCGCTCATACCGCTCCTTTGCTGTTTAATAGTAGTACTACATTGAGTGAAACACTGTTTGGTGGAAGAAGGCTCTGATGAGCACTTGGTTTTCAGGATTAAAAGTATGGCAACAAACATGTGTATATGCTGTTGTTTTACTCATTATTAATACTCTTATAAAACTCCTTTTTGAAGGATGGGCCTCACTTTTTACTTTCGTTGGCATTATCCAAATCCTTGGTGGCGTTGCTATATCAACATTTTTCATGTGGTTAGTCTTTAGATTGCAACATCCGCATAGCGAAGAATAACTACATGCTGTGCAGTAGTGTACTATCGGAAGAAATCAACTCTTCAACATATGGGCGATGCCATTCCAAAAAGTCCTCTGT
The DNA here is from genome assembly GCF_000420505.1 of Alloscardovia omnicolens DSM 21503. Classification (GTDB taxonomy): domain Bacteria; phylum Actinomycetota; class Actinomycetes; order Actinomycetales; family Bifidobacteriaceae; genus Alloscardovia; species Alloscardovia omnicolens. Next base: position 68,326 of record NZ_ATVB01000005.1, on the reverse strand, counting down.
GCTTGAACTCAAACCGTCAGTATTGAGCTGCTCAACAATACGAGAACATATAAAGTCCATGCGTTCTTGAGTTTTCTCATCCAAAGCTTGCGCGGCAATTAACTCCAAAGGCTCACAGATATCTGCTAATTGAATGGCCATGCCGCGGCTCAACTTACGCAGAGCTGCCATGCGCCACTTATAGTAAGGTGCATAACCAACCGTCAGAGGATTATTGAGTAAGAAAATCAAAGATGATACAGCCATCACAAATTCGTGCGCACTTAACGCGGCCGCTGCTTCGTCTCCGCGCTGAAGCATGCGTGAATAATTATATTGACCGGCTTGAGCAATCATGCCTAAACGTTGAGAAATCAAATACAAGCGCACATCCTCAGGCATATTTTTAAAAGCTTGACGACGGCTAGAAAAAGCTCCACATGGGTCAGCAAAAATCTCGCCATTAGTAGCAGCAGCTAAAGTAGCCTCATCTAAGCTCAGCCAGAGGTGTTCCTCACCAGAGCGCTCAGGTGCGCTCGCCATACCAGTTATAGATTCAAAGAAACTATCAATACTCATCACTCCGTCACGACCGCCGCCACGAGGGGACTGCACAGAACGCTTAAAGCCCATGAAATCAGAAGGTAATGCTTCATATCTTTCTTGAAGTTGCTGGCCATACTGTTCATAATCTTCGGCTGTTAACCATATGCATAAACGCGGGCCGAAATCATGGTCGCTCGAAATCGCATCATCAAAGCCATAACATTCCGAACCATGCCCAATCAAACCCACAGCAGATCGCGCTCGCAGTGGAGCTAAATCTCCAGAAAAGAGCTCATCGGCATAAGCTTTCCAATACTGGCGAGATAGTTTTAATCCGGCAATATGCTGTGGCGTTGGCTGGGCAGCATCAACGCCTAACGCTTCACGTACTATGCGTAAATTCTCGGCAGTATCTGTGTAGTAACCGCTCGAAGTGCCATAAAACTGAGCAATTAAAGGTACTGCTTGCTCATAATAGTGCACAGACTCCTGCAAGCGTCCGTATGCAAACAAAACGTAAGCATAACCAGCTAAAACAGAGGTAAAATGCGCGGACTGTTGTAGAGCACTATTACGTTCATAAACGCTGAGCGCTTGCTTGGTATGTTCTAATGCTTGGCTGAGCATACCCGTTTTTACTTCTAACATGCCCAAATTTGTTAAACTTGTGGCCACATCAGGGTCATTCTCAAGGTCTTTACTTGACAGCTGCGTAAGATCTAAAGCGCGGGTGAGATGCTCGATAGCTTCAGTATATTCGCCAGTTTCGCTGCACAGAATAGAAAAATTATTGTATAAAGCGGCTTTTTGGCGGTCAGTATTGCTCAGCGTTGTTTCGGCTTCGCGAGCAGCCATCTCATAATATCTGCGCGCTTGCTCGAAATCTCCTGCTTGACGGTAGGCTGTGGCTACATTAATAAGAATAATCGTGCTTTGCGCGCTGTCTGCCAAACCAAGTTCTTGACGCAATTGCAATGCGCGGGTGCAGAGCAGACGAGAATGATCATGGCGCGCATGAGAGCGGTCAAAGCCTAAAAATTCGCTGATAACACTAAGCTCAGCACTGCTATCGTTGAGCTGACAAGCGCGGTCAAGCGCCTGCTCTAAATACGGTAAAGCATCAATGCTTGCGCGATGCTGTTCAAAAATCTGGTCAAGACCGGCATAAAACTTTTCTACATTGAAATGCTCGCTCATAGAAACCATTGTAAGTCTTTTGCAGGCTTGTGTGTATGATGAAGGCGGGTATATGAGACGAGCGGAGGGTTCTCAAGGGTGACGTGCGTGTTGCACTTAATGAAGAAGTATAAAAATCGTATTATTGCTACTCTTATAGCTCTTGCTGTGATTATTTCTGGTGCGAACTGGGTTATGCGTATAGCTGTTGGAGTGCAACGCACAACCGCACACGTCGCGAGCAGAGCCAGTAAAGCAAGCAGAGCGAAAAAATCCTCCCATACTAGCGATGAATCTCACAGCTTTCTTCGTCAAGCGCGTAACAGCGGTTTATACGATAAAAATACCAATAATCTCGTTATGCAAGCAGTAGTACGCATCGATAGTCTCACGAATAAACATGCTCTTACTTCTTCAGGTTTTAGCTTAAATCAGGAAAAAACTGACGAACTAAATCAGAAAATTGCTGCCATCGAAAGCACCGGTAATAACGTGTCTTTTGTTGTGGTTGATTTAGCATCAGGGAAAACACTCGGATACAAGCAGTCAACCGCAAATTATACGGCTTCTTCTATGAAGGGGCCGGTTATTATGGCTGATTTTGAGCAGGGAGTGCTTAACCCAGCTGCAACAGATGTAGCTACTGCGCAATTGGTGCAAAATGCTATTGTTAATTCCGATAACAACAGTTACCAGCAGTTAATTGACAGTTATGGCGTAGGAGCTTTGCATAACTGGACTGCCGGCGTGAATATTAATACAGAGCTGGGGCGCACGAAGTATTGGTGGATTCCTGTCGCTGATTTAGCCAAAATGTGGGTGCTTGGTTACGATTATCTTTTTGGTACCGACGCCATGCGCGCACAACCAGCGACCAATGCAGAAGCTTTCTATAATGCCGCTTTAACAGATAGCTCTAGGCAATGGTTTGCAGATTATTATACCCATACGCTCAACTCCTTTATTAATCAAGGAGTGGGAGGTACTACCTATACAAAGGCTGGATGGAATGACATCAATGAGTATGTTCTCGCGCAAAACGATGCAGGTATAGTAAAAAGCGACACGGGTGATTACGTGATGGCTGTGATGAGCACAGCCTATGGTCGTTATGATTTACTTTCTGATTTAGCGCATAGTTTAGCCAGCGTTCACGATGAGCAGATGACAGCGAAGACTGTAGTGAAATAAGCAGCGAAGTAGGCAGAGAAGTTCGCAAGATATGAAGAAACGTGCGGAAAAGAGACAGTGGTTAGGCGTTGAACAATTGCCATCGCAGCAACGTGCTACAAGCATTCAGAACATGGTTATTGTGCTCATTGTGGCTATTGTGGCAGGCTGGTCACTGTGGGGAGAACGTGCAGTTCAGCGCATGCGTTCTGATTTTATTACTGCAACGAGTAGTCGTGCTGCGAGTGTGAAACAGCAAGCTGCTGATCGTAAAGCAAATAGTAAAGTAGGCAGTAAATTAAGGAGCAAAGCAAGCGCCCAGTCTGCTGTAGTGAAGAATTCTGATGCTGCTCATAAGTATGGTCCAGGTAAGCATGGTTCAAGCAAAACTAAGCAGACTATTGCAGAAAAATTTGGTGTTACTGCCGATGATTGGCGCTTAGTATTAGTGAACCGCGAGCATCCTCGCGAGGAAATGAATCCACAACTAACGGAGTTGAATAATAGGTGTAGCATCGATTCGCGTGTGGCTGATGAACTGTCTGAATTTCTTCACGCCGCTCAGGAGGTGGATTCAAGCGCTCATTTTATCTCTTGCTATCGCAGTGTGGCTTACCAGACGCAACTGTTTGAGGGGTATGTGAACGATGAACTGGCTGCTCATCCTGATTGGAATCGTGGGCAGGCGGAAACGCAGGTAAAAACATATTCGCAACCAGCAGGGCAATCCGAGCATCAAACTGGATTAGCTGTGGATTTAAGTACGGCTGAAGATATTAATGTGCAAGACCCTGCTCTTGCGCAGCGTATTCAATCTCTAGCTCCTCAGTATGGTTTTATTTTGCGTTTCCTTCGTGGTAAAGAACAATCGACCGGCGTTGATTACGAAGATTGGCATTTCCGCTATGTTGGTCGAGGTATTGCGCAATACATAACCGCCAAAGGTTGGACTTTGGAGGAGTTCCTAGACCATTTGAACGATCCGGTGTAGGAGAGGGTGGGCATTCCTAGATGTGTTGGGGAGTTTTCGCTCCCTTGTTTGCTTTGGCTTTCTCTCGATTTTTCTCGCTCTTAACGACAACCTTCCCATTGTGGTAGTGGGAAGAGATAGTCCTCATATCTTGCCCATTCTTCGATGAAATCAATACTCTCGGGATTCGTTAACCAGCGTCCTTCTAATCCGTACATTGCAGCAAAAGCAAGTAAAAATACAAACTCGCCATCAACACCTTCAGGCACAGCCCACTCATATTGACGGTATTGTTCCTTAAACTTTTGCGGACGCTGAGCAAAATACGCATGGGCAGGGTGTGAAGGAGTGATGGCTTCAGTGTTCAAAATTTCAAAAGCCTTCACCATTTCTGGCTGCTCCACATTTTGCGCAACAACACGGCGTAACACTTCAGGAATACATGCTTTTTCACCGTAGTGCTCGCCATCCTCATTGAACTGAGCTAAATAATTCTGCATAGCATCAAAACGATCGTAATGACGCTCAATAATGGCAATTAAAAGATTTTGTTTATTCTTAATATGATGCAAAACAGCAGTATGTGAAATGCCAATTTCATGTGCAATATCGGGCAGGCTGGTACCAAAATAGCCCTTCTCGCCAATTAAACGTACAGCAACATCAATAATTTCTTCGAAACGCTCTTGAGCGCTTTTGCGCCGACGAGCTGGACGTTCCGCGATTTTCTCTGAATGTGCAGTAATTAGTTCAGAAATGAGCGCGCGCTCACTGGTGGCGTCTGTTTGCGATGATGTTGCAGTATGTGCCATAACATTCCTCCATCGAGCGGCAATCTCTGGTCTTATTCTACATGTGCTGGGGTGCTGTTCTATCGCATACGTACGCATCATTACATACACATGTGTAAGTTGCGTTGCGTAACAATGCCTTGGTAAGTGCATTTCATAAGGATTTATATTTTTCTACTTACAACTTGCAAACATGTAAATTAGTAATTAAGATATGAATCGAGTTCGCGATAACGGTATCGCAGCTGAGAATGTTCAGGCACGCAGACGTGATGAAAGGTATAACATGACACAGGTGTCTCAGACAGAAAGCTCACAAAGCTTAGGTCGCTATAGCTCGCTAGCAGTTGCAGCAGGTATTGGTTCAATGCTTGGTTCCGGTATTATTGTTGGCTTATCGGCAACAATTACTGTGTGGCAAGAAGGTTTACAGTTATCGAATGCTCAAGTAGGCCAGCTTTCAGGTATTATGACCTTCGCTATCGCTTTTGGCTCGCTTATGGGCGGTCGAATTGCCGATAAGATTGGGCGCGTTTTCTTCTTTAACTGGATTAATTTGCTCTATGCCGTTGGAGCGGTTGTATGTATCTTTGCTCAAAACTTCTGGACGTTGCTTGCTGGTTTGATTATTGCCGGATGGGCTTCTGGCGCAGATTTACCAGTATCTATGACGGTGGTTTCGCATGACGCTCCTAATGATTCTCTCGCTGCTCGCTTGGTATCTCTTACTCAGGTATTCTGGCAGTTGGGTGTGTTTATTTCCTTTATTTGCGCCTTCTTGGTTTCTGCACTTTCCGGCGCTACTGGCGGTCGCGTAGTCTTTGCAATTTTGGCGATATTCGCAGTTATTGCTTTTGTATGGCGTGTTACTTCTCCAACCTTTAAGAAGTTTCATGATGAAGCAGACGCTCGTGATGCGCAGATGGGTGTTACTGCGCATGACACTAACGTATCTGTAACAAAGATTCTTTTCGGACGTAACAAGGTTATGCTGCTGAGTTTCTTGGCTGCTATTTTGATTTTCTATGTTGGATGGAATCTCTTAGCAAATACGTGGGGTCAATTCCAAACCTTTATGTTTGCGAAAGCAGATGCAAGTCAGTCTCTTGCTACCGGTTTGGGTATTATTTTGAACTTTATTACTCTTATTCTGAATATAGCCTTTGCTTCGGTTGCAGGTGGTAAGTACCGCAATAAGGCATTTATTGTGGGTATTGTTATTCAGTTGTCTGCAATGATTATTATGGCTTTGGCTGGTACAAACCTCTGGGTTATTGTTGGTGCAACTGCTTTTATGAACTTGGGTAGTCCTTTAGCAGGTGAAGCAATTTATAAGGTATGGACGCAGGAATCTTTCCCTATTGAAATTCGTGCTTCTATTCAGGGTTACATTAACGGTTTCTCTCGCTTGTGTTGCGGTTTATTCGCGCTGATTACTCCTATGCTTGTGGTTCCTGGTGTTATTCAGAAAACCATGTGGGGATTCGCAGGTGTTGTATTTGTGATGAGTTTGGCGGGTCTGTGGATGCTTGGCTTGCAAAAGAAGTATGGCACAGACGAAGAACGTCAATTGCAGGAAATACATGGTGCCAAATAAGGAGAATTCAACGATGAATTCACACAATGACGAAGTAGTTGATACAAAGAATGATTACCTTAGTGGTGAGCGCGTGAGTGGTGCTCAGGTGAATGGGGTGCGGGGAGAGCACTATTGCGGTGGCGAGTACGTTAGTGATGTGCGCGTCAGTGCAGTGCGTGTTGAACATTATTCTGGCGATGTATTGGGCATAGCACACACATCACCACGCTTAAGCTGGGATTACGAGGGAATTCCAACGCAGGGTGATCGGGTGTTGGTCAGTGTAGTAAGAGAAGGTGTGGAAGTTGCTCGAACACAAGATAGTGTGGAGCTTCCAGCACAGTCTCATGTGTTAGTGGATTGGCCTTTTGACCCATTGGCTCCACGAGAGGAAGCGCGCCTGAGTGTGCAATTGGTGGGAAGCGACGCGCAGCCGGCTGCTGTGCGTGTGGAATCAAGTATGGCGGCGTGGGAGCTCAACGCAGATTTTGTGGGCCCTGCGTGGAGTGAGCCGGAGACTGATCATCGCCATTTGCCGTTGGTGCGCACCGAGATTAATGTGTCAGGCAAACCCGTGCGCGCTCGCCTGTATCTGAGTGCTTTAGGGCTTGTAGAAGCGCATATTAATGGACATACTGTGGGTGAGGATGTGTTAAACCCAGGGTGGACGGTGTATCGTGATCGCGTAGAACAGTGGGTCTACGATGTAACTGATATGCTTCATGAGGGAACTAATGCGCTTGGCTTCCTTCTAGGTGATGGCTGGTGGCGTGGACGCCTCGGCTTCGATGGTGGAATTCCTAACGTCTACGGTGATCGCATTGGCGTACAAGCCCAGTTAGAAGTGCGTCTCGATAATGGACAAGTGCTCAAGTTCTACTCAAATGCGTGGGATGAAACCTGGCATGCTACACGCGGTCCAATTGTGCGCTCCGACCTGTATGAAGGCGAAACCTATGATGCTCGTCTTGAGCAAAAGGGATGGGATGAGCCAGGATTCGACGAAACAACAACCCAAGGTACGATTGGACAGTGGGGTTCCGTGGCTGAAGTGGTCTATGATCAGTACAAAGTTAAACCAGCATCGAAAGAAGCTGTACGGGCGCAAGGCGAAAACCGTCCAGTATCGATAAGTAAGCAAGCAGATGGAACGTATCTGTTAGACTTCGGTCAAAACTGCTCGCAACTTATTAATCTGCATATGAAAGGTCTAAAAACTGGCGATGTTGTAGAGCTGAGGCATGCAGAAGTGCTTGATAGCGATGGAAGCTTAGCTACGCGCACCTTACGTCGTGGTCAGCAGCACGATACCTATATTTCTAACGGGCAAGACGCTTGGTGGCAACCTCGTTTTGTGATGCATGGTTTTAGATATGCCACTATTTCTGGTTATCCGGGAGAGCTGACAGCAGACAATCTCGTGTGCAGCGTTTATCACACCACAATGCGTCGCACAGGTTGGTTCAATAGCTCGAACACGCTGCTCAATCGTTTGCACAGCAATGCTCTGTGGTCGATGAAGTCAAATTTCGTTTCTTTGCCAACTGACTGCCCACAGCGCGATGAACGCATGGGCTGGACGGGCGATATTGACCTATTCGCTCCAACTGCATCGTATCTGTATGATGTGCACAATATTTTGGGTAGCTGGCTCACCGATGTGCGCAGTGAGCAGCTCAACTGTGGTACGGTGCCATTCTTTGTTCCATTTGTACCACTGGGTGTGTGGGCTAAACCGGAGGCGATTGCAATTTGGGGTGATGCTGTAGTAGCAGTGCCATGGGCTATTTATATGGATGATGGAGATACGCAGCTGCTTGAACAGTCATGGAATCTTATTCATGACTGGATTGCTGAAGTAGAAGGGTATTTAAGTTCTGACGGAGTGTGGGATCGCAAACCACGTTATCCGCTTGGTCAGTTAGGAGATTGGCTTGACCCAAGTGCTCCTCCAGAAGACCCAACGCAGGCGATTACTCAAAAAGAGCTGGTTGCTACAGCATTCTTTGCTCGTAGTTGCAAGCAGGCCTCATACATTGCTGCCGCACTCGGTAAAGGTGAGGAAGAAGAACATTATGCAAGCTTGTATGAGCGCATCCGCACGGGGTATATTGCTCGTTTTGTGCAGCGCAATGACCACACCGGTTTGCGCATGACTTCTGATACACAGTGTGCTTACGCATTATCGATTGCTTTTGGATTATTCGAGGGTTCTGAACGGCTTGTTGCTGCCGCTGGTGAGCGTTTGGCTAATCTTGTGCGTGAATCAGGCGGTAAAGTAAGCACTGGTTTTGCGGGAACGCCGTATGTTTTGCCTGCTTTATCTGCTACAGGACATATACAGGAAGCGTATTCGTTACTGCTATCTACTCAATGTCCAAGTTGGCTCTATCAAGTGGCTATGGGTGCTACCACCACGTGGGAGCGTTGGGATTCGCTTCTGCCAGATGGGTCCATTAATCCAGGTGGAATGACTAGCTTTAACCATTATGCTCTGGGCTCTGTGGCACAGTGGCTTCACACTGGTATAGGTGGTTTGGAGTCGCTGGAACCGGGATGGAAACGTTTTGCAGTAAATCCGCTTGTTGGAGGTGGTCTTGATCATGCCTCGACCGCACATATAACACCGTTTGGTCAGGCGCGTGTTGATTGGAAGATAAACGATGACGGTTCTGCTGTTGACGTTCATGTGGAGGTGCCATATGGTTCAACAGCCGTTGTTCCTGCCCTTGACGGTAAGGAGCTAACTGCCGGCGAACATAATATAAAGATTAAGTTGAGTTAAGACAGAACAACCCCTCACAATACTGCTGTTGCACACCTGCACAGCAGTATTGTGTTTTTTGTGACGTCTGTTCTGCATTTCGTGCAGTGCACATTGCTGCGCCCGAACCGTGCTCATACTATATGATTCATCTGCAGACAATGATGTATACCGTATACAAGGAGCGCACGTCAGGTGGCTAATACAGCTCGAACTCACAATTACACAGAACTGGCAGTAGCTGCTGGATTAGGTGCTACTTTGGCATCGGGAATTATTGTAGGATTAGCGTCCACAATAACCGTGTGGCAATCTGGCTTAGGCTTAACCGATGCGCAAGTAGGTCTTTTGTCGGGAGTGCTTTCTTTTGCTATTGCAGGCGGGTCAATTGCAGGTGGTCGGATTGCCGATAAAATTGGTCGCGTTGTCTTTTTCAACTGGATTAATGTGCTCTATATGCTGGGCGCTGTCCTGTGCGTATGCGCTACAGATTTTTCGATGCTCATGACCGGTATTATTATTGCCGGCATTGCTTCTGGTGCTGAGGTTCCTGTTGCTATTACTGTGCTGTCTTTCGATGCGCCCGATGCTGCCACCAGTTCGCGTTTGATTTCCACAAGTCAAGTATTCTGGCAAGCAGGCATGTTTGTAGCCTATAGCGCAGCCTTTGCAGTCTCAAAACTTGCCGGCGCAATAGGTGGACGTATTGTTTTCGCTGTTTTCGCAGTCCTAGGCATCATAACCACACTGTGGCGTTTACTTTCTCCTGGTTTACGTGCTGTTCATGAGCAAGCTCAGCAGAGGCATCATCTCTTATCAGCAGATGGAAGTAATAATCAAAAAGTTTCTATGCTCTCGCTTTTTAGCGGAGAACATAGAAAAGCGCTGACGGGCTTTCTCGTAACCATCACAGTGTTCTATATTATGTGGAACTTGCTGGCGAATACATGGGGTCAGTTCCAAACCTATATTTCCGCGCAATCAGGTGCCTCACAAAGCCTCGCCACAGCTTTGGGAATCGGGTTGAACCTCATTACTCTCGTGCTCAATATTGTTTTCGCCACTGTAGCGGGAGGACGTCATCGTAATACGGCTTTTGCTGTTGGTCTAGTTCTCACGTTTACCTCCATTATTATTATGGCTCTGGCTGGTTCTAACCTGGGAATTATTGTGTCTGCCACAGCTTTGCTTTACGCGGGTATTCCTTTGGCAGGAGAAGCTATCTATAAAGTGTGGACGCAGGAGTCTTTTCCTGTGAGCATTCGTGCGACGGTTCAAGGATATATTAACGGTGTTTCTCGTCTTATCTGCGGCTTATTTGCGCTCGTAACACCTGCTTTGGTGTCACCAGAGACTTTGACATATACCATGTGGGGGTTTGCTGGAGTTGTTATTGTAGAAGCAATAGCAGGTTGTGCAATGATTGCTTTACAGCAGCGTTACGGAACGGATGAGATGAGGCAATCCTAAGCTTAGCGAAGACTAGCCTGCGCGAAGAGATACGAGGTGAGGTGGCGACGATGCTGAATATTGCCCTAGTAGAAGACGACGATAAGGCAGCAGATACCTTATCGAAGTTTCTCGACGCCTTTTCGAACACACATGACACGCAATTTAAAATAATTCGTTTTACTGATCCCACGATTTTGCTCGACGACTACAAACCCGTGTGGGATATTGTTTTCATGGATATTGAAATGCCAAATATGAATGGCATGGATGCAGCTTATTCTTTGCGTCGCCTCGACCAGAAAGCAGTGCTGATTTTTGTAACCAATATGGCGCAGTTCGCTGCAAAAGGCTACGAAGTTAATGCTCTTGACTACATTATTAAGCCGTACATATACCCAGATTTTGAGCGTAAAATGCAACGCGCTGTTGCAGTATGTGCAAAAGCCGACGATTCCATTGTTATTACTTTCCGCGGCAGCGGTGTGCGTGTGCGTGTGAGCGATATTGAATATATTGAAGTGCGCGGTCATAATGTGCACTACCACACGGAGTTGGGCATTTTAACAAGCGCAGGAAGTTTGCAGAAAGTCCAAGAGCTGCTCGAGCCTAAAGGCTTTTTGCGCTGCTCGAAAGCGTTTTTGGTTAATCCTCATCACGTGATGAACATCAGCAGCGCGCAGTTGCGCGTGAGCAGTGGCGATCGTGTGCCTATAGGTCGTGCGTATCATAAGGCTTTTATGCAGGGTTTCGCTGCAGCCATGGGTAACGAGGGGATGATGCTATGATTTTCTTCCGCGAAACTGGTTTTATGTTAGAACTGCTCGCCACAGCTGCTGTGTGTAGCGCTCATATGAGCAAACGTAATAATGTATTGGTTCGAGCGCTGGCAAGTCTTATCGTATTCAGTAGTATTGCTTGGGCTTGGAGCAGCCTTCTTACTCCTCCTGTCGTATGGGCAGTTATCGCTCGATCTCTCGTTTTTTATGCACTGTGCTATCTGGCAGTATGGTTCTGTGTGGAGCTCACATGGAAGCAAGCGCTTTTTATTACTGCAGGAACCGTAGCTTTACAACATGCATGTTATAGTTGCGCTCAAATAGTTCAGATTGGTTTTCCTATACTTAACTCCGAGGGAACAGCCAGTATTTTGTATAACCAATGGTATGCGTATCCGCTGTTATTCTGTGCGTTTTTAGCATGCGGATATTTTCTGTTCGCTCAGCCACTGCATGGGCGCCTACCTGAACATATTGCTAATAGTTTTATTCTTGTTGCTGTTGGTATTATGCTGTGCGTTACTGTATTTTCTACTTTATTTGATGAGTTTATCGCTCACACACGCATTGCAAATAACGCTTATTTTATGTTCGTTCTCACACGTTTAGTCACGTGTATTTTTCTGCTTGTTTTACTGCGCGAAATTACTGAACGCGAAACCGCGCAACGCGATAATGAGTTTCTTTCCCAACTGCTCAATCAGCAACGTCAAAAATTTGAAAGCGATAAAGAAACAATTAATCTCATCAATATAAAAACGCATGACTTAAAAAAGCAGCTGACTGTTTTAGAAGGTCGCGTAACTCAAGAAGAAATTAACGATCTGAAAGATTTAGTGAGCATTTATGATTCCTCGTTGCGCACAGGAAACGAAACGCTTGACGTGCTGTTAGCGCATAAATCATTAATCTGCGAACAGCGCAGTATTCTTTTTGACCGTATGATTGACGGCTCTCATCTATCTTTTATGAAGCCAGCAGATATTTACTCGCTTTTCGGCAATGCTATTGATAACGCGATGGAAGCAACCGTACAGATTGAGGACGAACAGCAGCGCTATATTCGCATGAAAGTGCAAGAAGCGCGCGGTATGATTATTATTCACGTAGAAAACTCGTGCGCGCGTATGCCTCGCTTTGTACGCGGACTGCCGCAAACGAGTAAAAAAGATAAGCGGTATCACGGCTTCGGTGTGAAATCTATGCAACTGGTCACTCAACGCTATGGAGGTGTGATGACCATGAACGCGCAGGACAAGGTTTTTAGCTTGAATATTATGATTCCGCTGCGCCGGGAAGGGTAGGGCTTCCGAGAGGGTAGTTGGGGTTCTTGGGATTTTAGCTGTGGGTTTGGTTTGATTTATTTGATCATTCTTGTGCGGCAGTCCGGAGCGCTTAGGTGGATGGTTTGTGAAACCTGATTTGGTATAGCGTTTCATGATTCACGCACGGATGAGGATTCCAATCACTCTTAAGAGTGCGCGTGAGCATTATTAGCATTGCACGCTAGCAACTTCTACGTACTTACGAGCGAGAATTGAGAGGGGTTTTCGAGCGTACGCATTGTCAGCGTTCCGCGCTCACAACCTCCACACACCTACAACCTACAACCTACAAAACCCCGGTAAATCGAACGAACCCATATACTTCTCCATGCATTTTATGACGCTCAAAATGCATTTCATGCAGACCCGCTCGCTTCCCTATCCGCGAACTTTTAGATTAGAGATATCACAGAGAGTTCAAAGGCGAAAGGGAAGCTGTGTTAGGCGTAGAACATCTCACCGTAGAAAACAGGGAAGCGGGATGCGTTACAGACGAACATCATCCCCGTATATCTTTTGCCGTAACCAGTGATTTAGCAGAGACCAGCCTGCAAGAAGCACGTGTGCGCATAGCAGATTGGGAAACAACAACCACTAATCAGGTTGCTCTCGCCTACGCTGGCGCTGGACTGCAGGCTTTTACTCAATATCCTGTAGACGTTGAGATACGCGATAATTACGGTCGCACAGCCAGCGCTCATACCACTTTCGAAACGGGCCGCCTCGATACTCCATGGCAAGCGCAATGGATTAGCGATGGCAGCTACCGTTTTACTGAGAAAAAAGTATCGCCTCGTCCAATGGTTTTCTATCGCGTTGTACGTCCAACAGCAGGTAAAACAATTGCTCGCGCTCGCCTTTATGCAACAGCAATGGGTTTGTATGATTTTACGATTAACGGTGAGCGTGTGTCTGAATATTATTTTGCGCCTGGCTTCACTTCGTATAAAACGAATCTGCAGTATCAAACCTATGACGTAACGGATTATTTACGCCAGTCGAATGAAGCTCGTTTAGAAGCTACAGTTACGGGCGGATGGGCTGTGGGTTCTTTCGTTTTTACACGCAAGAACCGTGTGAGCGCACAACGTCAGGCTTTGCTTGCTGAGCTGCGCATCGATTACTCTGATGGCAGCACAGATATTATTGGAACAGATAGCTCATGGCAAGTGACGATAGATTCACCTGTTCGTTCGGCAGACCTCTATGATGGCGAAGTGTATGATGCGCGCGTTCAGCTCGATGCAGCGTCATGGCGTGCGGCGAGTATAGAAAAACTGCGTATTCATCCACAGATTCGCGCTGACTATTCTGCACGTGTGTGCGAGCATGAGGTTTTTGAGCCACAGTTCGTGAAGCGCAGCGATAACGGCGAACTGATTTATGATTTTGGCCAGAACTTTGCGGGTATTGTACGTTTCAGTGTGCGCGATGCACGCGAAGGTCAAGTTATTACCGTCAAGCATGCGGAAATATTGAACCCAGATGGATCGTTAAACACGACCTTTTTGCGCACTGCAAAAGCTCAGATTGTATACACCTGTGCAGCAGGAGAGCAAAGCTATGCACCGCGCTTTACTTACATGGGATTTCGCTATATTAGCGTAAGCGGTATTGATGCTGATGTTTTTGATGTACAAGGCATAGCATTGTATTCCGAGATGGAAGAAATTGGATCTTTTGCATGCTCCAATAACGCGTTGAACCAGCTGCATAGCAATATTATGTGGGGCTCGAAGTCCAATCTTGTGGATATTCCTACTGATTGCCCTCAGCGTGATGAACGTATGGGATGGACGGGAGATATTGCCGTTTTTGCTCCAACAGCCTGCTTTAACTTTGATATGAGCCGTTTTCTCGATAAATGGCTGCGCGATGTGAAAGCAGAACAAACTCGCGGTGGAGGTATTCCTAATACTGTGCCTGTGCAAGGCTACGGTTTCCCAGCAACGATGCCGCAAATGGCTATTGATTGGTGGGGTGACGCTTGCGTGCTCGTGCCATGGGCACTCTACCAATCTCGTGGAGATAAAGAGATTTTGCGCTCTATGTATGCCACTATGAAGAAGTATGTGAAAGCATGCTTGTTCTGGGCTAGTCTATGGGGTCGCGGAGATAAACGCTATATTTGGAACACTCCATCCGTTCTCCATTTTGGAGATTGGGTTGCTCCAGACGTTCCTCAGATGAGTCAGTGGCAAGCACGCTCTCCATGGACTGCTACTGCAAGCCTAAATAATACAGCGCGCACCTTAGCTCGTGTTGCTGAAGTTCTGGGTAACGATGAAGATGCTGCACAGTATCACGCTTTAGCAGATCGTGTAGCTCAAGCCTATATTAATGTTTTTACTGACGGTCAAGGCAAGCTCATTAATGAGTTTCAAACTGCCTACGTGCTGCCGCTTTATTTAGGTATGTTCCCTGAAAATCAGCGCTTAGCAGCAGTAAGTAATTTTGCGCGCTTAGTAGAGTCAAACGATTATAAGATTGGCACAGGTTTCCCAGGAACACCATATATTTTGTTTGCTCTCGCCGATAACGGACGACCTGATGTAGCTTATTCCATGCTGCTTAATGATGCTTGCCCAAGCTGGCTCTATGAAGTCAAGCAAGGTGCAACAACTATTTGGGAGCGTTGGGACGGTCTCGATGAAAACGGCGAATGTCCGATTGGTGACGACGGTACGGATATTATGATTTCCTACAATCACTATGCATCGGGTGCTGTGGGAGCATTTCTGTATTCGCGCGTAGCAGGTTTGGAAGCAACCAGCGCAGCATATAAGACCTTCCGCGTTCAACCTATTGTTGGTGGCGGCTTAACATGGGCGAAAGCTAGAACGCGCACGCCATATGGTGTGGTCAGCAGCTCCTGGACTCTCGATTCTAACGGCACTTTTGTTTTAACCGTGGACGTTCCCGTCAGCACTCGTGCTGAGGTGGTGCTTCCTGATGGCAGTGTGCATGAGGTGAGCAATGGTGCGCACACCTTCACGTCTACTCTTACCGCTAACTCGAACATGGAGGTTCGCGCTTAAATGTTTAACTCACCCGTATTAAAAACGCGCATTACATCGGCGAATGTTAAAGCGCCAGAAATGCTTTTAGGCTATTTCGTGGGGCCTTTTATGGCGTTTATCTCGAACGCAATTTTTGGTTCGTATCTAAACCGTTATTATTCCGATGTTTTGGGATGGACAGATAGCTCTAAGTTCGGTATTTTCTCGACCGTGCTGCCGATGGTATCGGTTATTTTTGTGATTGCTGGAAACCTCGTTGTGGGACGCTTGATTGATAATACGCGCACTCAGCAGGGTAAGGCTCGTCCTTATATGTTCTTATCCACTCCTTTCGTTGTGGTAGCTATTGCGTTACTATTCCTCACTCCAACAGGAAGCTCTCCTGCTGTGCAGATGGTATGGATAGCTGTGAGCTATAACATGTATTACGCTGTGGCTTATCCACTGTTCTACACTGCACACAGCTCCATGGTGGCTTTGTCTACGCGTAACTCGAATCAACGTGGAGTTCTGGCAACCATGTCGAATGCTGCGGGTGTGGCTGCTATTGGTGTGGCTGCGAGCATTGTTGTGCCTATTGTGCTGCAAAGCTACCTCTTCGTCGATGGCGGAGCCGGTCGCATTGATACAGCTGCCAGCTACAACAACTGGCGCGTAGCCATGATTGTGCTGTGCATCCTCACCGCTGTAGGTATTGTGCTCGAATACTACTTCACTCGTGAGCGCATTACCGAAGAAAATATGAAGCTCAATATCGTCGAAGAAAAGCTCTCCATGGCTAAGCAGGCCAAGGTGTGCATGAGCAACGGTTACTGGTGGATTATTATTTTGTATTTCCTCCTCTTCCAGCTTTCCGGCATGGTGAAAAACGGTTCTATGAGCTATTACACGCGCTGGATGTTTGATGGCGTGAACACGGAAGCTGCAGCAGGAGCAGCCATGTCTACTCTGGGCTTAATTGGCGGTATTCCAACAGCTATCGGCATGTTGCTGGCATGGCCAATTGCTCATAAATTGGGCAAGCGCAATGCTGTTGCTGGCGGTATGGTTTTAGCTGTGCTGGGCGGTGCAGTCAGCCTTCTTAATGTGCATAGTCTACCGATTGTGGTTATTGGTGTTGTTCTCAAAGGCGTGGGATCTATTCCTGCAATGTATGTGACTTTGGCTTTGCTTTCCGACGTTCTCGATCATTTAGAAGCAAAAAACGGTTTCCGCTCAGATGGCTTTACTATGAGCGTGTACGGCGCCATCATGGTGGGCATGACCGGTCTAGGAAACGGTTTAATCAACGCTTTATTGTCTGCAGCAGGATATAATCCGCTGGCTACTGCGCAAAACGGTATGGTACAGACCGTGCTTGCCGGATGCTATATCTGTTCGGAACTGATCTGCTATTCCATCATCATTATTCTGATGCTCTTCCTTAACGTAGAAAAGCATATGGAAGAAGATCATGCCATTATCGTCGAACATCAAAAAGCTGCAGTTTTGGCAGCAGGCGGCGAATGGATAGAGCCGGAAGAACGTTTACGTCTCGAACAGGAAGAAGCTGAGCGAGAAGCTGAACAAGCTCGTCTTGTCGACTTACGTGCAAAATGCGCTAAGAAGGGGCTGAACTTCGAGGAAGAAGAAGCAGCGTATCAAGCTAAGCTCGCGGCTCGCGTATCTAAGAAAAAGGTTTGAAATCTTAGGTTGGTCTAAGGTTTCCTCAAGAAGGAGAAATTCAATGAAGAAAGGTACACCAACGAGGGTGTGGAGAGGTGCAACCACAGTATTTGCTGCAGGTCTTGCATTATCTCTTACTGCTACGAGTGCAATTAATGGATTCAAAACCGATATTAATAAGTTCCTCGGCACGCATAGCACAGAATGGGTGTCGGATTCCAAGGTAGATGCAGATAAAACATACACCTATAAGTCGGATTATACGAGCACAAAGCAGCTTGTTCAGGCAGCTCAAGATCTTGGCGAACGTATGAGTGAAGAGGGTTCCGTGCTTATGAAGAACAACGGTGCTCTTCCTCTATCTCAAGCAGAAACGCAGAAAGTATCACTTCTGGGCTTCTCCAGCTACTATCCAGTACAGGGCGGCGATATGGGTTCGTCTCTGTCTATGAATCAGGGAACGGATGCGGATACCGTTGATTTCGTGCAGGCTTTGAAAGCTAAGGGCTTTAAGATTAATGAAACTGCGGAAAAACTGTATACCGGTATGAAGAATCAGTTCAGCACAGAGATTAATAACTTCGGTCATGTTTCTCAGGTGACACGTATTACTGCTCCGATGATTGGAGATACCTTTAGTAATAAAGAACCGTCTCAGCAGGCTCTAGAGAAGGCTAATCCTTCGTGGAAAGATTCGCTCAACGATAACAACGTTATGATTGTGACGGTTGCTCGTGCGTCTGGTGAGAACCGTAACTATACGCCGGGTGGAGCAGGTGTGAACGAGAAAGATAAGCTGAATCAGACTGATCCTCTCGGTTTGAACGATAACGAACGTGCGCTGATTGATGCTGCAGTTTCTGCAAAGAAAGCTAGTGGCGGTAAGGTTATTGTTCTCGTAAACTCCGCTAATACTATGCAGCTGCAGGAAGTAAAAGATAATGATGGCGTTGATGCCATTATGCAGATTGGTTTGCCAGGAGCTTATGGTTTCTACGGTATTGCTGATTTGCTTTCCGGTGCAGCAAATCCATCGGCTCATTTAGCTGATACGTGGGTAAGTAATAATCAAAGCTCTCCAGCAGCAGTAAACTACGGGGATTACCAGTGGAAGAATGCTGATGCTAAGCATATGATTAATTCCGAGCTGGTACAGGCAGAAGGTATTTATACGGGCTATAAGTATTACGAAACCCGTTATGCAGATGCTGTAGCAGGTGAGGGTAATGCAAATTCTTCTGCGGGTGCAACTGTTGGTGATTCGTGGGATTACAATGCTGAGGTTACGTACCCATTCGGTTATGGTTTGAGCTATACCAGCTTTAGTCAAAAACTTGATTCTGTTTCGGTAGATTTAGAGAAGAAAACCGTAACCGCTCAGGTAACTGTGACTAATACTGGTACACGTGCTGGTAAAGATGTAGCTCAACTGTATGTATCAGCTCCATACACTGATTACGATAAGGAACACGGTGTAGAAAAGCCGGCAGTACAATTACTTGATTTTGAAAAGACCGACGAACTTGCTCCAGGTGCTTCTCAAACTGTGACGATTACTGCTGACGCACAATATATGGCTAGCTGGGATTCAACGGCTAAGAACGCTAAAGGAACAAAGGGTACATACATTCTTGACGCAGGAGATTACCGCTTCTCTGTAGGAAATGATGCACATGCTGCTGTTAATAATGTGCTGAATAATAATGCAAATGAAACAGCAACGTGGACTTTGGATAAGCTCGACACCACCACTTTCGCTACCACCAAGAGTGGTACGAAGGTAGAAAATCAGCTCGAAGATGCTGATTTGAACAAGTGGATACCAGATACAGTCACCTATTTGTCTCGCTCTGACTGGAAGGGCACCTGGCCAAAGGTGTACAAGGATCTGACTGCTACCGAAGACATGCTTAAGGGCGGTCTGACTAATGATACGTATCAGATTAATGCAAACACCAAGGAGAAGGCCACTACATGGGGTGCATCGGGCAATCTCACTTTGGCTCAGTTTAAGGGTGTGAAGAGTCCAGAAGATAAGGACTTCCAGAAGCTCATGAATCAGATGACCTTATCTGAAGCCATGATTCGTACAGCTTTTGGCGGAACATCAACTAAGCCAGTGGTATCTATTAGCTCTCCAGAGGCTGTGCAGAATGATGGTCCTAACGGTTTCGCATCCTACACTCTGGGACAATATGCCAATGAGGATAAGTCCACTGGAGATCCTTATGCTATTGATGCCAACGATAAGAATGCAAATTACTCCATGGGTATTATGGCTAATGAATCGATTATTGGTCAAACCTTCAGCAAGCAGTTGGCAGCTGAGTGGGGTAAGCTCCTAGGTAACTACTCAATTTGGGCTAATACCACAATTTTGTGGGGCTTGGGCACTGATTTGCATCGTAATGCATACAATGCTCGAAACCATGAATACTATTCCGAAGATCCAATTCTCACTGCACAAATGGTAACTGCTACAGTAAAGCCAAGCCGCGCCTACGGTGTTATTTTGGCTGGCAAGCACTATGCCTTTAACGATACAGAAATTAACCGTATTGGTATTGCTGTGTTTATGACGGAGCAGAAAGCTCGTGAAGGCGAGTTGCGCGCTTCTCAGAAGGGCGTGGAAGATGGAGACATCCTGGGTATGATGACTGGCTACAACCGTATTGGTGTACGCACTACTAATGCTCACACCGGTTTGATGATGAATATCTTGCGTAACGAGTGGGGATTCAAGGGACTGGTATCTCAGGACTTCATTATGGATAGTGAATACAAGAACCTGCGTCAATCTGCAATTAACGGTGTAACGATGACAACATCTACAGGCGATGATTCCATTGCAGCCGTCAAGAAAATTTGGTCATATTGGAACGACAAAGATGTGGCAAAGGATTCTGTAATGTCTGCTGCATTAAAGCGCAACATGATTTGGCAGTACTACGCTATTGCGAACTCCAACGCTATGGACGGGTTAAATACCACATCACGCCTGAAGCGAGTGAACACATGGTACGACAATGTGTTGTTAGCAACCAGTATCGTCTCTGGTGTGCTGACCGCAGCAGCAGTCGTGATGTACATGCTGAGCCGTCGCAAGTTTGCGGTAACTCGGACACGTGAAACTCATATCGCACAGAATGTACAGAACACACAGAATGCACAGAAGGGAAACTAAGATGAAGGCTCTGAAGAATTTATCTCTCGGTTTTTATGTGGGAGTGCTTGCCTTTATCGTTGAGGTAGTGGCATTGGTCTTCTACTTCATTAATCAAGGCACAGTTACTTTTGGAAACTTGCCACTGAACATGGTAACCGTTGTGGGTGGAGTTATTGCGCTGGCTGTGCAACTTATTATCTTGGTGCTCGGACAGCTACGTGCATCTAACGGCACAGCTTTAGGCGTGCTGTTAGACCTCGCATACGTTGTAGAAGCAGTTCTTATCGTATGGGGAGCCACAGTGTTCTTTGCCGATCGCATTAACCTGTTCTCTTCGGTTATGACCTTTAACCGTAATGCTCAAAGCATTGCCGATATGAACAGTGCCTTATATGGTATTGCTGCTATGTTTGCAGCCGCAGTTCTGGTCATTATTAGCTCGTTTATGCGAGTGAGCAAGAATCAGGAATAGAAACCATATAGAAGAAATCATATGTAAAAATCAGATGGCGAGTCTGGTTGAATAGTCAGACTCGCCACACCTGAGTAAATCTCTTTGAATCTCTTTGAATCTCTTTGAACGGAGTGTGCCGTGCGCGCAACAACTTTTAACGAGGGCTGGTCATATCGCCGTTTTAATGCCGAAATGGGATACCCAGACGACGCAGATTTTACTGCGGTAAGCATTCCTCACGATGCTATGTTGCATGAAAAGCGCTCGCAGCTTGCGTCCTCAGGAACGAACGGTAGTTGGTTTGAGGGTGCGGACTATGAGTACGTGAAGCATTTTGCAGTATCTGAGGATGCGCCAGCCGTGCAATGGCTTGAATTCGAAGGTGTTTACCATAATGCAGAAGTCTGGTTGAATGGCGAAAAACTCGCGTTTAGACCATACGGATACACGAATTTTTATGTGGATATTTCTTCGCATGTTAAGCGCAGGCCTGGTGCAGGGGAGCCTTTGAACGAGTCTTTGAATGAGTCTTTGAATGAGTCTTTGAACGAGCTGCGCGTTATTGCTCGCAATGTAGATCAACCTAACTCACGTTGGTATTCCGGAGCAGGTATTTACCGTCCTGTGCAGTTGTGGACGGCTGAATCTGCTGAACATATTGTGCACAATGGCGTAACAGTGCGCACAGTTTCTGTGGACGGTCAGCGTGCGCGCCTCTGGGTGCAGGTGGACGCTACGGCTGCTGGCACTGCTACCATATCTATCCCCCAGATGGGGGATAGCACTCAAAGCGACAATGCACAAGACAACAATAGTGTAGTCACGCACTCACTGCGAGTTGAAGCTCAGACAGATGCATCTGCGCAGAGTAGTATCGCGCAAGGTAGCATTGAATTCGATGTAGAGGGCGTGCAATTGTGGAGCTTGGATAATCCGCATGTCTATGAGATGCACGTGGATTATGTCAGTGACAACGGCTCTCAAGATCAGGTCACCACAACTTTTGGCGTGCGCACAATTTCATGGGGGGATGAAGGCTTCCTGCTCAACGGTAAGCGCGTTATTATTCAAGGCGCGTGCATTCACCACGATAATGGAGTTTTAGGTGCGGCAACGTATGCGCAAGCTGAGGGGCGTCGTGTGCGCCTTATGAAGGAGGCGGGATATAACGCTATCCGTTCAGCGCATAACCCTATATCTAAAGCGTTACTTGATGCCTGCGATAAGCTAGGCGTGCTCGTGATGGACGAATACATTGATCACTGGTATATTCACAAAACTCAGCATGATTATGTAGATTATTTTGATCAGTGGTGGCAGCAAGATCTGCGCGATATGGTGGAGAAAGATAAGAACCACCCAAGCGTGATTATGTATTCCACAGGTAATGAAGTTGCTGAGACTGCGCAAAAGCGCGGTATTGAGTTGACTGCACAGATGACTGAGTTCCTGCACTCGCTTGATAACACTCGTCCGGTTACCTGCGGTATTAATATTTTCTTCAACTTCCTCAACAAGATTGGCTTTGGGCAGTACTCTGATGAGAAAGCCGCGAAAGAAGCTGAAGAAGCTGCACGCCGTAAGGCTGCGGGCGAGGGTGAAGCCGTGAAGCATAAGGCGAGCGGTAGTGAATTCTTTAATAACTTAGCAGGTATTATGGGCGCTGATTTTATGAAAATTGGTGCTTCACTTCCGCCGTGCGATTGGGTGACGCGCGATGCTTTTGCTGCTATGGATATTGCTGGGTATAACTACGGTATTAATAGATATAGGCATGATTTGAAGAAGTATGAGCATCGCTTGATTTTAGGATCGGAAACTTTCTGTAACGATGCGTATAAGTTCCGTGAGCTTGCCAAAAAAGAGCCTCGACTTATTGGCGATTTTGTGTGGGCTGGGATGGATTACCTCGGAGAAACCGGTGTGGGCGGATGGGAATATGCCGATTATGCGCCACGCGAGCAGAAGTGTGGATGGTTGACGGCAGGTTCGGGGCGTGTTGATTTAATAGGAAACTTCTTAGGCGAAGCTTATTACACGCGCGTAGCTTTGGAGTCTGCGGGAGATCAAGGTCCATATATTGCGGTGGTTCCGGTGAATCATACGCATGATAAGCATTCGCCGAGCGCGTGGAAAATGAGTAACGCTATTGCCTCGTGGAGCTGGAACGGATGTGAAGGTGAAGATGCTCGCGTGGAAGTGTACGCACGTGCAGCTTCCGTAGCTTTGCTGGTTAATGGTGTGGAAGTTGGTCGCAAAAAGATGTGCGGCGATTGCATTGCACGATTTAATACGACGTGGCAGCCTGGCGTGGTGGAAGCTGTATCGTATGACGCTTCAGGTAAGGAAATTGGTCGTTATGCTTTACGTTCAGCAGGAGAGACAACACGTTTGACTGCTTCGTGCGAGCCAGAATCCGAAAATTCGCGCGTGAAATTTATTCATGTAGATTACACGGATAATGCTGGTGAAGTCAAACCTCTTGAACGCGGGCAGTTATCTGCCAGCGTTGAGGGTAAAGGTGTGCGATTGCTTGGTTTTGGCTGTGCTTCGCCGTATAACGAGGCGTCTTTTGTTAGCGGTGAGTCAGGAACATACTATGGTCGAGCTTTGGCTGTAGTAGAAGTGCCTGAAGATGCTACGGGACGCTTGATTGTGCGCGATAATCATGGGCGAACAGCCCAGCTGGATCTGTAAGCGAAGATGCTTCCCTGTTGAATGCATGTTCGTGCGATAGAGTTTCTGAGACTTCAGAAAATTTGTAGCTGATACTGCTGTAGGAATATAACCTCGCTGGTTACTTATTAGTTCCAGCGAGGTTTCCTTTTGCTTGGTTGCGTTTATTCTTGTGGCTGTGGTTGAAATGCTATGAGTCCCGATACGTTGCATGCATCATGACTGACAGCATTAACAGCGCAGAGAAGCTATAACATTGCTCCCACAACCCATAAGACCGCTTCGCGATGAGGCGAAACGGTCTTATAAGAAGAGAGAAAGAGAAGAAGAGGATTTAGTTTTCTTGGGGGAAGAACTTGCTGGGTAGTCTTCCTTGCGATACTTCAATATAACCGCATGAAGCTGGGCAACATACTGAAATTAGTTGAAAGAACGCTGGGAAAATATGCGTTTCTTAAAGATGTGAATGCTATATAATTACATTACTTCTTATTTGTAACATATTCAACACGCCATGGTGAACATTAAAAATGTGCGATACACTGAATTTGTCTTCAGAGAAGAAGGCGGCGAAATTGCACAGTAGCAATCACGTACTCGATATTCTGAAGGTGTAACTCCATGCATGGAGTGAAATAAATGTGATGAAGCATTTATGTTAGATGAACATATGTGAGGAAGATCTCGCAGTGTTGAGAAGGAGATAGTTATGGTATTGAATCAGATTAAGCGGGGGGGGGGTTGTAGTTGCAGCTATAAGCTCAATTGCAATGCTCGCTAGTCTAGCAGCTTGTGGTAATTCATCTTCTGCTAGTGCATCAAAAACCGCCGACGGCAAAACAATTATTAAAATTCAAACCTTCAATAACTTTGGCTATGGCAAGCCAACTAATGAGCGTCCTGGAGCAGATTTATGGGCGCAATATGAGAAACTCAATCCTAATGTAAAAGTTGAGGAAATTGTAGCTGCAACTTCAGACGATGCGCGTTCTGCTTTTAACACAGCGATTTCCTCTGGTTCGAATGCATACGATGTTTATGCTGTAGATATTAACTGGATGCCATCTATTACTTCTATGCCAGATAAATTTATGGATCAGACAAAGTACCTCAAGGATAATGATTGGCTTGATTGGAAGGTTGAAGCAGGGAAGACTTCCGATGGCAAGATGATTGGTGCTTCTAATGATATTGGTCCTTCTGCTGTATGCTATCGTCGTGATCTCTTTGAAAAGGCTGGCTTACCAAGTGACCGTGCAGAGGTAGCAAAGCTTCTTGGCGGTGATTCCGCAACATGGGATCAGTACTTCCAAGTTGGTAAGGAATATACGGATAAAACAGGTCTTCCTTGGTATGACTCCATGGGGGGCACATGGGCTGCAATGCGTACGCAAAATAAAGAAACGTACGTGAAGGAAGATGGAACTGTTATTGCGACAGACGATGCTTTGAAAAAGCAGTTTATGGATTTGACTGCTACTACAGATCAGTCTGCGCATTTAAACCAGTGGTCAGATGACTGGAATGCTCAGTTCAAGTCGGATAAAGGTTTCGCAACCATGATTTGCCCAGCATGGATTGTGAATAATATTAAGGGAAATGCAGGCGAAGATTTTAAGGGTTGGGATATTGCAGATGTAACACCTGGCGGTGGTGTTAATGAGGGTGGTTCCTATTTGGTAATTCCAGAATCTTCACCTGTTAAGGAAGAAGCAGCAAAGCTCGTTGCATGGCTTACTAATGCAAAGCAGCAAGTATCGGTATTTACCGCAGCATCAAACTTCCCAAGCTCTCCAACAGCTCTTGCAGATGAGAAAGTTACTAGCAAGACGGATTCCTTCTTAAATGATGCTCCTACTGGTCAAATTTTTGCTAACCGAGCAAAGGCAATTACAGTCGATCCATATATTGGTGGTCAGCACTTTGACATCGATGCAAAATTCCAAGACGCTATTACTCGTGTAGATGTTAATAAGGAACAGTCGCCAGAGCAGTCATGGAAGCAATTCGTACAGGATGTGAAAGCACTGTCTTAACTCTCAAAATTGAGCGTGCTCGTCCTCATCATCTTTAATACGGGTATTCGCTCACTAAGTAGCGCTTTCTACATATTTCGGGCGGCGATTATGCAACCGTCGCCCGATTTGTGTACCAGAGCACAGGTTCAGAGTAAGACGAGAAGGATAATTGGGAGGAGTAATTATGCCAGGTTCAGCGTCGAAGTCGCATAGGTCGTCCGCTTTCCGCAGCTTTATGCAAAAGCTTGAGTGGAAAGCCTCGCCATATTTGTATGTAGCGCCATTCTTTATTCTCTTTGCAGTCATTGGTTTATTCCCAATGTTCTACACTCTAGTTATTTCGACCAGAGCATATAACACCCTCACTGGAGATGGAGGTCTTGCAGTTTGTGGTTCTACGTGTGGTAGCACAGAAGCTAGTTGGTATGGAAACTTTATGTGGGTATTGCATCAGCGTAGCTTCTACCATGCAGTACGAAACTCATTCACCATCTTCTTACTTAGCTCGGTTCCGCAAATCATTATTGCACTGTGGTTAGCGTGGATTCTGGATGCCAATTTGAAGGCTAAAACATTCTGTCGTGTAGGTGTTCTTTTGCCATATGTGGTTGCTCCATCCGCAGCAGGTATTATCTTCTCTCAGTTGTTCTCCGATAAAATGGGTGCTATTAATGTTGTGCTACAAAGCATAGGTTTGCAGCCTATAGCTTGGCACTCAAGCACATTTTGGTCTCAGCTTGCCATTGCAACTATTGTGAACTGGCGATGGATTGGATATAACACCTTAATTCTGTTAGCGGCAATGCAGGCAATTCCTCGTGATGTTTTGGAAGCTGCAGTAGTTGATGGGGCGAGCGCTTGGCGTACATATCGTTCGGTTACCTTGCCAATGCTTCGCCCAACACTGCTCTTCGTTATTATCACCTCCACCATTGGTGGTCTGCAAATCTTCGATGAACCGCAGCTCTTCCATAATGGTGGTGGCGTTGGCGGTGGTGCTAACGATCAGTACCTCACGGTCAGTATCTTCTTGTACAAGCTCGGCTTCGTACAAGTTACGCCGGGGCAGCCAAACTTGGGTAGGGCTGCAGCCGTCGCATGGCTTCTTTTCCTTATTATCGTCACCTTCGCTTTGCTTAACTACTTCCTCACTCAGAACGCTGGGCAGGGAGGAAAGAAATCCAATCGAAAGGCATTGGCAGCAATCGAAGCACAACGTCATGCAGACTTTATGAAGGCTAAAAAGACGGGCGTGGAAGCACGCTCGGCCGGCGAGAACAAAGCGTGTAACTAGAGGCGAGGTGAGAAACATGGCACGTAAAAATTTTGATGTAACTAACGAAAGCAACAAAACAGATATGGGCGTTCCTGCAATGGAACAGCTCTACGGCAAAGGCGTTGCCGCAACTGCTGCACGCAAACGCAGTAAAGCATTGGGAATGACGTCCGAGGGTCGCAAGCCAGGATGGGGCTCGTATGCGGTTCTTATCGTTACGATTCTTCTGTTCATCTTCCCGCTCTACTACGCGGTTTCTATTGCTTCTCAGGATACGCCAAGCAATCAGTACGGTGTAAAAGCACTCATTTTTGCTGGCTCTCTGGGACGCAATATGGCACGCGCTTTTGCGGAGATTAAGTTTGGTCAGGCATTCTTGGGAACGCTTTTCGTGGCAACAATTGTGTCTGTATCCACAGTATTCTTTAGCACTTTGGCCGGCTATTCCTTCGCAAAGCTGCGTTTCCGTGGACGCAAAGTATTGCTCACACTGGTTGTGGCAACAATGACCATTCCATCTCAGCTTTCCGTTGTTCCGCTCTACATTATGGTGAACAAAGCAGGGTTGTATGGAAGCCTGTGGGCCATTATTATTCCAAGCTTGGTCAGCGCCTTTGGCGTGTTCTGGATGACGCAATACTTAACCGATGCTCTGCCATACGAACTGATTGAAGCTGCCCGTATAGATGGTTGTTCGATGTTCCGCACCTTCATTTCTGTTGGTTTGCCGGCTGCTCGACCAGCTGCAGCAATGCTCTTCCTGTTCACCTTTATTGGCAGCTGGACGAACTACTTCTGGCCAATGCTGGTGCTGGGGCCAAACAAGAACTCGATGCTCACCACCGCAGCTGCAGCGTTGAAGGGCGCATACTTTACCGATTACACGATTGTTATGTCGGGTGTGCTCCTTACTACGATTCCACTGTTGGTCCTCTTCTTCATTGCGGCCAAGCAGCTCGTATCGGGTATTATGGCTGGCGCTGTGAAGGGCTAAATTTCGATAATTTTCAACACGATCACGTTGTAGTGAACCGATTAAGTTACACTAGTAACGGACTCATTTCAAAGGAGAATATTCATGTCACGTTCATTTCCACAAGACTTCGTGTGGGGCACCGCAACCGCGTCGTTTCAGGTAGAAGGTGCTGCTGCTGAGGGCGGTCGCACGCCATCCATTTGGGATACGCTGTGCCTTCGCGAGGGCGCTGTTATCGATAAGTCCGACGGCTCGATGGCTTGCGATCAGTACCACCGCTACCCGGAAGATATTGAGATTATGAAGCAGCTGGGCGTGAGAGCTTACCGTTTCTCCATCTCCTGGTCGCGCGTTATTCCAGACATTAATGGCGAAGTTAATCCAGAAGGCATCGCGTATTATGAAGGTTTGATCGATGCGCTTCACGTTGCAGGAATTAAGGCTTTCGTTACGCTTTACCACTGGGATTTGCCACAGTATTTGGAAGACCGCGGCGGATGGGCGAACCGCGAGACCGCATATAAGTTCGCTGAATATGTGGCTGCTGTGGCACGCGCTTTCGGTAAGAAAGTTGATTCTTGGATTACCTTAAACGAGCCATGGTGCGCAGCCTACCTCGGCTACGGTAACGGTGTGCACGCGCCAGGCGTTGTTGATTATCATAAGGCTCTGCGTGCGGTTCACCACTTAAACCTCGCACACGGTTTAGCAGTAACTACGTTGCGCGAGATTTTGGGCTACGATATCGATGTATCCGTAACGCTTAACTTGGCTGCAAACGTGGCGGAAACTGATTCTGCTGAAGATAAAGCTGCTAAGCGTCGCGCTGATCTTATGTCTAACGAGGTATGGCTCGGACCAATGCTTGAGGGTAAGTACGATCCAGAGATTTTCGAGGCAACCAAGCATATTACTAACTGGGATTATGTGCTGCCGGGCGATATGGAAATCATTCATCAGCCATTGCAAAACTTAGGTATTAACTATTACTCAAGTACTCACGTTCAGGGCAGTGAGCAGGCTGAGTCTCAAATTGGTAATCCTGTGCCAGCACAAGAACATGTGCACGGTCTACCTCCTGAAGGCGAACTAACTGCTATGGGCTGGAATCAAGAGCCTCAAGCGCTTACTGTGATGCTTACGGAACTTGCAGAGCGTTTCCCAAGTCTGCCGCTGTTTATAACGGAAAACGGTTCTGCGTGGGACGACGAGGTGAGCGAGGACGAGGGCAAGAAGGTTGTTCACGATCCGCAACGCGTTGCCTATCTGAACGCGCACCTCAACGCGGTTGCCGATGCTATCGAGGCGGGCGCTCCGGTAGCTGGTTATTTCGCATGGTCTCTGCTCGATAATTTCGAATGGGCTTTCGGATACACCAAGCGTTTCGGTATTGTGCGCGTCGATTACGATACTCAGGAGCGTGTTTGGAAGGATTCCGCGGTGCGCTATAGCGAGATTGTGTGCGCGAACGCGATATAACTTGACTGATTGCCTCCTCAAAGCCCTGGTTCTCGGTACACTAAGTTTTATAGAGTACAAAGAGCTAGGGCTTCTCCATAGGGGCAAGTGAAGAGGAAGCAATGTATTTTGAACCGTGGGAACAGTTTCATCAATCAGGCGTTGTGAGCTTTGATGGAGAAAGTCAGGCGCGAAAACTTGTGTTGAGCGAAGCGACGTATAAAAAACGAATGACTGCCGAAGAAAGACGCGAACAAATAGCTCAATCTGCAGCAAGAATAATTGCGCAAAAAGGGTTTTGGGGTATGTCGTTACGCGATATTGCTAAAGATTTGAACATTACTGAAGCATTAATTTACCACTATGTGGAAAGTAAAGATGATTTACTTCGCTTAGTTATTGAAAAGATTTACGATTCCCAAGCAATGGATGATTTTAACTACAGTAACGCGCTCGCATGCGATACAGACGGAGGAGAGCATTACTATTTTCCGCGTTTTACTTTGAATATTGTTTTGGCAAACTGCGGGCGAACTATGCTGGTGAAGCTGTTTACTATTTTGTATGCAGAATCTTTAGACCCTCAGCATCCTGCACATGATTACTTCATTAATCGTCACAGACGTTTCTGGAGCATTGTTTCTGAGATTAATTGGATGCTGCCGGAGCCGTATGCCTCTGATAGAGAACGTTTTTATGAACTATGGTCTCTAGCGATGAGCGCGATGGACGGATTGCAATTGCGTTGGCTAGCTGATGATTCTATGAATCTTGTGAATGAGTGGATGGAATTTTGTGCAGAACTGTTTCCCCTAGATGTGTGGAAAGGATACATAGATCCTGTGGAATTTAAGAAATAAATCAGTAAATCAGTAGTGGTCACTTCAGTTGCCTGAGGTGACCACTACCGTAAGAGAGAAAGAGAGAAGAAGGGATTCAGTTTTCTTGGGGGAGGACCAGCTCAGCGTCCGTTCGCTTGATAGCATCGGGTTCCTGTGCGGTTCTTCCTTGCGTTGGTTTATATATAACCGCTCGAAGCTGGGTAACACTCTAAGAAGAACTGAGAGAAAGCTGGGGATGAGTTCTCTTAAAAGACGTCTAAAACGTTCTGCGTAATTAATAAAATCCTTAGAACTCTACTACTTCCCCTCCTCATTCTCTCTAATGTCTTCAATTTGTCTCATAATCTCTGCGAGCATCTCTTCCTCAGATAAATACGCATCGCGTGCGCGCTCGCGGGCGCGGAGGAACTTTTCGAGGCGCTGCGATTCTTTGTCTTGTGTGTCTTGTGCGTCCATGTTTCTCTCTGTTTCTCTCCGCTGCTTGCTGCTCGCTACTTCAAAACGAATCTCTCCTCAATTGTAGAGCTTTAAATGCCGCTGCGCGTTCCACCTAGTGGTCGTTTTTGTCTCACCTAGCAATACTGTCCCACTAGGTAAAATAATCAGCCCTGTTTCGCCCTCTTTCTCTCTACAAACGCGAGGGAACACGGTACAGTATCCATGTGAAACTTTTTAGAACTAAATCAATCGAGTCTGCGCTGGCACAAACTCATGCAGAGGGTCATTCCCTCAAACGTAACTTAGGTGTCTGGGATATGGCTATGATGGCTGTGGCTGTATCCGTGGGCGCAGGTATTTTCTCGGTGGGGGCGCAGGTTATCGCGTTCCATGCGGGTCCGGCAGCTATTGTGAGCTTCCTTATCGCAGGTCTTGCCTGCGTGGGTGTGGCGTTCTGCTACGCGGAGTTCGCATCGATGGTTCCGGCTGCTGGCTCGGCGTATACCTTTACCTACACCACTTTGGGTGAATTTATCGCGTGGATTATCGGTTGGGATCTTATTCTCGAACTGCTTATGGCTGCCTCGGTTATTTCCAAATACTGGGGCCTCTATTTCCGCGAATTCTTCCGCCTTATTGGCTTCCCTGTGGAAACGCAGTGGCACGTATCCGAGCACTTTACCATTGACTTCGCACCAATGGTTATCGTCGCCTTCTTTACCGTTCTGCTTCTTATGGGCACGAAGATTTCCAGCGATTTCGACGCTGTTCTTACCGTGGTGAAGGTAGGCGTTGTCCTCTTTATTATTGTGGCCGGCTTCTTCTACTTTAAAGTTGGCAACCTCACGCCGTTCGTGCCTCCTCAGCAGTCCGTAGGAACGGTGACCGGTTCCGGCTCGTCCGTGCTCACCTCGCTTGAGCAGCCTCTGCTGCAGAAAGCTCTCGGTTTGCCAGATACCATGTATGGTTTCGGTGGCGTTCTCTCGGGCGCGGCTCTCGTCTTCTTCGCGTTTATCGGTTTCGATATTATCGCCACCGCTGCTGAGGAAGCTAAAGAGCCAAAGCGCACGGTTCCGCTCGGCATTACCATCGGTTTGGGCATTGTTATCTTCCTGTATGTGATGGTTACGCTCGTTACCTCGGGCATGGTTTCCTACGATAAGCTCGCCCAAATGAAGAGCCCTTCGCTGGCTACCGCCTTCGAGCTTGTGGGTGCTGACTGGGCCGCTCAGATTATTTCCTTTGGTATTCTCGTTGGCTTGACCACTGTAGTTATGGTTCTGCTGCTGGGCTTGACCCGTGTCGTTTTCGCTATGAGCCGCGACAAGCTTCTGCCAGAAGGCATTTCGCACACCAATAAGCGTGGCGTTCCTGCAACCTTGCAGATCGTTTCCAGTATTGTTGTTGCCCTGATTGCCTCCACTATGGATATTGGCGTTCTGGCTGACATGGTGAACATCGGTACGCTGAGCGCCTTCGTGCTCGTATGCGTAGGTGTGCCAATTATGCGCAAGAAGCGTCCAGACTTAGAGCGTGCCTTTAAGGCTCCAGGTAGCCCATGGTTACCGCTCATCGTTGCGGCAGTGTGCTTCGTGGTTATGCTCTACCTGTCTGTACTCACGTGGATTCGCTTCCTCGTGTGGCTGGTCGCCGGCATTACCATTTATTTCGCGTATTCGTATAGGCATTCGCGATTGAATGAGAAGGCTTGAGTTAGTTTTCTTCTGCGAGTGGTGGGGTAAATAGCGTCGTGGCGGTGTTTACCCCACCGCCATATGAGACCTGTTCGCCGCTCGCCCTACCATGGCAAGCATGACGAAAACCACGACGAACACCACGCGCTCCATCCTTCTGCTCCTCGCCATCGGGATAGCAGTCGGCATTTTCTCCGGCCTTTTCGGCGTGGGCGGTGGAACGGTTATGGTTCCTGGCTTGCTGCTCTATGGCCTTACGCAGCGCCAAGCATCGGCTACATCGCTCGCAGCCATGCCATTGGCAAGTTTGGGTGGAATCATCTCCTACGCATTCGGCGGTCACGTAAATTGGTCGATGGGTGCACTGGTTATTATCGGCACCATCACCGGCGCATGGGTCGGCTCGAAACTGTTGCAAAAACTCTCCGAGAAATTCTTGCGCTGGGCCTTCGTCATGTTCCTCATTGGCATCGTTATTAGTCAATTCTTCGAAAGCCCGTCGCGCATCTCACACGTCACTGTCACCTGGCTCACCGGTACAGGCATGGTGTTGCTCGGTATCATCTCGGGTGTTCTGTCCGCTCTGCTCGGCGTAGGCGGCGGCGCGGTGCTCGTTCCCGGCATGAGCGTCGTGTTCGGCGCCAGTGATCTGGTATCGCGCGGAACCTCCCTGCTGGCCATGATGCCCGGTGCAATCAGCGGCACTATCAGCAACCTTAAAGCGAACCTCGTTGACCTCAAAGCCGCCGGAATTATCGGCGTCGTGGCCATGCTCGTCACGCCCGCCGGTGTGCGTCTGGTCGCTTTTCTCACGCCAACAATCAACCTGTGGGTGTTTAATTTCTTCCTGCTGCTTGTGCTCGTAAAAAGCGTACTGTCCGCGCTCAAAGTCTCACATACTGGAAGATAGCTCACGAGTTGAGCTTTTTCTCGCTACGGTTGCCAATAACAGTTCAAAGGAAGACCATTATGACCGCTCAGAGCTCTCAGCCGCGTTTCGCGCTCAGCTCTGTCGCGCTCTCTTTCGACTTCGTTCCGACTTGAAGGTCTGACACTCTTTCGTAGTGTCAGAACGCAGCATTCTTTTTTACACCTAGGGATACGTGTATTTCCTTGCGTTCTGCATACCATTTTTCGCACACGCAAAGGAATTCAGTGAAAACACAACCCTCTTTAGCTCAGGTAGAAGAGCTCGCCGCCACCGGCTCGTACACGATTGTGCCGGTGAGCGCTCAGATTTTGTCCGATTTTATAACCCCTGTAGAAGCCGTGCGCATTCTCAAAAACGTATCGCGTCACTGTTATCTGCTCGAGTCCGCGCAGGCGGACGAACAGTGGGGGCGCTACAGTTTCTTGGGATACGATCCGGTGCGCAGCATTAGCGTTGCCGATGGTCAGATTTTTGATTCGCTTCACGCCGAGCCGATAGAAACTGCAAACCCTTCGGATTATTTGCGCGCAGTTATGCGCGATTATGCTAGTCCGCGCGTAGACGTTGCGCCTTTTACCGGCGGTTTAGTTGGCTATTTCTCTTTCGACTACTTTACCTACAGCGAGCCGACTGCCAAGCGCGCGGTGAACGATACGGAAAGCTTTAAAGACGCCGATCTCATGTTGTTCGATAAAGTTATCGCTTTCGATCATGTTCAGCAAAAAATCATTCTGATTGCCAACATGAGCGTAAAGCCGGGCGAAAACTTAGCTGAGAACTATGCGCAGGCGCGCGCAGAACTATCAGATATGATCCGCCTGCTTAAGCGCGGCGACAAGTTTACAGAACCGCACAGTGCGCTGACCGGACCGGTAACACCGCTGTTCGATAAAGAGCGTTTCGCGGCCATGATTACCGCAGCGAAACATCATATTCACGAGGGCGATATTTTCCAAATCGTGCTATCGAATCGCCTCTCGGCGCCGTTCGAAGGCAGTCTGTTTAACACCTATCGCGTACTGCGCACCGTGAACCCATCGCCATACATGTTCTATTTCTCGGGAACGGATGTAGAGGTTGCGGGTGCCTCGCCGGAAACGCTGGTTAAGCTGCATAACGGTGAACTCACTACCTTCCCTCTGGCAGGAACTCGTCCACGCGGTGCAACGCCTGCCCAAGATAAGGCCTTAGAAACCGAGCTGTTAGCCGATACGAAGGAACTGGCTGAGCACAATATGCTCGTCGATCTGGGACGTAACGATTTAGGCAAAGTGAGCCGTTTCGGAACAGTTGAGGTTGCGAAACTGCACAGCATCGAACGTTTCTCGCACGTTATGCACATCGGGTCTACTGTGCGCGGCGAGATTCGCGATGACAAGGATGCTTTCGACGTTATCGAAGCAGTTCTGCCAGCAGGAACGCTCTCGGGGGCGCCGAAAATTAGAGCGTGTCAGCTTATTAGCGAACTGGAAAACGATAAGCGCGGCATTTACGGTGGCGCTATCGGCTACATCGACTTTACCGGTAATGCGGATATGTGCATTGCTATTCGCCTCGCCTACAAGAAGAACGGCACAGTTTTCGTGCGTTCGGGCGCGGGCATTGTGGCCGATTCCGATCCTGAGAAGGAGTATCAGGAGTGCATTAACAAGGCGAAAGCGTCGATGAAGGCGCTCGAACTGGCGCAAGAACTCGAGGATGCGCAGGAGGACGAGTGATGATTTTATTAATCGACAACTTCGACAGTTTTTCCTACAACCTCTACCAAATGATTGGCGCGATTAATCCTGATATTCGCGTGGTGCGCAATAACGAGTTAAGCGTCGAGGATGTGCGCGCGCTGGCGCCTTCGCATATTGTGCTGGGGCCTGGCCCGGGGCGACCAGAAGACGCGGGCATCACCATGGACGTGGCGCGAACCGTGAGCACCGAAATCCCAACGCTCGGCGTGTGCTTGGGGGAACAAGCAATCTGTGCGGCCTACGGTGCAACCGTTACATACGCGGATTTGCTTATGCACGGCAAACAGTCCGATGTAACTTTCGACACGAACAGCGTGCTTTTCCGCGATTGCCCACAGGTCGGGTCTGTTGCTCGCTACCATTCGTTGGTGGCAGACGCTTCGACTTTGCCAGATGAGTTGCGCGTAACCGGTGCAACCGCAACCGGGGAAGTGATGGCCGTCGAACATACGCGCTATCCGATTTACGGCGTGCAATTCCATCCTGAATCCATCCTCACCCCGAACGGTGAGAAGATGATCCGCAACTTTTTAGCATTATAAGGACAAAAAATGATTAGCGAAGCAATTAAGAAAATCGTCAATAAACAAGACCTCAATTACGACGAAGCCTACGCCGTTATGAACGAAATTATGAACGGCGAAACCACCCCAACCCAAAACGCAGCTTTTTTGGCGGCGCTGTCTACCAAGAGTGCGCGCGCCGAAACCACGGACGAAATTGCCGGCTGTGCGCAGGCCATGCGCGAACACGCCACCCCAGTTCCTGCTACAGACAACGGTTTAGAGGTGTTCGACCTCGTGGGAACGGGCGGCGATGGGGCTCACACCTTTAACATTTCCACCACCGCAGCCATTATTGCCGCAGCTGCCGGCGTAAAAGTGGGCAAGCATGGCAACCGTGCTGCTTCGTCGAAGAGTGGCACGGCCGACTGTTTGGAAGCCCTCGGTTTTAACATCGACCTCACGCCTGACCAGTGCATTCGTCTGCTCACAGACGCAGGCTTCTGCTTCTTCTTCGCACAGAAGTATCACAGTGCGATGCGCTTCGTTGGACCAATCCGCAAAGAGCTCGGCATTCGCACAGTCTTTAATATTTTGGGACCGCTCACCAATCCTGCTCGTCCGAGCTACCAGCTGCTGGGCGTGTACGACGAGTATCTCGTAGAACCATTGGCACGCGTGCTCTCGCAGCTGGGCGTGCGCCGCGGCCTAGTGGTGTATGGCAAAGATAAGATGGACGAAATTTCGCTGAGCGCTCCAACTGCGGTGTGCGAAATTAAGGACGGCGAATTTACCTCGTATACCATAGCGCCGGAAGATTTTGGGTTGGTTCGCTGCTCGAAAGAAGATGTGGAAGGCGGAACGCCACAGGAGAACGCGCAGATTACGCGCGCAATCCTGGCCGGCGAACTGACCGGACCAAAGCTCGACGTTGTTCTGCTCAACGCAGGTGCTGCGCTTTACATTAACGACAAAGCCGACAGTATTGCCGACGGTATCGATCAGGCTCGCACCTTAATTTCCAACGGCAGCGCGCTCGACACCCTCAACAAAGCCGTAGCGCTGAGCAACGAGGGCAAGGAGTAAAAATGACTGCAACAATTCTCGACGAACTCGCCGCTCATGCGCGCGAACGCGTAGAACAAGCCACACAGCAGCGTCCCTACGAGCAGGTAAAAGCTGAAGCTCTCGCTCTGCCTCGCGGCGATTTTGCCTTCGAAAAAGCGCTGGCAAAGCCGGGAATCAGTTTTATTTGTGAGTGCAAAAAAGCCTCGCCGTCCAAAGGGCTTATCGCCCCAGACTTCGATTATCTGAGCATTGCCCGCGACTACGAGGCGGCCGGTGCGGACTGCATTTCTGTGCTCACCGAACCGAAATGGTTCCTCGGCTCTGACCAGTATTTGCGCGAGATTACAGCGGTCGTGAGCACGCCCTGCATTCGCAAAGATTTTACGGTCGACGCCTACATGATTTATGAGGCTAAACTGCTCGGCGCGTCCGCAGTTTTGCTTATCTGTGCGATTTTGAGCGAACAGCAAATTCGCGACTATATCGATGTATGCAATACGCTCGGTTTAACCGCGCTCGTCGAAGCGCATGACGAAGACGAGGTGCGGACGGCTGTGCGTGCCGGCGCGCGCGTAATTGGCGTAAACAATCGCAATCTCAAAGATTTTTCCGTGGATACCGCGAACAGCGCTCGCTTGCGCGCGCTGATTCCGTCAGACGTTCTGTTCGTGTCGGAAAGCGGCGTGAGTGGACTTGACGATGTGCAGGCTGTGCGCGACATGGGTGCAGACGCTGTACTCGTGGGAGAAATCTTGATGCGCGCGGACGATAAAAAAGCTGCGCTGGCAGCTCTTCGCGGAGAAGGTGCATGAGAACGCGCGTAAAACTGTGCGGATTGCGCCGCTTAGAAGACATTGAGATGGTCAACGAGCTCACACCTGATTATGTGGGTTTTGTTTTCGCGCCAACATCGCGCCGCTACGTAACGTTCGAGCAGGCCGCTCGTTTGCGCTCTGCTCTCGCGCCAGGCATTGAGGCAGTGGGCGTATTCGTCAACGAGTCAGAGGAGAACGTGCAGCGAGCGCTAAACGAGGGCATCATCGATCTGGCGCAGTATCACGGTGCAGAAGAGAACGTGCCAAGCAAGCGCTCCATCAAAGCGTTTAGAGTGCGGTCTGCAGCAGACGTACAGGCGGCTAATAACAGCGCTGCCGAGCATGTGCTGCTCGACGCGGGCGCAGGCAGTGGCATCACGTTCGACTGGTCGCTGCTTCGCGAGGCAATCAAACGTCCGTATTTTCTTGCGGGCGGACTGGATGCGCATAACGTGGCAGAAGCCATCAATCAGCTCCATCCTTTCGCGGTGGACGTAAGCTCCGGCATCGAAACCGACGGTTTTAAAGATTTTAAGAAAGCAGCTGCTTTTATGGCAGCAGTTCGAGGAGAAAACGCATGACGAACACACACGGTCGCTTCGGCGTACACGGCGGGCAATATATTCCCGAAACGCTCATGAACGCAGTGATTGAGCTAGACGAAGCCTACAACCATTACAAGAACGATCCGCAGTTTAACGCGGAACTGGCCGAACTGCTCGAGGAGTACGGCGGCCGCCCGTCGCGCCTGTACTACGCGCGCAAAATGAGTGAGGATCTTGGCGGTGCGAAAATCTATCTGAAGCGCGAGGATCTTAACCATACCGGCGCGCACAAGATTAACAATGTGCTCGGTCAGGCGCTGCTGGCCAAGAAAATGGGCAAAACCCGCTTGATTGCTGAGACTGGTGCTGGTCAGCACGGCGTGGCTACTGCGACCGCAGCCGCGCTGATGGGTATGGAGTGCGTTGTTTTTATGGGCAAAGAGGATACCGAGCGTCAGGCGCTGAACGTGTATCGTATGCGCTTGCTCGGCGCTGAGGTGGTGCCGGTAACCTCGGGAACTGCTACGCTTAAGGACGCGGTGTCGGAGGCGATGCGCGAATGGACCAAGCGCATTGATGACACGCATTACTGCCTCGGCTCGGTTATGGGCCCGCACCCGTTCCCGACGATTGTGCGCGATTTCCAAGCGGTTATTTCCAAGGAAATTAAAGAGCAGATGCTTGCGAAAGAGGGGCGCTTGCCGGACGCTGTGATTGCCTGTGTGGGTGGCGGTTCGAACGCGATTGGTTCCTTCAACAACTTTATTGAGGATGAGCAGGTACAGCTGATTGGTTGCGAGGCTGCCGGGCGCGGCGCCGATACTTTCGAAACCGCAGCAACGATTACCACCGGCTCGCTCGGTATTTTCCACGGTATGAAGTCGTACTTCTGCCAGGATAAGTTCGGGCAGATTGCGCCGGTCTACTCGATTTCTGCTGGTTTGGATTATCCAGGCGTCGGGCCAGAACACGCGTATTTGCACGATATTGGTCGCGCCCAGTACGTGCCGATAACCGATGACGAGGCAGTGAACGCTTTCGAATACCTGGCTCGCACCGAGGGCATTATTCCGGCAATTGAGTCGGCGCACGCGGTGGCTTATGCGCAGAAATTGGCGCCAACATTGAGCTCAGACAAGATTATTGTGGTGACCATTTCCGGTCGCGGCGACAAGGATTGCGCAGCGATTGCGCGTTATTGTGGGGAGGATATTCATGAGTAGGGGAGTTGCTGGAGTTTCGCGTGGTTTTGGTAGTGGGAAAGTATTTATTCCGTTCATTACGTGCGGAGATCCAGATTTAGAGACTACGCGCCGTGCGGTGCTGGAGATGGTCGCGGCCGGAGCGGACATTATCGAGTTGGGTATTCCATTCTCCGATCCGACTGCGGAAGGTCCGGTGATTCAGGGCGCGAATATTCGCGCGCTCGCTGGGGGAATAACCACCGATACGATTTTCGATTTCGTGCTGTCCTTGCGCGAAGAGGTGTCTATTCCTCTCGTGTTTATGACCTACGCCAACGTCGTCTTTTCCTATGGCATTGAGGCGTTTGCTGCTCGTTGCGAACAGGTGGGGATTGACGGCATTATTTTGCCAGATATTCCGTTCGAGGAAAAAGCTGAATTTAGCGAGATTTTTGAGCAACATGGCGTTGATTTTATTTCGCTTATCGCACCAACCTCGGCTAACCGCATCGCCATGATCGCACGCGAGGCTCGTGGCTTTATCTATGTTGTCTCCAGTTTGGGAGTGACGGGGGAGCGTGCGGAGATTACCACGGATGTGAGTTCTCTTGTGGCAACGATTCGCGAGAATACGTTCGTTCCGTGTGCGGTTGGCTTTGGAATTTCGACTCCGCAGCAGACGCATGATATGGTCGCAATCTCGGATGGTGCGATTGTGGGTTCGGCAATTATCCGCTTGATCGAACAGTACGGCACGGAAGCGCCGGCACATATTGGTGCGTTCGTGAAGAGCATGAAGGATGCTTTGTAGGGGAGTGCTTAGCTCGTACTAAGGAATGATGTTATTGTGCTGACTGTCCACATTGTGAAGTCGGCACAATAGTTTGCTTTTATCTCTACTAGATTTTTTCGAATATTTCGAATAGAATTGTAAGGGGAAAGGTGATTATATTATGTCTCCTTCACTAGGTATGCGCCAAGCAGAAACATATTATCCTGACGACAAAGAGCGTGCTCAGAATGTCAACATTATGAAGGCATTTGAAGATATAGCTTCCCAGGAAGATTTTCCGATTGCGTATTTGAAGTTGCCTGGATATGAGGAATTACCTCTTACGGGAGAGCTTGCTCGTGTTCTTTTACAGGTTACGCAACAGTTATCAAATAATAAGGCTATCTTTGTTGCGCCACTTGAAATGAAGCTCACAACACAAGAAGCAGCTGATATGTTATCCATGAGTCGACCAACTCTTGTGAAATTACTTGAAGGTGGGCATATCCCATATCAGAAAGTTGGTAGACACCGTCGGATTCTGCTGAAGGATGTGCAAGAATATGCAGAGAGGCGCCATCGTGAATTCAATGAAGCCATGGATAGTTTGGCGGCTACCGAAGATCCGTCATTATCGCTAGATAATCCGTTAATTCGGAAGTAGGTTACTATGCCTTTAGCGTGTTCTTTGATGTTTGTTCATTGTATGGAGAAATTTATTGTGATCTATTCCTCACTTTGGCAGAGGAGAGATTATATGTTCCGTATTGGTCTCAAGGTGTTCTAGATGAATTACGTAGAGTTGTTAAGCTTAATAACCCTACTGCGGACATTGATAAACGTATAGAATATATGCAAAATTTCTTTCCAGATGCAACTATTACATCTTACGAAACGTTAATTGATTCTATGACCTGTGACGAAGGAGATCGTCATGTATTAGCTGCGGCGCACATGTCTCCAGCTCATACCTTAGTGACCTTCAACGTGAAAGTTTTCCCAGAAGAATCCTTGCGCAACCTGCCGATGAGTGTAAAATCCCCTGATGATTTTCTCCTCGATGTTTTAGATATTAATCGTGCTAAAGTCGCACAGGCGTGTTTTCGAAGACTTAAAACATACAGGAATAAGCCCAGAACACCGGAAGAATATGAGCAATTTTTGGAAGTTCATACCCCGAATTTTGCTCATGAACTACGACCTCTTCTAGATGTTTTAGAAAATTAACTGCTCTGGAGATGCATAGAAAAAGAAAACCTCGGCGTGCATTCTGCTGCAAGCGTCGAGGTGTAAGAGAAAAGAAGAAGAGGGTTCAATTTTCTTGGGGAAGAATCAGCTCAGCGTCCTTCTGTTTGAAACTCAAGTTCGGGTTCCTGTGCGCTCGATCACATGCGATGGGGTACGTTTTGAGCTTTAGCTTTTACAGCTGTTGATTATCTGTACTCGGTAAAGCTTTTACCAGGCTCTGTATGAGGGTTCTGACTGCTGTAACGTGTATCGCTGTCTATAGCTGTAACAGTTAAAGAGGTCAACTTCACACGAGAAGTCACGTGCAAAAGCTGCCACAAAGTGAACGTTCACAAACCGCTGTTTTTCGTGGCAAGTTTTACGCGCGCGGTCAGATATAAAAGCTGCAACAGCAAACCCTAGCTACACCACAGGTAGCGCGAGGCGAATCCTTCGCAAGCCGAGCCATATAAATCTCTCGGCGTGTCGCGCTAGTCAAATATTTAGGTAAACGATATACTAAAAATCATTAATACAAGGTTGTACTAGCTCAAATTACTTACTTTTACTTACGTTCCATTTACTCGAAACGGTTAAATCTCCAACGATGGGGAAGCGGTAAGTAAGAGTTAAATCTAAACGGGAGGCAGCACATGGCGCACACCGACAATCCATCCGCATTAACAGCGCGCATCGTAGCAGACGACGAATTTGAACTTTCCGAAGTTCCAAACCGCATCTTCGGCTCTTTCGTAGAGCATCTCGGGCGTTGCGTATACGAGGGAATTTACGAGCCGGGTCATCCAAGCGCGGACGAAAACGGCTTCCGTCAAGATGTTATCGAGCTGGTACGCGAACTGGGTGCCACAACGATCCGCTATCCGGGCGGAAACTTCGTCTCTGGCTATCGCTGGGAAGATGGCGTCGGTCCAGTAGAGCAGCGTCCGCGTCGCCTCGATACAGCATGGCATTCGACCGAAACGAACGAGTTTGGTCTGCACGAAATGGATGCATGGCTTAAGAAGGTGTCCGTCGATGGCAAGCCAAACGAGCTGATGGAAGCCATCAATCTTGGTACACGCGGTCTGCAAGAAGCTTTCGACATCGTGGAATACGCCAATATTCCTGGCGGAACCAAGCTATCAGATGAGCGCAAAGCAAACGGTGCCGAAGAGCCATTCGATATTCGCCTCTGGTGCTTGGGCAACGAAATGGACGGCTCATGGCAGCTCGGTCATAAGTCGGCAGAAGATTACGGTGTGCTAGCGGCTGATGTTGCGCGCGGTTTGCGTCAAATCGATCCAGACTTGCAGCTAGCGGTGTGCGGTTCGGCAGCTCACGATATGCCGACCTTCGGTCAGTGGGAAGAAACCGTGCTCGAACACACCTACGATCTGGTGAACTTCCTGTCGTGCCACGCCTACTATGAGCCAGCTCATTACGATGGCGATCTGCAAAGCTTCATGGCATCCGGCGTCGATATGGATCGCTTTATTAAGGAAGTGGGCGCCATTATCGATACTGTGAAGGCGAAGAAGCGCAGTAATCACGACGTATATATTAGCTTCGACGAGTGGAACGTGTGGTATCAGAGTGCTGAGCCAAGCAAGGTACCTCAAGGTATTGGAAATTGGCCGGTTGCGCCACACCTGCTCGAAGATGTGTACAACGCGATGGATGCTGTCGTCTTCGGCGATCTTATGATCACGTTGCTCAAGAACGCAGACCGCGTAAAGGCTGCCAGCTTAGCACAGCTGGTGAATGTGATTGCTCCAATCATGACTCAAAAAGGCGGCGACGCATGGCGTCAAACGACCTTCTACCCATTCGCCTTAACCGCCAAGCTCACCAAGGGCGGAACGGTTTTGGAGCCAAAGCAATCATCTACTCCAATCGCTGCAAAGGCGTACGGAGAAGTAGAGTCAGTAAATTCTGTGGTAGTAAAGCGCGAAGACGGATCGCACGTTATCCTCCTGACGAACCGCTCGCTCGACCAAGCTGCAGACGTAGAAATTTCGTTGCCTCACGCAGGGTTCAGCACTGTAGAAGCAACAACGGTGCACGACGACGATATGTATGCAGCCAACACTGCAGACGATCACAATCGCGTAACACCATCTCGCAACACCTCCGCTCAACTCGACGAGCAGGGCGAGCGAGTAACTCTTACTTTGCCAGCAGTGTCGTGGACGGCTGTGGAAGTGAAATAAAAGAAGTGAAGTAAGAGAAAGACAAAGACAAAGAGAACAAAGGAGTACTCGATGCAA
The DNA here is from genome assembly GCF_000420505.1 of Alloscardovia omnicolens DSM 21503. Lineage (GTDB taxonomy): Bacteria > Actinomycetota > Actinomycetes > Actinomycetales > Bifidobacteriaceae > Alloscardovia > Alloscardovia omnicolens. The sequence continues at coordinate 25,061 of NZ_ATVB01000005.1, read as the reverse complement.
TTGAAGAAGGTTCTAGCCGGTATTGCTGCCGCTAGTTTGGCAATCGGTTTGGCTGCATGTAGCCCATCTGCTTCAAACAGTTCCCAAAAAGAAGGAACTGATGCTCACAAGAACGATTCTGCGAGCTGCCAGAATAAGGTAAAGAAGGAAGGCGTAGAAAAAGTTACGGTGTGGGCATGGTACCCAGCCATCGAACAGATTGTCGATAACTTCAACGAAACGCATGACGATGTGCAGGTCTGCTGGAACAATGCTGGTCAGGGTAGCCCAGAGTATGTAAAGTTCCAGAACGCTATTAAGGCGGGCAAGGGCGGCCCAGACATTATTCAGCTCGAATACGAAGCAATGCCTCAGTTTGTATCGGGTGCACAAAAGCATTTGGTGGATTTGAGCAAGTATGGCATGGATAAGTACAAGAGCGAATATACCGAGGGTGCGTGGAACGGCGTAACCGTTGGTGGTGGTAGCTCCGTCTACGGCATTCCTGTGGATTTGGGTCCATTCGTTATGTATGTGAACCAGCCAGTATTCGACAAGTACAACCTCAAGATCCCAACAACCTGGAAAGAATTTGCTCAGGTTGGTCGCGACTTAAAGGCTGCAGGCTTCGATGGTTACTTGTCCGACTGGAACCCTAACGGTACCGCTGTGAACATGGCTTTGTTTGCACAAAAAGGTGCTAAGCCATACACCTACTCTGCAGAAAAGGCAGATCAGGTAGGTATCGACTTTAACTCTGAGGGTGTTCAGGACGTTATGGAGTTCTGGCAGGGTCTTGTTAAGGAAGGTTTGGTCGATACTACAGACGCAAACACGACAGATTGGAACACTTCCATGGTGTCGGGTAAGTACGCTCTGTATGTTCAGGCTTCTTGGCTTGGCGGTTACTTGAAGGGCTTGGATGGTTCTGAACAGGGTATCTTCCGTTTGGCAAAGGCTCCTGTATGGGACGACTCCACTCCTGCTGTAAACCAGGGCGGTTCTGCATGGGCAGTAACAGACCAGGCTGCAAACACGAAGGTAGCAGCACAGGTGGCACACGATCTCTTCGACTCCGATAAAGCTCAGGAGATTGGCGTAACGACAGCGGGTCTGTTCCCTGCATGGAACAAGATGCTCAAATCCGACTTCTTTAAGAATCTGGAAGATCCATTCTTCGGCAACCAGAAGATTAATGAAGTAACTATTCCAACAGCACAAGCGTACAAGGGCGAAGACTTCCTTCCATTCCAAACCTACGCTTATGACGCACAGACCAAGGCCTTTACCAGCATTGTGCGCGACGGCAAAGATGCAAAGAAGGGGCTTGCAGATCTGACCACATCTCTCAATGACTACGCTAAGCAGCAAGGCTTTACCGCCAAGTAAAACCTCGTTCGCATAGTTCCTTTCCAATAGAGTGGGGCGGTTCGCCTCGTGCGGTCTCTCCATCCGCCCCACATTTCCTTACTTTTCCTTCACCGCATTCAATGGCGAATGAAAGCTTGAGAGGACATTAAGGTGAAAAATACAAATACCCAAGTTAAAAGTTTGAGTCGCCAAGGCTTGTGGGGCTGGATCTTTACCGCTCCGTTCCTCATTATTTTCGTACTCTTCCTTGTTATTCCGCTTGTTTACGCGTTTATTGTGTCTCTGTTTACGTACACGCAGGTTCACGGTGAGCACTTCTCGGGATTAGCAAATTATCAACGCGTTTTTACCGATAAGATTTTCTTGACCGGTTTAGGCCGCGTTATTATCTACACAATTGTTATGGTTCCGATTCAGCTCGGTTTAGCATTGACTTTTGCTTTGCTGATGGATTCGTTAAAGAACCGTTTCGCTTCTGTGAGCCGTTTGGTTATCTTCTTACCGTATGCAGTTCCAGGCGTTATCGGCGCGCTCATGTGGGGCTTTATGTATTCCAAGAACATGGGGCCATTTACCACAATTTTCGAACTGTTTGGTCTTCCTGCTCCAGAAATCTTGAGTTCTCAAGGAATTTTCGGTGCTTTGGTTAACGTGGTTACTTGGCAGTGGACTGGCTACTATATGGTTATTCTTTATTCCGCATTGCAGTCTATCTCTCCGAGTTTGTACGAGTCCGCCCGTATCGACGGCGCTAACGAATTTAAGATTGCAACGCGCATTAAAGTACCGATGGTATCGGGCTCGCTGGTTATGGTTACAATCTTCTCGCTGATTGGTACCTTGCAGTTCTATACGGAACCAAACGTTTTGCGTAATCAAGCGCCAACAATTATTCAGCCAGAATATACGCCGAATATGTATGCACAGGCATTGGCCTTTAACTACAACCAAACGAATTACTCGGCAACTGTATCGTTTGCGCTCGGATTTATCGTTGTTATCTTCAGCATGATCTTTATGCGCTTAACTCGCAAACAGTCTGGATTGGGGGACTAAGATGGCTCAGGTTCCAGTACATAAAATTAAGAAGCAGCCTCGTGCCTTTACCGTGGGCGTGCTTGTTGTAGCATGCGTCTACTTTATTGTTCCAGTTTGGTGGCTGTTTGTAGCGGCTACGAAAACAAACTCTGGTCTGTTCTTCGGTGCACATGGTAGCTTGTGGTTCGATAAGAAATTCGCCTTATGGGACAATATTGTTGCACTCACGAATTACCAGGGCGGTATCTACTGGCGTTGGATCTTAAATTCCTTCTTCTACGCATTCGTAGGGGGCTTCCTGGCCACAGCAGTTGCTGTTTTCGCTGGGTACGGTTTTGCAAAATACCGTTTCCGTGGCAAGAACCTCTTCTTTAACATCGTGCTCGGTGCATTAATGATCCCATCGACAGCTCTGGTTATCCCAACCTTCTTGCTTATGAGCAAATTCGAGCTGACCGATACCATTTGGGCAGTTCTGCTTCCAAGTATGCTCAACCCGATGGGTGTATACCTTATGCGCATCTACTGTCATGAATCCTTGCCAGACGAAATGATTGAAGCAGCCCGCGTGGATGGTGCGAACGAAATGTACACCTTCTTTAAGGTCTCGCTGCCAATCATGCGTCCAGCTGTAACAACCGTTTTCCTCCTGTCGGTTGTAGCCGCGTGGAACAACTACTTCCTGCCACAGGTAGTGCTTACCAGTCAAAAGCTCTTCCCAATCACCGTGGGTCTTACGAATTGGCAGGTAAAGTCTCAAGCAGGTGCAGCATCTGAACAGGTTTGGAATTTGGTAACATCGGGTGCATTCCTATCCATTGTGCCAATGATTCTCGCCTTCCTCTTCCTGCAACGCTACTGGGTAGGCGGCTTAACCGCCGGTTCGGTGAAGGCATAAACAATCTTCTCTTCCCTTTTCTCCTCTATTCGAGGGCATGCTGCTGAGCGTGAGCTTGATGGCATGCCCTCATTTCCTAAGGACTGGGGTAAAGAGTTCAATATATACTAAACACAAATGGCTCATGCCATTGAGCACATCCAGAAAATGAGGGATTCTCCGATGTCTAATAGAGTTACCATCACCCAAGTGGCTCAAGAAGCCGGTGTTTCCATTAAAACTGTCTCGAACGTGCTCAATAACACGGGCAATATGCGTCCCGAAACGCGCGAACGTGTGCGCGAGGTTATGAACAAACTGGGCTACCAGGTTAACCTCGCCGCGCGCAGTATGCGCACCGGCGCCACTAAACTTATCGGCTTAGGTATTGCCGATTTTTCGCAGCCGTTTAACCCGTACCTCACCGACAGTATTATTCAGGCGGCGCGCTCGCGAGGCTATGGCGTTCTCACGAGCACATACGGCTACCATAATCAGGATGTTGAGTCGATAGTCGGCGAAACGCATCAGCTACCTGCAGATGGCTGGATTTTCTTCACCGGTCAGCCGGTTAAAGAGGATTCGGTTATTTTCCAGCAGACGTATCCGGTTGTGCTCGCCTCGGATTTTAACGCTTTCGATAAGGTCGATAGCGTAACCATGCTCAGCTACGAGGGTGTGTGCGAGGTTGTTGAGCGCTTGCTTGCCGCTGGAAAGAAACGCATCGCTTTTGCGGGCGCCCCGCTTCGCAAGAACTCCGAGAGCGAGGCCGATTACATCGCGCGCATTAAAGCGTCCGAGTTCGGCACGGTAGACGTGCGTTCGCGCGCGTACATCGATACGCTCGAAAAAGCAGGACAGGCGCTAGACTCGCGTCATCTGCTGCACAGTGAGTTTTTGGATCATAAGAACGGCGCTCAGCTCGTAAAAGGTTTGCTCGCCGCGGTTGAGCAGGGCAAACTCGAAATGCCGCAGGTTATGGTGTGCGCCAACGACGCTCTTGCTTTCGGCATGATTCACGAACTTGCCAAGAACAATATTCGCACACCAGAAGATGTTGAATTAGTTGGCTTCGATAACGTTCCCGAAGCTCATTATTCTAATCCAACGCTCACCACCATTAATCCTCATGTGGATGATTACGCTGAACATGCTGTGAACTTTTTGATTGAGCGCATTGAAGGCTATAAAGGTTCAACACGGCGTTATTCGTCACCGTGTACTGTAGAAGTGCGGCAGTCATGTCAACTGTAAAAATGTTATAAAATAACTGTAAGAAAACTGTAAAGTAAAGCGCGAGTCGATATTCAATGGCGAATATCGACTCGTTTGTTTGAAGCTTTAGAGATTTTGCGCGCAGTTTTAGTCGCGTACTAAGCGAATAGGATTCTTGTAATCCTTGCGACGAGAAGTGCGGTACAGCACAAAACGGTGACCAATAGTCTGTACTACGGCAGCGCCAGTATTTTCCGCCAACTCAGCTGCAGCTTCTTTTGCGGTAAGCATGGAGCCTTCTTGCAGCTGCCCTTTAATCAGTTCATGGTCATCGAGCAACTGCTCTGTCTGCGATAACACAGTATCAGTAATATTGTTCTTCCCAATCAGTAAGAGCGGGCTGAGCTGATGCGCCATACCGCGCAACTGCTTAATCTGAGGTTTCGTTAAAGTCGTCATACACGCCATGGTACGGCAAAGTAATCACAAATAAATTTCCGGCAGTCTCATAAAACTGCTCATACACGCGGAAAACAGCCCTTTACGCTAAACTACTGTCTGTGAAAATTTTTAGAAAAAAATCAATTGAATCATCCGTTGAACAAACGCATGCTGAGGGTCACTCACTGAAGCGTGAACTGGGCGTGTGGGATCTTGCTACGATGGCTGTTGCAGTGGCAGTAGGCGCCGGCATTTTCTCTATCGGCGCGCAAACTATAGCTTTTCATGCTGGGCCGTCTGCCATTATTAGTTTTATTATTGCCGGCGCTGTGTGCGCGGGCGTTGCGCTGTGCTACGCGGAGTTCGCATCCATGGTTCCTGCAGCCGGATCTGCTTATACTTTCACCTACACTACTTTGGGTGAGTTTATTGCGTGGATTATCGGCTGGGATTTAATCCTTGAGATGCTTATGGCCGGTTCGGTGGTCTCCAAATATTGGGGCGTTTATCTGCACGATTTCCTGCGCTTAATAGGCATAAATATAAACACAACGTGGCAAGTTTCCGAGCATTTTTCGATTGATTTTGCGCCAATTGTTGTGGTTATGTTCTTTACTGTGCTTCTGCTCATCGGCACGAAATTATCGAGCCGCGTCGATGCAGCGCTTACCGTGCTGAAGGTGGGCGTTGTTCTCTTTATTATTATTGTCGGCTTCTTTTACTTTAAGTCCAGCAACCTCGTACCGTTTATTCCTGAATCTCAGGCAGCTGTGTCTATGGGAACGGGTGCTGTGTCTGCCAACCTTGAGCAGCCGCTGATTGCGTGGGCTACGGGACAACCAGTAACGATGTATGGCATCGCCGGTATTTTCTCGGGTGCTGCTTTAGTATTCTTTGCTTTCCTCGGCTTCGACGTGGTTGCAACTGCTTCTGAAGAGGCTGAAGATCCGAAACGCACTATTCCTCGCGGTATTACCCTCGGTTTGGGAATGGTGATTGTGCTCTATATTCTTGTGGCTATCGTTACCTCGGGTATGGTCTCCTACAAGGTTTTGGCCAAGCAGGGTAGCCCTTCGTTGGCCTCTGCTTTTGAACTGGTGGGCGCTAATTGGGCTGCAACCATTATTTCCTTTGGCATCGTTATTGGTTTGACCACGGTTGTTATGGTGCTTTTGCTCGGTTTGACGCGCGTTATTTTTGCGATGAGCCGCGACGGATTGCTTCCACGCGGATTATCGCACACCAATACGAAGGGTATTCCTGTTCGCTTGCAGCTTATGGTCGGTTTTGGTATTGCGATTATTGCGTCAACCTTAGATGTTGCTGTGCTGGCAGATATGGTAAATATTGGCACTTTGAGCGCTTTTGTGCTCGTATGCGTAGGTGTGCCGATTATGCGTCGTCGTCGTTCGGACCTCGACCGCGCTTTCCGTGTGCCAGGAAATCCATGGTTCCCGCTGATTATGGCGCTGGCTTGCTTGATCGTTATGGTGAACCTGTCCGTGCTCACATGGATTCGCTTCGCCGTGTGGTTAGCTATCGGAATTTCGATTTACTTCCTCTATTCCTATAGACATTCGCAGTTGAATTCGGTGAAGTAGCGTTAAGGCCTGGCTCGTAAGAGCTGGGCCTCTTACTTTAAGAGATAAAGCGCGCCGAATATAACAGGCTGATGCAGCAAGTAAATAACCAACGAATACCTACCCATCCAACGCAGTGCGCGGCCAAGAGCGCCCGTGTAATCTACGGATAGAATCGCTAAACGGTTCGCACGAGCAAGAACGTTAAAAGTGCAGTAGCCGGCAATCATAACGAAAACATAAGGAATAAGAGGGTAGTAGTCCGAGGATATAAAATCGGACGGCGGGAAGCCAAAGAAGGCAGTTACATCGTTGCGATACAAAGCGTCGGGCAGATCGATGCCCCAAATAGTGCCGCGCTGAGCGTCAAAGAAGAACGCGTAGAGCGCCAGAGAAACAACGAAACCGAGCGTGCTTGCACGTTCTGGCAGAACGCGGTCGAGTGCCCACAAAACAATCATGCCACAGCCTAGCATGTTCAGAACGCCGAAGCGAACCGGGTCTTCGGGAATAGCGAACCATGTAATCAGGCTAATAACAGTGCTCCAGGCAATCAGCTGCAGACCTTTAACAAGGTGACGCGAACCGAGCGTAAAGCTCATACCGGCAATAAATATAAAAGTAAAGCCGATATATTGCGGAATCCAAGTGACCGTCGGTTCGAAAAGGGTGCGATGCCAAGGACCAGAAAAATCAGTCTCCCATAGTGTGACAAAATCCCAAACGGTGTGGTAGGCAATCATGCAGATAACTGCTAAACCGCGCAGCCAATCGATAACGAGGTATCGCGGGCGTTCTACAGAAGCGCTGCTTGCCACTCGCTCTCCTTAAAACCCACCGCAACAAAATGACCATCGGCATCGATAACCAGCGGGCGCTTGCACAGCATGCCATCGGTAGCTAGCAGTTCTACAGCCTGCGCGCGCACCTGCTCGGCCGAGAGGTTCTTCTCCCAATCGTCGAGCTGATCCTTAACATGAGCAGAACGATAGGCCATACCCGAGGTGTTAAAGAAGCGACGGATGCTGAGATTGCTTTCTGCCGTCCATTGGGAGAGCTCATCGGTTGTTGGGTTCTCCTCGATAATGCTTCGCCACGTGTACTCGATATTGTGCTCATCGAGCCAGGCGAGAGCTTTCTTGCAGGTGGAGCAACGCGGATGACATAAAACGGTGTACGAAGTGCTCATCGCGGACCCTTTCTACGCGAAGATGGTTTGGATTAATACCATATATACTACGGTTCCCGTTGCAATACTTACCAGGAGATTTCGCCAACGGATGTGAACGAGGGCGAGCGCGGCCAGGGAGATGAGCTCAGGAACGCCGTGCGCGCCTGTCGTGATTGGCGTATTGCGCAGCGCATACACAACGAGCATGCCCATAACAGCCAGAGGCAAAACCTCACCTAAATAGGTGATGAACTTCGGAATTGGCTTGCTCTCTGGGAAAGCGAGGAAAGGCAGAAAGCGCGTAATCATGGTGCCAACAGCTGCCGCCGTAATCATGAGGACGGCTTGAAGAGCGGTCATAGTCATCGGTTGCGCCTCCAGTACATGACGGTAAAAATAGCTAAAATGCCCACCATCGCAGGGATAAGGAAAGCGTTCGGACCAAAAATCAGCAGGCTTGCGAGCGACACGAGCACGCCCACTGCGGCAGAGGAGTGCTTTTTCGAGCTGAGCCATTCCTCCAAGAAAATCGCGGCGAACATGGATACCAAAATAAAATCGATACCCTTCGTGCTAAACGGAATAAGTGCGCCGATAAGTGAGCCGAAAACCGCGCTGGCCACCCAATAGAACTGATTGAGCGCGGTCGTCCAGAAATAGAACCAACCGCGGTCGATGCCGTCGGGAATACGAGCGGAGGAATTTAATGCGAAAGTTTCGTCTGCCATGCCGAAGACGAGATACCATTTCTTCGGCCCTACACCGCTATATTTGCGCAGCATCGCCAAACCGTAAAAGAGGTGACGTGCGTTAACCATAAGCGCCATAAAGAAGGCAAGCAGCGGATTGAAGGCGCCGAGCAACAGGTCGGCGGTAATGAATTCCATAGACCCCGCAAAAATGAAGGCCGCCATAAACGCGGTGTACCAGATGGCAAAACCTTTCGATTCCATGAGTAGACCGTAGGAGACGCCGAGGAAGAACCAAGCGAAACCGATAGGAATGGTGAGGGGGAATGCGGCGACGAGGGCGCGCGTAATTTTGGAATTCATGGATTTGTGTGGTGTTCTTTCTTTCTGTTTTCTTTCTCTGCGTACTTGAAACACCTATCTTAACGGTTGCTCGGCACTATACAAGAGGTATCTCACGAGGTGAGGGTGGGGGCTAAGTGTGCTAAGGGCTGTGGCGCATGAGGCGCTGCGACGGTGTATAACGCACGGCAGATTTAGCGCCGTTTTTGCGCCCCAGAATGCAGTATGGCATGAAGTGTGGGATGCTGCATGGCTCACCACGTAATTGCCAATACCTCATTCGTACCTCACCTGTTACATAATGGTATGTATGCCTATTAAATTCCCGGAAGGTCTTCCCGCAAAAGAGATTCTCGACGCCGAACGCATTTTCGCGATGAGCGCGCGTGATGCACAGGAGCAGCAGGTGCGCCCGCTGCGCATGTGCATTCTTAATCTCATGCCCAAGAAGATCGAAACGGAAACTCAAATCCTGCGCCTTATGTCGAAGTCACCACTGCAGCTAGACATCGACTTTATGCGCGTCAGCTCGCACGAGACGAAGAACACGAGCGCCGATCATCTTATTAAGTTCTACGAGACCCTCGACGCCCTCAAAGACAACTATTACGACGGCTTCGTTATTACGGGTGCCCCGGTTGAGCACTTCGAGTTCGAACAGGTTGACTACTGGGACGAGCTCAAAGACATTATCGATTGGGCACAAACCCACGTTTTCTCCACTGTTTATCTGTGCTGGGGAGCGATGGCCGGCCTCTACTACCGCTACGGCATCGAAAAGCACATTGAGTCCAGTAAGATTTTTGGCGTTTTTGAGCAGTGGCTACAAGACGAGTACAACTTCTTAACGAACGGTTTCGACGAGATTTGCTTGCAACCTCATTCGCGCGTAGCAAGTATGGACGAAGATATGATTGCCGCGCATCCCGCTTTGCAGGTGCTTACGCGCGGAGAACGCGCTGGCTCGGGTTTGATCGCCACACGCGATTTCTCGGAAGTCTTTATCTTGGGTCACTGGGAGTATGTGCGCGATACCTTGGCTGGCGAATATGAGCGCGATATGAAGCGTGGTTTGGATAATGTTCCATTTCCTGAGAATTATTATCCACATAATGACCCAACGCTATCGCCGCTCTTCTCTTGGCGTGCGCACGCGAACTTACTGTGGCGTAACTGGCTCAACTGGGTATACCAGACCACACCATACGATTTGACTGAAATTCCAGGGCTTAAGGTCGAAGGAAAGCTCGGTACCGATCGCAATATTAAGCACGAACCAGGCGTTCCTCGCGAAGACAACTTTGCCCCGTTTAAGGGCACTACCTATGGAGTTCGCGACGCTGTCCGCACTCAGGGATGACACTGTTCACATAGTGTAAATATTACAGAACTAATGTCATGAAGTGGAGTAAGCTTAGTTGGGTTTGCATAAGACTATGCACTAAGGAGACGAAAGATGAACGGTTTATTAAACGCTGCTGCGTTTTCCGCTCGAGTTCTAGCCGAACGCGGGCCGGAACTTCCGTCACTTAAAGATTTCTTACCTCCAGTCATTCTTTTCCAAGGTACTCCTTTTGCTATGAACCGCATTATTTTGGTGCGCGTTGTAGCAACAGCTCTTATCTTGCTGGTCTTAGGTTTAACCGCTGCTCGCGCAAAGGTTGTTCCTGGACGCTGGCAGGGAGCTGTGGAATTCTTGCTTGAGTTTGTGCGCAATAATATTGTGTACGCCATTATTGGCGAACTGCGCGGCAAGAAGTACGTGCCAATGATCACCACCATGTTCTTAACCATCTTGGTTTTCAACTTGTGCGGTATTATTCCAGGCGCAAATATTGCAGCCACAGCAACTATTGCTATGCCTTTAGTTTTCGCACTGTGGACCGCAATCCAGTATTGGGCTGCTGGCATTAGCTCTCATGGTTTGGGAGGCTTCCTTAAGGAAGAACTGTTCCCAGCTGGCGTGCCATGGCCTGTCTATGTTCTGCTCACGCCTATTCAGTTGCTTGAGATTGTTATTATTCGACCATTCTCTTTAACTCTTCGACTTTTCGCTAACATGATTTCTGGTCACTTGTTGGTGGCTATTACATTGGCAATGTCGAACTTCTACATCATTGAAGCCCAGCAGGCTGCAATGAAGGGCGTAGGCGTTATCTGGTTTGTTGGCGGTTTCGCTTTAACAGCTTTCGAGATATTCGTCGCAGCTTTGCAGGCGTTTATCTTCTGCATTCTTTCCTGCGTATACATTAATCAAAGCCTCGGGGAAGAATAAAAATAGACTTTGTAGGCGCTTGGTAACAAACGCATACAGACATTAAACGAAAGGATAATCATGGATCTCGTAACTCTCGCAGCGGTTGCAGGTAACCTCTCTGTTCTCGGCTACGGCTTGGCAGCTCTGGGCCCTGGTATCGGTTTGGGCATCATGTTCGGTAAGGCTCTGGAATCTACTGCTCGTCAGCCAGAAGCATCCGGCAAGCTTAACGTGATCATGTACATCGGTTTGGCAATTATCGAAGTTTTGGCTTTGCTCGGCTTCGTAGCATTCATGATGGCTCGCTAAACTGTACCGAAACAACGTGAAAGGAAAGGAGGAAACATGCTCTTAGCAGAAGAAGCAAACGGAATCGCTCTGTTCTTGCCGGAAAGCTACGACCTTTTCTGGTCAGCTGTTATCCTCGTCATCCTCGCAGCTTTCTTCTATTTCTTCTTTATGCCTAAGTTCAATCAAATTTTTGATGAACGTGCCAATAAAATCGAGGGCGGCTTCGAACGAGCTGCTCAAGCAGAGGCAGAAGCAGAAGAAAAGAAAAAGCAGTACGAAGATCAGCTCCGAAACGCTCGTACAGAAGCCTCCAAGATCCGCGATGACGCGCGCACAGAAGCTACGCGCATTATTGCAGACGCCAAGAAGACCGCTCAAAAAGAAGCAGATCAGGTAACTGCTTCTGCACAAAAAGCTATTGAAGTGCAGCGTTCTCAGGCATTGGTGAGCTTAAAGGGCGAAGTTGGAGCAATTGCTACAGCTCTTGCTGGCAAGATTTTGGGCAGCAAGTTAACCAGTAGCGATGTGCAATCGTCCATGATTGACGACGCTATTAACGAGCTTGAGCATTAAGGAGGTGACATATGCATGGTGAAGCATCATTAGCATCTGCGCGACTAACCCGCGAAGCGTGGGCTGGCCGCCTCCAGGAGCAAGATGAGCATGCTTTAGACATAGCACGTCAACTCTTGGATATTACTGCTGTGCTCGATGACAATACTCGTTTGCAGCGAGAACTGACAGACCCAGGTCGCGCAACCGACGAGCGTGTGGCTCTTGTGCACACGATTTTCGGCGGCCGCGTAGACGACCTGTCTGAGCAGATTTTATGCTCTCTGGTGCGTAAGCGCTGGAGTAAGACAATGCATTTAGTGAACTCTTTAGAAGATATTGCAGTCGAGGCTGTATTTTATGCAGCAGATGCGCAGGGCGTTACCTCGCAGGTGTCTGCAGAACTGTCTCGCGTTCACTCGGCATTGCTCAATCTACCAGAAGTTCTGTCTGGCTTGTCCGATACACGCGCATCGTGGGATGCTCGTGCTCGACTGCTTAACGCTGTAGTGCGCACAGACGAACTGCATCCGTTAACGAAGTTTTTGATTGACCACGTGGCGCATCAGCCTCGTCGTCGTCGCTTCCTCTCCGCGCTCAACTGGCTCACCGAACGTATTTCGGACCATGAAGGCGACCGCGTAGTAACAGTGATTACTGCCGTGCCGCTCACCGAAGAACAGCGTTCGCGTATAGACAGCGCATACTCTAAGAAGCTGGGAACATCGGTATTTATTGATTCCGTTGTCAATCCTCGCGTTATGGGAGGTATGCGTATTCAGCACGGAGCGCGCGTAACAGATACGACTGTAGCAGCACAATTAAAGGCTTTGCAGCGCACGCTCGGTTAGTTCGACAGAACCTCAGCGCGCGCGAATAAGAACACAAATAAGGAGTGAAAATGGCAGGTTTGACCATTGATCCCGCCTCGATTCGTCAGGCATTAGACGAATTCGTGGATTCCTACACTCCGTCCAATGCTCCAACTCAAGAAGTTGGATATGTTAAGACGGCAGGCGATGGTATCGCCCACGTGGAAGGCCTTCCAGGCTGCATGGCAAATGAATTGTTAACATTTGCCGATGGCACTTTGGGTTTGGCTTTTAACTTGGATCCACGCGAAATCGGTGTGGTAGTCCTTGGTGATTTCGAAGGTATCGAAGAAGGCCAGGAAGTTCGTCGTACCGGCGAAGTTCTGTCCGTTCCAGTAGGCGACGGCTACTTGGGGCGCGTTGTCGATCCATTGGGTCGCCCAATCGATGGCCTTGGCGACATCGCTAGCGAAGGACGCCGTATTCTGGAAGCTCAGGCTCCAGACGTTATGCATCGTCATCCAGTTGACGAACCAATGGCAACCGGTATTAAGGCTATTGACGCAATGACGCCAATTGGCCGCGGTCAGCGTCAGCTGATTATTGGTGACCGCCAGACCGGTAAGACGGCAATCGCAATCGACACTATTATTAACCAGAAGTCCAACTGGGAGTCTGGAGATCCTAAGAAGCAGGTACGCTGCATTTACGTAGCTATCGGTCAGAAGGGTTCCACCATTGCTTCCGTGCGCAGTGCTTTGGAAGATGCTGGTGCTATGGAGTACACTACCATCGTGGCATCTCCTGCATCCGATTCCGCAGGCTTTAAGTACATCGCACCATATACGGGTTCTGCAATTGGCCAGCACTGGATGTATAACGGCAAACACGTGCTCATTGTTTTCGATGATTTGAGCAAGCAGGCAGAAGCATACCGCTCCATCTCCTTGCTGCTGCGTCGTCCACCAGGGCGTGAAGCATACCCTGGTGATGTGTTCTACTTGCACTCTCGCTTGCTGGAACGTTGTGCTAAGGTATCCGACGATTTGGGTGGCGGCTCCATGACCGGTCTTCCAATTATCGAAACCAAGGCAAACGACGTGTCTGCATACATTCCAACCAACGTAATTTCGATTACCGATGGTCAGATCTTCTTGCAGTCCGATTTGTTTAACGCTAACCAGCGCCCTGCAGTAGACGTAGGTATTTCCGTGTCTCGTGTAGGTGGTGCCGCTCAGACTAAGGCTTTGAAGAAGGTTTCTGGTACGTTAAAGATTTCTTTGGCTCAGTACCGTTCCTTGGAATCCTTCGCTATGTTCGCTTCCGATTTGGATGCAGCATCTAAGGCTCAGCTCACCCGTGGTGCTCGCTTAACCGAGTTGCTCAAGCAGCCTCAGTACACGCCATACTCTTCTGAGGAAGAAGTGGTATCTGTGTGGACAGGTATTCACGGAAAGCTTGATGATCTTGAGCTTGCCGATGTGCTTCCATTCGAAAAGGGATTGCTCGATTACGTAGCTCATAACACCGATATTCTCGATGTTATTCGCGAAACAGGCGACTTCACTTCTGAAACAGAAGAGAAGCTTGCTGCTGCAGTTGATGCATATCGCGATACCTACGTGAAGGCAGACGGCACTCCGCTTATCGACCACACTGCTGCTCCTGGTTTCGTACCAGCTGAAGTGGAACAGGAAAAGCTTGTTGCACGCAAGGCTAAGGACAAGGCAAAGGACTCAGATAAGTAATGGCTTCCCAGCTCGCATTTAAATCACGCATAGCATCCACTGAGTCGTTGGAGAAGATTTTCAACGCTCAGGAGATGATTGCGTCTTCGCGCATTGCCAAGGCTCGTGACGTAGCCTTGGCTGCGAAGCCATATTCAGATGCGATCTTCCATGCTGTGAAGGCAATGGCTTCTCATACAGTGCTCAAGCACCCAATCTTGGGCAAATCAGAAGAAAATAATCGAGTAGCAGTACTTGCTCTCACTTCTGATCGCGGTATGGCTGGAGCATATACCTCCTCCATTATCCGCGAAACAGAAGCCTTGCTTAACCGTCTGGATGAAGACGGTAAAAAGCCCGAACTGTTCGTTTACGGTCGCCGCGGTGTCTCGTACTACAAGTACCGCGGTCGTGACGTAGCAGCTACGTGGGAAGGTCATACTGACGCTCCTGGGGTAGATATTGCAGAAAAAATCAGTGATGAACTGTACAAGGCATATATGAAGCCAGCGCGTGAAGGCGGCGTAAACGAGTTCTATATCGTTTTCACTGAATTCATTAACATGGTTACCCAGAAGGTGCGTATTATTCGCATGCTTCCGGTAGAAGTGGAGCTGGTAGACGATAGCTATGAGGGTGTGGCCGATAAACAGAAGATGTCGTCGAACTCAGTAACGACCTTCGGTCATAGCTCGTACCCGCTGTACTCTTTCGAGCCAAGCGCGGAAGAGGTACTCGATCATATCTTGCCGAAGTACTTGCAGTCACGTATCCATGAATGTCTACTTACGGCAGCAGCATCTGAAACAGCTTGTAGGCAAAATGCTATGCACACTGCTACGGATAACGCTCGAAACCTCGTAGAGGAGTTAACGCGCAAGCTTAACGCGTCTCGTCAGGCTTCGATTACCCAAGAACTTACCGAAATTATCGGCAGTGCTGATGCACTGAACAACGAGGAAGAATAGGAGGCCGCACATGGCAGAAACTGAAAATAATGCCCCTGCACAAGGCCGTATTATTCGAGTCCAGGGCTCAGTTATCGATATTGAGTTCCCATTTGGACGCTTGCCAGAGATTTACAACGCTCTAACCGTTACTATCGACGGCGTACAGGGCGAAGAAGGCTCCAGCGCCACAACCATTACTTTGGAGGTCGAACAGCATTTAGGTGACTCCATCGTGCGCGCTGTGGCTTTGAAGCCAACCGATGGTCTGGTGCGTGGCTCTCTTGTTACCGATACTGGCGGCCCTATCGAGGTGCCAGTTGGCGATGTAACCAAGGGACACGTATTCGACGTATCCGGCAATATTTTGAACGCTAAGCCAGATGAGAAGATCGAGGTGAAGGAACGCTGGTCGATTCACCGCAGCGCTCCAGCCTTCGATCAGCTCGAATCCAAGACCGAAATGTTCGAAACCGGTATTAAGGTTATCGATTTGCTCACCCCTTATGTACAGGGTGGAAAGATTGGTCTGTTCGGTGGTGCTGGTGTGGGTAAGACCGTTCTGATTCAGGAAATGATTCAGCGCGTTGCCCAGAACCACGGCGGTGTGTCTGTATTCGCTGGTGTTGGTGAACGTACCCGTGAGGGTAACGATTTGATCGGCGAGATGGAAGAAGCAGGCGTTCTCGAAAAGACCGCGCTTGTGTTCGGTCAGATGGATGAGCAGCCAGGTACCCGTTTGCGCGTGCCGTTAACTGCTTTGACCATGGCTGAGTACTTCCGCGACGTACAGAACCAGGACGTGTTGCTCTTTATCGACAACATCTTCCGCTTTACTCAGGCAGGTTCTGAGGTGTCCACTCTGCTCGGTCGTATGCCTTCTGCAGTAGGTTACCAGCCAAACTTGGCTGACGAAATGGGTGCTTTGCAGGAACGTATTACATCGACCCGCGGTCACTCTATTACCTCGTTGCAGGCAATTTACGTGCCAGCAGATGATTACACTGATCCAGCTCCTGCAACCACCTTCGCACACTTGGATGCAACAACCGAGCTTGCTCGTGACATCGCAGCTAAGGGTATTTACCCAGCTGTGGATCCATTGAGCTCCACCTCGCGTATTTTGGATCCTCGCTACGTAGGCCAGGCTCATTATGAAACTGCAAACCGCGTGAAGGCTATTTTGCAGCGTAACAAGGAACTTCAGGATATTATCGCTTTGATTGGTATCGATGAACTGTCCGAAGAAGATAAGACCACCGTAGCGCGCGCTCGTCGTATCGAACAGTTCCTCGGTCAGAACTTCTACGTGGCAGAAAAGTTTACCGGTCGTCCAGGTTCCTACGTATCTGCTGATGAGACCGTTGAAGCCTTTAAGCGCATTTGCGACGGTATGTATGACCATATTCCTGAGCAGGCCTTTACTGGCATCGGTGGTATTGATGACCTCGAAGCTAAGTGGCACGACATGCAGAAGGAATTGGCGTAATGGCTGCATCTGGTGGCGCTCGTGCTGAGCGCACTATGGACGTGCATATTATCGCCGAAGACAAGCCATTATGGAGTGGCACTGCTACCTCTGTAGTCGTTCCAACTATGGAAGGCTACATGGGTATTTTGCCAGACCATGAGCCTGTGCTTGCTTTGGTGGGAGAAGGCGTCGTTACGGTTACCACGGATGCTCAGGATAAGGAGACTTTCAACGTAAGGGCAGGCTTCCTGTCTTTCGAGGAAAATACTCTGACCGTGGGTGTTGACGATATTTTCTAGAGCTTGATAGGTTCGGCAGTTTGTAGTGCACGGACTTTGAACTTTGTTGAACTCGCGCAGCTGATATTATGTGAATTTCGTATTTTCGAATTCTCTTATTCTCGGCTGTGCGAGTTTTTATTGATTGGTTGGGTTTTATTCTTCGGATTATTCCGACAGATAAGAGCGAGTGGGCGAGTGGTTTGTGAAACGTGCTGTGGTATAGCGTTCCATGTTTCACGCACCAACGAGGAGGGTGTCAGGTTTTGTGTATGTGGTTTTATTGGCGACACGAGAGCTTGATTATGTCGCGGTGATGACGGGTGACGATTGTGCGTCTCCTTCTCAGTTTTGCCAATCGGCATATGGTGAGACAAGACACGTTGAACGCATCCTGTCTCATCACACGATTTAGGCCTATTATCCCTCATTTTTATAGTGTAGTTTAAGACGGGTCGAACGCTTCCTGTCTCATAACAGGCAGAACACTCACAGCAAGCATGGTCAACCAACCAGCACTAAAACAAAGAAGAACAATCCCAAGGAATCGGCCACATCGCAAGGTCACGCCACTGCAACGATTCTTGAAAACAAACAATAAAATCACCATAGGGCAACCAGCCACTTACACAAAATTCCTGACACCCTCCCAACGAGGATTTCAACACTGTAAAAAGTGGACGTAGAAGTTGTCAGTGCACCACGCTCACAACTTTCACACACCTACAAAACCTACAAACCCCTGCTAAATCCGAAGAATTCGCAATGGCTTCGGTGATTTTCCTTGATTGTGAAGCCATTTTCATTTTATCTTTCACACTTGTATTCGTGCATGAAGCAAAACACAGAAAAGAGATCACATGAACGTTCACATTTGTGGTGGTCTTTACATCTGAGCATAGGCGTAAAACTTAACAGGAAAATCAGCTTAGTTTTGCTCCCTTTTCCAGCTTTATCCTTTACACGTGAGAGGAGACGTAAAACCTAGCACAGAAAACCTGCGCTACTCTCGCTTTCAAAGCGCTCTCACGGTTGTAAGTTTTACGCTACGTGCCGAGCGTTAAAGATACAACATTGCAAACTATAAGCATGTCATATAAACCATAACTGCTGTACAGACAGTCACACATCCATACAGCCGTACAAGTTATATAAGGCATCATAAAGACCCATAAAGCGTTGCCCTCGTATTTTGTTGGCGCTGTGCTTTACGCTAGAGCGCATGAGAATTATTGTGGCTGACTGTTCTGCTCTGTATTCCGGGCGCTTAAATGCGTCTCTTCCTCGAGCTAAGCGCGTCATTATGATTAAGTCCGACCAATCATGCTTAATTTTTTCTGAGTTAGGCTCGTATAAACCGCTGAACTGGATGGCAGCTCCATGTACATTGCGCGAGATTGATGCATATAATCCGCGCTATGAGCGCATATCTGAAGATATGGGATACGAAAATGTTCCTTCCTATATTCAGATATCTGCTGAGAAGAGTAATGATGTTTTACGCATTGCTTTGTGGGAGGTACTATCTGATACAGAGTTTGAGTTAGGAGAAGACCCCGGTCTCGATAAAGACGGCGTTGAAGCGCATTTACAAAAGTATCTTGCCGAGCAGATTGAGCGCGCTGGAGAAGGTATGCGTTTAGTGCGTCGTGAGTATCCAACAGCCATTGGTTCTGTAGATATTATGGCGATTGATGGTGAGGGAGAACATGTTGCGATTGAAATTAAACGTCACGGTGGGATTGATGGCGTTGAACAGTTGACGAGATACTGTGAGTTACTCAATAGAGATCCTTTGCTGACACCAGTTCGAGGGATTTTTGCTGCGCAGACTATTACTCCGCAGGCACGAACTTTGGCGCAAGACCGCGGTTTCGAATGTTTGATTTTAGATTATGATGACATGAAAGGCTCGGAATCAGAGGAGTTAATGCTGTTTTAAGATTCGAAGATTATGTGTGAATAAAACCACAAAAGCACCATATCTAGGGGTGTTGCCTTGAAATGTTTGGCGTGTCTAGTGGTTTGCCATAATTGAGGGAAAACAGTATTCTTAGTAGTCAGTTGTTTTAAGAAAGCTAAAAGAAGGTTCATCGTGGTTACTGTTTACTCCAAGTCTCACTGCGTTCAGTGCAACGCTACAAAGCGTCAACTTGCTAAGTTGGGCGTTGAGTATACAGAGATTAACCTTGAGCAGGATGCAGATGCTTTAGAAAAGTTCAAGGCTCAGGGTTTCATGCAAGCACCTGTCGTGGTTGCAGGTGAAGAAACGTGGAGCGGTTACCGTCCAGATTTGCTCAAGAAGGTAGCACAGACTATTAACGCTTAAGTTTTAGATATAGAAAAAGGCTCGGATACTGTATCCGAGCCTTTTATTTTACTGTTTTACTGAGCGTCTAAAATATCAACAACAAAGACCAAAGTGGAATTTGCAGGAATATTTTTCTGAGCAGTAGAGCCATAACCCAAATCAGGAGGAATAATCAGCAGAACTTGGGAACCAACCTTCTGTCCAGCTAATCCCTGCGTCCATCCCTTCACAACCTGCTGTAAGTTAAAAGTAGCAGAGGAACCGCGCGTCCATGAACTATCAAAAGGTTTCTTAGCGTCGCCGCCCAGAACCCAACCAGTATACTGCGCAGTAACCGTGCTCTTTTCTGTTACGGTAGCACCCGTACCTTCAATCAAGGTCTGCACTTTGAGCTGACCATCTGACTTATAGTTCTTCAAATCAGAAGCATTAATGCTTGGAGCACCATTCTTAGCCAAAGTAATCTTTGGTAAGGAAGGATCAATATTTTCTACCTTCGTACCTTCTGCGCGAGATGGAATAGTCTTAGCACTTGCAATAGTTAAAGCCATCAAATAAGCGGTTACTTTTGACTTACTAGAGCTAGACGAGCTTGTTGTGCTTGAGGAGCTTTGGGAGGTAATGCCCATAACAACCGTGGAATTAACCTTTAAAGATTTAAACAGCTTGTAGAAGTTTGGCTGCATATTAGCGGAGGAGAGGGTAGCAGTGCAATCAGGGCCAGTTTCCCATGTAGACTGCACTTCTTTGCCGGTTTTAGGATCAAAAATAATCTGCTGCACGCACAGTTTTTGACCATCTTTCAGAGCGTCTCCGTCGCCTTTTTGCACAATCTGATACGAATTGTTTACTACCTTAAAAGGCGTTTTAAAAGAAATCGTTGGCTTTTCTCCCAGCTTGCCTTTAGCGGTAACACCTGTCATTTCCGTGAAGCCTGTATTGCTGGATGAGCTAGAGGAACTGGAACCGCAAGCAGCTACAGAGCCTACAAACAAGAGAGTCGAGACAACTGCGACGATGCGTCGAATAAGAGATAATTTATGTATATGCATACGTCAACTTTAATGAATGGGCACGTCAAAATAGATATTTCTACGCTGTCCATGTAAAATGGGTAGGTTATGACTGGAGAAATAGACTTAAACTGTTACAGAAAGCCGTGCACATATGCGGTTGGTACGTGCAGAATAACTCATACTGACTTGTAAAAGGAGCTTTGCATGAAAAATTCGTGGACACGTAAAAAAGTGATGCGTGTATTTATTGCTCCTCTGTGTATTGTGTTAGCTGTGGCTGCATGTGTAATGGCAGTGCTGAACCTCACTATATTCAAGCCAAGTAAAGTGTCGGCAGCAACGGCTACTACCTCGTCTACATATGTGGTAACTAATCCTGGCGTAGCTAATATGGTGGACGATGAAGTGTTGATTACCGCCACTATTAAAGAAACTGCTGCTCAGCGTGCAAAAGCTGTAACAGGTGATGAGAATGCCGATAAGCGTACTGTGTGCGTTGCAGTAGGTCGATCCACAGATGTAGATGCATGGATGAAAGCTCAAGGCGTTGCATACACAGTGGTGTCTGGTTTAAAGTCTTGGTCTCAGCTGAGCACTCAAACTGTTGCTAAAAGCGGTCAAGCAGCTAAAGATGCAGTTGATATGGGTGAATCCGACTTGTGGAGTCAGGTAAACTGCGCAGAGCGTACAGCAACTTTGCGCCTAACAGGAGCGCAGGGCAATCAGCGTGTTGTTATGTATTCTCCAAGTTCTATTTCTTCTATACGTTTGCAATGGATGCGCAGCACGCTTCCTAATACATCAGCTCCATGGTTTAGTGCTTCAGCTGTGCTGGCAGTGCTCGCTATTTTGAGCTTCACTTGGTTGGCTGGCGACGATCCATTCGGTTCTCAGCGTCGCAAGAAAGCACGTGAAGAAGCGGCTGCAGCAGCTGCCGCAGCTGGTCAGACTGGTGCTGCACAAGAGGGCGTACCTGGTATAGATACGCCATACGTGCCGTATCAGAAGAAGAGCACCTCCGGTATTACGCACCGCACACGTAAGCAAGGTGTATTTGGCAAGCTATTCGAATCAAAGAAAAATCAAAGCACGGATCAAAACAGAGCCTCGTCAGAGCCATCTGTCTCAGCAGAAAACGAGCAGACGAACAAACCAATTATTGTTGATCCAAGTTCCGTCAATCTCGTTGCTTCTACCGGTGCTGGAGCAAATGATACTGCATGGTCCCCAGCGGTTATTAACCGTCCTGCAGCATCTGCCGTAGGCGAAGATACTCAAACCAATTTGTCTGGTGAAGAGCTCTTAGAATACTTTGCTCGTTTGGCTATAGAAGATCGTTCTCAATCTGGTGACGCGGCTACTGAAGCGTCTTCAGGCAGCACGACTGGTTCAACTGATCCATCTGGTCTATCTGGTCAGAGCGCTACAGATCAAGGTGATGAGGAGTAAAACATGAAAATTCGTCAAACCATGAAACGCGCTTCTGCTTTCGTTCTCGGCATGCTTACCATTGCTTCGTTGGCAGCATGTACTCCAAGTCCAAAGGCATCTGAAGATCCATCTGATTCCCCTGTAGTAACAACTGATCAGGAAAATCGTATTCGTCAAGAAATTATTAAGACTATTTCTAAGGCGGACTCCGACCGTGACGTAAATTCCTTAAAGGCGCGGATGGAGGGTCCAGCATTACAAGTACGTACCAGTCAGCTCACTATTGCTCAGAAGAACAATAAGCTCGATTCTTCTGCGACTATCCCAGATTCCCTCAGCCAGTCAGTTGTGAGCACATCGGCAAGCTGGTCGCGCACTTTGTATGCAATTACTACTGTTACTGACCAGCAGCAGTCCCAACGTTTGCTCGTGATGAATCAAGATAGTGCAACAAGTAATTACAAGATTTGGGGTTTGGTACGTCTCTTCTCAGGCGTGCAGATGCCAAAGTTCAATGTTGCCACTATTGGTAGCGAGCAGGGAGACGCGAAAACTGAAGGTCTCGTTAAAACTCCTGAAGCAGCTCTTCGCGAATATGCAGATGTTCTGGAAAAGGGTTCTTCGAGTGAATACGCCAAGAATTTTGCCGACGATGCCTTCCGCCAGCAGGTAACAACGCTTACGGAAAGCGTGCAGAAAGCTATCGAGCAGAACGAAGGCTCGCAGTCTCAGAAATATACTGCTGAAACGAAAGATATTAAGGTATTGCGTACTGCCGATGGCGGTGCTTTGATTGTGGGCGAGATTAAGTCCGTATGGACGCGTACAGCCGGCGGAAACCGTAAATCTATGCCTGCTTCTGAAGGAGAAACCGCTCTGTTTGGCGATGCTGAAGCAACAGGTACTTTAGAAGTAACGTATGTGAATGAAGTAGCTCTCTACATTCCTGCTGCAGGAGCTTCCGATGCTCAGTTGCGCGCTGTGGGGGCAGAACGCCAGCCAGTATCCGTTCAAGCTAAGTAGGAGTATGATGGCTCAGAAAGAATATCGTCCAGGTTTTTCTTTGGCTGGAGCAGTTGATTTATCGTCTTTGAAGCATAAAGCAGATGCGGCTATGGGTGAGCAAGGAGGAGCTCCAGCTCCAGGCGGTTACGTTATTGATGTGACCGAATCGAGTTTTGAGGCGATGATTAATTCGTCTTCTACTTTCCCAATTATTCTGCTCGTATGGATGCAAGACGATGAGCGCTTCTTTGACGTTGCACGCGCTTTGGGAAATATGGTGACTGCGCTCAATGGTCAACTTCAGTTGGCGCGTATTGATGGCGCATCTAATCCTCAGATTGTTCAGGCTTTGCGTGTGCAAGGCGTTCCTGCTTTATATGGTTTAGTAGCAGGACGTCCAATTCCTCTGATGCAGGGGATGCCAACTGAAACAGAGCTTCAACAGTTAGAGGAAACTCTCTTCCCGCAGATTATTGCGATGGCTCAACAGTCCGGAGTTACCGGCTCTGCGCCTTTTGTGGGTGAGGTTTCTTCCGATGCTGAAGCTGGTGCTGGGGAGCAGGCTGAGCCAAGTATTCCTCCTGAGCATGAAAATGCGCATAATTTAGCGCTTGCTGGACGGTACGAGCAGGCTGCTGCAGCGTATGGAGTCCTCGTTGAGCGTGATCCTCACGATGCGCTTGCTGCCCGCGAGCGAGCCAAGTGCCTCCTTTTGGCACGAAACGGTAGCTCGGATGTGCGAGTACTGCGCGATAAGGCTGCTCAAAACCCAGACGGCGTGAATGCTCAGTTAGATGTAGCAGATATTGATATGATTGGCGGACATATAGATGATGCCTTTAATCGTCTGCTTGATTTTATTCCTACGCATCGCGACGATATGCCTGCTGTGCGTGAACGTCTCGTAGAGTACTTCGCTATTCCTGATGCAGCAGATCCGCGCGTAAAAGCAGCGCGTCAAAAGCTTATGACAGTTATGTATTAAAGAAGTGGGGCATCGAGTGTGATGCCCCACTTTTATGTATTTTTACTGTAAATCGTCTTCCGTGCGGTTCGGTCCGAAACTATCTAAAAACAGCGGACCAATCTTATCGAATTCTTCCTGATAATCCTGCGCCCACATGCTAAACGGTCGGCTTGCTAATCCATCATTAGAAAAACGAGCCTGATCAGTAATCTCCGTTGTGCAGAAGCGCGGAATAACAAGGTTTGTTACTGGGTTGTGACGCTCAACTTCAGCAATAATAAGCGGATGATTATCTGCTCCAAAAACATCGAGGTTCCAACCATCTTCTCCCAGCCATACGCTGTAGCGGTTTTTAATAATAGCTTTACCGCCGCGGAAAACCAGCTCGGCAGCAATATCGGGATCAAGGATGCTCTCTGCTTCGTAACGAGTGCCTCCAACAGAAGGGCCTTTAGCGGTGAGGAAAGCTGTGGTGAAACTATCGCGGTAACGACCTAAAACAGCCATAGGGTCGGTGTTGTCGTCTAAATCGATGCGGACGTTTTTAGCCTGCAAACGAATGCGTAATGCGTAGTTATCTTCATGAACGAAATAGCTTTGCACAATAAGAGTAGGTTTTTCGTCTGCAAGAAGATGATCAGGAATGCTAGTGCAGTAAAAGCGGCGTTCATATTCAAAATGATCAATCGGGTTACCTAACATCGAGCCTCCTTTGTTACTTTTAGTGTAGCTTAAGCGCTGTAGGGGCAGGGAATGCTGTGTGGTGTGGGTGTATGTGGTGGGGTATGTGCAGTGGGGTGCTGCGAATCACATGAGGTTTGCATGTGTTGTATGTAGTTTGCATGTGGTTTACAGGGTGCTTGCTACACTAAGATGCGATGGGTCTGTAGCTCAGCGGATGAGAGCATCTGTTTCCGGTACAGAAGGTCGAGGGTTCGAATCCCTTCAGGCCCACTTGTCATGTGTCAAGACATCGTTCCGGTGTTTTGGCACATTTTGTTTTGTTTTTGCGTTGGTATGTGTCAAGATATCGTTCCGTTTTTGTCTGTGATGGTGGTTGCTGGTAGGAGTTTTTGATAGTTTTTTGTTTCGTCTAGTTCGAAATATCCAATGATTTGGTGAATCTGTCTATCCAGCGCGATGACATGGTTGCCATGAATCAGGAGAATAACGGGACAATTCTTACGTTTTTTACTCAACCCTAAATGCAGTATTCGTCCTTTATATCGAAGAGTGACTCGTCCATACGCGTCCACGCGATCATAGCGGACTCGATACGACACATGGTCGATA
>NZ_ATVB01000004.1 GCF_000420505.1 Alloscardovia omnicolens DSM 21503 | reverse complement strand
TCACAAACAGCCATTTTCCACGCCATCGTCATCCAACTATTGAATTACGATACATTGAATCATGATTCATTTAATCGTGATTCAATAACGGCGTGAGCTGTAATCGCTGAAACCGTTAACCTTTCATGAGCGGGGGTATTCTATGTTTCTCGGTCGCCTCGAGCCTGTAGCGGTTATGCATTGAAATCGGCTTGTAGCCGCTCCATCAGGGGGGGGGGAACGATGCGTATAGCGGCGTTCTTCGTTTGTCGGAGAACGCCGGCGATTCGACGCAGCGACGCCATGGCGGATTGCCTTTGTCCATCGTTAAGGGACTCAGCCGACAATCTTTCTTGGATGACATCTGCGATCCGGGCGACCACGATATCTCAGTTTGTCTCGCTGATTCCGGCCTGGAACAGTGAATTTCCCGCACGGTCAATGACATCCGTCTCGTCGGCTCCGGTACCAGATACGGAAGCCTCGTATTGGGATGAACAGATTCCCGGCGACTGACGTTCGGCACCCGTGCTGGTCGAACCGGATGACGGCAAAGTCTATTCCGGATACCAATTTCGAATAGATGCGTTCGTAGACGACCGTGACTTGCTTGACGGATGGTCAGAGAATCCACGAGTTAATGGAGTCGAGCCATTCAGACGATTTCGGTGGCGTATGCCTGCCATGTGGAAGACATGGCGATGCCTGTCGACCGATGTGGCTCCATCGGCCGACAGACATCGAGGAAGTCACCGTGGCCGGCGGAACGCGCGGTCGCCGATTGGGGCGAATGGTTTGTGCGGTTCGCTTTGGTACCAGTAGGCGACCGTGGCCACGTCGTCCTGTCGTTCGAAGTTGCCGGCTTCCTCGGTGCCGATCTGCTGCCATTCGACGCGCAGGTCTCGCTCGAAGTAGATCGGATCGGGGATGTGCCAACGGTATAGGCCGCGGGTCACGGGGGTGGCAGTGTCCCAGTAGGCGCTTTCGCGTCCGGCAAGGTTCTGCGAGTAGAACGGGAAGCCGAGGTATGGGCCGGTGAAGGTGCGCTCGTGCATGTGGTCGTGTTCGTCGAATTCGGCGAAGCTCCAGGCGCCGCCGAAGTAGTCCTCGGCGCCGGTGCTGCACCAGGTGGGGTATTTGCCGTCGCCGTCGATGTAGAACTTGAATTCACCTTCGCCCCACCAGCGGCTTTCGAGCGCGGTGAGCGCCAAGTAGGTGCCGACGTAGGTGCCGTGCCCTTCGACGCCATCGAGCACCACGTAGTCGCGGGCGAGTTCGGTGACGCGTTGGCGGCGCCACTGCGCGTGGAAGCGCATCGTGTCGGCCGGCAGTCGGTCGTATTCGGTGTAGTCGATTTGGTAGAAGAACGCGGGCACGTCCTCGTTG
Source organism: Alloscardovia omnicolens DSM 21503 (assembly GCF_000420505.1). Classification (GTDB taxonomy): domain Bacteria; phylum Actinomycetota; class Actinomycetes; order Actinomycetales; family Bifidobacteriaceae; genus Alloscardovia; species Alloscardovia omnicolens. Next base: position 144,968 of record NZ_ATVB01000004.1, on the reverse strand, counting down.
TGGTCGTTGCGCAGCACGATGCGTGCGTGCTCGAACGGCATGGCGAAGTAGCAGTTGAAGCCCCGGTTCGGGTTGACCATGACGGGAATTGAGTTGATGGTGCAGGACTGGGCGTGTCCGCAGCAGAAGAAGTCGCCGATCGGGCATTGCACCGAAGGGGAGTCCTCGCCGTCCCAGTAGAATTCCAAGATCAGGTTGCGTAGCACGTCGGGGCCTGTGGGGGAGGTGCGGTCGGTTACCGTCATCCAGATGTGACGGATCACGCCGGGGCCCTCGACGTCCATCAATGTCACCGATTCTCCGGACCTCACCGTGCGGATGCAGGGGCTTCCCTTGCGGGAGGGCCCCAACGCGCTGGCTGCCATGGCCGCGCGACCCTTGCCGCCGTCCGGGTTTTCGGCATTGATGCAGCGGGTGCGGCCGGGGGTCCTCATGGCCACGGCATCCAAGGCGCCTTGTCCGAACCCCGGCGAGGGGTTCGCTGTGGTGAATGCGTCGAGCATGATGCTCATCTCCTTTCATGTCGCAGGCCTGGCCCGCCACGGCGTTTTTGTCTGGGGCGGGCCGGACCTGCTGGGGGTATTATTTCACGGCACCAGCGGTGATGCCCTGGGAGAGCTTGCGCTGGAAGATGACGAAGAAGATGATGGTCGGGATGATACTCAGCAGCGATGCGGATGCCAGGGTGGTGGCTTCCATCGTGTGCTGTCCCTGGAGCGTGGCCAGGGCCAGCGGGATGGTCTGCACGTCGTCGCCCATCAGAAACGCCATCGGGATCATGTATTCGTTCCACGTCCAGACGAAGAAGAACACGAACAGCACACTGATAGTGTGCCAGGAGATCGGCAGCACCACCTTGAGCAGCACCTGCCAGCGGGAGTCGCCGTCGATGGATGCGACCTCAAGGATGGCCTGCGGGAACGTGCCATACACGGAGGAGAGCAGGTAGTGCCGTACGCGCTTTGGATGATGGTGAAGATGATGATGATCGCGAGCTTCGTGTTGTACAGCCCGGCGGCCTTGAACATGGTGTACAGCGGGTAGAGCAGTGCCTCCTGCGGCATCATGTTCGCCAGCATGATGGCCAGCACGGCCAGGGCTGCGATTCCTCGTTTGATGTTCATGGGATTCTCCTTTTCCTATTGGTTATTGCCATCGGCAACAGTTGTAGTGAAGGCAATCGAAACGTTTCGATTAACGGGACGGGCGTTTGCGTCGGCGTCTTGGCTGTCCGATCCGGGTGGGCCGGCAGCTGTGGGTTACGACCGGATCGTAGCCGATCGCGCCCTCGTGGGCGACGTGATCAACTACGAAACGTTTCGACTATGGATATAAAGCATTGCAGGGGGATACGCCCACCGATCTCATGACTCATCCCCCTCGTTCAGGGAGCACACCGAGCCGCGGTCCTCGATTCTGGGCGGCACGAACTCACTTTCTGCTCCGATCGCGCGGCCGTCCTCGACTGCGGAGAGCAGCAGGCCCACGGCCTTAGAGCAGAGCAACCTCGGCATCAACGGTATCTCGGTGACCGGGTGAGCCACCAGCTCGTTCTCAAGGAACGTGCCGCAGGAGAGTATGGAGATGTCGCCGGGAATGTCGATTCCGCGGTTCTCGAGTTCGCGGGTCACCATGTTGAGCGTATCGGCATCGGCCTGGCTGATGATCGCGGTGGGACGGGGAACCGACTTCAGTAGGCCGTCCACGAAGGCGCGCGCGTCGAACCGACCGAACTCGTTCTTGGCCGACTCCGTGACGCGCATACCCATCTCCCCGGCCCGCTCCAGCATCAGGCGGCGCAGCGTCACCACATAGCCGGACTGGCGTTCGTAGTCACGCTCATTGTCGCGCAGCAGGATGACGTCGCGGTGCCCTTTGCCATGCAGGTAGCGCACCGCGAGGTCGGCGGCGGCGGGGAAGTCGATGTCCACGTACGCGCAGTCTCCCTTACGGCTCGGATAGCCGATGGCCACGCAGGGCTTGCCGTACAAGCCGACCTCGACCACGCGCTTGTCGTCCTCTACGATGTCGAGCAGCAGTACGCCGTCGACCATGTTGCTGCGGGCCACACGACGGATGTCATCCACCGCATCCTCACCGCTGAGCAGCAGCACGTCGTAGCCTGCGTTCTTCGCCTGCCACGCCGTGTGCAGGAAGTACGCGTTGTACTTCGCCTCGTCGATGTCGCCGCGAATCGGCTCGCTGACAGCCAGGATCTGGTTGCGGATGCCCCGCATCTTCTGGGCGGAGGCGTCCGGCGTGTACTGCAGCTCGCGGATGGCGTCGCGCACCCTGGCGGCGGTCTTCTCCGAGATCGCGCGCTTGCCGGACAGCACATAGGAGACCGTGCTGACCGACACCCCGGCCGCGCGTGCCACGTCCTTGATTCCAGCCATCATCGCCTCCTTTCCTGTGCTTTCGGTCGGCCTTCAGGGGCCGGCGTATGTCTGACATCATGCCATGTCTGCATGAGTGCACATAGGTTATGTCTGTTGGTTTTCGTCGCCAGCGAACCGCCCAACATCACTGTCGAAACGTTTCGTTAGATTAGATTATTGCATGCCGCTGCGATTTTGTCAACCGCGCAACACGCCTCTATGCGGATATCCAATGGACAGCTTAGCCCGGCTGCCCGGTCGTTCGATTCGACGCTTCGCACTCTCGGCAAATTGAGTTGTGGAATGTGCAATGGCATGGAACAGAATCCCGGAAAGCACCGAGGATTGTTATTGCCCGGTAATATGGCTATGTCAGTTTTGTATACGGGCCTCTGACAATGAATTCACGTTTACTTCATGCAGAACGAATCTAGCGCGTACATCGCCGTTCTTCAATCAGAAACCGGTGCGGGAAGGCCATGAGGGTTCTTGCGATGATGGAAAATATGGCGATTGTGGCGGATGTGGATAGCTCGAGCGGAAATTAAAGAACCGAGCGGATTCTTCAGTTGGGATGTATAGAAAAACGAAACAGCGGCACCCAGCGTACGGTTTTCACGAAAGCAGCCATCGGCTATCGGTCAGCCGATAGACCTCAGTTCTCAGTCGCAGCGACCTTGGCGTCAGCCCCGGCCTTCTGCTCAAGGCCGGGCTTGGAGCGCTTGCGGCTGTAGTCAATCCAGGCCGGTAGCCGGCGAACGAGGCGAAGAAGCGCCCACGACCGGCACACCGAGATGGTCGCGCTCGGTCAGGTGGGTGAGGATAAGTTGCTGCCAGTTGCGGTCGAGGTCGTTTTCGCTCATCGCCGACGCGACGGCGACGCCGCTGCCCAGCTCCCCCGGTTCGATCAGGATGTGTGCTTCGGCATAGTGTCGCAACGGCTCGAAATGTCCGACGCCTTCGATGGGCGCGGTGATGGTCTCGCGATAGAAGATCGCCCCGGCACCGAACGTCACGTCGAGTCCGAACCGGTCGTGCAGGGTCTATTGGACGATCTCCAGCTGCGCGCGCCCATGAGCTGCACGCGCAGCTCATGCACACGCTCCACCCAGTCGACGCGCAGCAGCGGATCCTCGTCCTCCAATTCGCGCAATCCGGCGATCACCCGGTGCAGGGTGAAGTCGTCGAAACGCGGGCGTCCGATCCCGGCCGTCTCCCCCGCATCGCCGGTAGCCCCGGCGGCGCCGGGCAGTACCATGTAGGTGAGCACCGGCTGCATTTCGGGCACTACCCATTTTCCGTGGTACGTTTTACGCACGCACTCACGCGTAAAAGATAACATGTGATTAGACACGCTAGCCTTTGCACATCCAGTCACGCGTAAAACCTCCCACCGAGCCCCCCCAAAAAAAACAAATCGTCTCGTACTTCAGACGAAAGCACGAGGCGAAAAGTTATGAGACGAACGAAACGAGAAGCTCTACTCGACGCCCTTAATGCGCATAATAATCCATGCAGCCGCAAGCACAATAACGATGCAGACTGGGAATACCATGACATAGCTGTGGAAGATCATGAAGATTCCAGCGGTGAGCACCGAACCCATAACCGTGCAGATAGTGTTTGCGAGGTTAAGAATACCGAGGTCCTTACCTGCCTCTTCTGGGTTCGGAAGAATAGCTACGTTCAAAGCCTGATCGATTGCGTTGTATACGCCATATCCGAAGCCAGCGATGAGTGCGAACAAGTACATACCGATGGCGTTGTGGAAAATCATCGGCATAGCCGCACCCACAGCAAATAAGCAGCTGGCAAGCGCCACTGGAAGCTTGCGCTTGCCCCACCAGTCAGCAATTGGGCCAGATACGAAGGCTGCAATCAAAGAAACAACCAAAGTAATGGTAGACATAACAGCAATAACGAATTTCGCGTCGCTGCTAGCGCCTTCAGCATTGTTAAAGATGTAGAACTGAACTATATAGAGCTGATAGCTGGTAATCATGAAGTAGCCGGACATCATGAGGGTACGCCCAATCAACGCGTAGTAGAAATCCGGAGCATTGCGTGGAGGACGGAAGGAGTTGATGAGCATCTTGAGGCTAAACTCTTCGCGATACTGATCCTTATTGCTCTTCTCGCGAGGCCAAATAGCTACAATCAAGAAGCCTAAGAGAATAAAGATGCTACCGCCAACAATAAAACCAGTAAAAGTATTTGGCATACGAGCGCCGACCAGGGTACCGAGGGTCTGACCAGTAGTTACACCTGCGCCGTAGAAAGCAGATACGGTTCCACGGAATTTATCTGGAACGCGGTCGGACATGGTTGCCACGAATGGAGCGAGCAACATGTTGAAGCCGACCTGCGCCACGCACATAAAGAACAGCACAATCCAAGCGCTACGCAGGCTTTGCGTAAGACCGATAGCACACACAGCCGCACCTGCAATAACACCACCGGTAATAATCCATGGAGTACGACGTCCGAAATTCGAACGGGTCAAATCGGAGAGCGCACCGAAAACGAGGTTAGCTACCAGAGCAACAACCGACCCCACCGAGCTAATCAAAGCAATCATGGCGTCTTTGTCGTTTGGTGCAATCTGAAGCAGCAAATCTGGAAGCAGAACCGAGTTCATGGACAGCCATGGCACTGCACTCAAAATTGCGGCAACGGTGAAGCCCACACCCAAACGGATAACTTCGTTGCGCGTTGGACGGTGACCATCGGCACTGACCATTGGATCACGCAAATCTAAGAATGCGGAGTCCGTCCCAGGAACTTCCGTAGCTACAGCTGCCACGGCAGCCGCACCGGACTCAGCACTCATACGCGTTACCTGAATATCTGCATTGGAATGCGTGGAGGAATCTTCAATATGTTCTGTTTTCATAGGAACAGCAAGACGGTTGATTGCATCCATCTGCTCGTCGTCAAAAGCATCGTCCATATCAGGGCGGTCATCGATGCCCGGGCGCTTGTACGAATTCGAACCCGGCAATGGGCCATTATTCTGTGCCATAATTCCTGACTTATCTTCTCGTTCAAAACTTCACACAGGTTTTGTGCTGAATTTTTTTCCGTATGAAATTATATAGGATAAAAGGGACTAAAAAGAGGGAACTCTGCGGTTTCTCCACAGTGTTTTCTGCATACGTTTGCAATTTCATGTTTTTCTTTTTGAAATTAAGAAAATATTTATATTTATGGCATTTGATTACCAATTTTTTCACACAAAACAGCGAACGCATTGCAACCGATATGCATAGCTTGCGCACCTCGCCTCTCACCATCGGCCTCGACCACTTTTGTGAAGGTTCACGTTCTGCCTACAAGCGAAATATCCCCCGCCCGCTTCTCTATGGAAACGAGCGAAGGATATTCGAGATATTGAGAGAAATGAGTTCGAGCTACAGCTGAGCTCTTAGCCTTTCACAGCACCTGCGGTAACACCTGCAACGATGAAGCGCTGCAAGAGCAAGTACATAATGAGGATTGGGAGCATCGCCAGGAGCAGTGCAGCCATAACCAGACCGATATCAGTGGAGTAGGTTCCGTAGAAGACCTGGGTTGCGATTGGAATGGTGTAGATCTTCTTGTCGGTGAGTACCAGGGATGGCAGGAGGTAGTCGTTCCAGAATGCCATAGCATCGATAATAGCCACTGTTGCTGCTGTTGGCTTAAGCAGTGGGAACACAATCGTCCAGAATGTGCGCCACTTGGATGCGCCATCGATTTCAGCTGCTTCTTCGAGCTCAACTGGCACGTTGGTCTTAATAGCGCCGTGGAACATGAATACCGCAAGAGATACGGAGAAGCCCACGTGCATAAAGATCAAGGTGGTGCGAGAGTTAAGCAGTCCGAGAGTACCGCCATATACAGCTACCAATGGAACCATGATTACCTGGAATGGAATAACCATCGACGCAACCATAGCAGAGAAGGTGAGCTTGGAAGCTGTCCACTTTGGATTACGCACAATCACGTATGCTGCCATCGCCGAGAAGAGAATGGTGAGAATCGTGGAGAATGTGGTAATGATTGCGGAGTTACCAAACACACGCCAGAAGTGCATCTTGCGCATGGCCTTGGTGAAGTTCTCGATGGTGAAACCATGGGAACCAATCAAAGACAAAGGCTCACCGGTAATATCACTCATGTTCTTGAATGCATTGGTCAATACAAGGAAGAATGGCCAGATGAAGACAACCAAGAGCACAGCGAGGAATGCGATCATAAGCGCATGACCAATACGCTGGCGTACGATGGCCTTTTCGTTTTCGGTCGATAATGTCTTAGCCATTATGCTGCCACCTCACCCTTCTTACCAACGTAAACCTGGATCATACCGATTACTGCGCAGATAATAAACAGAATCAGCGCTTCGGCCTGGCCTACGCCATAGTTCTTGTAGACGAATGCCTTGTTATACACGTGCATTGCAGCCATTACGGAGGAGTTGAATGGCTCACCCTTGGTTAACGAAAGGTTCAAATCGTAAACCATGAAGCAACGTGTAGTTGACAAGAAGATGCACTGCACGAAGGATGCACGCATCAGAGGAATAATAACGTGACGCATTGCTTGACCGTTGCTGCAGCCATCAATCAAAGCTGCTTCACGCAAGGAGTCGTCTACACCCATAAAGCCTGCTACGTAAATGAGCATCATATAGCCGGCATACTGCCACACAGATACGAGGATGAGCGCGAACAGAGCACCGTTAGTCGTACCTAGTAGCGAGGACGTATCGTGCCCCACCACTGCTGTTCCGATAGCAACGAATGCGCGGTTGAACATGAACTTCCATACGTAACCGAGAACGATACCACCGATAAGGTTTGGAATGAAGAAACCTGCGCGGAAGAAGTTCTGGCCCTTAAGACCGGAAGTTACGAGGTATGCGAGCGCAAACGCAACGATATTCACGAGCACAACAGAGATTACCGAGTAGACAACGGTGCGTCCAAGGGCATCCCAGTATGCTGTGTCTGCAAAAGCGTCCTTGTAGTTTTGAAGACCAACGAATGGCTTGTTTGCGGCAACGCCATCCCAGCTGGTAAAGGTTAAGTAGAGGCCATAAAAGAATGGCACAATCACGACTGCTGCGAAGAGAATCGTGGCAGGGCCGGCGAACATAAGGAATTGACCGACCTTGTAGGAAAGTTTATTCTGTTTCATTTCTCTCACCATTACGTGTTGTTAATGGATTTAGGGCTCAACGATGAGCTTGGGCTGTGAGTTTAACAGTAGAAGCAAAAGTGGCGCATCCCAAGATTTTAGAATGCACCACTTTTTATCTATCTACTTGGGATTATAGCATTTCGCAGGTGAACACCACTGAACACTACTGAATAGTCTTCATGTCGTTCTTCTGCCAGTATTCGTCGATCTGCTTGGCGAATGTAGCACGATCTGCCTGGCCTGCGAGGTACTTCTGGAAGTCTGCACCGAGTACGGAGTAGTGATCATCTGGCAGGTAGTTGTAGTTAGCAATCAGTTCGCCAGTATCTGCATACTTCTTTACGGACTTGCCCAGTGGGTCGGTTACTTCGAGCTTGTTGCTCTTGAATGGAGGAACGAGGTTAGCAGTGTTTACAACCCACTTCTGGCCTTCCTTGTCGAGAGCGAGCCAGTTGAGGAAGTCCTTTGCAGCCTTCTGCTGTTCCTTAGAAGTGTTCTTAGAGTTATCGATGAACAAGTACTTAGAACCGCCACCAACAAGCTTGCTGGTTACATCCATGCTTTCGTCATTCTGAGGAACAGGCATCATACCCATGTTCTTAGATGGCTCATACTGGTTGAGTACAGACCAATCCCAGTTTCCACCGAACATCAAAGCAATCTCGCCCTTAGCAAGCTTCTGCTCGGTTACTTCGCGCTCTGCAGAGATAGCCTTGTCGCCCTTAGCATAGTTGTTGTCCTTGAGAACATCGAAGGTGTCCATCAAAGAAGTCCAGCGAGCATCGGTGTTAATATCAGTGCCGTCGTGCAGTGACTTAATGAAGGCGGTTGGATCCTGCTGCTCTTCGTATACCTGTGGCAGGTAGTGAGCTGCCAACGACCAGTCTTCCTTCATAATGCCAACTGGAGTTTCCATACCGCCAGCCTTGAGGTCTGCAATAAGCTGCTTCAAGTCGTCGGTGGTCTTAATGGATTCTGGCTTGAATTCCTTACCAGTTGCCTTCTTAATAGCGTCTGCATTGTAGATGAGACCGCGAGCTTCGATGGTTACAGGGAAACCGTAGGTCTTGCCATCTACTGCGATAGCCTGATCGGTATCGCTTACCCACTTCTGGTCGCTCAAGTCGAGAGCGTGCTCTGGACCGAGGCTGTAAATATCCTTAGCGTCTACCATGGAGATGGTGTATGGCTGATTTGCTGCGTACTTGGTTGCCAAGTGAGCTGCAACCGTATCGCTTGAGTAGTAGACTTCTACGTCTACATCGTGATCTTCGCTATAGGTTTCTGCGAGATCTTCGAACTGAGACTGGATTTCCGACTTGGAATTAAAGATTGTAATCTTCGTCTTGCCAGAGCCAGAGTTTGAACCACATGCTCCCAACATGCCTACTGCGAACACTGTTGCTGCAGCTGCTGCTGTCCAGCGCTTCCAATCTTTCAACATTTTTCTCTCCTTTTGCGTTGCTTCCCACCCTCGAAAAACAAAGCATAAGTAATTGCTTCTTTGCCGATTGCTTATTTATGCAACCGGTTCGATATTACATAATTATCAAACAGTTGTCAAACGGGTTCGATATGTGTGTTGTGAAGATTATGAAAGACTTAATCAGCCCTTATTTTTCAGTACTTGACGAGCCGTCTAACTTCTCGAACAGCTCCGAATATATCAGCGCGCAGCAGTACTGAGGTAGCGAAAAACCGAGCAGTAGAGCGAACGGAATAACGTAACCGTAAAAAATAACGCAAGCGACCGCAGTGCCAATCAATAAAACGAGCATAATAAATGTCTGAGGAAAGAAGCCAATAGCAGCCAGCGCAGCGTTCTTCAGGTGCTCTTTGGTCGTATTGGAGTAGCGCGAAACGAGCACAGTAAACCACTGAACAAACGCAACAACAATCACGGTAACGATAGCGAGCGCGGCCATAAATATGATGCGAATCTCAGAGCCGAGCATTGGCGCGAACTGATGGAGATGGAGAAGAAAGTACAGATCCGCGCCGGCAATCACTGCGAAAGCAAGCACGAGCAGCCAGATTGGCGTAACCTGCTTAAAGTTTGCGCGCAACGAGGAGAAATACATTTTAAGGACGGAGCCTTCCTCGTTTCGTACCATACGCCACAGCGAGTAGTGCAGTGCAGTAAGCGCGGAACCGGCGGTTACCAGCGGTAACGAGATGATGAGCGTAACAACGTTAAGAATAACGAGGTCAAAAAGCAAACCCATCAGTTTGTAGAACCAATTATTTTGATTAAAAAAGCCGTCCATACAGTTAAGCGTACACGAAACGCAGAACGCACACAGGGCTCTTAACCGAAGCTAAGAGCCCTGCGAGAGGAAGGAGAAAATGAAGTTAGTTTTTTGACGGTTAGGCAACCACTGGAGGGTTAGCAATCAAATCGTCGGTTGCGTGCTCACCTGCAGCATCCGTCCACTCCAAACGAGCTACGGACGCGCCGTTGCTGTTGGCCTGTGGAGCGAAGGTAAGGGTTGCACGGGTAACATCGTCTGCCCACGTCATGGTGAGAACGCCATCTGCATTGGAGTAGCTGAACTCGCCATCGAAAGCGGACAACGTGTTGCGGAAACGACCCAGAGCGTTAAGAGCCTGAACGACTGGACGCTCAACCTCGGAAGCCACTTCTGCTGCGGAGTAGTAGTGACGGTTAATATCGCGGCCCACGTTTGTGCGCTTGAGCAGATCCATATCGTTACCGCCTGCCAAAGCACCCACATAGTAAACCTGTGGAACACCTGGCATGAAGAACTGAACTGCACGAGCTGCGATGTACTTCTGATCATCACTACCCAAAGCTGCATAGTAGGTGCAGTTTACCTGGTAGAGATCCAAGTTCGATGCGGCCGCACCGGTTGCTTCCTGAGACTCGCCCTTGGAATTGCGGTGAATGGATTCAACGAGAGCATCAACTTCCTCATCTGGCACCAAACCCACCAAAGAGCGATCCATCTGGTCGGAACCGATGTCAATAACGCCGATACCGTCGTGCGTATCGAGAACGTTGACTGCATTGTTTGGACGCACGTCAATCCACCGTGCCAAAGCATCAGTCTTGCCGAATTCCAAAGCATGCAAAAGCAAACCAGGAATAGCGAAATCATATACGCGATCTACCTTAGAAGCAATTTCTACCTGCTTCTTGTAGTAGGAATGAACCTCAATAAGGGTTTCCAGACCGCGCTTCTCGCCTTCTGCCTTAATGCGTTCGATGAGCTTGAAGGTCTTTGGCGTCATAAAGCAAGACGAATTCTTTTCCTTAGCGCCATAACCTACAGCATCCAAGCGAATCTGAGAAACGTGAGACTGAGACAGTTGATCCAAAATGGACAACAAGTAGTTCCAGCCCATCTCAGAATCAGTATCGATATCTACCTGCTGAGGTGTAAAGGTCGTCCATACGAGACGAGTTTTACCACCCCAATTGTAGTGAGTGAATGGCAGACCCGGACGTGGACGATAAATTGCGGTGAGACCCTCTTCTGTTACGCCATCTGGGAAGATGGACGACATGGTGAGGAACATTGGGTAATACTCAGAGTCTTCACCCTTAGCCATAACGTCTTGGAACTGCTCGGATTCCCAAGACATGTGGTTCACAATGGTGTCCACCATAATGTCGTGTGTAGTGGAAAGCTCGGCAACATCGTCCCAGCTGCCCAAACGTGGGTCTACCTTCGTATGATCTACTGGATCGAAGCCTGCATCTGCACCATCAAATGGGGTGAAGAATGGAAGAATATGAACGCCCTCATACACTCCCTCGAAATGCTTGCGCAGGGTCTCGGTCATGGACTTCAGCGTGCCATCACCGAGGCGATCTGCATATGTAATTAACTGAACTTTATTCTTCATCAGACCTCCATGGCTGATTCGTTATTTCTCAACATTTTTAGTATATCGAACCCGTTTGATATGAGCAAGGCGGCACGCCCGATTTGTGTGAAGATTTGTGTTTTGGTGGTTTTGGAGTAATCAGTGCACGGTTTCTGCTGTAGCTTTCATTGTTGCGTTTAGCTGTGATTGGTAAAACCTTTATCAAGGTTGTTTTTATAGAGTAGAGGACTTTAACTCTCGCCGATGCGGTTACCTACGAACGATACAGCTGAAGTAGAAGGTAACGCTCGGAAAGAGCGAAAAATCAGGTTCTCAAAACCGTACGCTTTACACGTACTCTCAGGCGTAAAGTCTGCAACAATAATTCACCTCGTACTACAGTGCTCCGCCAAATCTTGTCGCTTGTTTGTGTAGTACGAGGTGAATTGTTCCAAAAGGAAACTTACTCAACACCCAAATCATCGAGCGGTATCGTAGTTTCGCGCTCAATATACTCAAGCTTCACTGCATCAAAACGGTATGGAACGCCTTCTACAGTATCTGTAACCGATACATATCCTTGGAAATCATTAGATACTTTCTCAAGTAATGTCTGCCCAATAACGCCTGTATCATCGCCAGCGTAACGCTCAATTTCTTGCATAACATGCGCTACTAAACGATGAGCAGTCTCATCGATATTCTGAGTAATAGCGGAAATCTGCTTACCAGCAAACATGCTTACATAAGTGCCGTCATATGCGATCACTTGCAAATCTTCAGGAACGCGAATGCTGCGACGCTCAGCTTCTTGAAGAACAGCTGCAGCGGCCAAATCAGGCGCTACAATAGCATCCACATTGTCAAAGTCTTCAAAAGCGCGGCGGGCAACATCCAAAAACAGTGACAAATCGGACAAATCTTCCACAGTCACATAATCCGTTTCAATACCCGCAGTCACCAACTCATCTTCCAACACGAGCTGATAACGCACGGTCGGGAAGGAGCTATCAGGGCGCGAACTAAGCTCGCGAGCGTTAAGCAGTTCAATACCGCGGTCACGATCATGGAAACGATCACGAGGACCACCGATGGTTACGACGTGCTGCACGCCGGCAGCAATCAAGGCGCGCGCAACCAGACGCCCGCCCGAAATGTGGTCAGCCCCCACGGTTGGAATCGAATCGCATAAATATCGGTCGAAAGCAACGACCGGGCGTTTAATCTCTTCCCAATACTCCTGCGTATTTTGCGAGTGCGAACCCATAATCAAGGCGTCCAGAGTGTGGCGTTGCAGCATATCCACATACTGTTTTTCACCTGTTTCCTGATCCGCCGTCGAGCAAAGCAAAGCGCGCATGCCCTGCAAATCAAGATAATGCTGAATGCGCCCCACAAGAGACGCAAAGAACGGATGCTGCAAAGTAGGCATAATTACTCCCACAGTATCCGTGCGTCCCTTATACAGATTCTTCGCTAAATCATTTGGAATATAGTTAAGTTCTTTCATAGCAGCGGTTACGCGGTCGCGGGTATTTTGCGACACATAACCACTGTTGTTAATAACAAGCGACACTGTGCTGGTGGATACGCCTGCTTTTTTAGCGACGTCTCGTATGCCTACCATTTCATGCCTACCTTAATACATGCGAATACATGTGTTTACTGAGCCACCTCATCCACAGCAAACACCACAGCCTGAGCTGGATTCAACTGTGGAGGGCGAAGTCCATAGTTCAGCAAAGCTGCACCTGGAACAATAACGCCTTCTTGTGTCCACCATAACAGTTCAGACTGTCCATTTGTTTCCTCATGGCTCAATTCACGCTGAACCTCGACTGGACGCACGCGATAGAGTTTCTTCGCATCAACGCCTGGCAAGCGCACTGGGTTTGCAGGGTAATGCACAGAAGTACGTACCTGAGCAAAACGGTACAGCGCATGAGTTCCATCAGCAGATACAACGCCGTCTAAACGCACGCAGTCATCAGCAATATCTCCATGAACTGTAACGCCAAAACCTGCCCAATCGCGCGACTGCTTGTACAAAGCTACCCAGCGAGCCAGAACGTCAAGATCTTCCTGAGGTTGCTTGTTCAAATCCCACTCAATACCGAGGTGTCCGAACAAAGCAGTGGCTGTGCGCATAGACAAAGAGGTTGCTCGAGCAGTGGAATGCGCTGGAGAAGCGCCCACATGCTCACCCATCATGCTTTCTGGCAGCAAAAGCGAGGTGTAGCGCTGAATATCAGCGCGCTCAACAGGATCAACGCAGTCAGACGTCCATACGCGGTCTGCGCGCTCCACAATACCCAAGTCAATACGACCGCCACCAGAAGAGCAAGACTCAATCTCTAAACCGTCATGCTTAATCTTCAAAGCGTCAAAAATAGCATAAACAGCTTCAACTTGCTTGCGCTGAGTAGCCGCAAAACCGCGAGCTGGGGAAGCTGGCTCAGTCACGAGCTTGTTATGATCCCACTTAATGTAGTCAATGCCAATCTCCTTCACGAGCGAATCCATAGCATCGAAAACATAACGAGCAGCCTCCGGATTAGACAGGTCGAGAACCTGCTGCATACGTCCCTGCATTGGCAGACGGTTAGCGGTTGGCTTCAAAATCCAATCAGGATGAGCCTCGGCTACTTCCGAAACCGTATTAAGCATTTCTGGCTCGAACCACAGACCGAATTCCATGCCTTGAGCATGAACATAATCTGCTAATGGCTTCAAACCATCAGGCCACACTTCTTTTGAAACATACCAATCACCCAAACCGGAAGTATCATCACGACGGCTTCCAAACCAACCGTCATCAACAACAAAGCGCTCAACACCCGCAGCCGCAGCCTTATCTGCCAAACTCTTTAACGTTGCAAAGTCATGCTCGAAATACACTGCTTCCCAGGTGTTCAAAATAACTGGACGTGGCTTCGAGGCGAAGTTTGGATGCAAACTGTATACAAAATCATGGAAGCGGTGAGCTACTTCATTCAACCCCTCGCCGTACGATCCATACACCCAAGGACTCGTATACGCATCGTCTGAGCCGGCACGCAGTACGGCTTCGCCCGCATACAGCTTCTCTCCACCGCCAATAATTGGCAAGGTATACACGGTTTCTTCCACGGATGTTACGGAATTTCCGCTCCAACCCACATGTGTGGAGAACACCTCTCCATGCTCAAAATCAAAGCCGCGAGCGCCCACGTTCAGCAGTAAAGTAGCGTCAAAATCAGGGCGACCGACCTCAGTCACGCGCTCAAAACGTCCCATAGTTAGGTTTTGACGCTGCGGATGACGTTCACGCAAATGATGTCCTGCAGTCGTTAAGATTTCGCGAGCAGTAGATGGCACTGGATAGCCCAGTTCGAGCGCGAGCACAGAAAGTTCGCCCACGTTTGAGACTGTTGCCGTTACTGCTGCAACCGCCGCACCTTCGCCCACGTCTGCAACTTCCGCAACTGCAACCGCCACTCCCTCAAGGTCTGCCCCTTCGAGATTAGAAACAGTAGCGCGCTGACGAACCAAACCGCTATCCAAAAGCTGCATCTGCCAGACGAGCCGAACGCCCTGCTCAGCGTCTTGAGCAGTTACTACCAACTGCGGAACGCTTGACAGTTCAGATGGATATGTACTGCTGTTTTTCTGAGCTACTGCCAGTTCCTCGTCCGTCAAGCCTGACAAGTCTTGAGCGAGCGCGGAGAACGAATCAATAACCGAACCGTTCTCATCTGCCTGAACATCAGTTACTCTAAAGTGGCAGAAGAGTTCCTGACCGTTACGTGTTACTACAAAACGGGATGCTCCCGTCCACCCCTCTGCTTGGCCTGGCAGGACTGTTGGGAAGTTTGTATAGTCTAAACCACCCGATACTCGCTGTGGGCGCAAAGCTTCGTAGAGGAAAGCTGTGTGATTATGCGACACACTACCGAAATCGCGACCCCAGTAGACAATACGAGGCAATTCGTTATTCACGATTGCCACAGATACAGCTACTCCGCCGTTGCGCAGCGTATAGCCCGTATGTTCAGCTCCTTCAACCGCAGCTCCTTCGTAAGCAAAAACGCGGGCAGCAGACCGAGAAGTATTTACCATCTTTGGTCCTTTACTAGATTGTTTCGTAGGTTTTACCGCATGACAAGCGTTCTGCAGCAGTCATTGCTCACATTACGCATACATTGTCATGATTTATTTTCTACGTACAAGTATATCGAACGGGTTCTATAAAACGCCCACAAAACTCTACCAACGTCGCGCAGCAAAAAACTCAGTCAGCACAGCAGCGCATTCTTCTTCTCGAACACCACCAATCACTTCCGGCTGAAAACCAACATGCGGATCGCGCGCAATATCCCACACAGAGCCAAGCGCACCCATTTTTTCATCCCATGCACCAAAAACAACGCGCCCCATATGAGCACTCACCGCAGCACCCGCGCACATAGGGCAAGGCTCCAGGGTAACAACGAGCGTGCAATCCTCGAGATTCCATGTTCCGCGAGCACCAGCAACAGCACGCATGGCTTCAATCTCGGCGTGTGAAAACGGATCCGACCGCTCTTCACGATAATTTCGCTTCACAGCCAAAACATTTCCAGACGCATCAACCACCACTGCTCCCACAGGAATATCCCCCAACGAAGCAGCATCGCGGGCGACGTCGAGAGCCACGCCCATAGCGGTGGTATATGGCGAATTCATACAGTTAAGACTATGCTGAAACTATGACTATGCATTTAACGATTGTTAACCATCCTCTGGTTGACCACAAGCTCACCGTTTTGCGTGACAAGAAGACCCCATCCAACACTTTCCGTGAACTCGTTTCTGAGCTCGTTATGCTCGAAGCCTACGAAGCGACCCGCAACATTTCCGTGGAAGATGCGCCAATCGAGACGCCTGTTGCCCCTATGGTTGGCAAGAAGCTCACGAAGCCTCGCCCTATGGTTGTGCCAATTTTGCGCGCCGGCTTGGGTATGCTCGACGGCATGACCCGCCTGATTCCTACCGCTGAGGTTGGTTTCTTGGGCATGAAGCGCGACGAGAACACGCTCGACGTCGTCACTTACGCGAACCGTCTGCCAGATGATTTGACTGGCCGTCAGGTTTTCGTTGTCGATCCAATGCTCGCAACCGGCGGCACTTTGGTAGCTGCTATTGAGTACCTCAAGCAGCTGGGCGCTAAAGACGTTACCGCTATCTGCATTTTGGCTGCGCCTGAAGGTTTGGAACGCTTGGAGAAGGAAGTTGATCCAAGCATCGACTTTAAGGTTGTTGTGTGCGCTAAGGACGAGCGCTTGAACGAGAAGGCATACATTGTGCCTGGTTTGGGCGATGCCGGCGACCGTTTGTACGGTTTGGTTGATTAAAAGGTTAGTTCCGCATATAAAACGCCGTTGGGAGTTTGAGCTCTCAACGGCGTTTTTGATTGAGCAAGCAAAAGGAGCGAAGCCTTACGACTTCGCTCCCCCTGCTTTTATGCAGCTAAAGCAAACTTAGTGTTTACGCTGCTTAGCTCGCGATCCGCGAACCATCACCAGACCGCCTGCAGTAACAACTGCAAGTACAGCTATAACAGCCATGCCTGCAACACTCGAGCCGGTAATTGCGAGCGCCTTCGATGGGATTGGATCGTTCTTAATCTCACCCAAATCCACTTCCTCAAGATTCTTACGAATCTCGAACTTGTGTGGCGTATCGTCGAGCTTGTAGCCCTGTGGAGCTTTAGTCTCCACAAGGATATACTCGCCGTACATCACATCGTTTGCAACCACTTCACCCTTGTCGTTAGATACAACGGTGCGTACGACATTGCCCTGAGTATCACGAATCTCGAATTGAGCACCGGCAAGAACCTTGCCGCTCCTCGCATCCTTCTTCAGAGCAATAATGCTTCCACGAATCATGGAGTTCTCCACAACACCCGCGTCAACTGTCTTACCGTTCTCCTTCACAGCGACTTCAATAGCAGCTGTGTTGAGCACATATCCTTCCGGAGCCTCGGTCTCTGTTACAACGTACGAACCATAAACCACGTCATCGAAACGGACGAGGCCATCAGAGTCGCTGGTTGCTTCGGCCACTACTTCGTCTCCTTGCTTAAGCGCGAACTTCGCACCAGCAAGCGGCGCATTGTCCTTATCCACGTCGACCTTATGCAGAACAACCGTTCCACGAATCTTCTGATTGAGAACAACACCTGCATCAACCGTTTCACCATCGGTGGCAATGACTGCTTCATGAGCTTCGTCATTCAAGACGTAGCCTTCCGGCGCGGCAGTTTCCACAACCGTATACGAGCCGAACGCAACTTTCTCGAAAGTGGCAACACCATCCTCGTCAGTAGTAGCCTCATCAACAACCTTATCGCCGGAACGCAGCTCAAACTTCGCACCAGCAAGCGGCTTCTTAGAATCAGCATCCTGCTTAGCAATCTTGACCGTTCCGCGAATCAACTTGTTCGACACAGTTCCCGCGTCAACTGTCTTAGCGTTCTCCTTCACGGAAACGTCCAATGGCTTAGCGTTCAGAACGTAACCTTCAGGAGCTGCAGTCTCAACAACCGTATAAGAACCAAACTCAACGTCCTTAAACGTCGCCTTACCGTCCTTACCAGTCACAGCCGAAGCAATAACCGAGTCACCCGAACGTAGCTCAAACTTCGCACCCGCAAGCGGAGCATCATCCTTATCAGCAGAAACCTTATGAACCACAATATTTCCGCGGATAATCGTATTCGTTACGGTATAGCCGTCCTTCTGTGAACCAGTTACCGCGGAAACGAAACCGCTCGGCGTCTGCTCCTCGACCGTGTACTTTACGGCTTCATCAGTCTGCGCGTTATTCATAACGAGGTTATTAAACTCGCCGGCCCACGCGCCGTCCTCGCTGAGCGTAACTGCTGGAACAGCCTTGCCATCAAGGTCTTTCGCTTCCTTACCATCTGCCAAGAGCTTCACAGTAATCGGCTTCTTCTGAGCGTTCTTATCCGCCCAGTTTTTCTTAACCTTTACGGAGGTCGAGGTCGTTAAACCAACATTCAGAGCGTTCGCGAACTTGCTCCCGGTATTAACGTCCGCCACGCTCGCTGTCTCATTGCCCTCGTTATCCGCGGTAAAGCGCATATCGTTCGTCGCCGCTACGAAGCGGGAGTATTTAGCCGTATCTGGGTTATACACCTTGAGCGAGTACTGCGGGAGAGTCGCGTGATCGGTTGGGATCTGCAAACCCTCGAAAGAATAGGCACCGTTTTTATCGGTGACTGCCGTATCGACTAGCTCGCCGCGCGCATCGTACAGCTCAACCTTAGCTCCAGCGATGCGCGGTTCTGCGTCTGCCGCGTCCAGTTTGCTGTCGTTATCCTTATCGAACCAAACAGTTCCGCCGATATGACCGGAATTAATCACGATACCAACAGCTTCGCCATAAGCCCAGGTCTTACCACTACCAAGGTCACGCAAATATGCGGACTTATAAACGTTAAGCAGACCATTTACTTCTTCACGGTTCTCGCCATCGCGCACAGCCATGTTGAAGACGAAGGACTGCTGCTCCTCAGGAGCGAGAACAGAATCTTCTGGAGAAATAATCTTCACCATGGTTACAGCGTCCCAATCGGCACGCTTCCAATCCTTGGTATCTTTCTCTTCTGTCCAACTGAAGTTTGCCCACTTCAGCTCGTTCTGTACAGGCTGAGCATCCTTGGCATAGTAAACCTTGTAACCTTCTGGAAGCTGAGACTTAATGCCTCCCGTAAGGTACATATCGAACTTAAATGCGCCGTCTGGCTGCAAACGCTCACCCCAATTGAACCCCTTCTTTGGCACTGGCCAGTAGAGCTGAATACCCTTAACGTTCTCGGTTGTAGGATTGGTTGCCACAAGGCGATAATCCACGTTACTTTCTGCACCAATAACAGCCTTCTTTACGCCATCATAGGTAACGTAGCGAGTCTCTGGCTGAGTAGCCATCTTGGCTGCAGACTGTGCAGATACATCGGTTGGTGCCTTAATGTCGAGCACACCGTATGGCAGGCCGAGCTTGTCTTCGGTGGAGCCGTTGCCGTTAAGATCCCACTTATCGGATACGAAACCGTTGGAAGAATATTCGAGGTCTTCCTTAGTGTCTGTATCGAACTCGTACCACATGAGCTGGTCCACCGTGCCAACCTTATCCTTCTTAGGATCAGAGGTATAGTTCACATGCAGATAGGTTTCGCCTGTGTATGCCCAAAAGGTCGGATAAATGGAATATGGCATCTGCTCAGATGCTTCGCGCCATGCAACGCTTGGACCCCAAATGCGCGTACGATACTTTTGCTCTTTATCTGTAATCTTCGAGAAGTCGAGCTTGTACACCTTCGCGTTTGGATATTGCGCCTTGAGCGCATCGGATGCAGGAACCTCGTAAACATCAGGCTGTTCGCCGTCTACATATCCGCCCGGTTGCTCCTGCACATCCGTATCCCATGCATACTTTGAGGACACAGGCCGATACTTCATGGTGAAGCTCATATCGGAGCCATATGGGCTCACCATATAAACGGCCTTGAGGGATTCTATTCCCTCACCGTCCTTCGGCATGAAGTACTCCACCTCAGCATCACGCTTCTGCTTGCCCTTGAGCACCTCAATATCCTGGTTGTGCCAAGCGGTAGTGCTACCATGTCCTTGAATGAAGCTCTTACCCGTAAACGCCGTGAAGGTATCGCCTAAGGTCACGTGGTCAGCAGAACGACCTTCATACTGGTATGGCTCTTCGATACCATCGCCATTCGTATCCCACACAGCCTGGTTGCGATAATGCCAGTTTGGCTCTTCTGCTCCCGTGTTTTCAATACGAATACGTGTCTTGAACAGGCTTGGGTCATCTCCCCAGCGACCCTTCTCAATCTTCGTATTGTTGAGAACGACACCGTAATATGGGAAAGATTCACTTGGCGAATCGAAGTCCTCTTTACCTGCGTCACCATCCGCCCTGAGGTTAGTTGGATAGCTTACCCATGCTGTCTTCGCCGGGATAGTATCGACCTTGTATTCAATATGCTTCAGGAAGATACCTTCATGGTTTCCCTTGCCCAACACAGTTTGCACGCGGAAACGCTGTGGAGGATTCTTCATAGTATGCTCAGTGGTTTTGTTTGTTTTACTATCCCACAGAACAACTTTGAAGTCAGTCACCTTAGTGGCCTCTTCCCCGCGATATGGTCGCGACAGGAATGGCAGAGTCTGTGCGGTAACGCCTCCAACGTGGGTATCATTCATGTCGTAATCGATAATAATGGTTTTAGCTCGCGAATTAGCCGTTCCTCGATTACCGATAGTGAAGTAGCCGAAAGTGCGTTCCTGCGTGTGTTCGAAACCAGGTGCGCCCATATACACGTTGTTATCGGCGATATAGCCTTCCCATACCGGATTGTTCTTATCCTGCGGATACAGCACATCGTTGGCGTATACATCCTCGTATGGCTTCACAATCTCGTAGCTCATCTTGCCAAGTTGGTTCTGATTGTATGGAAGGTACATCGATTGCTCATACGGATTATGGAACTTCACACCCAAATCGATTTCCTTAATTTCCACAATGGAACCAGTAGGGAAATCAGCCTTCGGGAAGCGCCACGTTGGGTTGAAGCTACGCTCATTTTCCGTGACCATGTACCCCTTCGTGCGCTGCCACACGTACAGTTTGTTGCCTTCTGGCACCACATAATCAACACCGGTGCTCATAGCGAAATGCTCTCCGGCGTGCAATACTTTCGGAGTGGCAGCATCATCCGCGAATACTGGGGACGGGTTACCTAACCCCATATACTCGGCCTTGGCAGGTGCCAACAATGCAACGAAATAGTCGTCCAATAACGCATTAGAATTGTTGCTCAGACCTGCATTAAAAATAACATCATGACCGACGGCCTTCGGAGTATCTACAGGAACAGAGATATGTCCCCGCTTATTCTGCATCTGAGCCAGATTGCCCGTAATGCCCACCACTGCGCCTCTCAAGCCAGACACGTGGAAGTTGGCGGCAACCTTATTGTCTACAGTTCCACCGCTCTCTGGCAGGAAACTCTGAGTAACGCTCACTCCTTCTGGAATATTTGGCATACCATCGGAAATGCCGTTACCAGTGCCCCACGATACTGTCACAGGAATATCGAAAGTTACCTCTTGGGTTCCGTCTTGGAATTCGAAAGTGGTAACACCATCATCGAACGATGTTCCGTAAATCTTTGAAGGCTTATCTTCATCAGCGCTCTGCTTTGATGGCTCAGTTAAGCCATTTTCTTTAAGAGCAAGATACCATCCCGCCGTTGTATCGTATTTATGCGTTCGATACTGCACGCCGTACTTCAAGCGTACGTTTACTTTCTTCTCAGAGCCAGCTGGGAACACAGCGTGAATGCGAACCAGATAATCAGTTCCTAAGCGCGTATCAACATCTGCAGACGGATTAGCAAGCTGAGCTTTTACCGCTTTACCTTCTAAATCCATCAGCTGCGCTTCGATAACTGGTTGAGCTTGTGCTGACCTGCTCTCAGGAGCTGCGGTTACTTCAGGAGTCGCAGCGCGATCCTGTTTATCGCCTGCACTGTTTTCTTCTGCCTTCTTCCCACTCTCAGCCTTCTCCGTGTCTTTCTTCACGTCTTTCTCAGTCTCCGTCGTTACCGGTGCAGAGTTAGACGTTGGATTCGGAGCTGGCTCTTCTGCAGCCACAGCTGCACCTGCCATAGGCACAACCATTGCCAAAGTCAAAAGAGCTGAAACTACAGCATTTCTCAGTTTCATCTTCTTCTCTCCTCTCTCACGAAAAGACGAGCCTACCCCCCCCCCCGTAGAAAAACGCAAGCAATCATCTTCTCTCAGTCTTATGTATGATTCTAGTAACAACAGAAGGACAAAACAGGGCTAACAAGCCATATCTTGCGCAGTTTAATAAATTCTCAATAATAATGTAATCTGGCTCACACTAAATTTCCTTAAAATCAATCGAACATAATGCAATCATCGACTACACTTGAACGCGGGAAAGAATGGCAAAGAACCACAAATGGCGTGGCTCGCAAGTGCGATAAGCCGCGCGCATAACATTTAAACACAGGCTTAGCAAAGGAGCTGTTATGACTACTGTTGCCGTTATTGGCTGTACACACGCTGGAACTTTCGCAACCACCTCGATTCTCAAAGCGCATCCGGATTGGACGGTTCACGTTTTCGAGCGCAACGACTCGCTCTCCTTCCTCTCCTGCGGCATCGCTTTGTGGGTGGGCAACAATGTGAGCAATCCGCAGCGCATGTTCTATTCCTCACCTGAGGCTTTGGCAGAGGCAGGCGCAACCATGCACATGCGTCATGATGTTCTCGACGTGGACGTTGCTGACAAAACCTTGCACGCACGCGACTTGGAGAGCGGCGAGGTGAGCGAGTACAGCTTCGACAAGCTCGTGGTTACCACAGGTTCTGCTCCGGTTTTGCCTCCAATTGAGGGCTTGGCTCAGGCTCGCGAGGACGGTTCCGTACTGCTGTGCAAGAACTGGGATCATGCGCTCGAAATTAAGGAGCGCGCTAAGAGCGCTAAGTCCGCTGTGGTTATTGGCGCCGGCTATATTGGCGCGGAGCTTGCCGAGCAGTTTAGCCAGAACAATATTAAGGTAACGCTGATTGACGCGCTCGACCACGTTCTCGAGAACAACTTCGATGCCGCTGTTTATGAGCCAGCCGAGAAAGCGTTTGAAGAGCATGGCGTAACGCTGGCTTTGGGCCAGAAGGTCGTTGCCTTCCGCCCTGCAGAAGATGGCGTAACGGTTGTTACTGAGAAGGGCGAATACACTGCTGATTTCGCTGTTATGGGCGCAGGTTTCCGTCCGCACAACGACTTGATTGCTGACCAGTTGAAAACTTTGCCAAACGGCGCGATTATTGTGGACGAATATATGCGCGCCAGCTTGCCAGATGGCACTGTGACCAACGATGTGCTTGCTGCCGGCGATAGCGCTACTGTTTTCTATAACCCAACGCAGGCGCCTGACTATATTCCGCTGGCTACGAACGCTGTGCGTCAAGGTTTGCTCATCGGCGAAAATATTGTGGAGCCAACGCACGCATATTTGGGTACTCAGGCAACGAGCGCCGTTCAACTGTATGATTTGTCGATGTGCGCTACCGGTTTGACTTATGCATCTGCTGTACGCCGCGGTTACGACGTTGGCACAGTAACGGTGACTGAGGATTATCGCCCAAACTTTATGCTCAGCACCACTCCAGTTACATCTACTTTGGTGTGGGATAAGGCAACAGGCCGTGTTTTGGGCGCCCAGTTCATTTCCAAGCACGATATTTCTTTGGCGGCTAACGTCGTTTCTGTGGCTATTCAAGCAAAGTTCGGCATTGCAGATCTTGCTGGCGCTGACTTCCTATTCCAGCCAAACTTCAGCCAGCCAATCAACTTCGTTGGCTCGGTTGCTTTGGCTGCTGTAGCGCAGTAAATAGATAACGACAGAGGAGGGGCTGATTCATAGGGAATCGGCCCCGCCTCTTCTTTTATATCGCGGCTAGGCGCAGCGGCGTAGTGTGGTGATAACACCTGCAATCATGACCATGAGGACGATGCTTGCGAGAGCGATATTAGATGGCTTCGACCTGCTGGTCTCTGCCATCTTCACGATGGTGTCAGCATAGCTAGGCTCAGGATTAATAACCTTGTCTGTCGACTGAACAGTCACAGGCGATTCATCAGGAACACTGAACTTTGTCCCCTCAGGTATATTCTCATCTCCTGTTTGAGGAACCTTTACCCGGCTCATAACCTGGATTATGTTCATCTTCTCTGGTGCGCTAACCATTCTCGTAGGCGTATGGGCTTTGTGTCCGAATGCGACTGTAGAGGAGTAGACGGAATAGACAGAATAGTTCGTGGGCGTTGTGAGTATCCCCAGCTCTCAACGCTCACGTCCGTCTGGAGCCCAAAATCGGACAAATACAAACGTGGCAATTGCTAGTACAACGAACTAACAACCGCCACGGCATCGAGCAGACAAAAACCCTACACTTTCCTGCTCCTGCGCTCGTGCAGGAAGAAGAACGCGAACAGAAGTGCAACAGCAACGAAGGTAAATGGAACGCCGGTCAAAGCGGCCATGTGGTAGTCCTCGCCGGAATTCTCCAAAGCGATACCACCCATAATCGAGCCCAAAGAGTTGCCGCCGTTAAACGCGATCTGAACCATCGCACCCGCGAGCATTTCGCCGCCGCCTTCGCCGAGCTTAACCATCAGCAGCTGCTGTGGAGACGAAATAAAGAACATGCCAACCGCGCAAATAAAGGTAAGAATGGCCGAGGTCGGGCGCGAACCGGGGTCGAGGAAAATCGCAATCATCGCGAAAACGGCAATGAGCTGGCCAAAGCCAGCGACCAAACCAGGCACAAACTTATCGGTAATCTTGCCGCCTACTAAGCCGCCAACAACCATACCGAAGCCAGCAAGAGTCATTAACAATGGAACTAATGCTTCGCTCCAGCCGCCCACATGTTGCAGCCAAGGAGAAACGTAACTCCACCAGCAGAAAATACCGGAGTTACCTAAAAACACAGCAAAAATCACAAACCAAGGCTTCATGCTGCCTAGGAACTTAAACTGTCCCATTAAACCAGCGTCAGGAATAACAGGAATATCAGGCACAAAGCTGAGCACAAGCATAATCGTCATCAGTGCCCACACAGATAAAATAGCAAATGCCAAACGCCATGAAACTACTGTTGCCAGCCATGTACCAAACGGTACGCCGACCATATTCGCAACTGTCTGACCTATAACCATCTGCGATACTGCCATGCCCTCTTTACCTTTATCTGCAAGAGCTCGAGCAATAATCGTTCCAGTTCCAAAGAACGCACCGTGCGGCAGCCCCGAAATAAAACGAGCAATAAGCAAAATAGAAAAATTAGGCGCTACAGCAGCCATGGCATTACCCACAAGCGTCACAATCATAAAAAGAATAATCAGATTACGAGGCTTAATAGTGCGTCCAAAAATGAGCATCAGCGCGCCTACGCATACGCCAATTGCATAGGCAGATACATAGTGCCCAGCCGTCGGAATACTTACTGCTGTATCCTGCGCAGCATGTGGCAAAACGCCCATCATCACAAATTCCGAAGCGCCGAGGGCAAAAGTTCCCGCAGCCAGGGAAAGAATACTTCTCTTCATAAAACTGTCCGTTTGTTTTCTCTTGTGTCTCTCTTGTGTCTCTTTGTTGTTTCGCCTTGTTTTGGGCTTTTGCGCTTTTGTGCTTTGCCTGCCTGCTTTTTCGCCTTGTGTGCGTGCTCGCCGAGGAACCAAAGGCGATGAGAGGTCGTTCACATCGCGTTATTAACAGCGTCATCGAAGGCATTATTGCCAGCGTTATTGACGGCATTATTGACGCACAGACGAGCAATCACATAATCTCCATACTGTAGTGCGCGGCTAGCTTGGCAATATCTGACTCGCACGGAACGCCATAACAAGCTACCAGTTTATCCCAGCGTGCGATATTTTCTGAGCCAAATTTCTCCACGCGAGCGCGAGCCGTGTGAACGCTAACAAAACGCGGAGGTACGGACTTCGTGTGGAACTTGTCAGCAAGTAAAACTATCTCCTGTTCAACGGTTTCAGGCAGATAATCCTGAGGCTCTAAAGGAAGATTTTGCTGTATGCACTCGGCTTTCGTAATGCCAACTCCCGTATGATTGCGCGCAAACTGCGCAAGGCTCTCGTCAAAACCTTCGGACAGCAGCAGCTCATAGCCGCGCGTACCGTGCTGAATATAGATGTTTCGCTGAAAAATTGGCTCTCTGCCAACGTTCACGGGCGCAGCGTGAATCTCAGCGTCCGTGTTCACGTGCTCAGTTTCGAGCACGCTATACGTGCCAATATCGTGTGCGAGCGCGCCTTCAATCAGCGTATTCGTTACGGTTTGTCCTGACTGTTCAGCGAGAATTACTGCCAAACGCGCAACAATCTCACAGTGCGTAGCAATCAGTGCGAAAGACTTCTGCGCGCTCTGCTCGTTGAGCGTAAACGCACGCGCTTGCTCTTTGTGTAGCTCGCGAAGTGTGCGCGTAGTTTCGCTCGTGTTCCACAGATCAGAATGTTTCATAACTGCCATGCTACTGTGTACCTATGGCGATTTCTGTGAGCACCCAAGATTATGTGAAAGCTATTTGGAAGCTGCACGAATGGCATCATGGTGAGTTGGGCGAGGATAGCGTTATCTCGCCTACTGATTTAGCGCATGAAACAGGCATGCGCGCATCGACTGTTTCGGGAGCTTTGGCTCGTCTGAGCGATCAGGGTTTCGTGATGCACGCGCCTTATGGCGGCATCCAGCTCACAGATAAAGGTAAAGCTTTGGCTTTAACGATGTTGCGCCGTCACCGCATTATTGAAACGTATTTGGTGTGCGCGCTTGACTACACGTGGGACGAAGTTCATGACGAGGCTGATGCTTTGGAACATTCGGCCAGCACAATGATGATTAACCGTATGGAGGAAAAGCTCGGTTTCCCTGACCGCGATCCGCATGGAGATCCTATTCCTGACCGCGAAGGCAATTTACCTGTTTTCGATACGATTAACGTTAACCTCGTTCCTGTTGGCGCGCGAGCTGTGATTAGTCGAGTGAACGATGACAACAACGAGCTTCTGCAAACTTTGCAAACACATCATGCCATGATTGACAGCATTATTACTGTGCGCGCTTTAACTGCCGACACTATTACTCTGCAGGCAGATGGCTGTGAGGCGTTTGAAATTTCCACCACGGACGCTGATTATATTCGTGTGACGAGGGTTGGGTAGATGCTTGTTGGGCGGGAGATTGTTGGGCAGGAGAACCACATAGCTGCGTTGGGGTCTATACCTGTTTTGCGCGTTATTCCAGTGTTGACCAAGCACGAATTGATGCATCGAGTATGTGATTTATTTGATTCGCATGCTGTATCTTTCATAGCTGTGCTTAGCACTGCTCGTTACAGCTGTTTGCCCCTCAAAGCGTTGCATATCTCACAGTTCATGCATCGCAAACTTTGAGCAATCTCTTCCCCTCCCTCGACTGCCATGAGTAAACTAAGGTTAGTTTAATAATGAGGAGAATTGCATGACGACATCGACAACACAGTCCGGCACCGAAAAATGGACGAACCCTTTGCGCAATCCCCGCGATATGCGCCTTCCTCGCATTGCTGGCCCTTGCTCTTTAGTTATTTTTGGCGTTACCGGCGATTTGAGTAAGAAGAAGCTGATTCCTGCCGTATACGATCTCGCAAATCGCGGTCTGCTTCCTGCTGGTTTTGGTTTAGTAGGTTTTGGTCGCCGCGAATGGAGTCACGAGGATTTCGCGGACTTTATTAAGCAAAACATTATTGACCATGCTCGCACTGAGTTTAATGAATCCACGTGGGAATATCTCAAGGGCGGCATTCGCTTCGTTCAGGGTACTTTTGACGATGCAGACTCCTTCAAGCGCCTATCCGACACGGTTTCCGAGCTGGACGATGTGCGCGGAACCCAAGGAAATCATGCGTTCTACATGTCTATTCCTCCTCGCGACTTCCCAACCGTTTCGCGTCAGCTTGCTGATTCTGGTTTAGCGAAGTCCTCTGAAGGTGCATGGCGTCGCGTTATTATCGAGAAGCCTTTCGGCCATGATTTGCAGAGTGCTCAGGAACTCGACCGCGTTGTTGCTGAAGTTTTCGACCCTCAATCTGTGTTCCGCATCGACCATTATTTGGGTAAGGAAACCGTACAGAACCTGCTGGCTTTCCGTTTTGCGAACATGATGTTTGAGCCAGTGTGGAACTCTAACTATGTTGATCACGTGCAAATTACCATGGCTGAGGATATTGGTATTGGCACACGTGCTGGATACTTCTCCGGCATTGGTATTGCTCGCGATGTTATTCAAAACCACTTGCTTCAGCTGATGGCACTGACTGCGATGGAAGAGCCTGTAAGTTTCTCTGCTCAGGATTTGATTGCTGAGAAAATTAAAGTGCTGTCTGCTGTGCGTTTGCCTGAAGATTTAGCCGCTCATACAGCCCGCGGACAGTATGCTGAGGGTTGGCAAGGCGCTGAAAAGGTGAACGGTTTCCTGGACGAGAAGGGTATTGAGCCAGACGATCGCACGGAAACTTACGCTGCTATCCGCCTGGACATTGACACGCGACGCTGGGCAGGCGTGCCGTTCTACTTGCGTTCCGGCAAGCGTTTGGGTAAGCGCGTAACGGAAATTGCCGTGGTATTTAAGCACGCTCCACATTTGCCTTTCGAAGATACTGCAACGTCTGAACTGGGTAACAATGCTTTAGTTATTCGCGTGCAGCCAGATGAAGGCATTACTATGCGTTTCGGCTCTAAAGTTCCGGGCACCGCTATGGAAGTGCGCGATGTGAATATGGACTTTACGTACGGTACTGCGTTTACTGAGCAGTCGCCAGAAGCTTACGAACGTTTGATTTTGGACGTTCTTTTGGGCGAGCCTCCTCTCTTCCCAACCACACGTGAGGTAGAGCTAAGCTGGGAGATTTTGGATCCTATTGAGAAATTCTGGGAGAGCCAGCCTCAACCTCAGCCTTACCGCGCAGGCACGTGGGGTCCACAGGAGGCTGACGATATGTTAGCTCGCGATGGACGCGCTTGGCGTTTGCCTTAAATATGGGCACGCGATGGTGATTGTGAGTGTGTTGACGAGAAAGAACGAATTATGATTATTACCTTACCTTCGAGCACGACCTCTGAGATTTCTTCTCAGATTGCTCTTGCACATGCAAAGCACGGCGAATCTCCTCAGGGACGTGTGTTGACTTTATTGTTATCGACCAGTGAGAAAGATTTGGATAACTCTTTGCAAACGGCAATTCATGCAAGTCAGGAGCACCCAAGCCGCATTATTGCTGTGGTTACCGATCGAGCTGACGCCCCAGACATCAATACAATTCCAGCCGTTGCTGTGGGAACTGTGGCTCCTTTGGCCGCAGAGATCCGCATTGGTTCCGATGGTGGCGCTGGTGAAGTGATTGTATTGCGCCCATCGGAGGGATTGTTGCGCCATTTGGATACGCTGGTTATTCCTCTGCTCGTTCCTGATGCTCCTGTTGTGGCCTGGTGGTCTGGCAGTGCGCCTTACTCCCCTTCCAAGTCTCTTCTGGGTTCAATGGCTCGCAGCTGCATTACCGATGCACAAATGTCTGACGATGCTATGGGCACTTTCCTTAAGTTGCGCTCCCAGCACACGCGCGTCGAAACGGATTTGTCGTGGACTCGCCTCACCGTATGGCGCGGTCTTTTGGCAGCTCTTATTGACGAGCCACCACACACTGCTATTAAGTCAGTTACCGTGCGCGGAAGTAATAATAATCTGTCTGTAGATCTCTTGGGCGCATGGCTCGCGTGGGCTCTTAAAGTGCCTGTAAACTTTGAGATTGACGAGAATGTCTCCGCTGTCTCCGGTGTTTTCTTCCATCGCGAAGATGGTATTAGCGCTATTGAACGTCCAAGCGATGAATCATCAAACGTGTATATTACTAAGCCTGGTGCGCACAAGCAGACCATCTCTGTTCCTCACCGCACACTTGCTGACTGCATGACTGAAGAACTGCGCCGTCTCGATCCTGACGAAATCTATAACGCCGTCATTACCGAGGGCTGGGATATGATTAGTCATGATCACTGGAACAATTAACGCTGGAGTTGATATGGCAGATACATCTCGCAATATTTTGGTATATAACACTGAAGATATTCTGATTAATACCGTTGCAGCACGTTTATTACTACGCATTTCTGACCTGCTTACTGCACAAGACCGCGTAGACGTTGCTTTAACCGGCGGCACAGACGGCATTGCTGTGCTTGCCGCGGCCGCTCAAAGCCCGCTGACTGCTGCTATCGATTTTTCGCGCGTTCACTTCTGGTGGGGCGATGAGCGTTTTGTTACTTCTGATGACGGCGATCGTAACGCTTTACAGGCACGTGAAGCTTGGCTGAACGCTTTAATCGATACAGGCGAATTACCAGAAAGTAATATTCATGAGATGCCTACTGAACTTCGTAGTCCTGCAGAAGTTGAGGCAGCTTCCACTGATGAGCACGATGAGGTTCTTCGTGCTGCTGCTCGCGATTATCAAGCTCAGTTAGAGCGCGAATTAGGTGCAGACGGTACTTTGGATATTGCTCTGTTTGGCGTGGGGCCAGACGGTCATTTTGCTTCGCTGTTCCCAGGTCGCGAAGAAGTGCGTATTGAAGACGAATCTGTGAAGTGCATTGGCGTATCGAACTCACCAAAAATGCCACCTTTGCGTGTGAGCTTAACTGTTCCGTACATTCATAAGACTGATTTTGTGTGGGTTTTTGCTTCTGGTGAGCGTAAGAGTGAAGCTATTGCCCGCGCTTTGTATGAACCAGATAATTATCACGTGCCAAGCTCTTTTGCACGCGGCACTGAAGAAACTTTATGGATGCTCGATAGAGCAGCAGCTGCAAATCTTGCTTAACATAAAAAGCTGGCCAGTAGGCCAGCTTTTTATTTACTTAATCGACGGTCTATCCAGTTAAACAGCAGCTCGAACAGGAGCGCCAAAATCATAACAACGCACAGCGAAACCATCACCGATGCATAACCAAGCTGATTAACGTTCACAAAACCGTACGGATAGTAATGTGTTACAGCGCCATAACCGAGCATCCATGCAGCCCAAAGCCACGGAATCATGTAGGTTCTGAGTAGAATGTGCCCGCGCGAAAATCCCCCAAAAAAGTCACGCGGCCCCCACAGCGCCCACACAATCCACACAGCCGCAGGCACCACCACATGCTGCCACGGGGAGGTGAGCAGCGCCAAACCGCGCAAATGAAGGAACGGCAGAATCGCCACCAGAAAAACGAGCGACGTAATAGTAATCATAAGCAACGCCGTATTAACCAATGCAACCCGCCATGCAGTTTTACGAACGCCTGCCGCTAACAGTCCAAACACAACTGCAACAACAATATTCGACACCATCGTAAAGTAGCTCATGCCTTCAATAAATCGTTGCCATGCCCCAGCCATACCGTGCGCAGAATGACCATACAAGCCCGGCCAATGTCCCGAATCGCGCGGATACACATCAAAAATATTGCCAATATTCGTAAGCACAACACCGAACCAAGCGAGCGCAGAAACAACTCGCCAAGCTGTACGCGCACCGCGCGCCCGCGGGCCGGCGCAGAACGAATCAATCATGTTTTCTCTCCTATCTCAAGCAAAAACCGCGGTAGCCATGCCAAACAGCACAGCCACCGCGGACTTTAATGAAAATCGAGAAAAACTAAGCTTCGATTTCGCTGCGATCCTCGCTCCACAACGTGTGGAAAGTTCCTGGCATATCTACACGACCATAGGTGTGAGCGCCAAAGAAGTCGCGCTGTCCCTGAATAAGAGCAGCTGGTAAACGGTCGGAACGCAAGCCGTCGTAGTAAGACAAAGAGCTGGAGAATGCTGGAACTGGAATACCAACGCGAGCAGCAGTTGCCACAACCTCACGCCATGCATCCTGAGCGTTCTCTACAGCAGCCTTGAAGTAAGCGTCCTGAAGCAGAGACTCGAACTTTTCGCCGGAATCGAAAGCCTCAGAAATGCGGTTGAGGAACTTTGCGCGAATAATGCAGCCACCGCGCCAAATACGAGCAACTGCACCCAAATCAATCTGCCAGTTATGCTCTGCAGCGCCGGCGCGAATCTCATCGAAGCCCTGAGCATAAGCCACAATCTTGGACGCATACAATGCCTGACGAACTGCTTCTACGAACGCAGCCTTATCTTCAACATCAATCTTGCCGTTAGGACCTGCCAATGGCTTGGACTTTACTTCTTCACGCTGAGCAACCATTGAAGACAAACCGCGAGCAAATACTGCTTCTGCGATACCGGTTACAGGGGTTGCGAGGGACAAAGCGGTCTGAACAGTCCAGGTACCCGTGCCCTTCATGCCTGCACGGTCTACAACAACATCCACGAAAGGCTTGCCAGTCTTAGCGTCTACGTGATGCAAAACTTCTGCAGTAATTTCTACGAGGTAAGAATCCAAATCACCCTTATTCCACTCATCGAAAGTGTTTGCGATTTCCTCAGCACTCATGCCCAAACCGCGACGCAGCAAATCGTAGGATTCGCCAATAAGCTGCATATCTGCGTATTCAATGCCGTTGTGCACCATCTTAACGAAGTGACCTGCACCGTCATGACCAATATGGGTTACACAAGGCTCACCTTCAGCAACAGCTGCGATAGATTCCAAAATTGGGCCAAGAGTCTTCCACGACTCATCAGTGCCACCAGGCATCATAGAAGGACCGTTCAAAGCGCCTTCTTCACCACCAGAAATACCGCAACCTACGAAGTGCAAACCGCGAGCGCGAATTTCCTTTTCGCGGCGGATAGTATCTGGGAAGTAAGCGTTTCCACCGTCAACAATAATGTCGCCTGGTTCCATAGCATCGGCCAAAGCGTTAATCATAGCGTCGGTTGGCTCGCCCGCTTTAACCATAATGATTGCTGTGCGAG
Organism: Alloscardovia omnicolens DSM 21503; assembly: GCF_000420505.1. Lineage (GTDB taxonomy): Bacteria > Actinomycetota > Actinomycetes > Actinomycetales > Bifidobacteriaceae > Alloscardovia > Alloscardovia omnicolens. The sequence goes on along the minus strand of NZ_ATVB01000004.1, from coordinate 111,992 downwards.
GCTTTGCCAAGCTTGCTACGAAGTCTTCGATTGTTTCGGACGGAACGAAAGTACCCTCGGAACCGTGCTCGTTGATGAGAGTTTCGGTACGACCGTAGGAACGATTATATACAGCCACGGTATTGCCATGACGTGCGAGATTGCGGGCTAAGTTGGAGCCCATAACTGCCAAACCTACAACGCCAATATTTGCTTGTGCTTCTGCCATACTATTTCTACACTTTCTGTTGCAAAAAGGTCTTCTACCAGTGTAACGAGGGCGCTAGAAAGTTCGCGCACATCGAACGTGTGGTGGACGGGTGGGGTCGGGTTGGCGAGCATGCGTGTAGATTGTGCGTTTGCACTACTGACACGGTTCACGCATCCGTTTTTTCTCGTTCCAAGGACGTGATGGTTGGGTGTATGCACTACTGACACGGTTCACGCATCCGTACGCTATGGCAGAACAGCAATCCCCGCTACTCCTGCCCAACTTCCGGATTGAGCGGATCTCCAGGAATATCCTCGCCCGTATACTCGGCGTGGAGGAATTCACGCCAAAAATCAAGGCTGGCGCCATATGGCTTAGCGTTGCGTCCTTGAGTTTGCAGCTCATACTTGGCAGCTTGCACGTCCAGCGCAGTCAGTCCGTCAAAGTAAGTCTTCAAGCGTTCCATCTCGTCAGCGCGGTTAAAGAGCGAAACAACAATATCCGCTAAAACGCGCGCTCTATCAATCGGCAAGCTATCCCAGTGACGCAGCTCAACGAAGTTCTTTAAGCGCACGTCGGTAAATTGCGTGGAAATAATGTGGTTCATCTCGTACACGTTCAAAGCGCGGTCTGGGTAAACGTCGGCAGCCGTCTCGTAGCTGGCCATGTATACGCTACCTTCGCCGGCTTCGGGAGTGTGCGTGGTGTCGGCAACCATGAGCGGTGTGGCCAAAACGTTCACGGCCGCTTTTTCAAAGTCAAAGTTCGAGTCATAAAGCCCTGGAATAACGCCCGTGCGGCCGGTTCCGATCCCCTCCCACATGTGCTGACGAAGCAGCGGCAAACCGTTGGCTGCGCCCTCAAAGTATGGGGTGTTACGGAACAAGTACGCTAAAATCGGACCGACAGCTGTGCCCATGCGCATTTTCGCGATGGCGTCGGCTTCGCTCGAAAAATCAAGACTAATCTGAGTGGACGCGGAAGCACGCATCATATTCCAACCGTAGGCAGATAAACGTCCCAGGTAAGCGGTCATCACATCGTAACGACGCTTAGGAATAACGCTCAAATCATGCGCGCGGCTGCGTGGCGTATAACCATAGTTAATCAAGCGAATGCCGTGTTTCTCCAAAATTGGATTAATATCGCGGCGGAACTGCGCGTACACATCGTTGAGCTCTTCAGGCGAATCTAAAACGCCCAGCGAGCACTCGATTTGCGCACCTGGTTCGAGCGAAACCGCAATCTTTCCTCGTCCCAAGCCGAGCAAATGACCGTCTTCGTAATACTCGCGGCTCTCGTCATACAGCGGGGCTAAATCATGAAGCACGTCGCGAATGCCGTGCTCATCTGTGTATCCAACGGCCTCATCTGTGCCTACGCGCACTGGCAAATGTTCAATTTCTACGCCGATGCCATAGTTATCGCGTGTTACACAACCGGATTGGAAGAACTCAACCAACGACTGCACGTGCGCGTCTTTTACGGGAGAATCGTAGTGATAGTGAGGAAATTCTTTTAACATAAGCTTCACTTTTCTGTGCGGGCGACGCGGGCGAGGGCAAGCGACCCCTAGTTCAGCGCGTGCACCTCGAAAGACCCCGTTTCAGCATCAGCTACCAGTATATGGTTCACTGGCAACTCTTCCCAGCCCTCGTCTTCCTTCTGTTCGAAACCAGAAGACGCCACAACCACACCACCGTCAATCTGCTTGTATCGAATCACACGATAATCTGCAGCTTTTTCGCGCTGACCGTAAGCGTCGTAAACCTCCGCGATACGATCTGCAAGACGGTCGTGACCGGTTGCGTTCACAGCAATAAACTGATTTTGCGTCTGTACGAGGCAGTTATACGAGGAATTCGCATACTGTTCGCGCAAAGTAGCGATAGCCAATTCAACCGCCTTGTCGAGCACATGGCCCGCGTTGCGGAAATGCAAGATGTGCGCGAAATAAATAGCTGAGTCCGACTTGCCGCCAGTCTGAGCAATTTCGTATGGCGAGACAGTAACGTCTGGGTTATGAACGAGATTGACGCCGTCCTCGGAAGAGATATCACCATTATGAGCGAAGCTGATGCCGCCCGCGGTAAAAGGCTGCTGATTTTCTGGGATAAGAGGCAGATTAGAGGACGCAAGACGCAGATGGAAGATAGCACTGCGAGCAGGCGTTGATGCTAAAGATTCAAAGTTATGATCGAGATAGGCTGGCTCGGTTGTGCGGTAAATGTTTTCGAAAACTGCAGGGCTTGGAGCACCGCCATCGTTCACCTGAGCGTCACGATGGGTTGTGCTAATCTGACTGGTTCCCCAGCCATCGTTGTGAATACGCGATATTTCCTTGAACTCATCAAGCTGAGCGGAACCCACAGCATCACGCAATGTAATGTCATTTTGCGTCGAAATATATCCCAGTAATCTGCACATGCGTACAAAAATAACCGCACGAGCCTTCGTACACGCCCATGCGGTTATTGCAGAAATTTATAACGCTTATAAAACTGCGTTATTCTTTGGATTTTTCTTCCTGATTATTATCTGCATTATCGCTTTGATTATCGTTTGCCTGCTCAGGAACGTTCTGCTCGGTCTGCGCGTTCTTTGCATGGTCAGGAACTTCGCCTGATTGAATCACAGCTAAGTCCACAGGAATACCTGCTTTCGCTGCTTTCTGAGCGAGAACGCCTTCCAAAGTAATATTTTTCTTCGTCTTACGCAGCTTCACGCGACGCAATGGGGCAACTGGCGAGCGCGAAACAAACAGAGGCTGAACCTCAACCAGCGGATTATACGCGGATAATCCAAACCATTTAATCGGCGAGCCGGCAGCTTTACGAATAGCATATTTCATGCGCAAAGCAATAGCACCAGACGACGGAATATTAGATTCAGGCATCAGCTCTTTATGAATCAGAACGTACTTTATTGAACCAATTTCTGGATCTTCATCTACCTGCGGGTAAATCGTTGTTTGAGGAGGCAAAGTGCCGTCATCAATCAGCTCATGCATAATCTGATGCAAATACGTAGCCACGTTTTGGCTCACCTTAAAACCCAAGCGGATGCGCACACGGAACAGGAAGTTCGTGCCGAAGTTTTCTACGGAATACTCGCGCGTGTACGGATCGTCGGTAACGAAAACGGACACCGCCCACCAGGCGCGCGCACGCTTTTGATGATCCGAGAAAATCGAGTAGAAAATATCGGTATCCAAACGGCGCAGCTCGGTATCTGAGGTGAGGTAGACGACGTTATCGGCGTAGAGCGGAATGTTTTCGTCGTTGTGCAGCACGTTCAAAGCCGGGAGGAAGTCTTCTGGAGACATGTGGCGGCGCTGAGAACGCTCCACCTTTGTACCCGTCTCCCACGTGTACATAACGCCGAAAATTGCCAGGCCGATAAGCGTGGTAAACCAACCACCGGTCATAAACTTGGACATCGAGGAGATGAAGAACAAAATCTGAATAGCCAAGAAGACGATGGTAAACACAATGGCGGTAATGCGCAGTTGCTTGCCCCACCAAATGTATGCGGCCAGAAGAATCGTGGTCGTAATCATGGTAACCGTGAGTGCCAAACCGTAGGCCGCCGTGATGCGTTCGGAATCTTGGAAGATGAACAGCACGGACAGCGTAGCCACCATAAGCACCCAGTTAACCACTGGAATGTAGAGCTGACCGCGCGTGCGGCTTGGGTAGCGCACCTGCAAGTGCGGCATCCAGTTAAGACCCGTAGCCTCAGACACCATCGTGTAAGCGCCGGTAATAAGCGCCTGCGAGGCGATAACGCCGGCCACAACGGAGAGCACAACCGCACCATAACGCACGACTTCTGGCATCATTTGGAAGAACGGGTTGAGGTTCTGAATTTTCTCTACTTCCACGTTGAGCTGGTTTTGAATAATCCACTGGCCCTGACCGAAGTAGTTAAGCATTAAGCAGACCTTAATGTATGGCCAGGTGGCGTAAATATTGCCGCGGCCCACGTGACCCATATCGGAGTACAAAGCCTCGGCACCCGTGGTGGCCAGGAAGACCGTACCCATAATCGCCAGGCTTGCGCGATTATGTGCAGAAAAGAGGAATTCGATGCCGTAAATCGGGTTAATGGCCTCAAAAATAGTCCAATCCGTGCCGATGGCCATAATGCCAGTAATCGCTAGGAAGGTGAACCACACGAGTACCACGATGCCGAAAACCTTACCGATGCTTTCGGTTCCGCGCGATTGGATAAGGAAAAGCACCACAATAATAATGGTGGTAATAACGAGCGTGAGACTAGGATTGGCAGCAAACACTCCTTCGAGCGGCTTAAGTGTGCGCAAACCTTCGACTGCCGAAGAAATCGACACGGCTGGGGTGAGCACGGAATCGGCCAAAAAGGCGGCGCCACCAATCATGGCAGGAATCCACAGCCATTTCGCGTAGCGTTTAACCAAGGAGAACAACGCAAAAATGCCGCCTTCGCCCTTGTTATCGATGCGCATGGCGATAAAGACGTATTTAACAGTGGTAATAAGCGTTACCGACCAGAACAGCAGGCTGAGCATGCCCAACACGGCTGCACGGTCTGCATACTGAATACCGCCCTGACCAGCCACGAAAGACTGAGACAAGTAAAGTGGCGAGGTTCCAATATCGCCGTAAACCACGCCGAGGGCAACAATCATCATACCCCAGGTGATTTTATCTTGAGATGTTTGCAGCTTGCGCCACCAACGTCCAAAAGGAGTGCGCGCCTTCTTGTTTTGCAGTTCTGCCGTGCGCTTGGCTTCTTCTTCTGCTAAACGCTTGGCTTCGCGCTCCTCTTCCGACACCGCGCGCTCATCGATTTTCGGCGCCTTCGTAATGCCTTCAGGCGGCAAAATCGCGCCCGTTTCGGCTAAATCTCGTGCCAGAAGGTCTGCAGTTGTGGTAACCGGTTGGTCGGTTTTGCCGTCATCGCCCAGTTTTCCCTCAGCTGCTTGTTGTGCAGTATCTTTTGCTAAATGCGCAAGACCTGAGTCTTGATTATTATCTGCGTCCATTTCAGACATCATATATAATCTCCGCCTGTTTCCAGGGCTTCTTCTTCTCTAGCTCGACGCGAACGCCCAGCTACACCTTAAGCACATAGTTTGCCACATGCCCTTAGCCAATAGTCAACTATTTTACACGCTAGTATGGCAAACTGTACGCACGAACCGTATTTTCGTAGGTTATGCGCGCAATCTCTTGCTCAGACAGATCGAGAACTTCGACCATGCATCGCAGCGTGAACGGCGTGAGATACGAGGAGTTTGTGCGACCGCGGTACGGCTCGGGCGTAAGATACGGCGCATCCGTTTCGATAAGGATGTGCGATTTGTCGAGCACGCTGAGAGCCTCGCGCAAGCGCTCGTTCGCCTTGTACGTAAGAGTGCCCGAAAAGCTGAGATACCAGCCCTGCTCGTTGGCCAGGCGCGCCACGCCCGCGTCTGCAGAGTAGGAATGGAAAATCGTAGCTTCTGGAGCACCGTCTTTAAGAAGAGTGTTGATTACGTCTTCGTGCGCTTCGCGGTCGTGGATTTGCAGGGGAAGGTGGAGCTCTTTTGCTATCGCAATATGCTCGCGAAATGCCTGGATTTGGGCTTGGCGCGCGCCTTCGCCTGTGCGGAAGTAGTCGAGGCCCGTTTCACCGATAGCAACCACATCTGCTCGGTTATTGCGGGCGGTTTCGTAGACGGTGCGCATCGCCTCGTCGATATTCACCTCGTGCCATGGCTTGTAGCTAATGGGCAGACCGTCGGGCCCCACCTCACCGCGATGACCATGCAGCACCGTTTCGTTCGGATGGATAGCAACCGCAGCTTTTACCTGGTTCGGATACTGTTTGGCGATATTGACCGCACGATTAAGGTTCGGCAGCTCGCAGCCAACGTCGATGAGATGCTTCACACCTGATTCCTCAGCTTTGCGCAGCAGCTCCTCCACCGAGAACACCGGAACGGACTCCATACCGCGTTCTTCGGCCTGCTTGCTCATTTCGATCGCGAAATTCACCACAGACGCGATATGCGTGTGGTTATCGATGATTGGCGATGCGAGCGGTTCTGGTTGCTCGGGCCAGGAACGTTTGCGATGTTTTTTAGCCATGATGTGCAGTCAGCTTCTTTCTGTTGATGATTATTACGCGCAGATAAGAGAAAAGCCCGAGGGGAAGCTCGGGCTTAAAAGAGAAAGAGAAGAGGGGTTCAATTATCAGTATTAACTGCCAGCTCTAATGCTGATACCTATTATTAAACCCACTCTTTCTGAGCTGAATGTGCAAAATACCTGAGCGCAAGCTTAGAATTTTGTGAAGAAAATGTGAAGGCAGCCTTTACATTGTTTATGTTTCTCCAGAAAGCGCTTCGTCTCTCTTGTCTCTTATCTCTTTTCTTTTTTGCTTATTCGTTTATTTTGTTTATTCGTTTTACTAGGGGACTGAGCGACTTGAGAGTTGCAGCTCTAGTCGTTTTTGTTCTAGTAGCTTCGGCTCTACTCATTGCTCAGTTTTGCCTTCTCCGCTTCCAAACGAGCCTTTTCCTTTTCCTGACGAGCATTGAGCTCAGCCTGGAAACGCTCCAGCTCCTCTCCCACAGCTTCTACTGGAATCTTCTGGAAGATTGGCGCTGGCTTGGCAATTGGAGTACCAGCAACGATGTTTTCACGCTGCCATGGATGCACGTTCTCACCCAGCTTGTACTCACCCGTAATAATTGGGTAAGTGAAGTCTGGGTTGTCCAAATCGGTTACTTCTTCAATATGAGGAAGTGGCGAGAAGACGCCAGTTCCGCCCATAGTCTCCCACACCTTCTGTGCAGAATGAGGCAAATATGGGCAGAGAAGAATGTTCACATCCATCACAGCCTGTGCTGCAGTGTGCAATACAGCAGCCAATCGCTCTGGACTATCTTTAATCTTCCATGGCTCGGTTGCAGAAATATACTTGTTCACTTCACCAGCAATACGCATAGCTTCAGCCAAACCAGCCTTCTGACGGTGGTTGTGAATGAAGTTACCGACTGTATCGAAAGCAACGGCCGTAGTCTCTAAGAGAGCGCGGTCTTCATCGGTAACGAAAGCCTCATCTACAGCAGGAATCTCGCCGAAGTTCTTATGAATCAGCGTTGCTACACGGTTCACGAGGTTACCCCAACCAGAGACAAGCTCATCATTGTTGTGGCGCACAAACTCCGCCCATGTAAAGTCGGAATCAGAGGTTTCTGGGCCAGCAATAGAAATGTAGTAGCGCACAGCATCAACCTGATAACGCTCCAAAATATCTTTCACATAGATCACAATGCCGCGCGACGAGCTGAACTTTCTGCCTTCCATAGATAAGAACTCAGAAGACACCACTTCAGTAGGCAAATTCAACGTCCCCATGCCGCCAGCTTCGCCACCCCTAGAGCCAGCACCATTGTAGCCAAGCAGCTCAGATGGCCAAATCTGGGAGTGGAAAGTAATGTTATCTTTACCCATGAAGTAGTAGCTCAAGGCTTCAGGATCATTCCACCACTTGCGCCATGCTTGGTCATCTCCACTGCGACGAGCCCACTCAATAGATGCGCTCAAATAACCAATAACAGCATCGAACCACACGTAGAGCTTCTTATTTGGGTTATCAATCCAGCCTGGAACTGGAATAGGAATACCCCAATCAATATCGCGAGTAATTGCGCGAGGCTTCACTTCATTAAACAAACCAATGGAGAAGTTAATAACATTAGTTCGCCAACCTTCGCGAGTCTTGAGCCATGCCAAGTTTGCTTCTGCCAATGCTGGCAAATCAAGGAAGTAATGTTCAGTCTCTTCGAAACGAGGAGTTTCGCCATTAATCTTCGAAACTGGGTTTTTCAAATCAATTGGATCAAGCTCATTACCGCAGTTATCGCACTGATCGCCGCGAGCGCCGTCTGCACCACAGATTGGGCAGGTTCCTTCGATATAGCGGTCTGGCAGGGTGCGACCGGTCGATGGCGAAATAGCCACCATCTGCGTACCCTTGTAAATGTAGCCATTTTCTAAGCACTGCTTAAACATATCTTGCACAACGATTTCATGATTCTTCGTTGTGGTACGCGTAAACAGATCGTAGCTCAAACCCAGATTGCATAAATCTTGAGCAATCACACGATTGTAGCGGTTTGACAATTCCTGCGCAGTAACGCCTTCCGCGTCTGCCTGCACCAAAATTGGGGTACCGTGCTCGTCGGTACCCGAAACCATCAAAACATCATTGCCCTTCATACGTTCATAACGGGCATACACATCGGAAGGAACACCAAAACCGGCTACGTGACCGATGTGACGAGGACCATTGGCATAAGGCCAAGCTACTGCTACTAATACATGACTCATGTTGTTGATTATCTCTAATTGAGGCGACATAGAGCCAGTTTTCTGCGCTTCAGGTATGTTTTCACATTCATCCACAACAACTATATGTGCATAAATGTGAAAACATACGTATTTCATCCACACACAAGAGGTTATGCACAGCTTTTTCTCACACGATTTTTTATTTGTATTTTCTGGCTATAAGGTGTCGTACATGAACCAACAACGCTTACATTCAGATACTCCGCCTGCCTGCACGGTTAAGTCAGAAAAGAAGGTATCGGCTGCTGCCACACCGCCAACCGATGCACTGCATGATGCCATGCTCGTAACCGTTCCCGATGATTTGCCAGATTCTTTAGACAAGCGAATAGACCGCAAGACGATGATGTCTGCACACACATATCACAAGAAAATATTGCGCTCTCACCCCATGATTTCGGCAGACTTACGTCATCCTTTACGCCATGTCTCTGACTACCCTGGTCTTATGTGCTTGCATCGGCTACGCTCATGCCAAGCTCTCGATCAGTTAGACGATAACACCTTCTTCCCTGCTCGCTTTTCCGCTACTTCCTTTATGCGCGTGCATGTGGTGCGCGATGTGATTCCTGAGCATTCGATTGCTTCAGGGCTGCTCGCTGCTTGGATTTGGTTAGGAGGACGTTTTCCGGGGCGCATTGACGTTATGCGCGACCATAATTACCATTCCATTCTTTTTGGACGCAAGGTACGATCCAGCGCTCGGCAAATCCATCACTCCTATTTATATGAGTTCGCAGATTTACTCGTTACCACTCCAGAAATTACTGCATGTGATTTAGCCTGTAGCGAGGATGCACGTAAGCATCCGGAAGAAGTGAGCGATTTATTGGTTGAGCTTGCGCAGCAGTATAACTTTACTGAGCATGATTGCCTCGAACTGATGCGAGAAAATACAAGACGTCCGCGCTATACAGCAGGACTGCATCTGCTGATTCGCGCTTTAAACAGACCCAATTATTCCGCAATGCAGTCACCTCAACCGTCTGCAGATAACGAGACAGAAAACGATAAAACTCACACCTCACAGGAGACGTAATGAATCAACCGTTTTATCCAGGCAGTCCTCCACCCGAACCGCCTCTTGAACTCACGCCTCGCGTAGCAACAGACCCGAGCACATCGCCAGAAATTTTATGGCATATTGCTCGCCATATTCCTGATTTAAGGTTTTGGATTATTGCTAATACGGCAGCTACGCCCGATTTACTCGAATATATTTCGCAAACTGGCGGGCCGCGAGTTAAAGAAGCTTTTTCTGTACTTTTTGACTCATTTTAGCCTGCCTGTTAAGTCCTTACGAATTAACGGGAATTCTTCATGTCGAGCACGCGTGCGTACACATCTTTGCGAGACATAAACGAGCCGTCAGGAAGAGGATTATCTGCAACCACCTGCGTAATCGCTTCTTTGATGCGCACGTTATTGTTTTGTGCTGTGCGCACAGCAAGTTGAGCTAAGTCATCAATGCTGAGAATAGAGGAGCCTGCAGCCTGCACTGCTTCTTCTTCAGAAGCTCCTGCAATTACTAACACAATCTCACCGCGAGGAGGATTATTGACCACACTTTCACGGATTTCACTAATTGTGCCACGACGAACTTCTTCGTAATCCTTAGTCAGTTCACGCGCTAAAGCCATAAGACGTGAAGAACCAAGAGCTTCTTCAAGATCGTTCATGGTCTCTTCAATGCGATGAGGAGTTTCATAAAAAACGATGGTTCGCATTTCGCCTGCTAAAGCACGCAAACGCTTCATACGTTCAGCATGTTTACGAGGTACAAAACCTTCATAGCAGAAACGGTCAGTCGGAAGACCTGACAGAGCTAAAGCATCGAGAACCGCAGAAGGACCCGGAGCACAAGTTACCGGCAAACCGCGTTCAATAGCACGCCTCACAATGGCAAGACCAGGATCATTAATGGTAGGCATACCAGCATCGGAGACGACAAGAACAGTGGCACCAGACGCAACTTCGTCAAGAAGAGAATCTGCCTTACCACGCTCATTATGGTCGTGGTACGCCACCACACGCCCCGACACATGCACTCCCAAGCGACGAGCTAAATCATAAAGTCGTCGTGTATCTTCTGCTGCCACAATATCGGCTGTTTCAAGAAGAGTAACCAAGCGTGCTGATGCATCTGCTGTATTACCAATCGGAGTGGCTGCTAGAACCACACGACCGTCGTCAAGTTCTGTGCGATGTGTGTTGTCTTGTACATCTTCGCCGTATTCCATGCTTACTAGAGTACAACCACCTACATCACGCTGCACTATCGAGTTCTCAGCGCAAAGAAATCAGCACCTCTCACTCGCCAGCAAAAAAGCTTTTACACGCCTGTTTATGTGGAAACTGTTTATATTCCGCGCTCTTCGAGGCATTCCTTCATTTTTCTCATAGACTAGGCAGAGGTTATGTAATTTTCACCTCCAGGAGAGACATGGGTATCATCCATTTTTTTGTTAATTTGTTGAAAGATCCACGTGGCGCAATTGCAGGCTGGATCGCAATGGGCTTAGCGCCAACATACGCCTTTATTTTCCTTATTATTTTCGTGGAAACTGGCGTTGTCTTCATGCCATTCCTGCCAGGCGATTCCTTACTCTTTGCTGCAGGATATTTTGCTGGCGACCCTAATAATCCAATGTCTTTGGCAGTTCTCTTGCCAATTGTGTGGAGTGCCCCAATTATTGGTGACCAGTGCAATTACTTCATTGGACACTTCTTCGGTCGTCGCATTATCGAATCCGGCAAGGTTAAGGCTATGACCCCTGAGCGTGTTGCTAAAACTGAAGCCATGATTGAAAAGTGGGGACCTTTGGCTGTGTTCCTCGGCCGCTTCTTCCCATTCATTCGTACTTTTATGCCATTTATTTCCGGTTTATCCGGCATGAGTTGGAAACGTTTCACACCATACAGTGTTATTGGCGGTTTGGCATGGAGCTCTTTGTTCACTCTGCTCGGCTACTTCTTTGGCGGCATTCCATTCGTGCAAAAGAACTTTGAGCTGGTTATTGTTGCAATTTTGCTTGTTTCCCTTGCTCCAACTCTTATTGCTGGTGTTCGCAGCCTTCTTAACCGCAAGAAAAATAACGAGAAATAAGAACTAAAAACACATACGTCTAACGTGTATACACATCTGCGTATAGTAGTAACACGTTAGATACGGGGCTATAGCGCAGTTGGTAGCGCGTTTCGTTCGCATCGAAAAGGTCGGGGGTTCGACTCCCCCTAGCTCCACGAAGGTCTGTCCACTCATTCCACCGGACAGACCTTTTTCTTTGTAATTTCAACGATTTTAAGCGGTTTCGCAGCCTACTCTCAAACGCACAATTCCACATAAAAACGCATAGTTTTGCATGAGATATGTGCTTATTTATGTTGGTTCGGAGGTGCTCGATGTCTATGCAGTCAAAAAACGATTCTTATCCCATTAAGCGTGTCAAACTAACTTCCATAGAGTTGCGCGCTTAGGAGTCTAAACTTTCCAAGGAGTTTGGCTCTCTTGAAGAGCTACGTTTGAAGCACGATACTCTTGGGCTAACAATTGCCGAGCATGACGCTCTGAATCGCTTGCATTCTATTCGTTTTCTTCTCGGACAGTAACCTTTTACTAGCGAAAACGCTATAATTTCTACCAACAGGGGAAGGTGGTGAAAATGTCGACGACCGTAGCGGATGTAGCAGCTTTTATCTTAGATAATTCTCGGCCTATGACCACAATGAAGCTGCAAAACTGGTTTATTACGCGCAGGCCGAATCCCTTCGTCGAACAAGATAAACCGCTTGTTGATACAGAATTTTTTGCCTGGATTAATGGTCCCGTGTCAAAAGAGCTGTTTAACTTCCACAGGGGACTGTTCATGATTCGCCGACGCGATTTGAATGCTCCCAATGTTCAGACGCCGACTCCCGAAGAACAACAAATTATTCTTGATGTCCTTACATATATGGGAGATTATTCTGCAAACCAGCTTAGCGAGCGCACTCATAGAGAGTCACCTTGGATTAATACACGCAAGGGCTTAGGACCTACCGAATTAGGTAACAAACCTATTACGCAAGAGGCGATGCGCTCATTTTATAAGAACAATCCGGTTCACATCTTTTAGTAGACCTCTCAAGTCTCAACATGCCTTGTCTTGGGAGGTTTGTTGATTTATATCTACCCCGCCAACTCCCGCACTGCATCTGCATACTCGCGAGCACGCTCAGCAACGCGCTCCTTGCTAATGTGCATGGTTCCAAAAGTTCTAAACGGCGTCAACCACTCCATCCCCACGAAGCGCATAGTCGCTTCCAGAGGGCTCAGTAGCTGCGAAATCTCAAAACCGACAGCTCCTTCAAGACCACCACCAGTGCAATAATACTTCTCATCCACTTCCGCGCTCAACGCAAGCATCACTTTCTTACCGCGCAAGCGCGTACCGCCCTCGCCATACGCCCAACCTTCCGTCAAAATATCGTCGAGCCATTTCTTCATTAATGACGGCGTCGAGTACCAATACAGAGGAAACTGCAAAACAACAGCATCCGCGCCCTCAATCAGCTCATGCTCAGCCTCTACATCAATCGCATAATTTGGATACTGCGCATACATGTTGCGCACGAGAACATCGTCTAGCTCAGCAACAGCGCCAGCCAACGCACGATTTACAACAGATCCAGCCAAATCCGGATGAAATACATAAACCACAGCAGTCATTTTTCTTCTTTCTGTTCGAAGCCAGCGTCTTCTGTGACCCGGCCCGCTCCCCATTCTATACTCAAGCCCACAACACACCTCCGCAATCATCGCTCGCGCGATGTAGCATGTATTCCCCAAATGATTCCCACAGAACATACACACTTGCGCGGCCCGAAACAGCATGGCTCGCACTAGAATTCTTACGGGATACAGATTAAAGCACTTGATGAGGGTACGACAGTGACAGAACATCAGCCCAAGGTTCGCAACTTAGCACTCGAGGGATTGCGCGGTTTCGCGATCCTGCTCATTATTCTTTACCACTTTAATGAGCACCTGATGCCAGGCGGTTTCGTGGGCGTAGAGATTTTCTTCGTTCTCACCGGCTTCCTGATTACTCGCTCCCTCCTCCCGACCGCACCAGCAGCGTCGGCTCCGAAAGACCCGATCCCAGCGCAACCGCTGTCTAAAAAGGCCGCGAAAAAGCAAAAGAAAGCGCTCAAACGCTTGCACAATCAACCTCCTGTTCCGCCGCCCGTTTCACCGCAGAAAGCTCCAACGTACTCATCCTACATTTCCAAGCGCTTCGTACGCATTTACCCGCTTATGCTCACGGTTGCGGGCGTATCGGTCGTAGCCGCATACCTGCTCAACAAAGACGCGCTCGTTGCCGCGAAAAAGTCTGCACTGTGGGTGCTCACCTCGAGTTTTAACTGGTACTCGATTCTTAACAATGGCGATTATTTCGCAGCGTCATCGCCGGAGATTTTCCACCACTTGTGGTTCGTCTCGCTGATTGTGCAGATGTACATCATCATTCCGCTTGTTGTTCTGGCCGCGAAAGCTCTGGGCAAAAAGTCAAGCAAAACAACGCGCATCGCGGGCATCACGCTCACAGCCATCCTCGCCATCGCGAGCGCAACAGAAATGGCCGCCCTGTTCCAAACCACGACGGACGCTTCGGACGTTTCACGTCTCTACTACGGCACCGATACCCACAGTTTTGGCGTTTTCTTAGGCATGTGCTTGGCCTTCGCTCTCGCTAAAAAAGTTAAGACCCACTCCGCGCTCTCCATCGCCGCTTTCACGGCATTCAGCTATCTCACCATCGTCGCCTTCACGCAGAAAGAAGGCCTGTTCACCTTTAGCGGCGGCCTGTTCCTGGTAGGCGTAGCAGTAGCGATTATCATCGCAGACGCGCAATCCGACAGCTCCTGGATGAAGCCGATGCTCGCTTGGAAACCCCTTACCGTTCTAGGCAAGTACTCGTACGGCCTCTACCTGTGGCACTGGCCAATTTATGTGCTCATGAAAAGCTCGGTACACATCAGCAAACCGATCAGCGATTGGCTCGTCCCGTACGCCTCGTTCGCTCTGGCCGCACTGCTCACGCTCGGCACGTTCTACCTCATCGAGAAGCCGCTTAAATCACTTAAAGTAGCGAAAAAGTCAGGCGCTCTAATCGCCCGCATCGTTGTTGCCATCATCCTCGTTCTCTCTTCTGTGAGCGCGAGCGCGGTTATTTTGCCGCAGGCGCCGGATTGCACGCAGCTTGAGCAGCAGCTCTACGATGCCACGCAAAAGTTGGCTGAACAGAACCGCAAGAACGCGCTGGAACGTAAGAAACGAGCAAAGGAGGCGAAGGAACAGTTCGCGATGCCGTCCGGCGATAACATCACCGGTATTGGCGATTCCGTTATGCTTGGCGCTTCGGCCGCGCTCAACGATCGCTTCCCGGGCATTACCATCGACGCCGCGGTTTCGCGTCACTCCTCGACAGGCGTGGGCATTATTAACACCATGAAGGCCGCGGGAACGCTTAAAAAGTACGTGATTATTGCGCTGACAACGAACGGTTTAGCAACGCTCGACGAGTTCCAGCAGATGAGCGATGCGCTCGGCCCCGATCATGTGATGATTTTAGTGAACGCGCACGCTGACCGCTCGTGGATTGCCGGCTCGAACCAGAACGTCACCACGTTCGCGCAAGAACATCCTGATAGCGCTTTGGTCGTGAACTGGGACGCTGCAGCCACAGCACACCCAGAAGTTCTCGGACCAGACGGGATCCATACCACTCCAGATGGTGGCGGTTCCCTGTACGCGCAAACGATTGCTGATGCTTTGCAAGACTGGCTGAATCAGCAGATAGCGAAAAAAGTAAACGCGGGCTAACCTTTATGCGCGAAAAAGCGGGCAATATCGTCAATGCCCAAGCCCTCGTAATCGCGAACGAACTGCGAGGCTAAACCGCGTTCGCGCGCATCAATACTGGAGTAACCGGTAACCGATACCCATGATGCGCCGGATGCGGCGGCAGCGGTCAAGCCTGGAACAGAGTCCTCAAAAATCAAGCAGTCCTTAATATCCACGCCCATCGTGCGCGCGGCCAAAAGATAAGGCTCCGGACTTGGCTTGTGTGGCACGTCGTCGTTATCGCACACGTAGGCCATAAACGCGCCTTCAGGAGCTTGCTCCTTCACGTTGCGGGCCATCTTTTCTGGCGAACTGGTCACGATTATCTGCGGAATACCGGCGTCGCGCACAGCAGTAATTAGATCGTACACGCCTGGCAGCCATGGCAAGCGCTCAACTTCCTTCTTGTAGACGAACTCGACCATGAAGTGGGCGATATCTTCCGCGCCCATATCTTTAACGCCCGCCTGAATCATAAAGTTCGCTACGAAAGCGAGCGAACTTCCCTGCAGCTGAGCGGCAATATCTGGGGTCCAGGCGCCGCCAGCGCGGTCGAGCAGTGCGCGCTCACTTTCGCCCCAGTACGGCTCGGAATTAATGAGCGTGCCGTCCAAATCCCACATGACTGCAGCTGGTAACGTCGTCGATTTCGAGGTTGCGTTATTCATTCCCACACTTCACTTTCAGCGTTATCTCATGCCAACAATGATATTACCGTGCGCGCTCTAACTTGCCGCGCTATCTTAGGCAGTAGACGTTAAGGTAGGCTAATTTTTCCTAAATCGCCTACCTTGTTGAACCCCTTTAACACATACCTATTGGAGAAATATTATGGCAAAGATTGTGATTGTTGTTGGTTCCCAGCGCGCAAACGAAATTAAGAAGACCATCGGCGACCGCGCTGAAGTAGACTTCTTCGACTATTCCGAGGTTCCATTCGTTAACCAGGACATCGAATTCCCAGCTCCAGCTTCAGTTGCTACTGCTCGCGACGCTTTCGAAAAGGCTGACGGCGTCTGGTTCGTCTCCCCTGTGTACAACGACACCTACTCCCCACAGGTAAAGAACCTGCTCGACTGGATCTCTCGCCCAGTTGTTGCGAACGAGCGTTCAACCGCTGTATCCAACGGCGTGAAGATTACCTTCTCCTCCGTATCCGCTTATGACTCCTTTAATCACATGTTCGCAGACGCCGTGCGCTTGGCTAAGTTCATCGGCATGGATGTTCTCGAGGAGCCACTGTTCGGTCACAACCTCACCGCTGAGTGGGCTACCGGCGAGCTCACTTTGAGCGATGACGAGCGCGCCGCACTCGAAGCTCAGGTGAGCGCTTTCTTGGCCAAGATTGGCTAGTTGTTTCGTTTCCTAGCTCTTAGCTCTTATGCGGGTGGATACGTTTTTGGCGCGTTCGCCCGTTTTTTGTTTGGTTTGGTTTGGATGGGGGCGTTTTTTGCTGTGAGCCATGACGGGTGCGCACGTTGCTTGGCTAAGAAGCGCTCGCCACCGAGGAAAAGTTCCTTAAACGCCTTAACGAGGCTAATAATTCTTCGAATATATGGTGCTTCTATGATCAACATCGATTACAAGGATCACCAACTCATTATTCTCAATCATGCATATAGCCCTATAGTTGCCAATACGATAACGCCATAATCCAGAAAGTTGACCAGTTAAGGCTTTGCCTCGCTTCCTTGGATTATCAAGCTCAGCTACACGGTCTAATTCATTAAGAATTCGGTTGGAAACTTGCTTATCCATCTTTCGCAACGATTTTAGTGCTCGTTTCGAAATCCTAATCGTCCAAGCCAAGATCTCGCCTTGCTTCCTCAACAGTTACTGTCTCCAACTCTCCACGCTTATACGCTTCTACATCGGATAAAATTCCATACTCGTATTCCAGCTGATCAATTGACTGCGACAATGCCTGAGTAAGATAAAAGCTACGAGTTCGGTGAGTACTCTTGGCGAGCTGGTCGTAACGCTCAACCAATTCGCCAGGAAGACGAACTGCAGTAAGTTGTGAAGCCATCATTAACCTTTCAAACTGTATAATATGTATAACGTTGTTATACATATTATACAGGATATCGTCCAATGTTTTATCGTAGAAATCGAGTTTCGTAAGAAAGCTACTAGTTCAATGAGCGACACAGAGTTCATTTTCGTGAACCAGGTCTTGAAGGTTGTTAGTTCGTGATACACACAATCGCCACGCACTGATTTATCACTAAAACCACGATCTGATGAACGTGAGCGTTGTGTGCACGGCGAAGTCACACTCTTCACGCTCGATTCCACCACAAAAACAGCACTCACACGTACGTGAGCGTTGTGAGTGTGACGAACACCCAATCGCCAGTACGCATGAACACCCAAATTCACAGAGTCCCGCCCCACCCGAAAGCCCCCATGAGGCTTTCCTCACACCCGCGCACTCCCAGCAGCTTCACAAAAAATTGTCAGTATAATATTATGGGTAGAGTGCCAGCCACGGTTTGCGAGCTTTGTCGAACTCGGTGAGCTCTGTTGAGCAAAACGCAAGAAACCCCCGGCCAGCACGAAACACCAGAGAAGAGGGATACACACATGGATAATGCAAAAGGGTGGTTGCAGTATCTATCGGACGAAGATGCAATCTTCATTAAGAACTTTATGTTGTCATCAGGCTCGCTCAAGGAGATGAGCAAGCTGTATCGCATTTCGTATCCAACGTTGCGCCACCGCCTCGATCAGCTTATTAACAAGATTCACATGTATAACTGCGCACCGGACGATATGTTCGTCACCCTCATCCGCTCGCTCATGATGGACGAGAAGATCAATATTAAGACCGCGCAAACCCTCATTAAGAGCTATCAGGAGCTGCACGCGGCTCCGGCCCCGATCGAGGAGATTTCCGAGCTGCGCGATGCTGAGGGGCTAGGAAACACCTCGTCTGCTCAGATCGCAGACATTAGCGTGAACGAAGACGACGAAGAACGCTCCGATCATCGCCGCGCGGAAACCGCGCTCTAGGCTAAACGCTGCGCTCGCTCGCCCAGCGGTGGTGCTAGTATAGAACTTTGCTATGCACCCGTTGCACACACTATCTAAAATTCGTGTGTATTTGTGCCGAAACAACGTCTCCAGATTTATGCTCTGGCCCGTCGCGCCCAAAAATGCCCTGAAACTAGCAGTCCGTTTGGCGCTTTCCTTTCGCACCGTGGTGCCTATTTGGCTAACACTTGATTGAAAAGAAAGGAGAAAAATGTCGCGCAAAAATACTAAAAACACCGCAGAAACTGCAGAGAACAACGACTCCCTCGATGCCCGCGAGCGCGCCGCCCTCGAGCAGGCCGAACTTGCCATGCAACAGTTAGAAGACAACAACGGCTATGGCGATGGAGACGGCTCAGTCCGCGATTTTGGAACACTACTCAATAGTCTTCGTCAATACAAGAAGGCAGCTTATCTCACCCCTGTTTTGGTGGCTATTGAAGCGCTTTTCGAGGTGTTAATCCCAACATTTATGGCTTTCCTCATCGATCAGGGCTTAAACAAGCATGACATTTCCAAGGTTTGGCAGTGGGGTCTTGTTCTCCTGGTCATCGCTTTGTGTTCTCTGGCAGCCGGTATTGGTGCCGGTCGTTACGCGGCGCAGGCGGCAACAGGTTTGTCTCGCAACTTGCGTCATGATTTGTTCAAGAAGGTGCAAGACTTCTCCTTCACGAACATTGACCGCTTCTCCTCAGGTTCGCTCGTCACGCGCCTGACCACAGACGTAACCAACGTTCAGAACTCTTTCCAAATGCTTATTCGCGTGGCTTTCCGCGCTCCGCTCATGGTTATTTTCGCGTGGTTCTTCACCTTCCGCATTAGCCCAAGCATTTCCTTCGTCTACTTGGCTCTTATTCCATTAGCAGGTGGCGCGCTCATCGGCATTATTGCCAGCGTCCACCCTATTTTCGTGCGCGTTTTCCGCGTATACGACCGCCTCAATTCCAATGTAGAAGAAAATCTGCTCGGCATCCGCGTGGTAAAGTCCTTCAACCGCGAAGACCACGAAGACTTTAAGTTCAAGCATATTTCCTCTGCTATCTACAAGTTCTTTGTGAAGGCAGAACTGCGTTTGGCATATTCGAATCCAATCCTTATTAGCTCCATTTACATTGCTATGCTCATCTTGAGCTGGATGGCTTCGCGTCAGATTGTAGCCTCTGGCAATGTTGCGGCCAACGGTTTAACCACGGGCGATCTCACCTCGCTTATTACCTACACGCTGCAAATTATGATGGCTATGATGATGATTTCCTTCATCTTCATCATGATTATTATTTCGCGCGCCTCCGCCAGCCGTATCGCTGCCGTTTTGCGCGAAGAATCCACGGTAACAACCCCGGATAAAGCACTCGAACACGTTGCCGACGGCACTGTGCAGTTTAAGGATGTTACGTTCCGCTACTCCGACCAGAGTGAGAAGGATGTTCTTTCGCACATTAACATTACGATTCCATCCGGCTCGACGGTGGGCATCGTGGGCGGTACTGGTTCGGCGAAGTCCTCGCTGGTTCAGCTCATCCCTCGTTTGTACGATGCCACGGACGGTTCGGTGCGTTTGGGTGGCCGCGACGTGCGTAACTACGATCTCGACGTTTTGCGCACGGAAGTGGGCATGGTGCTGCAGAAGAACATTCTGTTTAGCGGCACGATTGCCGAGAACTTGCGTTGGGGCAATCCGGAAGCGAGCGACGAAGAGATTCGCCACGCTGCACATTTAGCGTGTGTAGACGAGTTTATCGACCAGTTCCCAGATGGTTACGATTCGCGCGTGGAGCAGGGCGGTTCGAACTTCTCGGGCGGTCAGAAGCAGCGTTTGTGCATCGCTCGCGCGCTCTTAAAGAAGCCGAAAGTTTTGATTTTGGACGACTCCACTTCGGCAGTCGATACCAAGACAGACGCCAGCATTCGTAACGCTTTTGCTCAGGAAATTCCTAATACGACGAAGATTATTATCGCTCAGCGCATCAGCTCGGTTAAGCATGCCGACCAGATTATTGTGATGAGCAACGGTACCGTTTTAGACCACGGTACGCACGATGAACTGATGGAAAGCTGCGAAGAATACCGTTCTATTGCGCAGTCTCAGGAAAAGGGAGGTGCTATTGATGAGTAAGGAACAAGGCGCACATCGCGGCACATTAAAGCGCCTCATTAAGGAATTAGTGCGCGGTAACGAGCTGCACTTGGCAGTGGTTTTCGTCTGCATTGTTATTGTTGCCGTTGCCAACGCAAGCATGGCATTGTTCGTTAAAACGCTTATCGACAACTACATTTTGCCGCTGGTAGGCCAGGCGAACCCAGACTTTGGTCCATTGGCTCAGATTTTGGGCGTTATGGCAACTATTTACGCGCTCGGCGTGCTGTCTAACCTGCTGTATGCCCGTATTTTAGTGCGCGTAGAACAGGATACGCTCAAGAAGTTGCGCGACGACATGTTCGAGCACATGCAGAAGCTGCCAATCCGCTTCTTCGATACGCATCAGCATGGCGACATCATGAGCTTCTATACGAACGATACAGACGTGTTGCGTCAGGCTATCTCTCAATCAATGCCTGCGATCTTCTCCTCTGCTATCTCTATGCTCGCCGCGTTCATCTCTATGCTCTATCTGAGCGTACCGTTCGCGCTCGGCGTGCTCGTATACACGGTGTTCGTGGTTCTCGTCATCCGTTTCCTTGCCGGAACTTCTGGCCGCTTCTTTGTGAAGCAGCAGAAAGCGCTCGGCGATGTGAACGGCTTTATCGAGGAAGCGATTAACGGTCAGAAGGTTATTAAAGTCTTTACGCACGAGGAAGCGATCCAAAAGCAGTTCGACGAGGAAAACGACAAACTGTTTAACGCGGCTCTTACCGCAAACTCGTACGGTAACGTTACCATGCCTGCGGTGGGTAACCTCGGCTACCTGCTGTACGTTATTGTCGCTCTTGTGGGCGCATACGCAAGCTTGGCAGCGTTCCCAAACTTCGGTTTAGCCGGATCGAGCGCGCTGACTATCGGTACGCTCATCTCTTTCCTTACGCTCTCACGCAGCTTTATTAACCCGATCGCTCAGATTTCTAACGAGTTTACGATGGTTATGCTCGCGCTGGCCGGCGCCTCGCGAATCTTTAGCCTGCTCGATGAGAAGGTTGAGCACGATAACGGTACCGTTACGCTCGTCAACGCGCTGATTAAGCCGGACGGCAGTATTACCGAAAGCTCTAAGCATACGAATGCGTGGGCTTGGAAGGTGCCGGAAGGTATTGAAGTGCGCGAAGACGTGGCGGAAATATCTGCTGCGCCAAGCAATGTGTTACGTTCACGCTCTACTGCGCATGCTGTGGACGGCGCTCACGCCCAGGCTCTCGAAGCGCTGGTGGGTAGTATTTCGGTCGAAAGCACGCCGTCACGCGCTACAAACGAACGCACAGCGAGCGTATACACTCGACTGCGCGGAGATATTCGCTTTACCAACGTGGACTTCAGTTACAATCCTGACCGCGAAATTCTGCACGATATTACTTTGTACGCTAAGCCAGGTCAGAAAGTGGCTCTGGTGGGTGCAACCGGTGCAGGAAAGACCACTATTACCAACTTGGTCAACCGTTTCTACGATATTCGCTCTGGTCAGATCTTGTATGATGGCATTGATATTTCGCACATTAACAAGAATGATTTGCGCCGAAGCCTCGGTGTGGTGCTGCAGGACGTGAACCTGTTTACCGGGACTGTGATGGATAACATTCGCTACGGTAAGCTCGACGCCACCGACGACGAATGTATTGAAGCAGCTAAGCTTGCCAATGCCGACGGTTTTATTCGCATGTTGCCTCAAGGCTACGATACCGTGTTGTCTGGTGACGGAAGTGGATTATCGCAAGGTCAGCGCCAGCTGCTGTCGATTGCCCGTGCTGCAGTAGCCGACCCTCCAGTAATGATTTTGGACGAAGCAACCTCGTCGATCGACACCCGCACGGAAGAGATTGTGCAGGCAGGTATGGATGCACTGATGGAAGGACGCACTGTGTTCGTTATTGCACACCGCCTCTCCACTGTGCGCAACTCCGACGTGATTATGGTGATGGATCACGGTCGCATTATTGAGCGCGGCACACACGACCAGCTCATTGAGCAAAAGGGACAGTATTACCAGCTGTATACCGGTGCGTTTGAGTTGGAGTAGGGGTTTTTCTTACTAAGGAAAAGGGCTTCTGATTGTCTCGAGTGAGACGGTCAGAGGCTCTTTGATTTGATATTCCTCATATACGACATAATATTAGGATTTCGGCCTGATGTTATCGCTAAGTCGATGTATGTATTCATGTGCTTTCATATGCGCTCTTATGTATTTTTATGTAGTGTTATGCAAGGCTACTGTGTATTGAGGCATATTATGAGTGTGAATATTAGCAAAGTCCCATCGTCTAGCCCCAACTTCAATACAGAAGCCGCCAAAAAAAATTAAGGATCTGTTCCCTGAAGTAGTAGCTGACGGAAAAATCGATTTTGAAGCACTCAAAACACTCCTCGACCCCGACCTTGAAGGTGAGCAAGAACGTTTCGGCTTATTCTGGTCAGGAAAAATACAAGCAATCCGCGCAGCACAGCAACCCACAACAGCTACGCTAAAACCAGACTTTAAGAATTCTAAAAACTGGGACACCACCCAAAATGTTTTCATTGAAGGCGATAACCTCGAAGTACCCAAGATTTTGCAGAAACACTACTACGGCAAAATCAAAATGATTTACATCGAAATTGCTTTCACCATGAGTGCCGGCAAAGAGGGTTTAAAGGAATCATATTTGCTTATGGCTGGATTCCTCGACGACGGTACTGTATTGGATGCCGAACAGATGAGAGATTTGCTCGACCTAACATGTGTGCAAGAGAGGATTACTGCAGTTCCAGAAGATGGTTTTTCAGAATTAATCGATAAGCAAATTTCTGATTTATCCAATGATGTGCAAGAACGAAATGCTGTATTCTATCTTCAACAAGAAGAACTTATTGAGGCAGCTCGACTAGATTTGAAGGCAACCTTCGACGCCAAAATCAGAGAATTCCATGCGAAAGAAAACACTGCTTCAAAAGCAGCGCGCAAAGCTAGCGATGTGATGGAAAAGCTGCGTCTCACACGCGAAGCTCGCCACTGGCAGAACAGGGCTGAACAGGCAGACGATGAATATAGGCAAGAACGTAATCGTCTTCATGCTAAATCAGAGAAATTCCTCAATAAAGTTGAAAAATCTTTACAAGCAAAGCATGAAGTACGAGACTTATTCACTATTTCGTGGGACGTAGAAGCTTAGCATCTCCAAAACACAAAAGGGCAAAAACAGCATACTGCCACTTTTGCCCCATCATCTTCGCCACTTACTGCAGCCCCCGTCTACTCCCACACGGGATTTTCCACATCCACACCGTTCGCCACAGCCACGTGTTCAATGGCACCGGCAAGCCACTGAGCCAATCCTGGTTGTTGCTCGTTGTAGTAGCGAGCAAAACGTTCATCATTCACATATGAACGTGAAATCAGATACTGCTTTGCATAACTTACGGGGAAGAATACGCTGAGCAGTTGGCGATGTTCCTCCACCAGTTGCTCTGCCTGTTCACTGTCGATGGCTACACCATCGCGCGCTGCTTGAGCCAGCTTATTATCCACGTCCTGACATCGTTGCCTGCTATCCGACCAGTCTTGTGCTGTCCAGTATGCAGTCCTCTGCTGGCTAATCTTCCAGTCATCTGTCTCGCCGTATTTTTCTTCGGCTTCTCGTTGGTAATCAGCTATCTTTGCGTCACCAAGAATATCGCCTATTTCTTCAAGCGATAGTTTTTCGTTATTCATTTCTTTCTCCATCAATGTATCTATAGCCTGCACCATCTCTTCGAGCTGTGCCTTCTGATCAATCAAGCTTTCTCTCTGCATACGCAAATGTTCTAAACGCGAAGAAGCGCTGTTCAGAACCTTTTTTATTTCGGTCAGTTTCATACCCGTTGCACGGTAGATGATTATCTGCTCAATACGCTCAATATCGTCTGCCGTATACAACCGATAGTTTGACCAACTACGCTCAGTAGGAGTTATTAATCCCATACTTTCCCAGTGATGTAAGCTGCGCACGGTTACTTTCAGTGCCTGCGCTACTTCACCCACTGTGTAGAGTTCTTCTTGACTGTTCATAGTGCCATTATGGAGTCTTACGCTACGTGAGAGTCAAATCTCATGTAGCTGATTATTTAGATCTCTCGCCTGCTTCAATTGGCCGAACACGGAAATTTAATCCTAAAGCCGCAAGAACGTTTATGACGGTTTCGAAGCTAGGTTTTCCTGTTTTACTCAGACTCTTGTATAAGCTCACACGATTAACATGCGCGCTCTTAGCAACTTTACCTATGCCATATGCTCGGGCTACATCGCCGATGGCGTCAATCAAAAGCTGAGAATCTTCGTGCTGAGCAACTGCATTTAAATATTCCACGACGATTTCTCCGTTATCTAAGTAATCAGCGACATCAAAAGGCAATATCTCCATATCTTCAGCAGTCTATCTTCGAATAGCTTCTTTACTTTTACACATTATTAACCCTCATTAAAAATAATTCGCTTCTGCTTCTTTGTTCTTGAGCTTTCGTAGCCACTTGTCGAATTTTCTTGTCCGTATTACTTCATGTCTTATTGTAGTCTCTAGACTACAATATTTTCCAAAATATACAGAACATGTGAACCGATGTGAAAACACGCCTAGTTTTCCACAATCACTTCTCTCCGCTTCCAAAAAAGCAAAGGGTGTGCACTGCCAACGCAATGCACACCCTCAAAATCAAGCAAAACCAACGCCTACCGCGGCCTACTTGACGCAACACCAAACGCAGCCGCCGCCAAAGCGTTCAACTTCTCTAACTGAGCGACCTGCTCAGCCGTGCTGGAAGCCTCAAACGAACCGTAACGATGCTCAGCAGCACAGCGGATCAGAAAATCAGCCAGCCGTGGATTTTTCGGTAGCACAGAACCGTGCATATACGTGCCAATCACGTTATATTTGCGAGCGCCTTCAGTTAAATCACTACCGTTATTTCCCGTGCCTTCAGCTTCAACGCGACCCCACGCAACCGTTCCATCATCATGCACAATTGTTTGTCCGGAATGATTCTCATAGCCCACAATTGCGCCGCATTCTTCGGTCTGCTCAACCAGATTGCCAATCATGCGTGTGTCTTGGCCAATCGTGTGCACTCCCAGCACATTAATACCTGGCAAGCGCTCCCCTTCATGCGTTTCGAAATACTCACCAAACAGCTGGTACAGTCCGCAAATTAACAGCATCGGCACGCCATCTGCAGCGAGCGCGCGAATAGTATCGGCTCGAGCGAAAAGATTGTCACTAATCACTGCTTGGCCTTTATCTTGACCGCCGCCGCCTAAAATCAAATCGACCTGTTCTGGCCACGCATCACCCACGTTATATGCGTGAATGCGCGGTTCGTAGCCGTATAAGCGAGCGCGCATCTCTACGGTTTTCACATTGCCGGTATCACCGTAAATATTCATATCTTTCGGATACAAAGACACAATATCGAGCACGCGCGCTTCCGCATTCACACTATTCGCGCTATTCACAGTTTCTGCCATTACAACCCCACATCCTCTACATCCGCAATCTGTGCTAGCGCTTTACGAGCGGCTAACATTGCTGTATATGTGCAGTACACATGCTTATTTCGCCCGCTGCCGTTGCTGACGAAAGACTGCACGGCTTCTTCAATATTTTCGTTGACTCCTTGAGCATCTATGCCGTCGTATGCCAAGCGTAAAGCCATATCCGTAGCGCGCACGCCCGAAACGCTTTGCACTCCACCAGCAGATAGCGAACTAAAGTCCACATCCCACAGCCAGCTCATATCGCGACCGTCTGCGTATTCGTCGTTAATAATAATCATCGTGTCGTGCTCGGCAGAATCAAAAGATTTTAACGCCAACCTAAAGCCCATTGGATTCTTCACCAAAATAAGCTCAACGTCACTATTTCCCACAGTAATTGATTCGCCACGACCAAAAGCAGGCGTTACTTGCGAAAGGGCGAGAACCATTTCTGCATGCGATGGACGCTTCTGCGGCTGCACTTCGCGAAGAACCGCGTCTACCACAGCGAGCGCGCCCGCCGCGTTAAAAGCGTTATATACTCCTTCGAGCTTTAACTGCGCGCTATACGTTCCTTCAGTCTGACCGAAAGCAAAAACTGCTTTTTTCTGCTTCAGCTCGGTAAGCGTTACTTGTGCTGGACGGTAATGCGCTAAATGATAGTTGAGCTTATCTTCTGTTTCGTGCATCGCATCGTCAGAGGGGAAGAAACTCATCAAATCATCACTCAAGCCAAAATACTCAACGCGAGCATTGTCTTGCTGCACGCTTTCTGCGAGCTGAGCTACGCGCGGATCTTCGCGGTTGAGCACAACTGTTCCCGTGGTCGCTTCGGCTACAGCCGCGAGCATTTTCGCGGTCGTATCTATTTCGCCAAAACGGTCGAGCTGATCGCGCAAAACGTTCAGCAGCAAACTATAGCGCGGTTTAACTTTCTTCACGAAATGAACGGCATAGGCTTCGTCTAGTTCTAGAACAGCAACATCGGCGTGCAAGCGGCCAGATAAATCAACCTGATCGAGCAAAGCAGAAACAACTCCGCGCGTAAAATTCGATCCGGTAGGGTTCGTAAAAACGCGCAAACCCAACCGCTCCAACATAGACGCCACAATGCGCGTGGTAGTGGTTTTACCGTTCGTTCCAGACACAAGCACCACTCCATACGGAAGTTGCGCTAAAGTGCGAGCCATAAAACCAGCGTCGATTGCTTCAACAACCTTGCCCGGCAACGCAGTACCGCCACCGCGCACACGGGCAGCCGCGCGCACCATTTTTCCCAGCGCAGGCGTTAAACGAGAAAAAACTGAAGATGCCATAGTAACTCCGTAATCTGTTGCTATCCTGTCTGAAAGTTCTAAACGCCCTGGCTGTAGTCAGCAGCCATATCGGTAAAGCGCGAAAGATGTCCCTGGAAAGCAAGCGTAAAGGTTGCGGTTGGACCGTTACGATGCTTTGCCATAATAATATCTGCCTCACCCGGACGGTCTTCGGAATTATAAGCGTCTGGGCGATGAACAAGCATAACCACGTCCGCATCCTGCTCGATCGAACCGGACTCACGCAGGTCGGAAATCATTGGCGTGCGGTCGGCGCGCGCCTCGGCGCCACGGTTCAGCTGAGACAGCGCCACCACAGGAACTTCCAACTCTTTTGCAAGCAGCTTGAGCGAGCGCGAGAACTCGGAGACCTCTTGCTGACGCGACTCCACGCGCTTGCCAGAACTCATCAGCTGCAAGTAATCAATCACTACTAAACGCAGACCTTGACGAGACAGACGGCGACATTTCGAACGGATTTCCATCATCGACATGTTTGGCGAATCGTCGAGGTAGAGCGGCACATCGGAAATACGGTCTTGGAAAGCATTGAGTTTGCGCCATTCCTCTTCGTTAATATTATCCGCATCGCGCAAGGCTTTGAGAGTAATACCCGTTTCTGCAGAAATAATACGCTGGGATAGTTCCAGCTTGCTCATTTCGAGCGAGAAAACAGCTGTTGGCATATTATGATGCAATGCCGCTGACCTTGCGAAATCGATGCCGATAGTGGACTTACCCATACCTGGACGGCCTGCTACAACAACCATCTGCCCCGGCTGCAAACCGTTCGTTACGTTATCAATATCGCGGAAGCCTGTAGGAACGCCAGGAGTGACGGTTCCCGCTTGGATTTCTTCGATATGGTCGAGAGTACTGCGCACGCTCTCACCAATAGACTGATAATCCTGACGAACATGACCGTCCGAAAGATGATAGACCGAGTTTTGCGCGAGATTGACAACCTCTTCTGCATCTGAACTTTCGGCGGCATAACCCATTTGAGCGATGCGCACGCCTGTTTGGATAACATCGCGTAGCATGGCATCACGATGCACAATATCGGCATAATGAATAGCGTTGATTGCCGCCGGGACAGCGTGAACAAGGCTGGCGAGATAATCTACGCCACCAACTTTTTCGAGCTCGTTTTTTACGCGCAGTGTGTCGGCCACCAACACTGGATCGACTTGCTCGCCGCCAGCAAAACGCTCCACAATTGCTGAGTAAATCGTCTGATGCTTTGGCACGTAAAACTCGTGTGCATCGAGGATTTCGCTGACCTCTGCGATTACGTCATTGCTCATCAGCATGCCGCCAAGCACGGCCATTTCGGCTGTTTCGTCGTAGGGAGGCATTCCCATGAATACGTCGTCTGTGGTGCGGTTGCTTGTGCGGTTGCTTGATGAGCGGTCGTAACCGTTGCTATCATAACCGCCGCGCGAGGAGTAGATTCGTTCATTGCTGTTTTCAGGCATATGCCCATTCTATGCGGATGGTTGTAGGAATACAGCAAAGACACAGAAATGGAGAATGCTCGAAAGCGATTGACCAAGCGTAGCATGTGGTTAGTCACATACGCGCAACCGATATGCCACTTTTGAAGCCATTTTTGCGCATCAAAAGTGGCATAAGAGGTGTATGAAACGGTTAAGCAGCTAATCAAGCAGCCCGAGACTAACCCGCGAGCAGCTAATCGAGTAACCAACAAGTAACCAACAAGCCGCCCCACCCATTGTGGATAACATTCCCCACAACAGGCAGTTATCCACATTTCTATGCGTGTTGCACGTGAATAACCCCTCTAGTTATCCACAATATGCGGATAACACGGTGGATAACTTGGGGATAAACGTGTCGAATTGCTCACATTCCCCTATTATGCGTGAGAATTTCTCCACAAGAGGCAAACTTGTCCATACTATTGTGTCTATGACTTCTGAGCAGAACAGCACCACTACTCCGACCACCGACTCCTTCCTCGCCGACGCCTCTCCTCGCGCAGTGCGCAAACAGTTGGCAGCCATTGCCATCCCTACCTTGGGTCAGCTCATTGCCGAACCTATTTTTATTTTGGCCGATACTGCTTTTGTAGGCACTATTTCCGACACTGCTCTGGCGGGTCTGTCTATTGGATCCACAATTATTCTCACCTCAGTTGGCTTATGCCTCTTCCTCGCGTACTCCACCACTTCGCGCGTGTCCATTCTTATGGGTTCGGGTCGCACACGAGAAGGATTAAAAGCAGGAACATCGGGCATGTGGCTTGCCACCCTGATTGGCGCAGTACTCACACTCGCCATCGTTGGCGGAGCGTATCCGATTAGTTATGCTCTCGGCGCGCGCGGCGCTGTGCTCGACTCTGCAACAGTTTACGTGCATACCGCAGGTTTGGGCATTACGGGAACTCTTATTGCTTATGCTGCTAACGGCATGTTCCGCGGCCTACGCAAAGCAAACATCACCCTGTGGTCTGCGGTGGCAGGAGCCGTAGTCAACATTCTTCTCGATGCCCTCTTCATCTTCGTCTTCCACTGGGGTGTTGCCGGCTCGGGAATTGCCACCGGCATTGCGCAGTGGCTCATGTGTGCCATCGTTGTGCTCTACCTGCTGCCCATTCTTCGTCGCCATCAGGTTACGCTCAAGCCTGACTTCGCTGGCGTAAAGGAAAGCGCGGGAGACGGTCTTATGCTTTTTGTGCGCACAGCCGCTTTGCGCGTAGGAATGGTTGCCACTATTATGGTTGCCACAGCTATGGGAACCCGCGTTCTGGCTAGCTTTCAGGTGATTAATTCCTCTTGGAATTTAGCGTTAAATGTTCTCGATGCCATTGGAGTTGGCGGTCAAGCACTGGTGGGCGCTGCTTTGGGCGCGAAAAATATTAAGCTTGTGCATTCGCTGATTAAGGAGATTGAGCGCGCCGGCATCATCTGGGGCGCGTATGTGGGCCTGCTCTTTGCCATTTTCGGATACACGGGCGCGCACCTGTTTACCACGGACGCGCAAACCGCTCAGATTATTGCCGTGTGTGCTGTGGTCGTCGGCATCTTCTTCCCGTATCACGGCTGGCTCTGGGCGCTCGACGGTGTTTTGATTGGAGCAGGTGACTTTACCTATTTAGCCAAGTTATGCTCGGTTTCCGCTGTAGCACATATAGTATTTTTGATTATTACTTTCTTTGCTGTGCACGGTGCTTCCGAGTTGATTCAGGCGATAGCTTTGTGGCTCGTTTTTAATATTGTTTTTATGGGTATCCGCGGTATAGGAAATATAAACCGCGCGCATACAGATACCTGGATACGCGCGGCAATAGAGGATTAGAGAGCGTCTACGCCCTGCTCGTGTGTGCGCACTCGGGTTACCGATTCCACAGGAATAACCCACACTTTACCGTCACCAATAGTGTTGGTACCTGCTGCCACACAAATAGCGTTGACTATTGAATCAATAGCAGCATCTTCTGCCACAATTTCAAAACGGACTTTCGGCAAAATATCTACCTCAACAGATGTTCCGCGGAAAACTTCTGTATGCCCATGCTGACGACCGTAGCCATGCGCTTCCGAAATCGTTAAACCGTGCACTCCCACGCCAGCCAAAGCGCTAACGACGTCATCAATCTTATCCGGCTGAATAATTGCAGTTATGAGTTTCATTATGCGTGCCTTCCAATAGACAGTGATGTGCTTGTGAAATCATAAGAATGTTCACCGTGCTGAACAACATCAATTCCAGTAATTTCTGCATATGTGCTACTGCGCCAGCCCATAGTCTTCTCCAAAGCAAAAGCAATAACAAACGTTACTGCAGCAGAGAAAATAATCGCAATCAACGCAATAATAATTTGAACGAGAGCTAGGCGGAAATCTCCATGAGTAACCAAACCTGAGCCAGCAGAGAAAACGCCTACGAACACAGTTCCGAGCACGCCTCCCACACCATGCACGCCCACAACATCAAGCGAATCATCGATACCGAGCTTAAACTTAACGCTAATAGCTACGCAGCATACAGCTCCCACAATCAAGCCGATAATAATGGAAGCCAGAGGAGAAACAACATCAGCAGATGGAGTAATACCCACCAAACCGGCTACCATACCTGAAGCAGCGCCCACAGGAGTGGCGTGCTTCGTGCGGATCTTTTCCACAAGCAGCCATCCGAGCGTTGCAGCCCCCGCGCACAAAGTGGTGGTAATAATCGCATAAGCAGCAGTGCCGTTCGCAGCAAAAGCGGAACCGCCGTTAAATCCGAACCATCCGAACCACAGCAAGAAAGCACCCAACAGAACAAACGGAACGTTGTGAAGCTTAAAAGCAGTAGCTCCAAAGCCCTTGCGTCGTCCCACAATCATAGCCACAACAAGAGCAGCAATAGCAGCGTTAATATGCACAACCGTGCCACCTGCGAAATCGTGCGCAGGAACGCCAAAGAACTTGGAAATCGCGCCGTCTGCAGAAAGTAAACCCTTATTCCATACCATATGAGCCATCGGAGCGTAATCGAAAATAACCCATAATAGAGTGAAAACAAGCCACGTGCTAAACTTAACGCGCTCTGCCAAAGCACCGGAAATCAAAGCAACGGTAATAATTGCGAAGGTCATTTGGAAGAAGGCGTCCACCGTTACTGGGTATGCGCCTGTTCCTGTATCTGCTGAAGACGTGTATACGCCGTCTTTCACAGCAATGACGTCGTGGAAGAACGCGCCAGTAAATGGGTTGCCGAAGACACCTCCCACAGATTTACCGGTATACGCAATTGACCATCCGCACGCAGCCCATGCAAGAGCAACAACGGCAATTGCTCCCACAGACAGCATCATCATGTGCAGCACAGCTTTTGCGCGCACCATGCCGCCGTAGAAAAATGCCACGGCTGGGGTCATCAGAAAAACAAGACCGCTCGATATGAGCATCCACGCGGTATCCCCTGAGTTCATAATCTCCTCCTTTTTCTCCAGTAGGTATATGGCTATTCAAGGAGGAGCTTGTGAAGGACAATCGCCAAATGTGTAACTGAAGTATTACGTGACGCGATCTGAGTGGCGTCTCACGTTTCGGACGTGTTTCGGAAGATGGTTTCAGTGTTAGCACTAACACATTCTATTTCCCTTATATTTCCTTGGCTTACGAGCAATTGTTTCGTACTGTTTTCGGGAAGATGCGAAGTATGGCGATTTTTACTTGCTTTGGAGACTGGCGGG
Organism: Alloscardovia omnicolens DSM 21503; assembly: GCF_000420505.1. GTDB lineage: Bacteria > Actinomycetota > Actinomycetes > Actinomycetales > Bifidobacteriaceae > Alloscardovia > Alloscardovia omnicolens. The sequence goes on along the minus strand of NZ_ATVB01000004.1, from coordinate 79,346 downwards.
TGTTCAATATGTGGACTTTGGGACGTGGCGGAGTATAACAATCTGCAGAGATATTGAGCTTCTGAAACACGCGGGGGTAGATTTTAGTGCATGCGGTTAAGCATATAACCAACAACGTGAAACGTGACTTGCTCTAGCGTTCCATGATTCACGCATGAGCAAGGGCAGAAAACACTCTCAACGATGGACGCCAGCGTTGTGAGTGCGTGGCGCTAGCAACTTTCAGGAACATATAAGAGCTGCTATTACGTGAAAAATGGACGCAAACATTGCTAGCATTCCACGCTCACAACCGCCACGCACCTGCAACCTACACAACCCCACTAAACTCCGAAAAACCGCTTTATATCAATTCGCGTGTTGTATCTGATGACGCATCACACCCGTCCTGACTCACACCAGCCAGCCCCTATAAAACAAGCCAAGCACAAGAAAGGCGATTATCCTTCGCCCATCGCCCCGCAATAAGTAGCAACAAGCAGCAATAAGCAGAAGATAATCGCCAAGCTCTTAGTAAAAACCGAAACTATGCGCCCAAAATACCGTCTACAAAGCCTTCAGCATCAAAGCGTGACAAATCATCAGGGCCTTCGCCGAGACCTACGAACTTCACAGGCACACCCAACTCACGCTGCACTGAAATCACAATGCCACCTTTAGCAGAGCCGTCAAGCTTCGTCAGCACAATGCCAGTAATGCCAATAGCTTCAGCGAATACTTTCGCTTGAGTCATGCCATTCTGTCCTGTTGTAGCATCCAAAACGAGCAGAACCTCCCCAACCGGCACGCGTTTTTCTACCACACGACGGATTTTGCCAAGCTCATCCATAAGATTTGCCTTGTTCTGCAAACGTCCGGCAGTATCTACAATCAAAACTTGAGCGCTGTCATTTTGCGCTACCTCGGCAGCCTCGAAAGCAACAGAAGCAGGATCTGCACCTTCTTTATCGCTACGCACCACTTTCACGCCCACTCGGTCTCCCCAGGTTTGCAGCTGGTCAGCAGCAGCAGCACGGAAAGTATCAGCAGCTCCAAGCACAATCTTTTCATAGCCCTCGCCAATGAGCAGACGAGCGAGCTTACCTGTTGTTGTTGTTTTGCCAGAACCATTTACACCCACCATCATGAGCACGTGAGGTTCAACAGTCTGCGCGCTTTTCATGAGCTCAAGATCGCGGTTGTAAGTGTTACCGTTTTTATCAGTATTCACGGCATGCAGCAGCTGAGTGCGCAGCAAAGAACGGATTGCGTTGGCATCGTTCGCATCAACAACGCGAGCATTGCGGCGAAGTTCTTCCACAATATCCATGGAGGTATCTGTGCCCACATCAGCAAGAAGTAAGGTATCTTCTACCTCTTCCCAGTCAGCTTCACTCAGATTATCGCGCGTTAAAATATTGAACAGCGCTTTACCGAACGGATTAGCTGACTTAGCCAAGCGAGAACGCAGACGCTGCATGCGCGTGCTACCGTCTTCAGGAGTGTCGAGGCTGGCTGAAGCTGATGGTTCGTCGGCTGTCGGTTCAGCGGTCTCTGATTTAGACTGCTCGATCTCAGGTTCGGACTGCTCTGACTCTATCTGCTCAGCTGTCTCAGCCTTCTCATCAGGAACTGTCTGAGCTGTATCGTCTTTCGCTGCGTTCTTGCGCTGCCAAGCAGCAACAGCCAAAATACCAATCGCCACAACAGCAATCACAACGGCAATAATTGCCCATAAAACATGAATATCCATAAATCCCTACTCTCTCACGCTCAGCTAAAACTACTAAAACTGCTAACTACTTCTGTTCTGGAGCGTTCTCATCCGCGCCACCAGCGTCATCGGTACCATCCGCGTCACCCGTACTCTTAACGCTTTTCTCGGCAGCCTCAAAATCGCTACGTTTCAAATGCATCGGCACTACAGAAGAATGCTCGCCCAAATATACCGGGGATTCTTGCGTAGACTCTGCTGTTACGTTCTCGCGCAGCTGAGCAGCTAGCTCATGAATGCCCTCTTGAGGCGCGTACGAAACGGGAGATCCAGCTGTGCGAGGAATACGTTTTTTGTTCTCTTCTGAATCGTCATCGCGTTCAAATGAACTTAAACCGCTCGCTTGATTATTAATCACAGCCTCACTCTGCGCCCATCGCACAACAAAGTAAACAAGAATGCCTACTATAACAAGCCAAAAAATAATACCGAGAACCATACTGCTAGTTTACATGACCCCACTAGAGGCACCTATATCCATAAGCCATTGGCGCACATCGTTACACTCATCGAGACTGACCGCATGGTCAAGCGTTTTATACTCGCATAACTTCAAGAAAGAGTTTTCCTCTAGAAAAGCTGCGAGCGCGTTTGATTCGAAACGAGGTATAACGTCGTCACGCAGACCATACGCATAAAAGATTGATGGCGATTTTAGCTGCAACGCTGCGTCTTCAGGCGCTGACCCAGGAACAGCTGCGTCCGCGATAAAGCCCGATAAGCAGACTGCCGCTTTATATCGCTGCGGATTGACGCGCATGAGATGTACGGCAAGCGCACCGCCTTGAGAGAAGCCAAAAGGAATGACTTCGCGCTCGTCAGGAATATAGTCGTTAACCCAGTTATCAATGGCAACAGCGGCGGCATACATGTCTCGATCACGGTCATCGCCTTGCGGAACGGCTTCGTGGAACCAGCTGAATGCACCGCGGGTTTTAGAGGCTAGCCCCACGGCATCCTCGTCCATAAAAACGCCCATATCGTTAGGGTCGAGCAGAGTTAGAGGACCACGCAAAGACACATAATCGCTGTGCGGACTCACATAATTGCCGAAGAACTCTGCAATATCATCCTCATTCGAACCCCAGCCGTGGAGAAGAACGAAAAGAGGACGTCTCGGGTTATTCATGCCACGTCCGCGCGAAAAGAAGGCTTGCTCTACCTGAAGTTCATCGCCAAAGCGACCAGAAATTGCTGTGGCAGCCCTGCCTGGCTCAAGAGGTGCGTGAGCTTTGTGTGTACTCATGCTTCTACTCTAGCGCGGGCGGGCTATGTGCGAACTTCCATGTTGCATCCATACTGAAATATGATTATCAGTATGAATGCAACAAACGACGGCAGTAACGACACGATAGGTAAAGATTATGTCTCGAGAATCAATGAACTCCTCAGACAAAATAACGGACTAATCAGCGCTACGGATGCTCGTTCGCGACAAATTCCTACTATCTACCTGAGCCGTCTCTATAAAGCAGGACGTCTACAAAAATTCGCTGCTAGTCTATACGCAAACGCAGACGTACCTTTCGACAACCTTTATATTTTTCAATACCGCTACACGAAAATTATCTATTCATACGAAACAGCTCTCTATCTATTAAAACAGACGGATATTCTGCCGCATGAAATATCGATAACTGTAGAAAATGGTTATCGCCTTAACCAAGTAGAACCAAATATCCATATCAATTATGTAAAGAAAAACCTTCTTGAGCTCGGTGTAACGGAAACCTCGACGATGTTCGGTAACACAGTTAGACTTTATTGTTACGAGCGCGTTCTTTGCGACTGTATTGCGCACAAAAACAAAATTGACTCTGAACTTTATGGAAAAGTTATTAGAGATTATGCGGCATATTCAAACAAAGATCTCCCTCTCCTGTGGCATATTGCCCACAGCATGAAGATTACTGCGCACGTTCGAAATCTTATGGAGATTATTTATGAATAGGGTTATATATGAAAACACAGCGCTGGAATTAGTTAAAGAACTGCACATATATGCCTGATCTCCAGCTCTAACCAGCCTGCACGCTACACTAGAGTTATGCTTTTAAGTGACCACGATATTATTCAAGCTCAGTCTACGGGTGAAATTTCATTAACGCCGTGGACGCCGCAAATGGTTCAGCCTGCGTCCATTGATGTGCGCCTCGACCGCTTTTTCCGCGTGTTTAATAATCACAAGCACACATATGTGGATCCTGCAGAAGACCAAGGTGATTTAACCGAATTGTTGGAGGTTGAGGCCGATCAGCCATGGATTTTGCATCCTGGCGAATTTATTTTGGGCTCCACCTATGAATACGTGAAGTTAGGAACGTCTATTGCGGCTCGGTTAGAGGGGAAGAGTTCGCTGGGACGTCTGGGCATTCTCACACATTCGACGGCAGGATTCATCGATCCAGGTTTCGAAGGTCACATCACTTTGGAGCTGTCTAATGTCAGCACGCTTCCGGTAAAGCTGTGGCCGGGCATGAAGATTGGTCAGATGTGCTTCTTCCAGCTGTCTAGCCCAGCCGAGCATCCATACGGTAGCGCGCATAACGGTTCACACTATCAGGGACAGCGCGGCCCAACCGCTTCCCGTTCTTTCGTGAACTTCTATAAAGCCGATGTCTCTGGAGAGGTTTCTATTCATGGCTAATTCCCCTCAAACATGCATACAGTCACGTAAATCGCGTCGCCATGGTCGAGATTTTATTATTCAATCAACGCGCCGTCTTGCTGCTCAAGTCAGCGGTATCTTTGCCGTTCTTTTCGTACTTATCACAGCACTCGTCTGGCCTGGTGTAACGAAATCTTTCGATCTGAGCATAACTAAAGCAGTTGTTGCACATCGTAACGGTTTCCTCAATACTATTGCACCCCTAATTTCTACTATCGGCGGCACAAAAATTGTTCTCGCGTTCTCGCTGATTTGCCTCGGTTTGCTCGCATGGCGTAAGCACTGGCTGCAAGCGAAAATACTCTTTGGCGCTTTAGCCGGCGACGTGATTATTGTTACGGCTTTTAAGCGCATGATTTCGCGCATGCGTCCAGATAAGCAGTTCTGGCTCGGCAGCGTAGAAGATCAGCAGTCTTTCCCATCCGGACATTCAGCGAATAACACCGTTCTGTGGTTTATGCTCGCGATTATTGTGAGCACTTTAGCTCGCACAGAAGTACAGCGCGCATGGGCTCGCGCTTTGAATATTCTGGCTGTTCTCATGCCTCTTTTCATCGGACTGAGCCGTATTTACGTGGCACATCACTGGACTACCGATGTGCTCAGCGGATGGTCATTGGGCATTGCATGGGTCGCCTTTGTTACATGGATTTATTTCGGTGAACTTGCCAAGCTACACGCTCAAGCTTCACAACATCAAGCTCCTCAGCATAAGGAAAGGAAGTAATTATGGCACGAGGTTCAGGCTTAGTAAAAATTCTTGCAGGTGCTGCGGCAGTTGCAGGTGCTGCATGGGCTTTTGACCAGTACGCTCAAAAGAAGCATCAGCGTTCGGGCGTATCTTTGGCTATTAACACCGGTTTGGAGCTGTACCCTCGTCGTTCTGCTCAGCAGGAGATGGCTTGGCTCGACGAGCGCAAAAATACTGAACGTGCAGATGCGGGCGTTCCAGGAGTTATGCTTAAGTCCGGTTTGGCTTCCGTATATGACGACGGCAATGACGCTGAGTTAGATACTTTTGGCATGACCACCTACCGCATTGCACCTAAAGATTTCTCGCGCACGATTGCGCCTCATACCACGGTTATTTTTGTGCATGGTGGCGGATATGTGCAGGGGATTAATCCAACACATTTGCTGTTCCTGCACCGTTTTGCTCGTCAGTGCGGTGTGAGCGTGCTTGTTCCTGATTACGATCCAGCGCCTTACGGTACTGCAGCGGACGCTTTCCGCCGTATTACAGGCTTGTACACCACGTTGCGCGAAAAGCACCCAGAAGAGAAGGTTGTTTTGATGGGTGACAGCGCTGGAGCAGGTGTGATTTTCGGCCTCGCTATAGATTGGGCTACTCAAGGCATTCAAGCTCCTGAAGGCATTATTGCCATCAGCCCTTGGGTTGACGCCACTTTGAGCAATCCAGAGATTGATGCTTATGTTGAGCGCGATCCTATGCTTGACGTTAACCGCTTGCACGTTGACGCTCACGCTTGGGCAGGCGCATGGAACGTGAGCGATCCTCGCATTTCGCCTATTCGCGCTGATTTATCCGTGCTGAAGAACTCCGATGTGACTGTTTTGGTGGGTACAGACGAGATCTTCTACCCAGATGTAGTTGACTTCGCTCAGCGTTTAACAACAGCAGGCGTGCGCACCAAGTTACATATTGGCGAGAAGATGATTCATGATTATCCGCTGCTTCCGATTCCAGAAGCACAAGAGCCAATGAACCAAATTGAGATGGCAATGATTGAGGCAGTTATCGACTAAAATCAAGCGTCTTTACCACGAGACCCGTTCTCTCTTATGTTTTCCATAAGCTGGAGAGCGGGTTTTGTTATGAGTTGTAGGGCTTCGGCTTTTACCTGCGGTCATGTGTACAGGTTACGAATGACGTTTTCTGCTGTATCTTTCATAGCTGCGTTTAGCTATGAAAGATACAGCAGAAAACGTCCCCAGAACGCATAAAAATGCTGCGCCTAGCAAACACAAGTAAGTTAGACGCAGCATTTATGAACCGGAAGTTCTACAGCTCTCCTATACAACCTTCTTGAGCATCACGCGCACAAACAGCTTGTAAATCTCCGAGAAGATGAGAACCGCAGCAGCCAATCCAATAGCCTCAAACCACTGATGCAGATCCAAAGGTGTAGTTCCGAATGCCTCATTGAGTATTGGAATATAAATCACAGCCAACTGCAGCACAATCGACAATCCAATAGCCGCCCAGAGCCATCCATTCGAGAAGAGGTTCTTAAACGCCGATTCAGTCCCCGAACGCGATGCCAAAGCGTTAAACAGCTGGGCAAACACCAAAATCGTAAAGCCCATTGTGCGTGCCATCACCATCGGTTCTGAGTGCAGATTCTGCAACGCAGGAGTGTCAGTAGAAATGCCACCAGGCAAATACAAATCAATGCCGATAAGCGTTACAGCAGCCATCACCAAACCAGTGAAAACAATGTTGGACCACATAGCAACGTCAATCACGCGATCGCCCATCTTACGAGGCGAACGACCCATCACGTCATCTGTCTGACCATCCACACCCATAGCCAAAGCAGGAGCAGCGTCGGTCAGCAAGTTAATCCACAACAACTGTGTAGCCAGCAGCGGCACGGTCACGCCAGTAGAATGTGGGTCGTTAATGCCCAAAACTCCTGCAAGCACAACGCCAAAGAAGACCGTAAACACTTCGCCCACGTTCGAACCGAGCAGGTAGCGCAAGAATTTGCGAATATTGTCGAAAATCACACGACCTTCGCGCACAGCAGCCACAATGGTAGAGAAATTGTCATCCGCCAAAATCATCTTGGCAGACTGCTTGGTCACTTCCGTACCCGTAATGCCCATAGCCACACCAATATCCGCGGACTTCACAGCTGGAGCATCGTTCACACCGTCACCGGTCATAGCCACAATATTGCCCTGAGACTGCAGCGCCTTAACGATGCGCAACTTGTGTTCTGGTGCCACGCGAGCATACACAGATACTTCTGTTACAGCCTTCTGGAACTCATCATCGCTCATAGCGTCGAGCTGGTCGCCGGTCAAAGCGCGGCGTGCCGTGCTTCCCGAAGTTCCCGACGACACACCAGAAGCCACACCAGAAACCACACCAGAACCAACACCAGTCTCCGCTCCAGCATCTTCCCCAATAATGCCCAAATCAGTAGCAATACGAGCTGCGGTCAGCGGATGATCGCCCGTAATCATAATCGTGCGAATGCCTGCACGGTGAGCCTCAGCAATAGAATCACGCACTTCGGTACGAGGCGGATCAATAATACCCACCATACCCGTCCAAATGTAGTCGCGCTCAATCACGTCATCTTGTTCAGAAATATCGGACACACGGCCGCTTGCATCAGTGCGGATGCCCTCAATATCTGCCAAGCGGTTCACCTTCAGCGGGCGATACGCCTGACCAAGCGTACGGTACGCCTGATTAGACAAGCGTTCTACTTGGGACAGAATGTTAGCGCGATCATCGTCCGTAAGCGCACGCACAGTTCCATTCACCTCAATAAAGGAGCAGCGCGAAAGCAGCACATCAGGAGCACCCTTGGCATATGCGGTCATCGAGTGATCGTCGCTCTTATCGTGACCAATAACCGTCTGCATTTTGCGCTCAGAAGTGAATGGAATTTCTGCCACGCGCTCCACGCCCTGATAATTATGCAGAGCGCTCACCTTGCGAGCAGCTACAAGCACAGACGCTTCGGTCGGATCTCCCACAATCTCCCAGTTCTTCTCGCCAGCCTGAGGCTTATGGAGTTCAGCATTATTCGCCAAAGCACCAGCAGCCAGCGCGAGCTCAACCTCATTACGCAGTGGAGACTGAGCGGACAGCTCAGTGCCATCAACGTTGAGAAGCTTACCCGTTGGATTGTATCCAGTTCCAGTAATTTTCACTTCACCGCTTGGAGTAATGATTGTTTCCACAGTCATTTCGTTGCGGGTTAAGGTACCAGTTTTATCAGAGCAAATAACAGATGCAGAGCCAAGAGTTTCTACAGACGAAAGCTTCTTCACAATGGCATTATGCTGAGCCATACGTTGCACGCCCAGAGCAAGAACCACGGTCATAATTGTTGCCAAGCCTTCTGGCACGGCAGCAACCGCAAGAGACACTGCCAACAGCAATGACTCAATCACGTCTTCAATTGTGTGGAAACCAGACATAATCCACAAAGCGCCCAGAACTACAAAGGCAATAGCAACAACTGCAATGCCCAAAATCTTGGAGACGTGATCCATCTCCTTTTCGAGAGGCGTGGATTCTTCTGTTGTTTGCGATAACATGTCTGCAATCTTGCCCACCTGAGTATTCATACCCGTGGAGGTAACGATTGCACGACCAGTCCCCTGCGTAATTGAAGTACCGTTAAAGACCATATTTGTGCGGTCTCCCAACGATTTCACAGAGTCTAAAGTAAGCACTTTCTTTGCCACAGGCAGGGACTCACCAGTCAGCGATGCTTCTGCCACGCGCAAACTAGCGGCTTCAAACAGACGTCCATCTGCAGAAATCGTGTCGCCTTCAGCCAAAATCAACACATCGCCAGGCACCACATCTGCTGTAGCAATAGACATTACGCGACCGTCACGCAAAACAGCCGTCTGCGGCGTAGCCATCTGAGCCAGCGCTTCTACTGCTGCTTCTGCTCGGTTCTCCTGAATAAAGCCAAGAACTGCGTTAACAATCAAAATCAAAATAATAACAATGCAGTCGAAAGGCACAGGCTCAGCATGCGTTGGGTTCGTGCTACGTTCAATAATCCATGCAGCAAAAGAAATAACGGTTGCTGCGAGCAAAAGATAGACAAGCGGATCTTGGAACTGTGCTAAGAACTTCTTCCACGCTGGATCTTTTGGTTTGGAAGCTAGCGCGTTTGGCCCGAACTTTTCGAGACGAGCTTGAGCCTCAGCAGACGACAAACCGTGCGTAATGCTCGTATTCATTGCAGTTTCAACGCTGGATACTTCGCTAATCGATGGATCTGTTCCCTCAAAAGGGTTCAGATGCTGTTGAGTTGTGCCGAGTGAATCGGTCATCACTATCTCCTAGTTTCGCCGCAGAGTAGTCAACACATGAAGGAGAATTCATCTGTTGTGCGGGCATGAATATGTGTAGGTTTTATTGTAGTGTAACGCATGGTTTTATAACGACAATGACGCGCTTGGCATAGACAGTTTTGGTGCGGGTTTTACAAAAGGTTTACACAGCGAGGAAAACAAGCGCTGATTTTCGGATAAGGGAAACAGTTTCATAAATACCTCGCGCTAAGATTAATGCATGACTGAGCCAATCCAACCTGCAGATTTGAACCGCGCGAGCGCTGAACGCGGGACAGGCGCTGAGAACAGTATGACCAGCGCTGAGAACAGTGGGAGCGAAAAAAATACGTATGTTGCACCGTTGCCCGCGCCGAATTCTCTTGTAGCCAAACCTGCGAACGCCCAGACCGGCGCGTACAGCCCGAACGCTATGCATCCTATAAAACCTGCGAAAGTTAAGCGCGCACCTCGGCACGCTCCATCTCCGTATGAGCCAGCTCCTTCACCGCTTTACAACGCCGCTTATCCAGCAGCCTTCGCTTATTCATCCGCTCCTTCAGCACCTTATGCCTCACAGAGCAACCCCCAAGGCATCCAGAGCAACCCTGACCTCCGTGCGCCGCGCGATTCTGCGTATCCTGCATATTCCATTTATTCTGCGCCGCTAACAAGTGGTCCTATGGCAGCAGTCCCAACGAAGGCGAAAAAAATTAATATTCGACCAGCGCTATCCTACACAGCTCCTCGCGTTCCTGAGCCTGTGCAGACCACCTACACCCGTCCGTGGGAGCTTATCCGCCGTGATGACTGGTACAAAGGCCATGGTTACGCTGCCACTTTGCGCGACACTTTCCGTAATCCGTGGTGGAAGCCCGTAGCCACAACATTTATTTTTGTGCTCTTTTATTTACTTGTATCCTTGGCTTTGTACGTAGTTGCTGGCTTAGCAGCTTTCGGACAGCTCAGCATTTATACGTATCAGCAATATATGGGGCTTTCTCCTGAGAATTTCCTAGCCAACCCTGCAAGCCCCACAGTCATTCTTCTGACTTTCGGTGGCGTTGCCATTATGCTCCCTGCTTTGTGGTGGACTATTCACACGCTTAAATCCCAAAGTTTTGGCTCTTTGTCAAGCGTATACGGTCATTTACGCTGGTCGGCTATGTTTAAGTCAACCGCTGTTTCGTTTATTTTCTTCGCATTGCTTAATCTCGCTTCCATTATTGTGGCTATAGCTAGCGGAGAAAAAGTGACTCCACATGCGCCATCGATTGTGTCGCTTTTGCTAATTATTACGGTTATTCCTATTCAATGTGCCACTGAAGAGTACGTTTTTAGAGGGTTACTTCTGCAAGCTATGGGACGTTGGCTTCCGCGCATTACGCATGTCCTCGTTCCAATTATTCCTGCGCTTATTTTTACGGCTATGCACGACTATGATTTGATTGGGCTAACAACGATTTTCAGTTTGGGTATTATTACCGGTTATCTTGCCATGTATTTAGGCGGATTAGAAGCAGGCATCGGTATGCATATCGCTAACAATGTGAGTATTATGCTGTTTGCAGCTTTTGGTTTTGCTGACGGTGGAGATAGTGATTCTGCCACGTCTCCAATTTTTGCCTCGATTGATATTGCTGTACAAATTACTATTGCTGTGATTATTGTCTATTTCGCTGTAAAACGCGGATGGTTTGACGCTCCAGGACGCGATTACGCTCGTGAGTTTTATGATGGCATGATGCAGTCTGTGACGTCATGGAAACAGCGTCGCTCTATGCGAAAACAGATGAAGCGCTATTACCAGCAGCAACGACAGCAGCAGATGTATTTTGCTTATCCGCAACAACCATCAGCGCCTGTGCCGCCTCAACCACCATATAGGTAAATGGTGAGATATTGAGTGCCTCTGCTCTACGCAGAGGCACTCGTTTTTTAGGAGAGAAAACGAAGTCTAATCAATTCCTAGCCATGAGCGCGTCAGATGCGTGTAATATACGCCAGCTGTTTCGCGTTCCCACAGCAATCCCACATCTCCATCAGGTCTAACAGACATGCACTGATACACATAGTGATATGGATTAAAGCAACGCGAATGTTTCCATGTACGTCCTCCATCCTCACTGTACCGCAGTACTCCGCATCCGCGATAAGGGCGCATAAGACAAGCATTAGCAAAGAGAACTCTATGTGAAGCCTCGCCGTATGTCCAATCTTCTCGGTCTGGCAAAGTAATCGCATTAGGTTGGCTGAAGATATCAGGAATATTTGGGTCAAACTCTAACTCATCCCACGTATTACCACCGTCATGGCTGATAGCTTTCCCCACACGCCCACTATGATGCTGATTTCTAAAGAAAACGACGACGTCACCATTACTGTCTTCAATAAAAACTGATTCATGCGTTGTGGCATCATTATCGCCAATCTGAGTTACATCAACCGATACACCATTAACCACACGGTTCTCATTAATGCAATGCCCTCGATACCATGTATTACCACCATCATCTGAGATAAGCGCTCCACCTGCTGAATATTGTGGATTTGCCGAACAGCAATAATATGGCACTAAAAGACGTCCTGCATATGGTCCTGTGCTGAGTTGAAGTCCGCTTCCCGGGCTTGTTCCCAAAAATCCCATCCACTCTTCTCGTAACATCCAATCAATATAGCGCGGTTTTGACCATGTGGCTCCGTCGTCATCTGAGTGAACTTCTACGAGATAGCTCGTTCTAACGGTTAACAGCGTTTCATTCTCATCAATACCTTTTTTGAAGAAAATATTTCCTCCGTCTCTACCGTTATAGGTCACATAGCCGTCTTCATCTACTGTATAAGCCGATGCTGGAGTAGCCTCAGAATCATTGTTAGTATCTGCCTCTACTGTTCCGTCACTATTGAGGTAGTAGCTATTATCTTGGTCATCAGTAAGAATAAGTCGTCCTTGATCATCCGTACCGCGGCGTTGTATCGCATTGGCAAAACCGACCCCACCAGGGAAATGATCAACAAGAACAATCACACGACCCGTATTGCGGTCAACAAGCATACATGAATCAATAAGACTAGCTCCATCTACACTTGGTCCATCTTTATCCGGATATGAAATAACTGTTTGTAAATCATTCCATGTATGTCCACCATCAAGACTGCGCCGAATAACAAAATGAATTTTGTTCGGAGCATCATTAGAAATAACCACGCGCTGATCACAACCCGCAATCACTACTCCGGAAGGCGTAGTCACCATCGAGGGAATTCGATAGCTCGCTGACCCCTCAAAACCTTTATCAAAAAGAGCTGTAGTAGTTACAGGCTCTTTATGAGATAAAGAAGCAATCTGTCCATCAGTCAGTGCATATGTATAAATTCCGCCACTGCGTACTTCTCCAAAGAGACGAACTCCGTGAGTATCTTCACCAATACTGAAATAATCGATGCCACCAACTGCCTCACACATATACTGTCCAGGCTCATGAATAATCAAGGAACCATTCACATAAATATCTATAGCGCCACGGAAAGCCCTGACAACAACATCGTGAAATTGCCCATCATTCCAATAACCTGGAGCACGGTACTCGTTCCATCCGCCATTTATATACACTTTGTAGAGGAAGCCGTCATCATCAATACTTAAATTCAATAGCTCCTGATTATCACGTGAGGCAGCAATAATAGTTCCATACTGATTAATACCTCTCACCCTAAAACGAGCGTATAAGGTTCCCGTATGCATCGTACTAATGCGATTAATATCAGGCTCAGCTAAATATGCGGCTGCAAATTCAATATCAGCTGCTGGACACTCATAACGATTACAAATCTCCTCTGACTTCAAAGTGTTCAGCTCAATATCAACATCATAAACGTGCAAGGTATTAGATTGAGCATTTTGAAGTACGGTATCTTCCTGTGGCTGAAGATTCGTGGCACACGAAAAGACCTGATACCCATCAATATAAATACGAGTACCAAAAGATCCAAAGCTTAAGACCAAAGCGTGCTCTGTACCGCATGCAATACCATAACTATCTTCAATATCTAAGCTAAAGCTCCCGCTTTCTACTAGTAGTGATCCGTGAGCAATACGTAGTTCTAATTGAGACTCGCCATTACTATTTATAGCCTGAGTAAGTACGCCATCTGTAGATGCTTGAAAACGTAAACTTACACTCGAATATCCTTGTTTCCACACCAAACGATGCACATCATTGTCAATCATGGTGATTAATCCTTACTATTTTTATACGGTTACGCCATATCTGCAAACAAATTATGCAAATAAATCATTGCAGCGCATCCACAAACCACGATGTAATAGTTGTAGGATGAGTAATCGCTGTACCAACAACAGCAGACCATGCACCCATACTCATAACACGAGCAAGATGTTCTGGAGTGTGAATACGACCTTCACACAGCACAGGAACATCAGGAAAAGCGTCAATCATCTGCTGCAATAACTCAAAATCAGGCCCGTGTGTTTTCTCACGTTCTCCCGTATATCCACTCAATGTTGTGGAAATAATATCAGAGCCTGCTTCAACTGCCATACGAGCATCAGCAAAACTACCGCAATCAGCCATTACCAGCGTTCCCTCGTTATGCAGTGTTGTAACTGTTTGCTCATAACTTAAACCATCAGGACGGGGACGACGAGTGGCGTCTAAAGCGATAATGTCTGCTCCTGCGGCCATACAACAACGAGCATGACGCAAGGTTGGAGTAATGAATACTCCTTCGTGACCATCTTTCCAAATACCTATAACCGGAACATCAACCTGCCCCTTAATGGCACTAATATCAGCAAGTCCTTGACATCGTATACCTACTGCACCACCAGCTACAGCCGCTTGAGCCATACGTGCCATAATCTCAGGTTGACGTAGTGGCTCACCAGGATATGCCTGGCAACTCACAATTAAGCCACCCTTGAGCTGCTGAATAAGTGGATGAACCATTCTAATCTTCCTTTCTCATCTCTCCATTGAGTACTTCTATACAGTTTCAGATTTACGTAGTCAAAGCGTTTTAATGTATTCACTCACGGCGTATGCCGCTCCCACTAGGGGTGCATCATCGCCTAAATTCCCTTGAATAATAGGAGTCGCACTTATAAGAGGTAGTGCTGCATGCGAAAAACCTGTATACACGCCTTGCCACCACACTTCTCCAGCTTTCACCACTGACCCTGAAAGCACAATTACATCAGGATCAAGGAGATTTGCCATTCCTGCAATACACTCACCTAATGCTGTAGCTGAGATTTCAATTACTCGCCGTGCGAAATGCTCACCTTCGTTCATGCGGTTCACGACATCGAGACCACTGCGAGCTGGTTGAACATATTCCTGACCATTTTCAATAGTTGAGTTTTCACTACGCAATAGGTTATACAAGGTTGCAAGACCCGTTCCTGATGCTACAGGTTCAATATGTCCACAAGTTGTTCCACAAGAACATGTCACCCCCACGCCCAGAGCATGCGAAATATGACCAACATGTCCTGCTACACCATGAGCACCAGTTATCAGTTCTCCCGAACGAATAATAGCTCCGCCAATACCTGTGCCTACTCCCACAGACAGCACCGACTCATGTCCTCGACCTGCTCCATACTGCGATTCGCCTAAACCGTGTGCTCCAACATCTCCCACCATATACACAGGTAAATGCCCAACTAGATCACTTTCATGAATTGCCTGTGCCACATGCTGGCCTGTCCAGCCTGGCATGATGTTGGTTGCAGCAGCAATGCGCCCATGCTCACTATCAACTACACCAGCAGTTCCTATGCCAATACCAGTAATAGGTATTCCTTGCTTGCTCGCAAGACGAAACTGCCGTTCGATGAAGTCAACGAGGCGATACAAAACATCATCACCGCCCTTCTGCGCGCATGTGGGCATACGATTTTTATCTATGACCTCATATGTCCCGTAACTCATACGCACAATAGCCGAAGCGATTTTTGTTCCACCAATATCCACAGCTATATAGAAACGGTCAGATACAACATCATCAAGATGTAAATCATAATCATCGTGAGCACAAAACATTGTTCATAACCTCGTACGTTGTTGACATATAACTTAATCGCGTTGCTAGGTCTGCATTGGCAGGAACACATACTTTCACTCCGCCATACCCGTGCTCTAACCACTGCTTACTCTCACATGCACTAGTAACACAAGCTTCGATATGTTCAGGTGTCATTAAGCTAGTTTTCTCGAAAGTACTCAAAGGAAGATGCCCATCAATCCACTCGTATCCATACTGTGATGCTTGAGGTCCTGCACCAGAAAACATCAGTCCCGTAAGAACACCTGCACACGCACATTCTTCAATATGCCGCTTAGCCGTCCAAGGATTTCTATCTTCAATAACAGAGCGCCCCCAATTAATGGTGATACCTACATTAAATTCCCGCGCTAATTCAATTTCTTCTTCCAACGTTAGGAAACCCTTTTCTGGCGATTGCACCTCTTTGTAACGGTCGCAGTGCTCAATAACTAGGCGAATACTGTTATGCTCCCACCTATTTATTTCTTCTAAAGATGCTTTCATTGCATCAACTTCAGCAATTTTTGAAGGAGCTGAATGAATCTGCACATAACGGATATCTTGGCTTCCCCGAAGCTGCGCAAAATCGTCAAGAGCGTAAAAAGCATTTCTTAAATATGTGAGAGCTTCACGTCTACCTGATGATGAGGGGCTTGCTAGACCAAAACTTGGGTTCACAGCGAGACTCTGCATCGTGCCAGGAATAAGAGTGACATTGTTGTGATGCCAATGTGTTGGTAAATGAGCAGCAAGCCATTTTCTCTCACTCGCATCTGCAAGCTCGCCAGGAAAAGGGAGCTCTGCTCCACTAATCCACTCTTCATGACCAAGCAAAGCATAATATTCTTCACGTTTCGCCTTATCTGAAGGCTGTGAGGCGTATACTCCCGCGACGGTTGTTATTCCTACCATTAAGAACACTCCCTTGTGCTACTTTTCGATGAGACAACTCAACATGTTGTACCCAGTATATCATAGATTTGTCTGATGTCTGATAATTTGATAGAATACGTGTATTACCATTGCTTCGCTCGATGTATATACTAGTAAGTAAGTGTTGGAGTCAGAGGCATAATTCGTTCATGCAACGGCGCAGATGAAGAAGGAGGGTATTATGGCACCTGATTTCAAAAAATCTACATTGGAAATTCAGAGTGTAGAGGGTTTAACTGATGCTTTAATCCCACGTATTTCCGAGCCATCCTCTACACGCAGACGCGTAGATACAACAATGGATGCAATAAAATCCTATATCCTTCGTGAAGGCTTACAGATTGGAGACCCTCTCCCCACTGAGTCTGAGCTGTGTGAGCATTTAAAGGCAGCACGGTCCTCAGTACGCGAGGCGATACGTAAACTTGAAGCATTGGATATTGTATCTGTGGTTCATGGCAAAGGCACTTTTGTAGGTTCTCTATCATTTGACCCACTTGTCGAAGCTCTCTCTTTTAAGGCTATGATGTCCGGCGACGACAGCTACCGAAATTTAGCCGATATTATTGAGCTACGTAAAATTTTAGATCAAGGATTAGCTCCTGAAGTAGTAAACCACGTTCAGAGTTTATCTACCGACGATATTGCTCGTTTACGTACTGTAACAGAGAATATTACAGCAAAAGCTCAAGATGGACATACTTTTCTTGAAGAAGACATAGCTTTTCACCAAGGACTGATGGATTCGCTTGATAACGCCGTGGCCAAACAACTATCGCGTAGCTTATGGCTTGTGCATATGGCAGTAGTTCCGGCGTTAAACGCGGAAATTACTGCTGATCTTATGCATTCAGCTCAAGCCCATATAGATATGCTTAATGCCGCGGTCAATGGAGACATCGAAGCATATCGCGAAGCAGTCGATTCGCATTATCAACCGATTGAGCACATAGTTCGTACACGTCTTCATTCATAACGCATAACACATGGATAATCGTTATGAATTAATTGTTCTCGGCATAAAAACTATTATGCTGAGAACAATTAATCCTGATTGTATCCACTTAAATATCTACACGAACGCCTGAGCACCACACGTCGCGCACGCTTAAGGAATCTTTATCTAAAATCAAAGCATCAGCCGCATATCCCTCACGCAATAAACCAAGAGGAGCCTGTGTGATCTCCTGAGGCTGGTCTACCCCCACAGCACGTGCCGGTGTAAAGGTAGCAGCTTCTATAGCATCTTGCACACTCAATCCAACTTCAAAAACCATGCGCTGAACTGCTTCTTCAAGATTTAACGTTGAACCAGCTATAGCTCCATTAGACACAAGCCGAGCATGTCCATCTTTCACATCTACGTCTAAATTACCCAAGGTATATGAACCATCTGGACAACCTGCAGCAGACATGGAATCTGTTACAAGAGCAAGTCGGTGTGGAACAAGCTGGGCAGCTATGCGTAAAGCTGGGGTATGAACATGAAATCCATCAGCAATTATCTCAGCAATAACTGATTCGTCTTCTGCTGCTGCAGCAATAGGCCCAGGCGCTCTGTGAGATATCCCGTTCATGGCATTAAACATGTGCGTCAAAATACGTGCACCATGGTCGAAAGCTTCACGAGTCTGATTATAGTCAGCATCGCAATGCCCCACAGCAGAGCGAACTCCTGCGCGCGCAAAACCTTCGATAGCACTGATGCCATGTTCTAGCTCAGGAGCAATCGTAATCTGGCGTAGTGTTGTTTGGCTTGCTTCAAGTATTGCCTCTACTCGTTCTTGTGTAGGGTCAAGTAAGCACTCTTCATCGTGAGCACCCTTATGTTGAGGTGAAAGGAAAGGCCCTTCAAGATGAAGTCCTAAGATGTCTACGCGACTTAATGCAACCTGAGAAGCAACACGAATAGTGTGCAGTAAATCATTCCACGGATTCGTAATTAACGAAAGTACCTGCCGAGTAGTGCCATGAAGAAGATGGAAACTACGTGCCATAGCAATGGCATCTTCACCGTCGTCAAAAGCACTACCCCAACCGCCATGAGAATGAATGTCAATGAAACCGGGGCAAACAATATGTCCCTGAACATCAATTACACTAATAGTGTTCTTGTAGTCCTGCTCTTTCTGCACGCTCTCCAGCTCATTCGTAACCGCTTCAAGAGCATAATCACCTGCACCTGTGCGATAGATACTGCCATTACGCATCACCAGCCAACCATTGTTCATAGTGCCCAAAGCATCAACAAGCGTGGCATGACGTAAAACAGTAATACAAGCCGAAGCAGAACTTGTGGAGCTCATCTGCCCTACGAGGCGTCGAGCTATAACACGACGTTTCTCCCATGAATCAGGAACTTTATCTATTAATGCACTCATTCAGTATCCTTAATATTTACGAGGCATACCTCATATATCGACACCAAGCTGCATCCGAACCTACAACTCCTGCCATTGCGGTTTATGACGCGCTACCCACTGGTAATATTCAGCCTGTTTCAATTCGCTCGCAGCTGCTTCATCCACAATAAAAGTAGCATGTGGATGCATTTGTAATGCCGATGCTGGGCACATAGCAGTAATAGGCCCCTCAATACTTGCTGCTACCGCCTGAGCTTTTGATTTCCCAAATGCCAACAGCACAAGATGCTTTGCCTTCATTATGGTTCCCACACCTTGTGTAATGCAATGCATAGGCACTTGATTTACATCATTATTGAAAAAGCGAGCATTATCGAGACGAGTCTGTTCGGCTAAGGTTTTCATACGTGTAGGAGAAGCAAGTGAGCTTCCTGGCTCATTAAACCCAATATGACCATCTGTTCCGATGCCTAGAATCTGAATATCTACTCCACACGCTGCTTCGATTGCAGCATCGTAGTCTGCACCTGCATGAGGAAGAGTGTCAATATCACTGTGTGGCACATGAATAAGATCAGGATTGAGACCTACAGGTTCCACTACTTCTCTGAAAATAACGCTATGATACGATTCTGGATGTTCTGGATCGAGACCCACATATTCATCTAAAGCAAAACCCTGAACTCGGGAAACATCAAGATTATCTTCTTTAACACGGCGAGCTAATGCTTGGTACGCGGCATGTGGTGTTGACCCCGTAGCTAGTCCTAGAACAAGCTGAGGATTCCGAGCGAGCGCGGTGACCACAGCACGTGCGTAGATTTCTCCAGCTTCTTCTTGTGATTTTACAATAAGAACTTCTGCCATTCTCTCGTCCTTCCTTGCACTTAGAGAGTATGAATGTGCGCGCTAGCACTTACCTCTTCGACATTACGCTTAAGTTCGAGTCCTGCTTGTTTCAACACGCTTGCAATGCGCTCAACATTTTCGCCACGCAGCGGTAAGACAGGCTCTGGCATTTGATTCGTATCAAAAATTCCCAGCAAAGCCATGGCTGTTTTGAATGCTCCTACTCCCGCTGCATAACCTTGAACGCCTTGTGGTACGAGAACAATACGCATAAGGTCTGCAAGGAAATCTTGTTCCTTACGAACAGTGCTCCAATCACCATTCTCATATGCTTGCCACATACGCACATAAGCACTTGCCTCAACATTAGCAAGACCAGGAACTGATCCATCCGCACCAGCCATATAAGCCCCGTCAACAACGACCTCCTGCCCTGTCAACAAGACCAGAGGATGCCCTGCTCTCTTATTACTATCAACAAGGAAACGGAAAGAAACATCATCGTTGGAAGAATCTTTAACACCCGTAAGCACGCCATCAAGCCCTAAACGAATAAGCATATCTGCCTGCAGTTTGGTGTGCACACATACCGGAATATCATATGCAAATAATGGCAAATCTACAGCTTCATGAATGAGACGGAAATGCCGTTCTATTTCTGCTTGACCACCAAGTGCATAAAATGGTGCTGTAGCTACAATGGCATCTGCCCCCAAAGCTTGAGCTACTCGAGCATGTTCTATAACTCGTCTTGTTTCTGTATCAATACACCCCACCAGCAGGGGTACTCGATGGTCAATAATGCGCACAGCTGCTTCAATAATCTGCCGGCGGCGTTCATCAGTACTGAAAGCTACTTCTCCCGAAGATCCCAATACAAAGAGTCCATTGACTCCAGCGTCAATCATGCGATTAATACTTCGTTCAAAAGAGGTTTCATCAAGATTACCATCTGCATCTAAGGCTGTAACTACTGGCGGGAAAACGCCACGAAAACGAGAATCCATTTCTCTATTCCTCCTCTTTTCGTCTTTGAAAAGTATGTTCCTGTAGCCCCTAGCTCAGTTTAGCTGGGTGCCTATGGCGAGCCTCATACCTAGATTTGATGTGTGGAAAGGCTATCTAAGATAAGGCTCGCACGATTTTCTTTTATTATTTTTATTGTTATGCGCATTCTTCTTCAGTAGGATGCAACAATGATGGTGCTGCAGCAAGAAGAGTTCGCGTATAAGGATGTTGCGGATTGTAAAACACTTCTTGTGCTGGGCCACGTTCTACGATGCTGCCGCCATTCATCACCACGATTTCATCGGATACGTAGCGTACTGTTTGAATATCGTGGCTAATAAACACCATTGCTAAGCCAAGTTCTTCTCTCAAATGTGTTAGAAGATTCAAAATCTGCGCTCGCACAGACACATCGAGAGCAGATGTAGGTTCATCTGCGATGATTACATCCGGCTCTAAGCTCAAAGCTCGTGCGATAGCTACTCGCTGACGCTGACCACCTGAGAGTTGACCAGGAAGAGCATCCAGCACAGAAGTTGGCAAACCAACCATGTGGATAAGTTCCATCGCACGATTTATGCGCTTTTCTTTCGTTCCAAGCTTATGCACAGCTAGAGGATCAATAAGTTGATCAATAACTTTCATACGAGCGTTAAGAGCAGTTGCTGGATCTTGAAAAACAACTGATACCACGCGCCCAATTTTCTTACGTTGATCAGCAGTGCGCTTAGTAACATCAATACCCTTAAATAGCACTGTGCCCTCTGTAGCCATCTGCAAACCACAAAGCACATTAGCTGTGGTGGATTTTCCACATCCGGATTCCCCAACCAAACCAATGGTTTTCCCTGGCATAAGTTGCAAACTCACGTCATTAACAGCAGTAACCATATGAGGGTGAAAAATACCACCTGCGCGAGTTTTGAACACTACTTTAATGTTCTTCAGCTCAATAATGGGAGTATTCAACAGTTCTTTACTCATTGTCTGCCTCCTGAGTTGCGTCAGCAGTAACTACAACATTGGATGTGTCACCTGGGACTTTTTCTCCATCGTCAAAAGCATTATTAAGAGATGGATTAATCAGATGAATTATTTCTCCAGGATTCTCAACTGGCTGATGGTGAACGTCCAAATCTGCAAGAGATGGGCGCACAGCATAGCGATGGTGAGTATCTGGAATTTCAATCATGACCGGATGCTCATCGAGAGCGTCATAAGGTCTCGATGAACGAGGAGCAAAACGATCACCATCTGGGAAGTCCTTCGGGCTAGGAACAGTTCCAGGTACTTGATGTAGCGGAGTTTGACCTGCTTCAATAGAGATAACAGATCCCAGCAAACCACGAGTGTATTCATGTCGTGGATCAGTCAGAATTTCCTGAGTCGAGCCCTGCTCAACTACCTGACCGGCATACATAACCGTAATCTTATGAGCCACCTTCGCAACTAATGCCAAGTCATGTGAAACAAAAATCATGGCAAATCCAAGCTTTTCACGCAAATCATTGAGTAGGTCAATAACTTGACGCTGCACTGTAACATCGAGTGCGGTGGTTGGCTCATCGGCAATAACCAGTTTAGGATCACGAGTTAATGCCATAGCAATCAGCACACGCTGCCGCTGACCACCTGAAAGCTCATGCGGATAAGATTCCAGCACTCGCTTTGGATCTAATCCAACAAGCTCAAGTAGCTCTTCGGCCGTACGTTTTCCACCACGCTTCGTAAGCTGAGCCATTTGATTCTTAATAAGCATGGATGGATTGAGAGAACTGAGAGCATCTTGATAAATCATCGCAATTTCGTGACCCCGCAGAGCATTATGCTCCTTAGGGCTTATATCAACTAAGTTCTTACCATGGAAATTAATTTCACCGGAAATTGTTGCACGCTTATCAAGCAGACCCATAATGGCCAAGGAGGTAATAGATTTGCCGCATCCAGATTCACCTACAAGTCCCATGGTTTCACCAGGGCGTACGTAGAACGATACGTGGTCAACAACATTCACATCGCCATGGCGAGGGAAAGAGATACACAAGTCTTTTACTTCAATGACTGGCTCACCCGATTCAGGTCCACGCGGAATAAAGCGATCTGTACGTTGAGCTTCAGCCTCTTTAAGCTGTGCCAACGAGTTAACAAGGGTATCGTGTTGTGCCGCATATGCAGCAACAGGGTCTGTCAGAAGTAGGTCTTCTTTACGTGCTTTTGCCGCATCAACAGAACTCTTGACCATAGGTGCACTTGGAGCAGATACGATAGCATCTGTAATACCTTCAGACAAGATATTCAAGCTTAATACGGTAATCATAATGGCCAAACCTGGATATAATGCCTGCCACCAATAACCGAAAATAACGCCTTGTTTTGCTGAAGATAGAGTATTACCCCATGTTGGTGTAGGCTCTGGGAAGCCCAAGTTAATAAAGGATAACGATGCTTCAAAGACGATTGCATCAGCCACCGATAGCGTGGTAAATACCATAACAGGTGCAGCAATATTGCGCGTAACATGCTTGAGTAAAATCCATGGAGCACGCGCACCGGAAACAATTACAGCACGCACATAATCTTGACCATACTCGCTAATAATATTTGCCCGAACCACTCGTGTAATTTGAGGCACATATAAAATACCAATAGCAATAATGATGCCGAACATCGACTGTCCTAAGATAGATACAAAAACTGCTGCCAATGCAATACCTGGAACAGACATAAAGATGTCAACTACGCGCATAATAATTTCAGAAATCCAAGAGCGCGATACTGCAGCAATTGCACCAATAAGAGCTCCAAGAATAAGAGCAAAGGCAATGGCAAGCAGACCAATAGTCAGCGAATAACGCGCTCCATAAAAGACTCGACTCATTACGTCTCGCCCTAAATTGTCTGTACCGAATAGATTGTTCGCGTTCGGAGACAAATAGCTAGTGGTAATAGCAAGAGGATCATGAGGCGAAATAATGGGAGCTAAGACTGCAACACCAATAAGTAAAATCATAAATAGTGCTGCTAGTTTTGTGCTGAGCTTAAGATGTGCAAATCTACGCAATTTCACGCCTGGCTGCGATGCAGCGTCAGTAATTGCTTTCTTTCCAAATAGCATGTCACACCGTCCTAATGCGAGGATTGATAAGCACATACAGCAAATCAACAACAATATTGATGACTACAAAGGATAGTGCTACTACGAGCACCACACCTTGCACTAAAGTTGGCTCATTTCCGTTAATACCTTCAAAAAGTGTGGTTCCCATACCCGGCAGTGTAAAAATAACTTCGGTAACAATTGCACCACCCATGAGGTAACCAATCTTCATTCCGAGTACTGTAATTGGTGTAATTAATGCATTGCGCAATACGTTTCGCGCAACAACTATTCCCTTTTCAATACCCGCTCCAATAGCAGTACGCACATAATCTTTGTCAAGCTCTTCTACCATTGAGGTGCGTATAACTCGTGTAAGCTGACCGGCTACTGGAAGTCCCAAAGAGACTGCAGGCATTGCCATACGGTTCAAATATGCCAAAGGGTCAACAAAGAATGGGACTAAATCTCCTGCACCCAAAAGCCATCCCAAACGAATTTGGAAAACGTAAATCATTAAAACACCCAACCAGAAGGATGGTGTTGAAATCGCAATAATAGAAAATACTCGAATAACTTGATCAACCCATGTATTGCGAAAAAGAGCTGCAAGTACACCAAAAAGAATAGCGAAAAATACAGCTACTAAGAGCGCAATAAATGTTAATTGCAGAGTAATAGGAAAAGCTTGAGCAATTCGACCAGCCACAGACTCTCTATTGACACCATAAGTTCCCAAATTGCCATGAAGCATATTCCAGATGTATACAAAAAATCGAATATACCATGGCTTATCAAAGCCTGCTTCGTGACGATATGCTTCTAACTGTTCTGCTGTTGCATTCTCTCCCAACGCGGCTGTTGCCGGATCATATTGAGAAAATGACATTAAGAAGAAAACAAGAAATACAACACCAAATGCCACTAACGGCAGGGATGCTAGCCTCTTTGCTAGTAATCTCAGCAAGTTTGTCATGAGATTTTACCTCTTAATTCCGAAGATGATCCGCGGAAATCATCTATACACGTCTTTGTGATATGTCCGTATGGAAGCTTTATTCTCCCATACGGACATAGAGATTTTGTATGGTTTATATTAAGACTTCTTACTCAGCTTTGCTCCTAAGAAGAATAGACCCGTGGTACCGGCTGCCTTATACTCCTTGAACACTCCCTTACGAGATGCAGTAGATAGCGTACGGTGGAAGAGTGGGTAAAGAGGAACTTCTTCAGAAATAATATCCATCGCATTATTCCAAGCTTCGGTTCGCTCACTGTCTGATTCAGCTACAACTGCTTTATCCATGTATTCATGGAGCTTGTTATATGCTTCAGAGCCCTTCCAGAATGTGCGGGTCTTAGTCCATGCATTATCTCCGAACCACCAGTTGAGCAGAACATCTGGGTCGTTACCAAACACTGTAGGATCACCTGGAGCTAAGACCATAGAGTAATCCGCATCTTCTTTATCCGTAACATTCGGGAAGAGAGCTGCTGACTTCATAGACTGAATATCAACCTTAAAGCCCAATGCTTCAAGATTATTCTTAATCTGTGGAGCTAGCTCAGTAATCCATGTTTGATCTGTGGTATAGAGAGTAAATGTAGTTCCAGCCTGTACTCCAGCACCCTTAATGAGTTTCTTTGCTTTCTCTACATTGTAGGTGTATACGTTCTTACCCTTCTTGTAATATTTGAAGCTCTCTGGCAGGAATCCAGTAACGGGCTTTGCTTGACCGCCCATTTGATTCTTAATTAACGCCTCTGTATCGATACCATAGAAAACAGCTTGACGCACTTCCTTCTTATCGAATGGGGCTTTCTTCGTATTAAACATTATGAAGGCCTGGTTAAAGGACTGCACTTGCTGAATTTCTGATCCAGAAGTCTTTAATGTCTGAAATGCCTTAACTGGCACATTTTCCATAACATCATTTTTTCCTGACTGCATTGCAGTCACACGCGCAGTATCGTCTACATTCGAGTTCCATACCATCTTCTCGGATGGAGCTTGCCATTCACCGTTATAGTTGGCATTCTTTTCAAAAGTTACTTGTTGATCCGTAATATTTGTGTACTTGTATGGACCAGAACCAACTGGCATTTTCTGAAGATCTTCATCAGACATTGATGCCGGAACAACACCAACTAAGCTAAATCGATCTTTAACCAGCGTAAAAGGCTTATTCAAATGGAAAACGAGGGTATTATCTCCCTTTGTTTCAATACTTTCAATGAATGAAAGCATTGGCGCAAACAAACTTCCCTCTTTCATCATACGTTCAAAAGAGAACTTCACATCATTTGCTGTTACTGCGTTACCATCAGAGAATTTCGCACCATCGCGCAGAGTCACTTCGTATTCGGTTTCCGACACCATCTTCGGGTCGCCCTTAGCAAGACCGGAAACGAGACTAAAGTCGTTCATTTTACGGGTGTATAACGCTTCAATAACATGCCAGTTTCCAGCCATAGGCAGGGCTAATGATGTGGTACCAGGATCAAAGTTTCGTCCTGCATATGCAATCTGTGTAGTAATTGTTCCTGGAACAACCGTACTGGCTGCAGGAGCATTCTTCGATGACGAGCTTGAATTTCCATTGTTACCCGCACCACAGCCTGAAAGCATTAATGTGGCTACTGCAATACCTGCGACCAACTTTCCTAACTTCCCGCACTTCATTTTTTCTCCTTCAACACTGAAAGCGAATCCATATGTGAAGCTATCTTCAGCAACATTGCTATAAAAATTTTTTCTTCACTATGATTGGAGTTATCTCCTTATCCAATCATAAGACATCAGACATCTTATGTCAAAATTGTCGCAATAATATTTATATTATTCACTCTCCACTTCCTCTTAGTTTTTATCAATAATCCCCATGTATAGCGTAAAATAATGTTTTATGGTTAATAAAAAAGGTCCAACAAAGGGTTCTGGCGGTAAACACCGCAATAAGTTAGCAGGTAAAGGCCCTACTCCTAAAGCTGAAGACCGCGTGTATCACAAAGCATATGCAGCTAAAAAGGCAGCAGACAAGCGCAAAGCAGCAGATCCGCGTTTAGCAGCTAAACGCCGCGTAGCTAAGTTCACTTCCGATAGCGACGATATTGTTATTGGCCGCAACGCCGTTTTAGAGGCTTTGCGCGTGGGCGTGCCAAGCCGCGATATTTATATTGCTTCTCATATTGAGCATGATGACCGTACGCGCGAGATTATTAAGCTCGCCGGCGTGAACGGTTTGCACTTACTTGAGGCAGATCGTTTAGAAATGGATCGTATTGCGCGCAGCTCGAATCATCAGGGCGTCGTTTTGCGTGTGCAACCTTATGAATACGCTTCTTTAGCTAAGCTTGCCGACCATGCAGAAGCTAAGGCGGCAGCTTTGGCTGGGGCGTCTCCTAAGGCGCGTAATTTAGCTCGTCCTCTGTTTATTGCTTTGGATGGCGTAACTGATCCGCAAAACCTCGGCGCTGTTATTCGTTCGGCTGCTGCTTTTGGCGCAAACGGTGTGATTTTGCCTGAGCGTCGTAGTGCTTCGGTAACAGCTGCTGCTTGGAAGGTTTCTGCTGGAGCTGCAGCACATTTACCAGTGGCTCGCGTTGTTAACTTGACGAAGGCGATTGAAAGCCTGCGAGAGCGCGGATACTATACTATCGGATTAGATGGCGGCGGGAATGCTCTGGTTGGTGAATCTGGGTTCGAAACTGATTCGCTTGTGGTTGTTTTAGGTTCAGAGGGTAAGGGAATCAGCCGTTTAGTGCGTGAAGCTTGCGATTCGATTGTGGGTATTCCTATGACGTCTATGGTCGAATCTCTTAATGCGTCTGTTGCTGCAGGTATTGCACTGTACAGCGTGCACAAAGCTCGTATTTCTGCTACGAAATAAAAGCAATAAGTGGTGTTGATACGTATCAACACCACTTATTCTTAAAAGCTACATACTCGCCCATACTGCGGCATCTGGGTCATCCTCAGCATGGTAATCATCATAATCATCCATAACGCCTGAATCAGCTTCATCAAGAATAGATTGAATAGCTTTCGGATCCATCTTGTACTCACCCAGCGAGCTGGCAATATAATCTTCAGTTGCTTCAGGAGTAGATACGTCATGGCCAATCTTTTCAGCCATAATCCAACGATGGGTCAGCACTTCATGGAAGAACTGAGCAGGCTCAATTTGGTAACGGTATTCCGATGGAATAGCGCGTACCGTAGGCTCGAAAACCTCACGCATCCAATCTGTAGCCACAATTTCCATATCTTCACCCTGACGCCATGTGGACGTGCGGTAGGCTTCAATATCGTTGAGTAATCGGCGCGCCTGATTTTCTTGCACATCCAAGCCGGTCAAGCGCAAAAGTTTACGAGATGCATAACCAGCATCCACCACGCGAGGACGCACATTAATGCGGTTACCGTCATCTGTTGTGGTTATTTCTAACTCGTCTACGTCAAAGCCCAAGTCGTTGAGCTTGTTCACGCGCTGTTCAATCTTCCACATCTCGTCAGGAGCGAAGGATGACATACCAGTAAGAGCGTCCCACAGCTCGTGGTAACGGTCTACGAGGCGGTTACCCACTTCAATCTCATCAACTTCACTTGGCAACAAATTGCCGGAATGCAAATCCATCAACTCACCAATAATATTGGTGCGAGCTAAGTCAATATCGTATTCGCGCTGACCATCAGTTAAGTTCTCATGCAGCGCACCTGTTTCTGCATCTACGAGCACAGCCGAAAAATTATCTGCATCGCGCAGGAATAAAACATTCGATAACGATACATCACCCCAGTAGAAGCCCTGTAAATGCAGGCGAACGAGGAGCACAACTAAAGCGTCAATCAAACGGTCTGCAGTATCTGCGCGTAAATTGCGGGCGAATAAAGCGCGGTACGGTAGCGAGAACTTCAGCTGTTCTGTAATCAAAATAGCTTCAAGTGGCTCGCCCTTTGTATTGCGACGTCCAGCAACCACACCAATTGGTTTTACGCTCGGCACGTCAATTTTTTCGAGCTTACGCAACATCTCATACTCTTTAACCGCTGAACGGTAAGAAATTTCCTTCATGGCGTTCACATGATCGCCAGCGCGCACAAAACGTACCACGTGACGAGATATACCTCGAGGTAGGTTAACAATAAGATCTTGCGACCATTTGGCCAACGGTAACGACCATGGCAAGGTAAACAGACGCGGATTAGCCGTAGCAGCAGTGATGTTCAGAGTTTTAGGCTCTACGCTTTCGCGATCAGCTTCTTCAGATTTCACGGATGTAGCGTTAGACAGTTGGGGATTAAAAGCGGCCATAGCTCACTCCTTATGCAAATTGGCAGATTCTGTTCAGCACTACAAAAGGCGACACTGGCCCTGAAGCCTCGTGTCGCCCTTCGTATACATCGACTAATTGAATTGATTCAGTTGATTCTTGCGAACCAGTCGAATCAGTGCATTAGTTCAAACGCAATTCGGTAGATGGTGCAAACAGGTGCATCTTTGTTGGGTCGATGTGAATGCGAACAGTTGCACCGACCTGTGGGAGTGCACGTGGGTTTACACGCACTGTGGTCATATTGTTCTGATCAGACATTACCGAGGAAGCTTCATCAGCGCCGGAAGCATCAACGATGTTACCATAAATGAAGCCGTCGGAACCAAGATCTTCAACATTCAAAACGTTGAGCTTGAATGCATCCGGCTCCGTATCGGATGCAAGAGATGCATCTTCTGGACGGAAGCCGATGATGATCTTGTTGTCGTCCTCAGCGGTGAGCTTTGCGGTTACTTCTGCTGGCAAAGTAATTGCATCGTCACCGATGATTGCCTTGCCATTTTCTACCTTATGAGTAGAAATGTTCATGGATGGGGAACCAATGAATCCTGCTACGAATACGTTCTCTGGACGATCGTAGAGCTCAGTTGGAGCACCAACCTGCTGAAGAATACCAAGCTTAATAACTGCAATGCGATCACCCATGGTCAAAGCTTCAGTCTGATCGTGGGTCACGTAAAGAGTGGTTACGCCAAGCTGACGCTGCAATGCTGCAATCTGCGTACGAGTCTGTACACGCAACTTTGCATCCAAGTTGGACAAAGGCTCATCCATGAGGAAGACCTTAGGCTGACGAACAATTGCACGACCCATAGCTACACGCTGGCGCTGACCACCAGAAAGTGCCTTTGGCTTACGATCGAGGTACTCAGTTAAGTCAAGAATAGCTGCTGCCTTCTCAACGCGAGCGCGGATTTCATCCTTTGGGGTACCAGCAATCTTCAAAGCAAAGCCCATGTTATCTGCCACAGTCATGTGTGGGTAGAGAGCATAGTTCTGGAATACCATTGCAATGTCGCGGTCCTTTGGCTGCATGTTGGTAACGTCCTTGCCACCAATCAAGATGCGACCCTTGTTTACTTCTTCGAGACCTGCGAGCATTCGCAAAGTTGTAGACTTACCGCAACCAGATGGACCAACGAGAACGAGGAATTCGCCGTCATTGATAGTGAGGTTGAGATTGTCTACAGATGGGGTGTCATTACCTGGGTAAATACGGGTAACATTTTCAAATACCACTTCTGCCATAATTTTATCCTTTCATTGACAGGTACGTGCCAAACGATCCGAGTGAGAGGTTGGTTATTTGTGGTTCTGGAAGATAACTCTTCTTCGAGCCACCTCTCATAATACACAATGCTGCGGTACTTGTGTACGTGTTTCTCAAAATTAACAGGATTTTTTGCAAAATTATCGGTTTTTCTTGCAAACGATTGCATTTGGGGAGTGAAACTTCCTTGATTTTCTTCTATAGGAGCTTTACGTTGTGCGCATGAACTTTCTGATTCATAGCGACTGATTGGTAATTGCCTTCGAGATATGACAAGAGCGCAAATCTATACAGACTCACGCTCTTGAGCTACTTTAGGCAGTCTTACTGATGCTATTGCTTAAGTCGATACACCCCGTAGCCATCAATACTCTTGATAAACGATTTATCTTGAGAGAAATAACTGATGGTAGGAGAGAACATGTTTTCTGTATCTCCTGTGAGTTGATATACACGACGCTGCGAAGTCGATGCCTGAAGATTTTCTGTTAGCGTATAGGTTTTTCCTTCAGCCCACTCGGAATAACCGAAATCGCTATGCGTAACTGTTAAAGTTGAGCCATCTACTTTTATTGTTGCTTTCTGTGGCACATCGCCGAATGTAGATGTATATTCATATTCTCCAGCTGGAAAAATCAAACGGCTTTAGCTTCTCATCTGGCACATCTCGAGCATAAACAACTTTAAGGTCGCTCTTCAATATCCCACCATCAAAAAGAATAGGCAGGAAAGAGTAAGGAAGTGGGGAACCATTGTCTCCTCTATAAAACTCGACTGCGCTTAATACTACGCGTTTACTCTCATACTGTTTCCAATCAATTGACTGTGAGAAATCCTCTCCCCCTCTAAAACCAATGATAGAAGCAACAGTTTTATCAAGTTCTACGCCAGCGCTTTGAGGCACTAAGAGCATGTCCAGTGGCTTATCAGGCAAGAAAATAACATAAGGCGGTTCATCGATTAAGTCAGGCCTAAACTCATTATCTTTGCCCACATACTGTTTAATCTCATCCTGAGAATTAATATCCGCACAATACCCGTAGCTGCCTTACGTCCGCTAGCTTCTACGTTTTTCACAGCCTCCTGCAGTTCGTCATTACTACGCGCAAGAGTTACAGCTGTATCCGTTACCTTTGTAAACGCACACAGCCACCGCCGTAATTGCAGCAAGAAGTATATACCACAATTTTTCGGCGAGCGCACGGAAACACTAGCTGTTGCAACACCAGCTGGCTGAGTTTTCTTGACCTTTGGCGCTTTCCCCGGAGCCTGTTTAGGTGCAGCTTAAGGTGCTGCTTGGGGGTGCAGGAGGCTGCCCACCTCCACTAAAACCATTACCGTTATTCTCCATTTTTCCTCTTTCTCTATATAACTTTCTGTATAAAACTTTCTACATCAGCGCGAGCAAACTTCGCTCTTACTTCAAAGCCTGACGAGCATTTTGTACAGTAAGAATATCTTTCTGCGTTACTCCTGAGTTCTTATCGCGTGAAGCTTCTTGAAGAATCTCAACAGTAGCGTCCACATCTTGTGGAAGATACTTTCGATGCAGGAATGAACTCGAATTGTGCTTCACTTGGATTTTCTCTAATTTCCGCGGTATCAACAAAAGATGCACCGGCAGCAGACACATCAACCGTGGCTGCTTTCGGCACTTTATACATAGATCCATCAGCATTAACAGGACTAATATGTCCAACAGAATATCGTCCTTCTGGCACTGAAACTTCGCCAGCTGCTATAGTTTCTGCCTTGCTTTGCGCTCGAAGAGCTTTATACATACTGACTTTTTTATTGTTATCTGTACTAGAAATATGTACGAGTATTGGCGATGATTGAGACGTCCATTTTTCATCTAGTTGTGCGCTAAACTGCATATTTACACACGTAACGGATATTCTTGCGTACTGAGAGTATAGAATAAAACCTGCGAAAGATAGCGCGACAAAAACAATAAAAATAATGAACGAGATAAATAATCCGCTCTTTCAGCGTTTTCGCGGTTGTTCTGTATTACTAGCAGACGACAGCACAGCATCTTCGTTTTCCTGATTGAGAGAAAACCATGATTGTACTCTTCTTTCCCCATCTCCGTGTAAAAATGCGACCTAGCATATTTCATCTAGGTCGCACTCTCTTTCCTCATCTGTTCAGCACAGCGAAAGTTTTACCAAGAACTGTTGTCAAACTTTACTGTCAGTTTATTGCCATCGAGAGTAAAGGTACCGTCACCATAAATGGTGTTATCATCGGAATCATCGGTCCAATCATCGAAGAAATCCTTATGCCGATACTTTAAGGTTGCGGTTCCGCTACCAAAGGAAAAACTTCCATCCTCTAAATCGATGGTACGGATTACTGGATATTTAGTAATGCTCCACGATAAATCGTTGTAGCTGTCGCTATTTCCACTAATCCATGAAGAGAATGGGCACCCTTCAGGCTCTGGGCTGGTGGATTTAGCACATTCGTCTAGTACAGATTTCACCTGTGCATTAATATCTTCTTCTAATGCATCAGTTGGGTTGGCAGTAACGGAAAGGTCGGAATTAGCTCCAATTTTTCCGGTAAATTCCTTAATATACTTCGTTCCCTTAGCCTGAGCGCTATACACGCCAGGATAAATAGCAAAAGTATATCCATAATCAATCTCAGACAAAGCGTTAGCCTTACCAACAGCTACACCGCCAATCGAAACGGATGTAAAAGGCTTAGCAAATGTAACGTTAACAGTTTGCGTTAAACCATTAGTCACTGTCCATTTATCAAAAATACCGAACTGCTTACCCACAGGTTTTACTGTTACAGAGGCAGTCCGACTACTATTTTGTAAGTTATACGATACGTTAAATGTTTGCGAACCATCAGGATTTTTAACAGATTTTCCAACGGTTGCGCCCGAAATACGGACTTCCGCGTTCTTACCTGCTGTTGACGTTAACAGCGCGGACTGAGCAGTAGATAGACCTAAATTAGACAGCTTAGTTGCCTGAGTATAGTTTCCGCTTTCTACAGCTTTCACATACTGATTGACTACGTTCTTTGGACCAAATAGAGTGCTTGACGCAATGCTATATGCGCCAAACAGCACGGCTAAAACTGCAATAACGATTGCACTAATAACAAGAACGCGCTTCTTCTGTGGATCGAGAGGCTTGGCAACTGGAGCAGGTGCAGTATTGCTGGCTACCGGCTGAGGAGCAGGTGCAGCCATTGAAACCGTGCTAGCCTCGTTGAGCATAGACGTGTTTTGAACAGGCATCACCACAGTTGGGTCTTGTTCAACTGGAGAAGATGGCAGAACCTCGGTTGGCTGCTGAGCAAAAGCAACAGGAACAGTTTCAGCCTGTACTGGCTGTGCTGGCTGTTCGTTCTGCTCTGCAGCTACAGCAACAGTTCCACCCACAACTGCAGACCACAAAACTGTAATCAGCGGATACAAAACGCCATTAAGTACGCGAGAAGCTACTTCCAAAAGACCTAACCATACAGCAAAAAGAACGCCATACCATAATTCAATTCCAACGGATACGTTGTAGCCGTATCCCATTGCTCCAGCATTTATGGAAATTCGCAAGCCGAAGAGAGCCAGAGCAATCCACACAAGACCAAGAGTTGTTGGAGCCTGCCATGCGTACTTCCACTGTGCATATTCAGCGTCATACATGTTGCGCACAATCATGCGCAACACAATGTAGAAGCTAGCAACAATAAAGAGAACCAAAAGACCCCATAGCCATGGGCTAACAGTTTCTGCAAGTTTCGCAAGAGTAAAATTCTGCCCACCATTGTTAGAACCAGAGGTACCACCCATGCTAGCACGTAAGGAGCCAAAGGAGCTGAGTGCTTGTGCATAAGCCGCCAGCAGAGGAAGGCTGGAGAGCAAAGACAGAGGCATCATACTGTGAGTCTTCACACCAAGATAAATGAGCAAACCAATTGCTACTACAGTGAATACAGCTGCATACATCGCACTTGATTCCACAATAGTGCGCACAAAACCGCGAGCCTGATGTGCCCACTTCCATGCAGCCTGAACAATAGTCTTTTCTGTTGCATGCTTCTCAGCAAGTACAAAACCGAACCAAGCGCCAAGAGTTGCGAAAATGAAAGCCATCGCAAAAGTACCGAAAGTAGCTGCGGAAATTGTTATAGATACGGAGGCGCCAAGACTGCTGAGTGCTCCACCAATCGCAGTGTTTCCGCTATCTAAACGTATAGCAGTAACGAAAGCGATAAGTAAGTAGGCAATAGCTACTGCCAAACCAGTGAGCATTGCAGACCATAAATGAGTCCATTTCTTGGTGCGTTCAAGTCCCTTACCAAACATATATGCACCGAAAGCTACGCCAAGAATAAGAGCCACACCCGAAAGCGAAATAGGGAACAAAATATTCACAGCGCCGGCTACAGATATGCCCTGTGCCCCGCCAGAAACACTTACTGAGCCGCCCACACCGCCGGTAAGAAGAATACCGAAGATAGACAGAGGGCCAACAAAAGAGGTGAGATTGTCTGGCACACTGCTCGACATATAAGGAAGCTCTGAGAGAATTTCTGAGGTTTGGGAAGAGCCCAAGAAGGAGAATAAAATAAACTGAAGCGCTGCGAATACAGCTGCCGCTGCCAAACCAATACCAGCTGCAATAGCCATACCCTTGATACGCTTTTCAGCAAACACTTCGCTTCTGCGGGCTACTGCTACAACCTGAGATACGGACTCGTTAAGATTTTGCGCAGCACCTGTCCCTGCTGAAGCGTTATTTACTGGAGCTGGATTTACTGGAGCTGCTTGCTGCTGTACAGGCTGATAATCAGTGCTCTGTGGATTGAAAACTTGAGTCTGCTCGGTTGGCACTTCTGCATTCACGATTGTGCTCTCGAACGGCTGATTGCTCTGACTACTGTTATCCACAGGTGCTGTAGGCTCAGGCTGAGCAACAGGTTGTGGTGTAGGATCTGGGAGCACAGTTGGCGTTCCACATTGTCCGCAGAAACGCGCATTCGGATCTAGCTGCGCACCGCATTGGCTGCAAAACATAATCCCCCTCTTTTCTCTAATTTTTCTCTTTTTCTCTGCAAGTTATCGGCGTAATTGCCGACACTCTTAATAATACAACGCGGTCATCGTTAGATGGAGCGGTAGGGAGGGCTTTAGTACCCAGAAGAGTTATCCACAAACACATAACCTTTCGATAATGTATCGCTATGGTTATCCCTAATAAAAATGGACGTTCTCGGTAACGTTGTACCAAGTTCTTGTCCAGTAATTGAATAAATCCAAATTTTAGCTTCCTCACCAATATCACTCGCAGTTCTTCCTTGACGCGCAAAAACAGCAGTCCGCCCCTGCTTCATGCCGTAAACCTCTGTAATAGTGATGAGCACACCATATTCAACGTATTGGCGACCAATAGTGTCGCTCACATTCAACGAGGCTACTGTAGCCACAAATGTATTCTCATCTATTTTGCGCAGATTAGAGAATTTTCCGGTAAATATGGACTCAGACCTCATACCGTTCGGATAACCGTGTCCAGTAGCACCCATATCGCTGTCGTGAAAGTCACCACTGAAGGTACCATCACTATTCAGAGTCATCATTGTCGCCCACGTTCCGGCACCTGAGCTAAATGCATACTCTCCAGCAAAATCCCTGAATCCTGTACGCACTTCGCCAAACTGTTTGTTATACAACGCAATAGGGAATTCCTTATCGTAAGTAGGAAGTGATACCTCGAATACCTTGTTATCGAAAATATTTTTTGCAACTTGACGTATATCATCCCCGACAGCAATACCTACATGCAGAGGAACCGTTGCATTAATATCCACACTTCCAACGAAAGCCTTTTTGATACCAGGTAGTTCAATAGCGCCATTCTTTTGCGCATCATCAGCAAGCTGAACTTGCCCACCAGCAGAAATCTTCCCTCCAACACTGCCCTCCAAGCCCATTTGATCATACAATTTTGACTCAAAACCAAGAGTCAGAGTAAAGTCTGCTTGAGCAGAAAAAATAGTGTACTCATCTGCATTCTTTTGATCTAGACCATTAAATGACAACTCACTTACTGGGGCTGCTCCTTCACGAATAGTGTAGAAGCCTTTTTTCGTAGTATACCCAAAGCCTATGGTTTGAGATTGCTTAATAGAGATTGACGGGTTAA
Source organism: Alloscardovia omnicolens DSM 21503 (assembly GCF_000420505.1). Lineage (GTDB taxonomy): Bacteria > Actinomycetota > Actinomycetes > Actinomycetales > Bifidobacteriaceae > Alloscardovia > Alloscardovia omnicolens. The sequence goes on along the minus strand of NZ_ATVB01000004.1, from coordinate 42,771 downwards.
AACTGGAGGCCATATTTAAATCACCAGTTAGTGATACTTCATTAGTTAACACAACCGGCACATATCCCACCATAAACTGGACATTCGGCAAATCAACTTTTGCTAACTCTTCGCTCACATGAACGCCGTCAGCATTAAAAGATTTCAAAAAATCACGCAATGAAGCACTAGCATTAAACTTTTCCTCAGCAGTAACTTTCAGATCGACCTTACACTGAGGTGTAATAATCAAACGTAATTTAACCGTTACAGAAAACTCAGCCTTCGTACCTCGACCATCATAATTCAGCGCTCCGTCAGCAGTTATTCCATCTTCAGCAGCGTTTACCTGTGGCATAAAAACATCTTGCTTCTTTGCGTTTACCTGCTTAACGGTAATATCTTTATCACCATCAATCACTGCTACACCGCTGTAATCGCAACGCTCAATAAGGTCTGTGAGCGCAGCCTGCTCAGTTTTAACGGTATACAGTTTGCCGGTTTTATGCACAGACTTAACCTTACGCAACAAACCGTGAGGCGTTGTAGGCGTAATACCCACGTTAATTACTGTTCCCTTTTTTAATGCTCTTAACTTTAGTAACGACTATGTCTTGATCATTTACTTCTTTTATAGAAAAATCTGATTTTTGCGGTCGTATATAAGAGCATTCTTTCGAACCGTTACGTGCAAATTGGCTGATCGAGGATCAGCCCCTAATTTTGGCGCTAAGAAGTGCGAATATGCGAAATATCCGCCCACACTGATGGCTACTGCGGGAACAGCAGCGAGCGCGATAAGCCACCAGCGCCGCTTACGAGGGTTTGACCCCCATCGGACCACTTGGATTTTGCGAGCCAGACGGCCCACTCGGACCTTGCGGTCTAGCCGGCTCAGCCTCTCTAGCTAGATTCGTTGGAGTGTTCGCTTGTGTCTGGTTCTTGTTTGGAGCCTTCTTAGGCGCTATCTTAGGTGCCTTTTCAGGAGCGCACATCGGTTGCGACTGTTTCGACTGCTGTGATTGCTCAGGCACACCCGACTGAGTATTGTCTACATCTAGGTGAACTCATCAACCATAGTTTTCTCCCTCTTCATTTACTTATCTTTTCTCTTTACCCTCTATAGTAAATTGAATTGTTGAGAGCCCCCGTATATAGCCTCATGCATCGTCTCACACATCTACACACGCTCATAAAATAGGAACTATGGCTGAACATTATTCCGCACTCGATTTAGCGCCCGGCGACCTCGTAGGAGGTTATACACTGCTCAACCGCCTCGACCAAGGTGGCATGGGCACTATTTGGCGCGTGCGCGATGACGGCGGCAATATTTTCGCTATGAAGGTGCTCTTAGACTCACTCAAAGAGGAAGACGAGAACGGCAATCTCAGCGATAACACAGATAAACTGACCGCTCGCGAGCGCTTCCGTCGTGAAGCTTTGGCGCTGCGACGTATCGATCATCCGGGCGTGAACCATATTGTGGACATGGAACTGGATGACGCTCTTGCATTTATTGTTACCGAGCTAATTGAGGGTAAAAACCTGCGCGACGACGTATATGAGAATGGTCGCTACACTGCTGAAGATCTCGATAATTTAGCCCGTATGCTTATTGATGCTGTAGATGCCGTACATGCAGCAGGTATTATTCACCGCGATTTGAAGCCAACTAACGTTATGATTTCCCCATCAGGCCCCGTTCTTGTGGACTTTGGCATTGCTATGGGAGAGAACGAATCTCACGTAACGCGCACAGGACTGGTTATGGGTACGCCTGGTTTTATTGCACCAGAAATTATTGAAGGCGCTGAGTCCGATGAAGCCACTGACTGGTGGAGCGTCGCCGCTGTTCTCGGTTTCGCGGCTACCGGAAAGCCCGTTTTTGGTTCGAAACCATTAATGACTGTTTTAGAGCGCGCGGCTTCAGGTAACGCTGATTTATTTGGTCTTCCGCCTTTAACCTTACATGCTATGCGCATGGCTTTGAACCCGGACCGTATGCAGCGCTGCTCTGCTCAAGAACTGCTTTCCGCTATTCATGAGGAGGCTCAAATACCAGATATTTGGGATAACGGACCGCACGATATAGCGGTGACTGAACAGACATCAGCAGATGAAGGAGCAGGACGTACGTCTGTGGTGCCCCCTTTTTCAAGAAACTTTTCTCGCGACGATAACACGAGAAACACTGGCACAGATAAAACTGTAGCTATTGGCTCTACTCGTCTTATGCCCACAGGCGCTCAAAACGCGATCCCAGAAGTTCCCGCAACACGAGTTATGGCGAGCGCGCCAATCAGCAGCATACCAGACGATAATTCCACACGTCTCTTGTGGAGCGCACCCCCTGAGCCGTTGCCGGTTTATTCTGAGCCATCAAGCAGCCAGATGCAACCAAATGCAGCGCCAGTATCAATGGCAACAACCGTTGTGTATCAGTGGGCATGGGCAAGTATTATCGTATCTCTTGCAGCTTTTTTCCCAGCTCTATCTCTGCTCGCTGTCGTGCTTACAGTTATGTGGTCGTCGATACGAGGATCGCGCACTCAAGCACGGCTGAATAATCCGAACGTATCTGCGATCAGTCTCAGCTTAGCTCTTCCTTGGCATATACTTAAAGCTGCAGTAAGCGCTCTGTGGTACGGTCTGCGCGCGACTATTTTACTCGCCCTATTTAATGGTATTTTCTTAGGAATACTTAGCTTAAGCGGTTTTACTGTCGGTTTTGGGCAATGGACGTCGCTTTTCGTCATCATAAATATCTGTGCCATGAGCTTATCTTGGCTGTTCCTTCTTGCCAAGCCTGCACAGGAAACAATCCGTTTAGGTCTTAAAGCTCGCGGACAATCAAACGTTTCTGTTCAAACACGTTTTATCGAAGTATCTCTCTGGGCGCTGGCTATTATCTCTATACTTGCTCTATCGGCAACAATCAAAACGGTAACGTGGGATCCGTTGCCTAATATTCAGTATTGGATTCTTTCTACAATACCGTCTTTGGTTTAGCAAAAATTTTTAGTAATCCGTGAAAATTAGCCATTTTTTTAACCCCCTTAAGCTAAAGTTTTTTCTATGGCTAAAAACTCGGATAAGCGCGCTATCTCTCGTAAAGCACGAATGGAAGCACGCGCGGCTGCTGAACGCGAAGCACAGTTAGCAGCTGAACGCGAACGTAAAATTCAAACGACCATCGGCGCTGCAGTAGTAGCAGTTATTGTTGTTATCGCTGCTGTAATTGTGTTCTTTGTGGGACGCAACATCTATAACAGCACGCGCTCCCCAGAGGAAGTAGCTGCTCAAGCATATGCAGCTGTGGAAAAGGTGAAGGATAAGCCTAAGAACGCAGCAAAAAACGGCGGTTTTATTATTTCCAAGAACGGCGTAAATAAGCCAATTGCTAATGTTCCAACCATCGATGATTATATGGATTATATTTGCCCTGCTTGCGGTACCATGCATCGTTCAGCAGGAGAAACCTTAGCTTCTTTGGTTGCTGCTGGTCAGATTAACTTAAATATTCATCCTGCTGCTTTCTTGAACGCATCCTCTACCGATCGTTATTCCACTCGTGCAGCAGCTTTCGTCACATACGTTGCTGATAACGAGCCAGACAAAGTTTTGGCTTTGAGTGAAGCTATGTTTGCGCAGAACTTCCAGCCTCAGGAAGCGTCTGGATATAAGAGCGTTTCGAATGATGCTTTGGTTAAGCTCGCAAAGTCCGTGGGCGTAAGCGATTCTGTTGCGACGGCTGCCGCGAAGGGTAAGTATGAGAAGTGGGTTAACGCTGTGAGCCAGTGGTATCCAGTTGATAGCAAGTTATGGCACAAGAGCGGCACATATAAAGGTCAGATGACCACTCCAACTATTTTGATTAACAACAATTACTGGGATTACACCACTGCTCCATCCAGTTATGCAGGCAATTACGCCAAGATGATTTTGCATAGCATTGGACTCGAGGAAGCTTCCGTGGGCAAGGCAGGCGATTTGCCAAGCATTGGCACAGGAAAGCCTGTTGCCTTGTAAAGGCTGCGAAACTTTGTGACGCTTTGTGAAACGGAGGTTGAGCAGAGGACTGAGCACGGGTTGAGTACGAGATTGAGCGAGATTACTGAACCTGCTGATTCAGTTTTCTAGTTCTAATTTATTAACTTTATTAACGGCTTGTCGATTTTATCGGCGAGCCGTTTTGTATAGTTCTAGAGTTTTGTGTATAGTGAGAGCGTTGAGTTAATCAACGCCTCTATAGCTCAGTTGGCTAGAGCAGCTGATTTGTAATCAGCAGGTCGAGGGTTCGAGTCCCCCTGGAGGCTCTTTGTTATGTATCGCGACATAGTTCCGCTGACTGTGTCGTGAGATTTTTTGTTTTATGTGTGAAGTATGCGTTGAATTGATTTCGTTGATTCTTCTGGTCAAAATGCGTGTAAGATAGCGCAATAGATAATGCTGTTTTCGGCAATGTGTGAAAACGTAAGCACATAAGAGAATGACTACCTCATGCACCACTCAGATAAAAATATCATGATTAACAAACTAAAAACTCACTTATTTCTCCTGTTTTTACCCGCGTTCTCGCTGGTCACCTTGTATCTATTACAGGAAGTAACGCAACCGCAATCGTCATCCCATTAATTGCAGTAATCACATTACATTGTTCATCTTTTGAGGTGTGAATTCTCACTGCTGCTGAATCAGTAGCAGCAGCTATTTTCGGCATTCAAATTGGAACTTTATGCGATAGAATCGATCCGGATAAAACTATGCTTGCTTCCAATCTCATTGGAGCTGTATCCACCGCAGTTCTTTTCGCACTACTCTATTTCCATTTTATTTCTTTTATCTCTTTAATACTGCTCATGCTCATTATTGGAATTGTGACTCTTGGGTTTGATATTTCCCGAACAGGATACACTGTTGCTCTTGTTCCCAAAAATCGCATTCCTCATGCTAATTCTCTCATTGAAGGTGCCAATGCTGTTGGTGAAGGCACGGACCGAGTATTGGCGGTGGGATTTTCCATGTTGCAGGAGCAGCCTTTTCTCTCTTATTTGACTTCGTATCATATATTGTCAGTTCATTACTTGTTTTTATTAATATTTGGTCTAAGAAAGAATCAGGACTATATGAACAGATTATAGAGGAGGAGCAAACAGATACTTCTTCAGACAGTGACTATAGAAATGGTTTTTCCTATGTCTTTTCTCATGGTGTTATTCGATCTATAGCATTATCAGCAGGACAGTTTAATTTCTTCACTTCGGCTTTCTTTGCAGTTTATTATGTCTTTACTATTCATAATCTTCATATGAACGCCACTGAAGTTGGTTTAGCAGCTACTTTCAGCGGTATCGCTGGAATTGTAAGTGCAGCAGCAACAGGAAAAATTATCTTTCATCTCCCATCAGAGCCTCTGTATATCTACTCGCTTGCTCTTCCCTCGATTGCCGCTATGTTCGTATCACTATCATCACTCTTTACTGCGCAACACTTCATTGTTCTTATTTCTGTTTGTTTCTCTCAATTCCTGTGGAGTTTTGCTGTAAATGTCAGCATTATTCTGGGGGAATCAATTAAGCAAGTGATTACACCAGAAAATATTCTTGGACAAGTAAGTTCCGCAGAACGCATGATTGCGTTAATTGCTGAGCCTATTAGAGCAATTGCAGGCGGATTTTGCGCAACCATCATCGGCGAAACACATACTCTTTACATTACTGTACTAGGACTTGGATCTTCTATCCTATGGACGTTAGGAAAAACAGGGATTCTTTCGTTTAAAAAACCGAAGGAATGGTAATACAAACTAAAGGGGTATGTTTCACGTGAAACATACCCCCCTCAAGCCCTTACTTCGGCCATGCTAGCCAAATGGCAGCAGCAATAAAAATCAATCCTAAGCCAACTAACCATAGTACTTTCGGATTATTCTTCGCACGCAGTGCTCCCACAATAAGCAGAACAACTCCTACTAGAGCAAATAAAATCATAATAACGAAGCCCATAGCTTCACCTTTTTTCTGAACGAATTGCACTCGAATGTAGTTATTCACCTCAGTTACATGCGGTTACACGAACAACCAAAGATATGAAGTAAAACATGGTGGAGTCTTCTCAAGAGGCCATCACGCATTAGGTCATATAGTTACTAACTAGTGCTGTTACCCTCTTCTTTCCTTCTCTTCGGAATTCCAAATGTGCGGTGTAGCACTGTTGAGGAACACTGTCGCACCACGAAACGCCAGTTTTAACAACATAATGTGATGTAGAGCACATTACGCGATGCAAGTCGTGAGTTCATTAATACACTGCCCGCAGAAAACGTGACTACTTCACACGGCTTCCCATCACTCAAAAATGTTGTATTTACAGGCTTTAAGCACTGTCGTAAGAAATCAATTACTTTACTCAATGGCATGTCTTTTAGCTATGCACACACATCCATACTTACTGTGATGTTTTTCATATTTTCAATTATTATTAATTTTTCTTTAAGTCATCCCACAGATTTTTCTCGCAAACCTCATCCTTCAACACCCTCGCATGTTTCACGTGAAACATTCAATTACATGACGAGCAATTTCAATTCAAGTTCTCTACCCAAGGCATAGAGCGCAGTACCAAATATGAATTTCTCGTCAACTTCTTTACGCTTATCTTCCAGCAAATACGTATATCTACTATGGTTGTAAACATTAGATTTGTGAGATAATACAGAGAAACAAGGGGAAAGATGGCACTTCGTTGGACTCCCAAACGTTTTATTACACGTAGACGTTGGCGCATTGCCATCACCTCAAGTGTGTGTGCTGCTATCTGCATCAGCTCTTTCTTTATTGGCACGTATAAATCCGTAGCTCTAACCGTTAACGGCAAAACAACGCATGTGAATACCCTTGCTTTAACCGTTGACGGTTTACTTTCTCAGGAAAACGTTAAAGTTAAAACACATGATTTTGTGAAATCAACTTCCGGAGAGCGTTTAACAGATAATGCGCATGTTCAGGTACGTAGCGCTTACGAAGTTACTGTTATGATCGACGGTCAGCCGGTCGGCTTCTGGACGTACGCAAAAAGTGCGGACGAGCTGCTCAGACTTTTTAAGCAGAACGAAAAAAATGCCGTAAAAGTAACTGTTTCTATCTCAAATATTTATAACAAACTGACTGGTGGGTTAATTATTAACGCCCAGGGAACAGTTAAAGTTATTGCTGATGGTCACACAAGCGATGCCGTAGATGGAAAAGTTCCTGCTGCTGCTATTTTAGATGCTCGAGGTATTTCTGTAGGTCAGCATGACCGCGTTTCTGTTGAACAAGATGGTAACGATACGATTTTGCGCGTTGTGCGAGTTACGTATTCGGATTCTACTCGTGAAGTTGAGATTCCTTTTACCACGCGAACAGTAAAAGATGATTCTTTAGAAGAAGGTAAGCAGGAAGTTGTTCAGCAGGGCATAAATGGTAAGAAAACCCAAAACCTGCATAACACTTTGGCTGATGGTCAGGTTGAATCTAGTGAAGTTACGAGCGAAGCCGTAACCCAAGAGCCTCAAGAAGAAATTATTCATGTAGGCACAAAAAAGAAGGAAGAGCCTAAAGCTGAGAGCAATACTCAGAATAATCAGCAAAATTCAGATCAATCTTCCTCAGCTAATCAAAATAAAACTGATCAAAACAAAGCTGATCAAGATAAAGCCAAGCAAGAAGAAGCTGCTCGTCAGGCTGCAGCGGCAGCAGCAGCTCAAGAAGCTGCACGTAAAGCTGCCGAAGCCGAAGCTCAGCGCAAGGCTCAGGAACAAGCAGCACAACAGCAAGCACAGCAACAGGCTCAACAACAAGCTCAAAGCGGTTTATGGCATCCAACCCCTGCCCAAGCCCAGGCCTATGCTCAAGCTGCAGCCGCTCAATACGGCTGGACAGGCGATAATTGGAATGCTTTAGTATGGCTGTGGAACCGCGAATCAGGATGGCGATGGAATGCAGAAAATTGTTCTTCTGGAGCATATGGCATTCCTCAGTCTCTTCCTGGCAACAAAATGGCTACATATGGCGCAAACTGGCGTGACGATGCAGCAATTCAAATTAATTGGGGTCTGAACTATATTGCTAAGCGATACGGCAGTCCATTAGGTGCCCAGCAGCATAGCTATAAAACAGGATGGTATTAAAATCAAGATTATGAGTGAAACAACAGGATTATTAGGTGCTTCCGATATTCGCACCATAGCTGCTGAAGCCGGTATTTCGCCAACAAAAAAGTTCGGTCAAAACTTTGTGATTGATCCGGGCACTGTGCGCAAAATTGTACGCACAGCAGGCGTAACTGCGGATTCAAAAGTTCTGGAGGTTGGTCCGGGTTTAGGGTCTCTCACCTTGGGTTTACTCGAAACAGGAGCTCATGTTACAGCTATTGAGATTGACACTCCTGTGGCTGAACGTTTACCTTATACCGTCGCTACATATATGCCTGCCGCTTCTGAGCGTTTGCGCGTTATTGAGATGGACGCGCTCAAAGCTACTCCAGACAATACAGCTATAGATCTGAGCACTCCTCTTACTCTTGTTGCCAATCTTCCATATAACGTAGCTACTCCAATTATTCTTACTCTACTTGAGCGCTTTACCAATATTGAGTCTTTTGTGGTTATGGTTCAAAAAGAAGTTGCAGACCGCCTGTGTGCTCAACCGGGAAACAAGGTCTACGGCGTGCCTAGCGTAAAACTTGCATGGTACGGTTTGTCAAGTCCTGCCGGAGTTATTGGTCGCAATGTGTTTTGGCCAGCTCCTCATGTTGACTCTGCTCTCGTAGAATTCCATCGTTATGATGATTCCCACAGCACGGAAAGTCCTCGAGACCCTGAGTTGCGCGACGATGTTTTTAATCTGATTGATGCTGCTTTTAGCCAGCGTCGTAAAACTTTACGCGCTGTATTGAAGAAAACTGTGTCTGATGAAGCTTTCGAATCTGCACAGATTGATTCAACTCGTCGAGGAGAAACCTTAACTATTGATGATTTTATCCGCTTAGCCAGTGCATCTCGAATGTTTCACATGAAACATTCCTAATTCCACATGCATAGAGGTTTTAGGCTCGGTGTGCGTATAGAATAGCTGGAGAGTAGACGGAGGAAAAATGGCCGACAGCACGATTAATACCGAACGCGAACAGCGCAAGCTTTATCTTCGCGCACGTCAGCGTATGATTTTAAGTGCAACAATTGGTTTCTTAGTTGTTGTTCTTATCATTTCCTTAATTGGAGCTTTTGGCTCTTTCTCATCTTCAAAAAAGAAGACAACAACAGCAGCAACAAACTTTGGTGTAGTCACTGCATGTGCTGTTAAAGATTCTGTCACTATGAATCCGTCAGAAATAACAGTGCGCGTGCTCAACGGCACCAATAAAACTGGTTTAGCTACTGCTGTAGGTGAGGAACTTCATAACCGCGGTTTCAATTTGCAAGGTGTGGGTGATTTTGATTCCTCTAGTGTGCTAGAACGCACTGAAATTCGTTTTGGCAAAAACTCTATTACTCAGGCATATACGCTTGCTACCAACTTCAATGATGCTATTTTGCGCATGGATAATCGCGAAGATAATCTTATTGATGTTATTGTGGGATCTTCTTTCGATGATTTGATTGGTACGAAAAAAGTACCTAAAGCAGGCTCTAAGATTGAATCCTTAACGAACTGTGAGGATGCTGCACAGCTCAAAGATGTGCCTCAAGCTCAGGAACATCAAGCTGCATAAGTACGGTGAAGGGGATTTGTGTAAACAAATCCCCTTCTTTTTATTTATTGTCTGCGTACCAGCGTTGAAGCTCTTCAACAGCTACATCATAATCAACTGGACCATTATCTAAACGGTAATCAAGCATATGCTTATATGCCTTCCCTACTTCTGGTCCAGGAGTTAATCCCAAAATGCGCATAATATCGTCGCCGTTAAGATCCGGACGGATAGCTTCAAAGTCCTCTTTTTTCTTCAGCTCAATCACACGCTCTTCAAGCTCATCCATGGCATGAGCAAACATTTTTTCTTTTGCTTTATTTTGCGTGGTTGCATCAGCACGTGTAAGACGATTCAAACGATGATATAAATGTCCTGCATCTTTTACGTAGCGACGCACAGCAGCATCAGTCCATGGCTCATCTACATATCCGTGGAAACGCAAATGTAACTGCACCAAAGCGCTCACATCAGCAATAAGATGATTGTCAAAATGCAAAGCGCGCATACGCTTCTTTGTCATTTTCGCTCCCACCACATCGTGATGCATAAAACTTACTTTGCCGTTCGGTTCAAACTTGCGCGTGCGAGGCTTACCCACATCATGCATCAAAGCAGCCAAACGCAAGGTTAAATCAGGAGCAGGAACAGGTCCTTCCTCATCAGTTTCTAAAGCTATTGCTCTATCCAGCACTTGCAAGGTGTGATCATACACATCTTTATGACGGTGATGCTCATCTATTTCCAGCTCTAAATCAGGTAATTCAGGGAGAACAAAATCAGCCAAACCTGAATCGACCAAAGCCTCTAAACCAGCACGAGGATTATCGGATAACAGTAATTTGCATAACTCATCGCGCACACGTTCTGCAGATACAATCTCTATACGAGGAGCCATATCTGCCAAAGCTTCTGCAGTATCTAATCCAATACGGAAGCCCAGCTGCGCCACAAAACGTACGGCACGCATCATGCGCAAAGGATCATCATCAAAAGACTGTTCAGGTTCAACAGGCGTACGCAAAATTTTTCGGTCTAAATCGCGGCGACCATCAAAAGGATCCACAAATTCGAGGTGCGGCACACGAATAGCCATGGCATTAACTGTAAAATCTCGACGCGATAAATCGCCTTCTAACGTTTTACCGTAACTGACTGAAGGTTTACGCGAATCGCTCTCATATTCATCGCTGCGATACGTGGTTACTTCAACACTATATTCCTGACCGTCCGCGGTCCTCTTTACAGCTCCTAAAGTACCAAATTTACGACCCATATCCCAAAAACCATCGCCCCACTTTTTGAGCAAGGGCTCCATCTGTTCGGGCAGAGCCGATGTGCAGAAGTCTAAATCATGTGCAGGGCGGTTAAGTAACAAATCTCGTACTGGTCCGCCAACTAAAGCTAATTCGAAGCCGTGCGATTCAAACAGTTCGCCCAATTCAATTGCAATAGGTGAAACACTCAGATCCACGACTATCCTTTCTACCTCATATATAGTGTTCGGCTGTAAACTTTCGGCGTTTCGCGAAAAAATCCGCGAAGTGGCACGCAATTACACGCCTGACATAGATTTTAGCGCACCGTAACCATAATCATTACTCATCATGCACACGGTGGCAAGTAGACTGGTAGATATGATTACCCCGGCAGATGTGAATCGCATGAGACAGCGCGCCCGCGCTACTATTGAGTCTGCCCAAAAATTAGCACGTTCTGATGCTCAAAGCAAGAGCTCACGCGATCAATCTTCGTCTGAGAATGGTGGAAATAATTCTGCGCATATTGAGATTGCTTTTTCCTCGCATTACTCCAGCGGATATTTTATGGAAGATGAGGAATACCGCGCAGAATACGATCTTGAACTCAATACCGGCACTACTACCTCGCGCTTTACGAGCATATCAAGTTCAATTGTTCCGCTGTACAGCACGTCATCTCAGATACCATCGCCACACGTAGTGCATAGCAAGAGCGACGAGGGAAACGAGGATAGCGAGACTAACGATAGAAACAATAGAAACAATCAAAACGATCGAAACGCGCTGAACAATCCCGCTACAGCTGAACGTGATTTCAGCGAGATCGGCACAGCGCTCAGAGGTAACGCATCCGTTAAGCAGGCTTTAGAAAAGCTATCTGAAGAACTACAGTTAAGAACTCGCAACGTGCCTACTCCGGCAATTATGGCAAAACGTCGTGAGGATGCACCAACAAGTTTCGCTTCCCTAGATAACCGTGACTTGCCTGTGGTGCGTGAATATTCTGCTGGCGGTTTAGTATTCGACGAGCATGACCGCGTAGCAATTATTGCGCGTCATTCCCGCTCAGGACATCTTGAATGGTGCTTACCTAAGGGACATATTGAGAAGGGCGAAACGCCTGACCAGACCGCTGTGCGTGAAATTCATGAAGAAACCGGTATTTTGGGCGAAGTAACCGATTCCATCGCCACAATTGACTACTGGTTTACTGGTGATTCGCAGCGCATTCATAAATTAGTGCATCATTATGCATTGCGCATGGTGGGAGGATACCTCACTGTTGAAGGCGATCCAGATCACGAAGCAGAAGACGCTACATGGGTTAAGTTTGACGATTTGACGGATGTTTTGAGCTATCCGAATGAACGCCGTATTGTGTGGCTATACGCCAAAAAACATAGGAAAGAATCCTAATACATGACTGCATATAACAATGCTCAGCATGACCATAGTTCTCGCTACTCCTGCTCGACTTTTCTGCGCAGGTGTATATTAACTACAACCAGCATAGCCCTTAGTTGCGCTCTTGGCGGCACGCTGAGCATGGGCACTCATCCTAGCGCAGGCGCTGATACGGCGAAGAGCGCAGGCATTACGACGTCCTTGCCTGTGGCTGCAGCAGCCAGTAAAACCTCTGCTGCTCAATCATCACGTACATTAAGCATTGATTCTGCAAGCAGTATTATTACGTCAAATTCCGGGTATACCGCACGTTTTACGGTAACTAATACCTCGCATGAGCGCGTACCTGAAGGAACGGTAAGCCTCTCAACTGCTCCCAGTTATGATTTTTTGAGTAGCGATTATATGGATAAGTGGGCGCAGGGAGAATTAAAACTTCGTACAGCGCTAACCCTAGCTCAGGTTTCTGTTCCTGCTCTCGATGCTGGTGAGTCCACACAGGTGAATGTGAAGCTTGAACCAACAAATTCAGCATTAGTAGCAATGACCACGTGGGGCGCAAAACCTCTGTTAGTCAACTATAAATCGTCAAACGGAGAGTTAAGCGATACGGTACACACTTTTGTCACGCGCTCAAATGCAGGAACCTACACACAAAATCTGCCAGCAATCAATTTTGTAGTAGCTTTGCCAGTCAGTACAGCATCTATTCCTTCATGTTCTCAATCATCTCTTCTTAACCAAGATGCACGCACCACAACGCAGAACCTGCTTAACGGTGCAATTAAACTCAGCGATACGAATACTGCTTCTCGCACATCCTGCGCATCAACAACATTATCTGCACTGTCTGGTCTTCTTGCACAGCATCCTCAGTTACAACTTCTAACCGATAATAATCTCTCTACTCTTGCACGCGCGGACTATCATCTCAATCCCGCTGCAATAATCCAAAACTCAGGTATCGATATTACTGCTCTCTCAAACACGCAACTTATTGATGCTTTGCCAGCAAGTCAACTTGCTCGGGCGAACCAAACAGCGCAATCTCAGGGCGATAACGCAACCTCAAGCACACCTTCTCTTGCCCTCGACGGTCTTGCTGGATGGTCCGCTGATGCTCTAAAAAGTGCACAAAAACTTGGGTATAGCACTGTTATGGCAACTGATGGTTTTAACTCTACAGTAGATGGCGCTGTACATAATTCGGTTGCTCAGACATCCGTGGATGGCAGCGATATGAAGGTGCTGATTGCTCAAAAAGAGCTGAGCACTCTTGCCCAAGGACGCCCTACATCGAGTAATGCCGTAGCAGAGCAATCTACTGCCGGTCTTATTAACCGCTTTATTGCTCAGACTGCTTTTTACGAAACCCAAGCTCCGTATGAGCACAGAACTGTGTTGATTAATGCAGCTGATCCTGCACAAAGTTTTGATGCGGATCATATCTCCTATATGCATTCGCTGATGAGCGCGTTATCTTCAGCATCGTGGGCACAGCTGAGCGATATGAATGCGCTGATGAACGCTCAGTCCGCGTATAGCCAGAATGAAGTAGCTGATTTTATTGCATCTGCTTCCAGTACAAACGAGACTACGAAAACCTCTTTGCACTCTATTGCGCAGTCTATTCAGAAGAATACAGCGCGTTTAGATACTCTTTTCAGTAGCGTGGTCAGCAGCGCTGAATTAGAAAAGAAAGACAAGAAATCTCGCAATCCACAAGACTTAGCTAATGGCACAGCAAATCGTGACCATACATTATCGAAAGAAGAATTTGACAGTTGGCGAGAAACGGTAAATACTCTGGCGAATAGTTATGCTGTTCAAGCGCTCTCCAGTGCTTCTATTAGTAGCTATAGCGAAGACTCTCATACGAGCGCAGCCCTCACAGCTATGACAACCGTTACCAATAATCTGGTCAATAGCGTGAGTATTTCTGTGCCTCAATCTCTCCATGTAGTCAGCGAAACAGCTAGTTTGCCAGTAACCGTATCGAATAAACTTCCTGTAGCGCTCAAACTGAATATCGCCACGAAGTCATCAGAAAAAGTGAGCTCTGAAGTAGTTATTTCCGGTAAAAAAGATGTTCTTGTTGACGCACATTCCGAGCAACAAGTTATTCTTCCGGTGCGCGCAATTTCGGGATGGAGCACTGAATATGCAGTATATTTAACCACGCCAGATAGCGCGGAAGCACAAGGATCAGAGGAAGAAAACTCAGCAGGAGAAAACCAAGCGGGAGGAAACCAAGCGAGCTCAGATTCTCAAAGCAGCTCCCACAATAGTACTCAACCAGCCACTCAAATAGGCGAGCGCAAAACCATTAAAATTACCAGCTCTTTCACCATTTTAGATAACGCAGGCTACGCTATTTTCGGATTATCCGTAGTTCTCGCCATTCTTGGCGCAAAACGTCAAATCACACGAAAAGGACATAACGCATGAGTTCAGTGGGCAAAAATTCTCTGATTATGGCCTCCGGTACCCTAGCATCTCGCTTAACTGGCATGATTCGTTCTATCTTATTAGCGGCTGCTCTGGGAACAACGGGAATTGCTGCGAATGCGTATCAGACCGGATCAACCGTTCCTCAGGTTGTTTATACTCTTATTTCCGGCGGCCTGTTTAACGCGATTTTAGTACCACAGATTGTGCGAACTTTGAAGTCCGAAAATTCCAAGGAACAGCTTGATAAGCTCGTCACGTTAAGCATGGTCATTTTGCTGGGCATGACGGCTGCAATTATGGCAAGCACGCATCTGATTACTTCTCTTTTTCTCAGCTCAGAATGGTCTGGTCCTCAACGCGCTTTAGCTAATGCCTTTACTTTATGGTGTACGCCTCAGATTTTCTTCTACGGTTTATACACGGTTTTGGGCCAAATTTTGGCAGCCAAAGATAAGTTCGGCATGTATGCTTGGAGTTCCGTAGCTGCAAATGTGGTCAGTTGCGCCGGTTTTATTGCATTTTTAGTGATTTTTGGCAATGCCTCGCGTCAGCCTTTGGAGTTTTGGACTGCCGACAAGATTACCTTAACTGCAGGAGCATGGACTGCAGGCGTGGCTTTGCAAGCCCTCCTCCTCTTTATTCCTCTTCTGCGCAGCGGCTACCGTTTTAGCTTTGCATGGGGAGTTCGTGGAATTGGTTTGCGTTCCATGGGAAGCGTAGCCGTATGGAGTTTGGGCATTACTATTATGATCCAAATCACCTCCATTCTTATTACGCGCATTGCCTCTGGTGCACCTCTAGCTGCCGGTGATTTATATGGCGTTGCAGGCAACGGTTCGTATCAAAACGCAATGACCATCTATATTTTGCCGTACTCCTTGTTCGCTGTTTCTATTGCTACAGCGATTTTTCCTCGCATGTCGCATCATATTTCTGAGGATCACACAGATACCGCCGCCCGTATTTTAAGCACGGCTATGATTTCCAGCAGTTTGATTATGTGCTTCTTCACGTCAGTTATGCTGGCTATTTCGTTCCCTCTAACAGCAGTTTTCTTGCCATCTATTGATGGTTATCAAATGAGTTTGATTAGCCCTATTTTATTTGCTCTTACGTTCTGCCTTCCTTTTACCTCGCTCGTTTTGCTGGCTCAGCGCTCATTTTATGCTTTCGAAGATGGTAAAAGTCCTTTTGTTATTGCTGCCGTTCAAAGCGGTATACAGTTTCTTATTCAGATTGCCACGTGGCTATGGGTTCCTCCTCAGCATCAAACAGCTATGTTGGGATATGCAGTAAGTATCAGTTATATGATGTGCCTTCCTGTTCTGCTCGTTATGTTGTACAAGCGTTTCGGAACAGCTTTTCATATTGGGCACTTCACCGTCACGCATATAAAAATTGCTCTAGCTAGTTGCATTACTTTCTTGGCAGCATGGATGACTTCACATGGCTTAAGCAAGGTTCTGCGCTTTACTGTTGAGTCTGCTCATGGTAAGACTGCATGGCTTATTGCCGTTCTTATCTGCTTGGCGTCAACAGTTGCGGGAGCGCTTGCTTTTTCGCTGATTTTACTACTGACTCGCACACCTGAATTCAGCGATAATGTGGCTACCGTAGCTCGTCGTCTTCGTCTCGACCGCTATCCAGTTGTGTCTCGAATTCTTGAGCGCTTAAGTTCTTCTCAAAGCTCTAACAGTTCCTCCACAAAATAGTGATTTTTTACTCGGTTTTGAACGGTACTCTCGTTAAAATAGTCACAGAGGTATGCATAACTTTTACAGAGAGACACAATGAATTTTAATACCGGAGATATTGTATTAAATCGTTTCCGCTTGGTGAAGCTCTTACGCGACGAACCAGGCATATCCGTGTGGCGCACGCATGATAATTCTTTGCAGCGTGAATGCCATATGTTTCTTGTGTCTAATTCCGCTATTATTTCGCGCGTTAATACAGCTGCCTCTACCCTCGCATTGTCGCAAGATCCTCGTTTTGTTCCTGTTCTGCATTTGCACAGAGAAGGAGAGGTTTGCGTTATTGTTACCGATGAAGATAGCGGAACAACGCTACGCGATTACCTCACAGACCACGTATCCTCTGCTGAGAACTCTCCTTTAAGTTTTCAAGCTATTCGTTCGATTATTGCTGATGTAACTGCTATCTGCCAGGATTTGGATGAACATCAGCAAGCTCATTATTGCCTCGATGACTTAACTGTGCGCTTAACCACGGATGGCGTTCAGTTAGCAAATTTCCCTGTTTCAGCAGCGCTTTTGCCACCAACAGCTCCACGATTCCGTTCCACCAATCACGACGTGGAAAGTGTGATGGTCTACCAGATTGGTGCTCTTGCTTTCCAGATGCTCACCGGCACTCCATATCGTTCTGTTTTAGCAACTCGTGGACGCGCTATGTTGCGTGAGATGAACATTCCAAACGATTTAATGCTTATTTGTGAGCGTAGTCTGTGCTTACCAGACAACAATGGCCGCACGCCTGTTCCGCTGGTTACGCTTTTAGAACTAAATATTTTGCTTGACTCCTCGCGTCCGCTGAAGGAACTGATAAACAGCCCTGATCATGCCGATATTAATTTAGAGAACAGCGTTGAATCTGCTGCTTCTGTTACTCAAGCTGTGTTTAAGCACGTGGAGCCATCGGCTATTGCTGACATTCCTGATTCTTTGAAAGATTCGGATAGCAAAAAGAGTGCAGATGAACATCCTGAATGGAGTGCATCAGAACTGATTTTTGGCGGTAGCAAATCTGTGGATGTTACGCACCCTGATACATCGACTGATCTTTTCCATGCTTTAGGCGAGCTGGATGAGCATAATCTCGACCGTCATTATGATCCTTATGATTTTAATGACTTTGCGAATGAAGATACCGAAACTGCCGGATTGCGAACTCTGGAGATTCGCGCAGCTGCTGCCCAGTCTAATGTTTCACGTGAAACATTAGACTCTGTAGATACTGATTTTTCTACACAAACCCAGGTTCTTCCACCTGTTTTTGAGCCTCATCGTGCACAGCAGGAGCAGACTGAGCAGCAGGAATCACAGAGATCTCAGCGGGCTTTGCGGGCTGGTAAAGCAGAGAGTCAAAGCGGGGAAAATTCAGGAAGTAAAGCGGAAAGTAAAGCGCAACCATTGCCAGCAAAACTGTTGGCACAGCTTTTCCAGTCTCATATTGCTTCATTTATTACTATTGCTGTTATTCTTATCGCCTTAGTTGCTATCGCTTTCTACTCCTTAAGCGTAGGAACTGTATCGCCTGGTACTGCAGACGATCCATGGACTCAAATTCAGCATGAAAAAGTGCGATTCCCTGGACAAGATTCTTCTGATACTGCTTCTGAGAACTCTTCACAGAGCACAAAAAAACCATCTGAAAAAGACGCTGCACAAGATAAAGCTACTCAGAAAAAGAGCGAAAAAAAGTCCGAGCAGAAAAAATCAACTGCTCAAAAAGCTCATAAGAAAACTCAAAAGGGAAAAGGCGCAACCCAAGACAGCGCAATCAAAGCTGTTGAGTTACCAAAGAATAAAAAGGTAAATTCTTTACCTACCCCAGCAGGAACAACTAATACTACGCCTATTACTCCGCGAGGATACACGTTCTTGAACCGTCCAAACGGTATGCGTGCTTGGGGATACGACTTCGCTTTCAATCAGCCTTCCACCTTCTGGAAGCTCGAAATAGGTAATGCTGCAGGCGGCGGTCAGGTGCACGTATATGCTGATCCTGATCCAAGCTCAAACCTTCCTACATCGGGAACGGAAATTGCTCACTTTAGTTTTGCAGATAATGGACAAGTTTCGACTGTTATTTTGAAGAAACCAGTAACAGCAAGTAGGCTCGTGGTATGGATTGATGGAAGCGATGCAACGAGCTTGCCGAAAATCATCAAACTAACTCACTACGCATTTTATTAAGGACAGCTATGACGCACAATTCCGCTCACGTCATTAAAAACGATCCTTGGTTTGGATCCTATGCTTCGCGCGCTGAAGATATGCGTGCCTCGGAAATTCGCGCACTGTTCGCCGTTGCCAGCCGCCCGGAAGTTGTTTCGCTGGCTGGTGGCATGCCATATCTCGAGTATTTGCCTTTTGATGAACTCGCCGACCTCATAGCGAAGATGTTACGCGATCAAGGAACTCATGCATGGCAGTATGGTTCTGCACAAGGCGACCCTCACTTGCGTGAGCGCATCTTAGATATTGTGCGCTTGGAAAATATTACTGATGCCCAAGCTGACGATGTGGTTATTACTAACGGCTCTCAAAATGGTCTAGACTTAATTACACGTCTTATGTGCGATCCCGGCGATGTGATTATTGCTGAAGATCCGAACTATGTGGGCGCTTTAGGCGTTTTTAAGAGCTTCCAAACTGAAGTTATTAACGCTCATATGGATGCAGATGGTCTTATTCCTGAATCTTTTGAGGAAGCAATTCAAGGCGCTATTGCTCAAGGCAAGCGCGTGAAGTTCCTCTACACTGTTCCGAATTTCCATAACCCAGCAGGCGTTACCATGAGCGTGGAGCGTCGCCCACGTATTTTGGAGATTGCTCGCAAGTATCACGTTCTTGTGGTAGAAGACAACCCTTATGGATTGCTATCTTTCGAGAATAAAACCTACCCTGCTTTGCGCTCTATGGATTCGGACAATGTGGTGTATTTGAGTAGCTTCTCCAAGATTATTGCTCCTGGTATGCGCGTGGCATGGATGATTGCTCCTCCAGGTATTCGCCAGAAGTTGGTGCTTGCTAATGAATCTTCGATTCTGAGCCCTTCAAATATGAGCCAGATGACTATTTCCACGTATTTAGATAATTTCGATTGGAAAAAGCAGATTGAGGAATATCGTAGCATGTATAAATCGCGTTGCGAAGCTATGGATTCGGCGTTGCGCACGTATATGCCGTATTGCTCGTGGAATAAGCCAAAAGGCGGCTTCTATATTTGGTTGAAGATTCCTGAGGGATTGAACGCTAAGTCGATGCTGCCTCGCGCTATTACTGCGCGCGTGGCATATGTGTCGGGAACAGCTTTCTACGACACCGATGAGGGAACAGACCATATGCGCTTGAGCTTCTGCTATCCAACTGAAGAGCGTATTACTGAAGGTATTCGTCGCCTCTCAACTGTGGTTGATGATGAGCTTGCTACGGTGAATCTGTTTGGTACGGCTCGTAGTGCAAGTGGCTCCACGCACGACGGCAGTGGCTCCGCAAGCAATCGAACACACGACGCTACAAACAATCCCACACAAGGCTAAGAACTAGAAGGAGTTTTACCATGACATCTCGCGTAGCAATTTTATGCGGTGGCTTAAGCCACGAGCGCGATATTTCTCTCAGCTCCAGCCACCGTGTGGCAGGATTTCTTGAAGACGCTGGCCGTTGGGATGTAGATATTCACGATGTTGACGCATCTCTTATCGATTATCTCCTCGACCCTTCCACGCGTCCAGATGTAGTGTGGCCTCTGCTCCACGGTTCTTACGGCGAAGATGGATCTTTGCGCGATATTCTGGAAATGCTCGATTTGCCTTACCTCGGTTCGCGGGCTAAGGCATCGATGTTGGCTTGGAGTAAACCGATTGCGAAAAATATTGTACGCAAGATTGGTGGTATTAATACCCCGCATTCGGTTACGTTGCCGCAGGAGATTTTCCGCGAGTTGGGCGTTAAGTCCATTATTAATTTGATTGTTTCATCGATTGGCATGCCCGTTATTGTGAAGCCTCATATGGGCGGCAGCGCTTTAGGCTGCACGGTTGTTCGCGAACCAGAATCTCTTCCTCAGGCTTTAGTTGATTGCTTTGCATACGACCAGACCGCGCTTATTGAGCGCTATGTTGAAGGAACTGAGGTCTCTGTTTCTATTTTAGATACCGGCGATGAGATTATTGCGCTTCCTCCTATGGAAATTAGCACACCGAGCGGCGTTTATGATTACTCTGAGCGTTATACTCCTGGAGCGACTGAGTTTATTATTCCCGCGCGCGTAGATGATGACGTTCTCACCTGCGTTAAAGAAGATGCGCTGACTGCCTTCCAAGTTCTGGGTATGCGCGATATTACGCGCGTTGATTTTATTGTTGATGCCAACGGTATTCCGCAATTCTTGGAAGCAAATGTTACTCCAGGCATGACTGATGTATCCATTTTGCCTCGTCAAGCAGTAGCTGCTGGGTATGATTTATCTGATTTATATTCACGCATGCTGGACGCTGTTATCAGTCAAAAGCGCAACATCCCTCATGCAGACGTTTCACTCTAAGCCCAGACAGCAATAAACTTCTTTTGTTCGTGTTATATCTTGTACAGATATAAGGAGAAATATGACTGTTCGTAACGCTATTATTATCGGCTCAGGTCCTGCAGGTTATACTGCTGCTCTGTACTTAGCCCGCGCTGGGTATGAGCCACTGGTTATTGCCGGCGCTATTACACCTGGCGGTCAGTTAGTAAATACTACAGAAGTAGAAAATTTCCCTGGCTTCCCTGACGGTATTATGGGATCAGATCTTATGGAAAATATGCGCGAACAAGCAGAAAAGTTCGGCGCAGAAGTTGAGTATGACGATGTTGTATCTGTTGATTTTAACGGTGATATTAAAACAGTACACACAGATATGGGTGAAACCTACGAATCTCGTACAGTTATTTTAGCTACGGGAGCCAGCTACCGCCATCTTGGCATTCCTGGTGAAGAAGAATACAGCGGACGAGGCGTGTCGTACTGCGCCACCTGCGATGGTTTCTTCTTTAAAGACAAGCCAATTGTGGTTGTGGGTGGAGGCGATTCAGCAATGGAAGAAGCCGACTTCCTTTCCCGCTATGGTTCTTCAGTAACCCTTATTCATCGTCGCGATGAGTTCCGAGCATCAAAGGTTATGCTTGACCGGGTGCGTAATAACGACAAAATTTCTATTGTTACTAATACAGAAGTAACAGAAATTGTTGGGTCTGCTGACAGTGGAGTTACCTCTCTTCGTCTGCGCAATACTGCTGATGGCAGTGAATCTACTCTCGACACTGCTGCAATCTTTATTGCTATTGGACACATTCCTCAATCAGGATTCTTAGGCGATGCTATTGAACTCGATTCTGAAGGATATATTGTGCCATCTGGAGTTGGAACAGCAACATCTGTTCCTGGTATTTTTGCTGCTGGAGATGCTGTAGATAAGGTTTATCGTCAAGCGATTGTTGCCGCAGGATCTGGCTGCCAGGCTGCTTTAGACGCTCAATCTTATCTTATTGAGCACGAATAATCTTATGGGGAGTGAGATCATCACTCCCCATAGTCTTACATCCAACCATCGCCAGACTGATTACTCTGTTCAGATAAAACAGCAATAATACGGTCTAAATCTTCTTGCGAAGTAAAAGTAATCTCAATACGACCACGTTTCGCAGAACCCTTAATCGCCACGCGTGTGTCAAAACGGTTTTCCAAGCGAGAAACAAGTTCAGGATTATCCCATGGATTCGAACGGGCAGAACGCTTCTTTGTTTCAGTTTTCTCACCCGTTGTCATCATAGTAACAAGCTCTTCAGTTGTACGTACAGATAATCCTTCTGCAATAATACGGTTAGCGAGCTTATCCATATCTTCTACTGATTTCAAAGACAGCAATGCTCGCGCATGACCAGCAGATAGCACTCCTGCTGCTACCTTCTTCTGAACAGCAGCAGGTAACTGCAGTAAGCGCAAAGTATTAGTTATTTGAGGGCGTGACTTAGAAATGCTCTGAGCCAATTTCTCCTGCGTTAATCCAAACTCTTTAAGCATCTGCTGATACGCTGCAGCTTCTTCCAACGGATTTAGAGCAACGCGGTGAAGATTTTCCAACAAAGCATCGCGCAGCATATCGTCATCTGCTGTTGTTTTCACGATGGCTGGAATTTTCTCCATATTCGCCAACCGACTCGCGCGCGTACGACGCTCACCCATGATCAACTCGAAATGATGGCCATCATGCGCAGCAGGGTCGACTTCGCGCACAACAATTGGTTGGAGCACGCCCACTTCTTGAATAGAATGCGACAATTCAATCAGCTCATCCTCATCAAAAATCTGACGAGGCTGATGCTCATTAGCCACAATATCATCCAAATGCACTTCGGTCAGATACGCGCCATCCACACGTCGCAAACCAGACACGACTGCGCCGCCCTCAGTCGAGGAGAGCAAAGCATCGAGAGCTGCTGTGGATTCATAGCGAGGAATAGAATCTTCGAGGCTTGGGATATTTGGGCGCATTTCCTCCTGAGCATCACCCAAGCCAGAACCAGCATCAACCACACCTCCAGAAACCCCAGAACCAATTCCACCACTCGCCGACGTTGCTGGTATCTCAATTCCCGGCATCACAGCACGGCGTTTCTTTGAGGAGGATTTTTTCACCTTTTCTCCTGTGTGAGTAGACTCTTGAGTCTGAGAAGTTGCAGATGTTTCACGTGAAACATTGTCGTTTTCGGTTTCATCATCAATCGTTGGAAAAAGAGCACCGAGACCTTTACCAAGTCGGGAACGTCCAGCTGGCATCTTACAACTCCTTCTTCACACGCTGTAATGAGGACAAAATTTTAGAACTCTTCTGGTTAATTTCTAACGCAGCTTCGCGGTAAGCAATAGCACCAGCCCCACGCGGATCATAAGCAATAACTGACTGCGCAAAACTAGGTGCTTCAGAAATACGCACAGCACGAGGAATAGTTGTTTTCAGTAAGAAGTTCGAATAATGCGAGCCAACTTCTGCATACACTTCCTGGCTGAGCAAGGTACGCTTATCAAACATCGTAATCAAAATTGCAGAGATAAGCAGTTCACGGTTCATATTTTTCTGAACTAACTGTATCGTGCGCAATAACTGTCCCAAACCTTCAAGCGCATAATATTCAGCCTGAATCGGAATAATTACCTCATGAACCGCACACAAGGAATTCAACACCAGTAAACCAAGGCTAGGCGGGCAATCAATAATCACGTAATCATAATGAACGTCGCTAGTCTCAATAAATGAATGCAGTTGGTCACGCAATAAATACACGCGATTATCTAACTGAGCAATCTCAAGTTCAGCACCGGATAAATCAATAGTTGAAGGAACAACATGAAGATTGTCAAAATCAGGACACACCTGCAATGCCTCAGAAATCTGAGCCTGACCTTCAATCACATCATAGAGAGACAATGTTCCAGATTCATGAGCAGCACCTAAAGCAGTGGACGCATTGCCCTGAGGATCCATATCCAAAACCAAAACATTAAGCCCAGCCTCAGCAAAAGCAGCAGCTAAATTCACTGAGGAAGTTGTTTTACCTACCCCACCCTTTTGATTTGCTACTGCAATAAATCGAGTAGATTGTGGCTTATCGAACTTCTGTAGGGCAAGCTGTTCCAAGCGCTTCTGTTCATTAGCAATGGATGAGCCAACCTCAGACGAAGAGGAATCCTTAAAAATTCGTTGAATAACATCGGAAGCAGGTTCAAACTGAGAGTCGTTCTCTTCGAATGTTTCACGTGAAACATTACTCATTATTACCTCCGATTATTTCTTCTTGACCACTAATACGCGCGTAGATTCCAAACCTTCAGCCACAGGAGCTTCATAGATATGAGGAGAAATAGCGCCATATTTCTTCATTTCCTTGACCGCTTTTTCTAACTCAGCTTCTACGCTCTTTCCTTTGAGAGTTACCAGTTTACCGCCTGATGCGAGTAATGGGAACATCATGCCGGTAAGTTTCGTCATTGGAGCTACGGCTCTACAGGTTACCACATCGAAACCCTTAAAACCACGTGGCATAAGAGAACGTAATTCTGGTAGAACTTTTCTTGGAACAACTTCTTGAGCGCGAGCACGTACAACAGTTACATTACGCAAATCAAGTTCAGAAACAACCTCACGAAGCCATTCCGCACGACGTTCCATCGGTTCAACAAGATAAAAAGATATATCGCTCATACAGGCGGCCAAAATAATACCAGGGAAACCACCACCACTGCCAATATCTCCAACGATTGGAGATTGTGCAGACTGTGAAGACCGCCTAGTCATACCGTCCAGCTCAGCCCTCAAAAATGGAACAAGAGCAGCGCAGTTCAAAATATGACGTTCCCAAATAATATCTACATCACGAGGTCCAATAATGCCGCGAGGCTCGCCCTCTGTCTCTAATTTTTTATGGAAAAGAGCGAGCTTCTCGTATGCATCTCCAAGAACCTGCTGAGGAAGATGAGAAGAGCTGAGAATATCAGTCATTGTATTCTTCTACACCATCTGTGTCATCATCGAAATCATCCTGAGTTTCAACCTCAGTATCATGCTTTTGATACACCGTCACAAAACGCTTTGGTTCAACACCATGCGAACGAGACTTTAAACCCTCATCACGCACAATATCATGCACAATTTTACGCTCATAAGAATTCATTGGACGCAAATCCACAGGTTCGCCCGTCTCCAACACATCCTGCACAGCATCTAAAGCAGCAGCAACAAGCTTGTCGCGCTTACGCTTCAGGTATCCATCTACATCCACAATAATGCGGGAACGTTCGCCTGTAGACTGCTGAACAACCAAACGAGTTAAGTGCTGCAACGCATTAACAACCTGACCGTCACGTCCAATTAAATGACGAATATCAGTATCATCATCGGCAACAATTTGCACAACTGGACGACCTTGACGAATGCCTAATTCAATATCGCCTTCATAATCGACAATATCCAACAACTCTTCGAGATAGTCAGCCGCAATATCAGCTTCATCATTGAGCTGATCGAGGTTCACTTCTGTATTCTGATCCATAACACTCCTTACCACACTTCAGTTTAGCGCCCGCTAAGTATTTATACATGACTCAGGCAAATACTTCTTCCCTACTACTAAAAGAATGATAGGCAGAGCTTTAGGCTCTGCCTACGGTTACTGCTTTACTGTGAACGACACGCTCGGAGATTTTTATCTCGTACGAAAAAGTATGCGCTGAAATATCGCCACGCTCTCACGCAAACACTGTTACGCACCCACGTACACGCGCACAACCAGAACACTTCGCACACCACCAGCACTTCGTTCTTCGCATCAATGTTTCACGTGAAACATTAACCTGTTCATTCTTCTATTTTCGACGCTGTTTATTTAGCTTTTTCAGCTTTCAGAGCTTCAGCACCGCCTCGATACCACTCGCACTTCAGCAGGGCTCACACCGCTCTCTATTCCGCGCACCTGCCCCGCATTTACGCCACTCTCTGCTGTAATACTCGCTACTTCTTCTTTTTACGCGATGGCTGATAACGCTGATTTCCGCCGTTTTTCTTGAGCTTTTCTTGAGCTTCCTTAACCTTCTGTAACTCTTCTTCTTCCACAGTAGGAAGTCCAAGACGTTCGCGACGCTTTTCTTCACGGTGACGATCACGCTTCTGCTTTGTTTCATAAGCAGCAGATCCAGGTGTTGGGAAGTTTTCAATCTGGAAAATCATCTGAATCAAGGTCCATGTATTGTTTGTTGCCCAGTAAATCAGCACTGCAAATGGGAAAGCGATACCGGAGAAGATATACATCACAGGGAAAATAAATGCCATCATGCGCTGTGTATTGTATTGAGAAGTACCAAAAGATTCCTTTGGCATATTACGACGCAAGCTGTAGTACTGGGAGAGGAACATAGTAATACACATGTATGCTACGAATAAACCGATAACGATTTTTCCGCTACCCGTTGCGTTCGTAAAGTTATGAGAAATCTTCGTTCCAAACAGCTCGGTATCCATAATGTGCTGAGCTACGGTTTGAGTAAAGCCACCCAAAGCATCACGAGAACCGTCAGCAATACGAGAGATTGCAGTCAAGATATAGAACAAAGCCATAAAGACAGGACCCTGAATTAAACCAGGAACGCATGAACCCATTGGATTAGCATTATTATCTTTATAGAGCTTTTGCATCTCACGGCTCATAGCTTCGCGCGATGCCGGATCGTTCTTACCCTTATATTTGTTTTGAATCTTCTTCAGCTGAGGCTGAATTGTCTGCATGCGTCCCATAGAAGCCATCTGCTTGACGAAGAACGGCAAAATAATAACGCGCACAGTAATGGTCAGGAAAATAATAGACAGAACCCAAGCAAAGCCTGAGCCATCCTGCATACCGAGCATAACAAAGAACTTTTGGAAGAAGACCATCACCTGGGTCATTAACCATTCCAGAGGGTATAACAGTTTGTAAATACTACCCAAAAAACCTTGATCGAGATTCATTCTACTTCTTGTCCCCTTCGTAAGGATGGTATATCGGTTCTAGGCTCGGCTCTTCATGCGCTGAAGACCACGAAAATCTATAAAAAAGTGAAAATTTCTGTGGAACATCATCAATTCCACCTGCTGACCACGGTCTGCATCGTAGCAACCGTAACAGCATTAGCGCTCCCCCACGTATTGCTCCAAAACGTTCAATAGCTGTTACGGCATAGAGAGAGCATGTGGGATAGTATTTACAGCGCGGCAAAGTACGCGAAGAAATGGTGGAGCGATACCACTGAATCATCTTCAGTAAGCTTGTGCTGGCTATGCTCACGCTGCATCCTTTGGTTCGGTTACTCTGTGAGCAATTTTAGTAAACACAGCATGTACTTGGCGATCGAGCTCTTCAAAAGCTACACAATAGCAGCTAGGTTTTGCTCTCATAATAATGTCGCAACTGTATCCGCTGGGAAGAAGATGCTCATAACGTCGCGCAAGTACGCGAAAACGGCGCTTAACCGCATTTCGTTTAACCGCATTTCCCACAGACTTTGTTACTGCTAGTCCTAAACGATTTTTTGCCGTAGAACTGACTAAGTCGTCCACTCGGTTATTACTATCAGGTACAGAAGTAACAACAAAATGGACGACTATATCTTTCTGAGAAACTTTATGACGTTTCTTTAAGACAGCAGTAAAGTCTTGATGACTTTTTAACCGCTCCACTGTCAGGCGCTTTTATATATATGTGCGCTATCGCTTATGCAGAAAGGGACTTACGACCCTTTGCACGACGACGGTTAATTACAGCGCGACCCGCACGGGTACGCATGCGCAAACGGAAACCGTGCTTCATGTGACGACGACGGTTGTTTGGCTGGAATGTACGCTTCATAATTTAACGCTCCCATTTTTTGCCGTGTCCATCACGGCTTTCCTTTTAAGTCAATCTCTACAACCTTACTCGAAACCCTGTACTGAGGCAAATCCTCTCTCTTCATAGTGTTTATTCACCCTCAATTAGGAGCATAGGAATGTTATCCACGGTTGTTCCACAAGTTACCCACACCTTATCCACAGTGTGGAAAAGTCACCTAAACAATCCACATTCTAAATGACATCTGTGTAGTTATCCACACATATCCTTGTGAATAAGCGGATAAGTTTGTGAATAACTTTATCCACTTATTCACAAATTACACCCTTGTTATTCACATTTGTGTATTTTCAACACGCTTGACTGTGGATAACTTTATCAACACGGTGTATAAATGATGGGGCATGATATTAGGCATGGCGGGGATGTAAAGTTGTGTTTTATGTGCGCAAAATTTACACATTCGCTCGCACGCATATATATAACACGTCATTGCGCGTTATATATCTCAAGAGCTCAATGCTGTGAATAAAAACCGTAGGTATAAAAGCTTTGAAGGAAACAGTAGTCACTGTGAAGGAGGCGAGATGGCAGATATGATGGATGCTGCTGAAGTCTGGAATCAGTCGTACCAACTCTTGCTTGATCAACCTCTGGAATTAACCCTACGCGAGATGGCATGTCTTAGCGATATTCATGCCACAAATATTTTCGGCACTATGATTGTGCTCACTGTATCTAGTGAATCTACCCGCACAGTAGTAGAGAAAAAGCTTCATAAAGCATTAACCAGTATTTTTTCGCAGGTTACTGGTCAGCCTATGACCTATGTTGTGCAAATCGATCCGCATATTTTAGAGCAAAATGAAGCAACGCCTGCTTCACCAGCGGCACACACCTCTCCAGTGAATAATACAGTCACAGCTCCTCCAGTCACTAAACCAGTCACTCCTTCAGCTGCACCAGAGAGAACAGCTCCTGTGCATCACGAACAGGTATCTCAACATTCTTCTGTTCCAACGCCTGTAGCAGATGAATCTCCTGTCCCTGCTGCTGTGCAGCCAGATATTGTATCGAGCGCTATGATGGATACCCCAGCAAATACGCGCGATGCAGTTACCCATCTCAATAAAAATGCTATTTTCGATAACTTCGTTCCTGGAGAATCGAATCAGTTTGCTAAAAGTATTGCTTTTGCAACGGCTGAGCGTCCTGGTATGGAATATAATCCTCTGTTTATTTATGGAGGATCTGGTTTAGGTAAAACTCATTTACTTAATGCTATTGGTAATCAGGCTTTGCTGATTAATCCAAATTTGAAGGTGCGCTACACGAATTCTGAGGAATTTACGAATGAATTGGTTATTGCTTTAGGTAATAATGCAAGCAGCCGTCGCGCAGAAATGGTGGAATTTAACCGCCGCTATCGTGGTGTAGATATTCTGCTCGTCGATGATGTGCAGTTTATTGCTGGTCGCGATACCACTGTGGAGGCTTTCTTTAATACTTTTAATGAGTTGTATGAACAGGGCAAGCAAATTGTTTTGGCATCCGATGTTCCTCCAAAAAATTTGAAGGGTTTGCCAGACCGCTTGATTTCTCGATTTAGCCAAGGATTGCCTGTAAGTATTGATCCTCCTTCTCACGAGTTGCGCGTGGCTATTTTGCGCATGAAAGCTAAGGCTCAACATATTGATATTCCTATGGATGTGTTGAACTTGATTGCTGAGAAGGTCACGGAAAATGTGCGTGTGCTTGAGGGCGCGCTCACCCGTATTTCTGCTATGGCAAGTTTGAGTAATCAAACTATTACGAAGAGCTTAGCTGAGCAGACATTAAAAGACTTTACGAATTCAACTGTGGAGATTACTCCAACAAATATTATTAGCTTTGTGGCGCAATATTATAAGCTCACTTTTGAGGATATTGTTGGTTCGTCACGCACAAAAAATGTAGCTGCTGCTCGTCAGATGGCTATGTATTTATCGCGCGAATTAACATCTATGTCTTTGGTGGATATTGGCGCTACTTTTGGCGGTCGCGATCATTCTACAGTTATGCACGCATGCCGTAAGATTTCTTCAGAAATGCAAGAGCAGCAAGAAACATATACTGCTGTAACAAAACTGACTAATCAGCTCAAGCAAAATCGCACTTTTGCTGAATAAATTGTTCTTTATTGTGCCCAGCGCAGACTATATCTGAAGCTAGATGAAGCTGCCTGCTTTTCGCATCAACTATTCACGTTTTCAGCAGAATCCGTCTGGCAAAAGGATTTTAAGCTTCGCGCCACGCCGATGGAAAAGAAATATATACAAAAGTTATCCACAATACTATCCACATTATGCGCAAAGATGGGTGGATAAGCCGTGAATAAGCCGTTTATAAGAAATATGAAAATGTGGATAATTTTTTGGTTATCCGGACGATGTGCATAACTACCCTACTTATCCACATACATTTCTTAAGTTATCCACAACAAAAGAATGCTTGCAAGGCGTGGAAAATAGCAGTTACGAGCAGTTATCCACAGTATCCACAGCCCTTATTATTACTACTATCTATATCTTTATACTTAATCGTCGTAATAATCTGCAGCAGAAAAAATCAAGCTCTCTTCGTCGCGAAAAAATCTGTACAATAGGATTTTAGATTTTTAGCGTAGGAGACATTATGAAAATTGAAGTTGATTCTGCAGCTTTTGCTGATGCTGTTGCTTGGGCTACACGCATACTTCCTGCTCGTCCTGCAGTGCCTATTTTATCGGGTATTAAGCTTGATGCGCATGACGGAGAACTCTCTTTCTCCACTTTTGACTATGAAAAGTCTGCACGCGATCATGTAGAGGCTTCTGTGGACGAAGATGGAACTGTTGTTGTGCTAGGTAAGCTGTTAGCAGATATTGCTAAGGCTTTGCCTCAAGGCACTATTTCCTTGGAAACTACAAACTCTCGTTTGTCTATTTCTGGTGGAAAATCTAAGTTCTCTTTGCAGTTAATGCCATATGAAGACTACCCTGCTTTGCCAGAAGTTCCTCAAGATTTAGGTCAGGTGGATGCAGATACTTTCTCTCATGCAATTGCAAAAGCAGCAGTTGCTATTGCTCACGAGGAAAATCGTGTGGTTCTTAAGGGCATTCGCATGACTATTGATGGCGAAAAAGTTGTGCTCACCTCTACCGATCGTTTCCGTTTGGCTCGTGCAAGCTTCAACTGGACCCCATCAAACCCTGATTTTGAGGGCACTATTTTGATTGATGGCGCGGTTATCAAAGATATTTCGCGTAGCATTGATACTTCCAGCAATGTGGTTATGGGTTACGATTCAGAGAAATCAACATTATTGAGCTTCTCTAATGCAGGACGTCAGTCCACTGCTCAGCTTATTGATGGTGAGTTCCCTGCTGTTGATGGTCTGTTTGTGGATGAATATCCTATTCATGCCGTTATTAATCGCAGCGAATTAATTAGTGCAATTACTCGTGTTGCTTTAGTAGCAGAAAAGAATGCTCCAATCCGCATGGTATTTAGCAATAATGAAGTGCAACTTTCTGCAGGTTCTGCAGATGAATCCCAGGCTCACGAAGTTATTGATGCTCAACTCGATGGCGAAGCAATTACAGTTGCTTTTAATCCTGCCTATTTGAAAGAAGGATTAAACGCTATTGATGAACCGTATGTGCGTATGAAAATGGTCAATGCTGCTCGTGCAGTAGAATTCAACGGACAACAAGATATTGATGGCGATGAATCTTTAGATTATCGTTATTTGCTCGTTCCAATGCGCTTTATTGATTAGTTCTTGATTAATGTATATTTCTAAACTTGCTTTAGATCATTATCGTTCCTGGGAGCACTGCATTATTGACTGTGCTCCTGGGATTACGATTTTTTATGGCAATAATGGCGTAGGAAAAACGAATATTGTGGAGGCAGTGGAATTTCTCTCCACTGGTATGAGTCATCGCACACATACAGCAAAACCACTGATTCAAGCTGGACAAGTCTCTGCTCATATCCGTGCGAATGTTCTTTTTTCTAAAAATAGCGAAGAATCAACACAATATGCTCTTACTTTATCTTCTCGAGGAGGGCACAGAGCGCGTATTAATGGCGGAAAATCCCAGTATTTACGCGATATTGTGGGAGATATACCGAGCGTTACCTTTGCTCCAGAAGATCAAAAACTTATTTCTGCAGAGCCAAGTATAAGACGTCATTTTCTCGATGCTGCAGCTGTTTTCCTTGTTTCTGGCTATTACGAGAAAGTTCAGCAATATAATCACATTGCTAAACAGCGTGCTGCTTTACTGAAAAATGTGGCTCAGCTGCGCGCCACCATGAACGCTGGTGGAGCTGGCGTAGATTTTACGCATATTTTTACGAGCTTAGAGATTTGGACAGATCAACTGGTTAATCTCGGTATAGATATTACCCAAGCTCGCCAGCAAACAGTAGATATATTATCTCCTGTTTTTACCAGGATTCATGCTCAGCTAGCGGGCAAACAGCATACAGCTCAGCTACAGTATATTCCTTCGTATGATGAGCTGAACCAGTTTAGCGATAAAAAAGCTGCGTATGATGCAATTATTGCGCATTATCAGCGTTTATTTGAAGGTGAAGTGGCTCAAGCCCGTAATCTTATTGGACCCCACCGCGACGATATAGCTTTTATGCTCAACAGTATGGATGCCAAGGATTACGCGTCGAATGGTGAAATGTGGAGTTTGGCTTTAGCCCTCAAAATGGCTTTATGCGAGGTGCTTACTGAAAAAACAGCTAGCTCTCCCCTGCTTGTTTTGGATGATGTTTTTGCTCAGCTCGATAATGAACGGCGTGCGCATATTATGGCTTTTGCATCGCATCTTCCTCAGGTATTTATTACCGTAGCAGCAAAAAATGATGTTCCGGAAGAATTTTTTGAGAAATCATCTTTTGTTCATTTTATTGATGTTGAGAAGTTGCGTGCAAATAGTATGAGTATGAGCAATGTACCCTCTTTAGAGGATTTTATGAAGCAATCAGAAGGTGATCGTGCCCATGCGTAAACCTCTGAGCGAAGAATTTCGTATTTCTTCTCATAGTTTAGCTGCACATATTTTTGAACCTTATGCGTATCAATTTGTTCAAAGACGCAGTTTTGATGAATCAAATCAGTTGGCAGCACAAAGTTTCGGACAAAAAGGACGCGACTGGGTTAATTTTGGAACAGTATTAGCAGCCATAACGAGTAATCCGCAGTGGAAAAATCATATGGGTGTGGCTCATCTGTATGACGATTGGGCGCAAATTGTGGGTGAAACCATAGCTCAAAATTCGCGTGTGGGGCGTTTTCACGGTTCCGAACTGACGGTTTTTGTGAATTCACCAGCATGGGCTACTCAACTTGGCTTTATGAAAGAACAGATGATTACTAAAATCAATGAGCAGATTGAAGGTCTAGAAATCAGCGACATTCGTTTTATCGGTCCTCAGCCAGAGCCATATAAACGCAAACGATATCCGCGCTATTAGCAGTCAAAAATCTATAAAAACCGTTAAAGCGCTTTACAGACGAAGTGTCGCTATGTTTTGGTACCCTATTCATAATAAGTAAAAACACGTAGAAGAGCCTTTTTTGTGGTTTTTAACGTGGGTAGGAGCAAAAAGAACCTCGCACATCAATAAAAAGTACGGGGTTATTTTTTATGAATTGGGAAGGAACGTCAGTGGCGGACGATACAGAAAATTCCGTTCAACTTGATGACACAATGTCCCCTGAACATTATGATGCAAGCGATTTGCGTGTTCTGGAAGGCTTGGAAGCAGTACGTGTGCGTCCAGGTATGTACATTGGTTCCACTGGCCCTCGCGGTCTGCATCATCTCGTGTATGAGATTGTTGATAATTCTGTGGACGAAGCTTTAGCAGGTTTTGCCTCTCATATTGAAGTAACTATTTTGCCAGATAACGGTATTCGCGTAGTCGATAACGGCCGCGGTATTCCTGTGGACGAAGTGCCTGGCGAAGGTAAATCTGGCGTGGAAGTGGTGCTTACTAAGCTCCATGCAGGCGGTAAATTTGGTGGCGGCGGTTATGCCGTATCCGGTGGTCTGCACGGCGTAGGTATTTCTGTAGTAAACGCTCTTTCTACTCGTATTAACGTAGAAGTGCGTCGTCAAGGCTATTACTGGACGCAAAATTTTGAAAATCAGCATTCCGTCACCCCACTTATTCAAGGGCGCGCTCTCAACGAGGACGAAGAAACAGGTACTTCTGTTACTTTCTGGGCAGATCCAGCTATTTTTGAAGTTACTGAATATGATTTTGAAACCTTACGTGCGCGTTTCCAGCAGATGGCATTCCTGAATAAGGGTTTGCAGATTTCCTTAACAGATGAACGTTTTGTAGACGAGGCAGGCGACGAAATTGCCGATAATAATGCTGACGATAAGCCACAGCATCGCAGCGTAACATACAAGTATCCAAACGGTATTAAAGACTATGTGGAATACTTGGTGAAGGCAAAGAAAACTGCTCCTGTTGAAGACGAAGTTATTGACTTCGAAGCAGAAGATTTGCAGATGGGTATTTCTGCTGAACTTGCTTTGCAGTGGACGCGTGCATATTCCGAGTCTATTCATTCCTTCGCAAATACAATTACCACAACCGAGGGTGGTACGCATGAAGAAGGTTTCCGTGCTGCATTAACTGGTTTAATCAACCGTTATGCGCGCGAGAAGGGCTTCCTTAAAGAAAAGGACGAAAACTTAACCGGCGATGATGTGCGTGAAGGTTTAACAGCAGTTATTTCTGTGAAACTGACCGTTCCTCAGTTCGAAGGACAGACCAAGACTAAGCTCGGTAATTCCGAAGCAAAGACTTTCGTTCAGCGTGTAGTAACTGAAAAGCTTGGCGATTGGTTGGGAGAACATCCTAATGAAGCTAAGCGCATTGTGCAGAAAGCTCAGGAAGCTGCTCGTGCTCGTTTTGCGGCTAAGAAAGCTCGCGAAAATACGCGCCGCAAGTCTATTTTTGAGTCTGCAGGTATGCCAGATAAGCTTAAGGATTGCCAGTCCAATAATCCTGCTGAATGCGAATTGTTTATTGTGGAGGGTGATTCCGCAGGTGGTTCAGCAATTCAGGGTCGTAATCCTATTACACAGGCTATTTTGCCTTTGCGCGGTAAGATTTTGAACACCGAACGTGCCAGCCTCGACCGCATGATGAAGTCCGATACCATTGAATCGCTGATTACGGCTATTGGCGGTGGTTATGGCGAAGAATTCGACATTGACAAGGTGCGTTATCACAAGATTATTATTATGGCCGATGCTGATGTGGACGGCGCTCATATTGCCACACTCAATCTGACCTTAATGTTCCGCTATATGCGTCCTTTGATTAACTCTGGCTATGTGTATGTGGCTATGCCTCCTCTGTACCGTTTGAAGTGGACGAAGGGTAATCACGATTTCGTGTACACCGATGAAGAACGTGACCGTGCTTTAGCTGAAGGTAAGGCAGCAGGTCGTCAGCTTCCTAAGGGCGAAGGTATCCAGCGCTACAAGGGTTTGGGTGAGATGTCGTATCAGGAGTTGTGGGAAACAACTATGGATCCGCATCATCGTATTTTGAAACAAATTCATATTGAAGATGCAGCTCAAGCTGATGAAACTTTCTCCATGCTTATGGGTGACGATGTAGAGCCACGTCGATTGTTTATTCAGCGTAATGCTCGCGATGCTCGCTTTATTGATGCATAAACCTGACAGATTGTATTAAAGGGTAGAAAATGGCAGACGAATTAACGCCAGATAATGGCGAAGATTTTGGCTTAATGGCAGGTCATCGCGTGCAGCGCACTGATCTGCAAAAAGAAATGCGTGAATCCTATTTGGCTTACGCACTTTCGGTAATTGTGGAGCGTGCTCTTCCAGATGTGCGAGATGGTATGAAGCCAGTACATCGTCGCGTGGTATATGCCATGTACGATGGCGGTTATCGTCCAGACCGTGGTTATAACAAGTGCTCGCGTGTAGTCGGTGATGTGATGGGTAAGTACCATCCTCACGGTGATTCTGCAATTTACGATACTTTGGTGCGTATGGCTCAAAGCTGGTCTATGCGTTACTTACTCGTTGATGGACAGGGTAACTTCGGTTCTCCAGGTGACGATCCAGCAGCAGCAATGCGTTATACAGAGTGCCGTATGGCTCCTCTGGCTATGGAATTAGTGCGCGATATTGATAAGAAAACTGTTGATTTTATTCCTAACTACGATGGTAAAACTCAGGAACCAACAGTTCTTCCAAGCCGTTTCCCTAATCTGCTGGTCAACGGTTCCTCTGGTATTGCTGTGGGTATGGCAACCAATATTCCACCTCACAATATGCGTGAAGTGGCTCAGGGTGTGCACTGGGCTTTGGATCATCCTGATGCATCTAAAGAAGAATTACTCAACAACCTCATCGCTATTATTAAGGGACCAGACTTCCCTACTGGCGCTACAATTTTGGGACATAACGGCATTGAGCAGGCTTACCGCACAGGTCGTGGTCTTATTACCATGCGCGCTGTGGTGAATACTGAAGAAATTAAGGGTCGTTTGTGCTTGGTTGTTACTGAGCTTCCTTACCAGGTGAACCCAGATCGTTTGGCATCCTCCATTCGAGAAGGTGTGCGCGATGGTAAGATTCAAGGCATTGCCGATATGCGCGATGAAACTTCTGGACGCACAGGTCAGCGTTTGGTTCTTGTTCTTAAGCGTGATGCTGTGCCAAAGGTTGTGCTCAACAACCTCTACAAGCACACTCAGCTGCAGCAGACTTTCGGCGCAAATATGTTGGCTCTTGTCGATGGCGTGCCACGTACGCTCAGCCTTGATGCTTTTATTCGTCATTGGATTAACCATCAGCTCGATGTTATTTACCGTCGTACGGAGTATTTGAAGCGCGAAGCAGAAGATCGCGATCATATTTTGCAGGGTTACCTCAAGGCTCTGGATATGATCGAAGAAGTTATTGCTTTGATTCGCCGCTCCCCTGATGTTGATCAGGCTCGTACAGGTTTAATGGAGCTTTTGGGCGTTGACCAGATTCAGGCTGATGCTATTTTGGCTATGCAGTTGCGTCGCCTTGCAGCTTTGGAACGCCAGAAGATTCTTGACGAGCATGAAGAACTGATGCGTCGCATTGCTGATTACAACGATATTCTTTCCAGTCCAGAACGTCGTCGCAAGATTGTGGGCGATGAAATGGATGAGATTATTGAAAAGTATGGCGATGAACGTCGTACCAAGATTCTTCCATTCTCTGGTGAGATGAATGTGGAAGATTTGATTGCTGAAGAGAATGTGGTTGTTACTGTTACGCATTCGGGCTATATTAAGCGCACGAAGGCGGATGAATACCGTTCTCAGCATCGCGGAGGTAAGGGCATTAAGGGCGCTAGGCTACGTGAAGATGACGTTGTTGATCATTTCTTCTCTACGTCCACGCATAACTGGTTGCTCTTCTTTACGAATGAAGGCCGCGTTTACCGTTTGAAGGGATACGAGCTGCCAGAAGGCTCTCGTGATTCGAAGGGACAGCATGTTGCTAATCTTCTGCAGTTAGGACCTCAGGAGAAAATTCAGCAGATTCTGTCTATTAAGGATTATGAAGCAGCTGAATATCTCGTGCTGGCAACAAAGAGCGGCAAGATTAAGAAGACAAAGCTTCCAGAGTATGATTCCACTCGTCAAGGCGGTTTGATTGCTGTTCGCTTGATGGATATGGACGGCGAGAACGAAACAGTTTCGGATGAGCTGATTGGTGCTGCTCTGTGCAATAGCAATGATGACATTATTGTGGTGTCTCATGCAGGTATGTCTGTGAAGTTCGCTGCTGATGATGATACTTTGCGTCCAATGGGTCGTCAGACTGCTGGTGTTCAGGCTATGAAGTTTAAGGAAGATGACTTCCTCTTAAGCATGGCTGTGGTTCCAGCTGAGTCCGATTCCGATCTGTTAGTCGTAACCAGCGAAGGCTTTGCTAAGCGCACAGCTTTGTCTGAATATCGTTTGCAAGGTCGTAATGGTTATGGTGTGAAGGCTATTAACCTCGTTGAAGGTCGCGGTCTGCTTGTTGGTGCGGTTGTTGTAGAAGAAGACGACCAAATCATGGCGATTATGAAGTCTGGTAAAGTAATCCGTTCTGATGTGAGCGAAATTAAGCGCACAGGACGTACTACTCAAGGCGTCACCTTAGCGAAGCCAGATAAGAACGACGAAATTGTTTCCATCGCCCGCAATGCGGAGAAAGAAACTGAGGACGAAGATACTCGTGAAGAGGCAGTAACAGAAAGCGCACAAACTGTGCAATAGACAGTGCTTTTGTTAAGCTAAACTCAGTTATAACTTCAGATATAGGCTGAAAATAGAAGAAAAGGGGGAATCACATGAGTGATGAAACCGAAGCATTAGAAACGCCACAGGTAGAACAAGCGGAAGAAAAACCTGTGACTGAAGCTCGTGTGGCATCCAGTGAACCGACTACGCCGGACACAGTTCATGTGTCTGTTCTTGCAGAGAAGAAGAAGTCTGTTCCTCGAGCACGACGTATGAAGCTGAGCTTAACGCAGATTGATCCATGGTCAGTGACCAAGGTATCGTTTATGCTGCTGATTGCTGTTGCATTAATACAGGTTATTGCAGTCGTCTTCTTGTATTATGTACTGCAGGCTGTGGGTGTTTTTGATTCCCTCACCTCTATTGTGTCGAGTGCAGGTTTGAACTCTAAAGGTTTCGATATTGCTTCCTTTATTAGTCTGGGACGCGTGCTGTCTATTTTCACCATTGTGAGTGTATTCGAGATTGTGGTGGGAACAGTTCTAGCAGCTATTGGAGCATTCCTCTACAACATAGTAAGTTCACTGGTTGGTGGCATTCACGTCACCTTGGGTGATGATTAAAGACTAAGGCTCGCACGCAGTGTGCGAGCCTTAACTTTTGCTACACTTAAGAACCATGAATGAAACAGCACAGTCGCGTCTTTATCTTCTTACTGCTTTAGCTTGCACAGCATGGCTTATTCAAAGCATTTACAGCTATATTCATGATGGAACAATAACAAATTGGGCAAGCTGGGTGTTTATTGCCTGCCTTCTTGTTGTTATTGGCTATACAAGCTATCAAGGTTGGACTTTGTATAAAAAAACTCGTCCTGACGATGATAACGACGAAGACGAGTAAAAGATAATCTTCGGACATAGTGGGGTTTTTGGGCGATATTACTCAGTAGACTCCAGTTGATTCCTTGCCTGTATGCGTGAAGTTGATACGCGCAACCGATATGCCACTTTTGAAACCATTTTTGCCCATCAAAACTGGCATAACAGGTGTATGAATCGGTTAAGCCAGTATATGTGAGAGCAATAGCTCTCCGAATTTAACGCGGCGTGAAGCCTGATTGTGCAGAACAGCTACTAGTCACGCACCTGCAACCTCGAAAACCCCGCTAAAAACACAAGAGCCTGTAATCCTTATAATATAATGACATTGTCTTTACAATGCACATAAATTGTGTATGAGTATTGATATGGTTAGTATAAATTTGAATATACGTACCGATAAGGTCGTGAAAGAGCAGGCTGAACATATTTTGCTGAGCTGGGATTGAATATGACCACTGCTATAAATATGTTCCTCAAAACCACCATTCGCGAAAATGGCATTCCTTTTAATTTGAAGCTGGATTTACCTAACGATGTAACTGCTGCTATTCAAGAAGGACGTTCTATTGCTATAGATGAGAGTGTTCCGAGTTATGAGAGTATTGACGATCTTAAAGCAGCTTTGGACATATGACATATCTTGTTAAGTTTACAAGTCAGTTTAAGAAAGATTTGAAGCTGGCAAAGAAACAGCATTATCTCTGTTTTATCTCAGGGATATCGTTTAGATGCACGTTATAGAGATCATGAGTTTTCGGGAAATTTTAAGGGTGCATGAGAGCGGCATATCGAACCTGATCGGTTATTAGTTTACGAAATTCAGCATGATGTGCTCGTTCTTGTACTCAACAGGTGGGAATCACATTCAGAGCATTTTAAGAAGTAGAACATATACATATGTAATTCACGGTAGATGACAAGTGCCTTGTGTTATCTGCCATAGTTATTGGCTATAAGCTACTAGAAACTCTGTGTAGACACGAACACTTTGAATCTCTCACAAAATCCTGAGATTTGTGAAAGTTTTTAGCGCTTACGCTTTTTCTTAGGCCTAAAAATCTTAAAGCGCGCCACAAACCACGCACGAACAGGCGGAATTTTTGCAATCGTAAAACCAGCAATAACTGTTCCAATAAAAATCCATGAGGCAGCGTTTTGGTTGAGGAAAATCAAAATCAAAACTAAACCTAAACATACAACGCCTAAAGCAGAACCATAACTTTCCTGCTTACGTGTCATTTCTGTGGTACGCAGCGGAAAAGCGCCAAACAGTATGCCTAAAACAAGGCCGAGAACAGCGCTGCCAATCATTATTGCTAAAGTCATTATTATCCTTTTTAGTTGTAGCGATCAATCAGTTTGTGATCTTCAGGATGATCTTCTGTATTCACAAACTCTTCGTTAATAGTACGTGCACCCGCAATTTCAGCAATAATCTGCTCATACGATGTTTCTACAGTACGGTGAACAGAAACGAGCCGACCGTGACGCATAACAGCAATACGATCTGCTACAGCAAAAATATCGGGAAGATTATGGCAGACAAGCAAAATTGCTTTACCGCGTGAACGTAAGTCCTTGATATACGACAAAACTTGAGCAGTTTGAATAACTGACAGAGAAGCAGTTGGCTCATCCATCAAAACTATAGAAGGATCGTGAAGCATGGCGCGCGCTATAGCAACAGTTTGCTTCTCGCCAGTAGATAAGCCTTCTAAAGAACGGAAAGCGCTTAAAGGAGACGATAACTGCGATAAAATTTGACGCGCCTGAATATGCATATTCTCGTCATTGCGGTTACCCACTTGATTTGCTATTTCTTGACCTAAGAAGATATTGGCAGCAACATCTAAGTTCATACACATATTGATATCTTGGAAAATCGATGCAATACCTAAATCATTGGCTGCTCGCACACTAGAGAGATTGACTTTTTCGCCATTTACAGAAATATAACCGTTGTCTGGGTGATACAGTCCAGCAATAACTTTAAGAAGAGTGGATTTACCAGCGCCATTATCTCCTACTAGAGCTACAACTTCGTGAGCTTTAAGCGTTAAGTTTACATCGTTCAGCGCTTCAATATAGTCAAAGCTGAGATTAATATGACTTAACTCAAGCACTGTTTTTTGTTCAATTGCACTCATGTGTGAAGTCACCTATGTCCTCAACGTTTTTATCAATAACAACCAAGTATATCAGCTCCTCTTTGTGCTCTTAATTGCTCACTTTATTCAGTGAAGAAGCAAGTTCAATACTGGATAAAGCTGCGCCTAAAACAACATTGCCTTCTGGATTATCGGAAGGAATAATGCGAATAGGTTCCACAGCATCAGGAAAAAGCAAGCGCTGAACAGACTGTTGAAGAGGTTCTAAGAAAATCTCGTGCGCTTTAGTGAGGGAACCGCCAATAACAATAGATTGAGGGTCCATAGAAATACAGGTTTGAGCTACAACAGTTCCGATGCGCACGGCTGCGTCAGAAATAACACGACGGCAACCGGCATCTGCATTGAGTGCACCTTGAATAAGATCGTCTAAAGTAATGGATCCATGAGTAAAATTCAATACCTGAGTGAGACGTTGCTCGCTCACAATCGTATCGAGACAACCTCTATTTCCACAAACGCAAATATCTCCAAAAGGATCAACCTGCACGTGTCCAATTTCTCCAGCTAATCCCATAGATCCGCGGTAAATATCGTTGTTAATAAACATAGCTGAGCCCACACCATCTCCGGCATGAACGTAAAGGAAGTTAGACATAGTGATTGCAGCACCCTGCTTATGTTCAGCAATAGCAGCAGCATTAGCATCATTATCAATAAAAACAGCGCAATGGAAAGAATTTTTAAAATGCGCAACAATATCCACATCATCCCAGTCCGGCAAAATACCGAGCACGCCTATCTGCTGATGCTTCCAATCAATAGGGGAGGCTACAGCCACCATAATGGCAGCAATTTCCTCTACACTGGCACCGAGAGAATCAAGTGTTTCATGAATAAGACGAGAGGCTTGAATAAGTATGGAATCGGGTTTATGTCCAAAAGGCAAGGGCATAGAATGAGTGCCTAGTATAGTCAAAGAAAAATCTGTAATACAAATAGATAAGTTATGGCGTTCAATAGCAACACCCACACCAATACCCATTTTGCGGGCAATAGATACTAAGGTTGCTCGACGGCCACTGCGTACAGTATCTGTGGTGGTAAACCGACCTTCGTCAACGAGCTGACGCACTAAAACAGAAACCGTTGCTGTGGATAATCCTGTATTTTCTGCTAGTTCTATCTGCGTCATCGCACCATATTTAGTAATAGCATTGCTTAAAAGAGCTTTATTTGCCTCTCTCAGCGATGATTGAGATCCAGAAATGTGCGATGCCATGTCTTTAAGAGTAATACACAAAACCGCGCAAAATCAACTTATGTCGTATATTTCTTGTTCTTCGAT
Organism: Alloscardovia omnicolens DSM 21503; assembly: GCF_000420505.1. GTDB lineage: Bacteria > Actinomycetota > Actinomycetes > Actinomycetales > Bifidobacteriaceae > Alloscardovia > Alloscardovia omnicolens. The sequence continues at coordinate 141 of NZ_ATVB01000004.1, read as the reverse complement.
TTTAGTGGGGTTTAGTGGTTGCATATGCGTGGCTTGTAGCTGTTATGCATAATCTGGCTGCACGCTGCGTTAAATTTGAAGGTCTCTTCTCTCACGTATTCTGCTTAACTGATTCATGCACCTGTTATGCCAGTTTTGTTG